>NZ_JBVDDO010000002.1:149287-411929 GCF_055454375.1 Brachybacterium sp. B718/18 | reverse complement strand
GAGGGTGCCGGGCCGCTGTCATGAGCCGGGCCTGGTGGTCGGGTCGTCTCTGCCGTGTGCCGGGGGCCTGAGCTGGGCCTGCCGGTCGGGTCCTGACTGTCTGGGCCGGGGGCGGTGGTCAGTTACTGGCGCGTAGCGTTCCACTACGGCTATATAGGCGTACTGCGACGCTATGCGCCAGTACCTGACGAGGGGCACCGGAGAAGCGCCCTGCGCCAGTTCCTGAGGACGAGGCGCCCGACCGTTGTGTCAGCCGATCGCGACCCCGAGCAGCGCGCCGATCCCGTAGGTGACGAGCAGGGCGAGGATGCCGCCGACGATCGTGCGGATCGTCGCCGCACGGGCATTGGACTCGCCGAGCCGGGCGCTGAGCAGGCCGAGCAGGGCCAGGGCGAGGACCACCGCGAGCATCGTCGCGGGGAGGCGCAGCATCGGCGGGCTCGCGAGGATCGCGAGCAGCGGGATGACCCCGCCGAGGGTAAAGGAGACCAGGGAGGCGAGTGCCGCGGAGACCGGCGAGACCACGGCCTCCTGCTCCACGCCGTGGCGGAAGCGGGTGTGGGCGGCGAGCGCGTCGTGGCGCTCCATCGAGTCGGCCACCTGCCGTGCCACATCGCTCGGGATCCCGGACTCGACGAGCGAGGCGATGAGCCGCTCGTGCTCCGCGGCAGGCTGCGCGGCGAGGTCGCGGCGGGTGCGCTCGATGAGCGCAGTGTCGGTGTCGCGCTGGGTCGAGACCGAGACATACTCGCCCATCGCCATCGACAGGGCACCCGCGACCAGCGAGGCGAGCCCCGCGATGAGCAGCCAGCGGATGTCCGTCGTGGCACCGGCGACGCCGACGGCGAGGCCGGCGACGGAGACGATGCCGTCGTTCGCGCCCAGCACCCCGGCGCGCAGCCGGTTCACGCGGTCCGAGCGGGAGGTCCGTTCCTCGGCGTGCTCGGACGACGGGGTCGCGGTCGAGGGCGGGCTCGGGGTCGCCGCCGACGGCGCGGTGGGAGCCGACGACGGGACCGCCGGGGCAGTCGATCGAGCGGGAGTGGTCGGTCGGGCAGGGGAGGGGCGCGGGGGCAGGTCGAGGAGGCTCATGCGCCGAGCATAGTTCTTTGGACTTAGTCCAATCAAGCAAGGCGAGGCTAGCCTGACCTGCACAAACAGGTGAGGCTAGCCTCGCCGAAGTGGTCGTGGGGCGGAGGTCAGGCCCTTGCCGGCACCGGCTCCGCGACGCGCTCCGAGGAGGTCCCGAGCTGCGCCGTCGGCCACCACATGCGCTCGCCGATCAGCGCGAACAGCGCCGGCACCAACACGGTGCGCACGAGGAGCGTGTCCAGCAGGACTCCGAGTCCGACGATCAGGCCCAGCTGTCCGAGGACGACGAGGGGCAGCACACCGAGGGCCGCGAAGACCGCCGCGAGCACCACGCCCGCGCTCGTGATCACCACGCCCGTGGAGCCGACCGCCCGGACCATACCGTGCGCGGTGCCATGGGTCGCCGCCTCGTGCCGCGCCCGGTGGACCAGGAAGATCGTGTAGTCCACGCCGAGGGCCACGAGGAACAGGAAGGCCAGCAGCGGCACGGTCACGTCGAGCGCGGGGATGCCCAGCAGGGTCCTCCCCGCGAACAGGCCCAGCCCGATCGCCGCGACGGCGCTGAGCACGTTCACCGCGAGCAGCACGAGCGGTGAGACCACCGCCCGCAGCAGCAGGACCAGCACCGCGAGCACGACCAGCAGGATCAGCGGGGCCACGACCAGCAGGTCACGGGCGGAGTCGCCGCGCACGTCCACCGCGGTGGCGCTGGTGCCGCCGACGAGGGCGTCGGCCCCGGACAGCGCGTGCAGCGCGTCCCGTAGCCCCTCGACCTCGGCGGACGCGGCGGGCGACTCGGGCTCCGCGGAGCCGACGGCGGAGAGGACCGCCCATCCGTCGGCCGTGGTCCCGGTGGTCGCGACGCGCTCGATGCCGGGCACCGACTCGGCCGCCGCGATCACCGCCTCGGCGGCATCCTCGCGGACCACGATCCGGTGCGGGGCGCTCTCGCCGGCGCCGTAGTGCTCGGCCATCGTCGCGAAGCCGGTGGAGGACTCGTTCGCCGCGGCGAACTGCTCGTCCTGCGAGAGCCCCACCCGGGTGCCGAGCAGACCGGTGGCCAGCACCGCCAGGAGTAGCACGGAGCCGGCGGCAGCGATCCACGGCCGCCCGGTGACGGCGCGGGCGACGGCCGCGAAGGGGCCGTGCTCCGCCCCGTCACGGCGCTCTGCGTCGTCACGGTGCCCCGCGGTCGCGCCCGGGCGCGGGACGAACGGCCAGAACACCCGTCGGCCGCAGACGGCGAGCAGGGAGGTGAGCGGGAACAGCGCCGCGACCACTGCGATCAGCAGCCCCGCCGCGGCGGCGAGGCCGAGGCCGCGGGTCGCGGGCATGACCGCGGCGAGCAGTGTCAGCAGGGCGAGGACGACCGTGATGTTCGAGGCCAGGATCGCCGGGACCGTGCGGCGCCAGGCGAGGGCGAGGGCGGCCCGGTGATCCTCCGCGTGGTGCAGCTCCTCGCGGTAGCGGGAGATGAGCAGCAGCGCGTAGTTCGTGCCCGCGCCGAACACCAGAACCGAGATGACGCCCGCGTCGAAGGCGAGGGAGAACTGCTCGCCGAGGGTGTCGGTGACGCGCCCGGCGGCGCCGTCGGCCAGCGCCACGACCGCGAGCGGCAGCAGCCACAGGATCGGCGAGCGATAGGTGAGCAGGAGCAGCACCGCGACCACGGCGATCGTCACCGCGAGCAGGCGGAAGTCAGCCCCCGCGAAGGCCCCGCGGATGTCGGAGCCGACAGCGGGACCGCCCGTGATCGACACCGTCAGCCCCTCGGGAGCCGAGTCCCGGGCGGTCTCCCGCAGGTCGGCGATCATCGCGTCGATCGCCTCGGTATCCGCCCGCGCGTCGACGGTCGTGACCAGCAGGTCCGCCTCACCGTCCGCGGCGGGCATGGGGCCGATCGCCTCCCGTCCCGAGGCGGTCTGCAGCGCGGCGCGGAGGGTCTCGATCCCGGCAGAGTCTGCTTCGGTGAGGCCGCCGCCGTCGGTCCGGGTGATCACGGCGAAGACCGGCTGGAAGCGGGAGCCCTCGAGGGTGTCGGCGATCGCCGCGGCGCGCGAGGACTCCGAGCTCTCGGGCAGGGCGTCCATCCCGGCGACGGGGCCGGAGCCGCGCATCCCACCCATGATCGCGAGCAGCAGCACGACGGCGACGCCGAGCACCGCCCAGGCCGAGCTGCGGCCGACGAGCAGGGCGGCGAGGCGCTCGCCGGCGGGACGGCGCTCGCGGGCGGCTGCGCGCCCGACGGGGGCTGACGGGGTGGGGGTGCCGGGAGCTCCGGTGGGCGGGGAGGTGGTCGAGGGCACGGGGCATCCTTCGAGGTCGAAGCGGTGAGCCCCGGATCGGCGGGGCATCAGCCACGCTAGGAATCGGGGCCGAGGCCCGGATCAACCCTTCGATGTATTCGGCCGCCAGGCCCCGGGGCGTCGTGGCCGCTGGGTACGCTCGCGGCATGACGCAGCGGCATCTCGTCGGGGCCCGGATCCTCGCGCAGGGACTCGTCGGGCCGGCGGGCGGCGGTGCCCGCGCGGCGAGCGCGGAAGCGACCGGGGGAGTCCCCGCGCCCGTCGAGGTCGCGCGCTCCTTCGCCGCCCACCAGGGGCAGGACCTGCCCGGGGTGATCGCCTCCCTCGCGCTGCGCAGCGGCGGGGCGGTCGAGCCGGTGCTCGCCGCCTTCGACCGCGGGGAGATCGTGCGCGGCTACCCGATGCGCGGCACCGTCTTCGCCGTCGCCGCCGACTCCCTCGCCTGGATGACCGAGCTCTGCGTCGCGGGTCCGCTGCGCGCCGCGATCGCCCGCCGCGGGGCGCTCGACCTCGACGAGCGGAGGGTCGAGCGGGCCCGCGAGGTGCTCGTCGCGGCGGCCGAGCCGGTCTCCGGGCCCGGCGCCGGCCGGGGACTGCTGCGCAGCGAGGTGATGGCGGTCTGGGAAGCGGCGGGGATCGCGACCGGGAGCGGCCGCGGCTACCACCTGCTCGCCGAGCTGATCTCCTTCGGCGACATCGCCTACGGGCCGTGGCGCGAGCAGGAGACCGCCGTCGTCCACGCCCCGACCTGGCTGCCCGCCGGCAGCGACCTCGAGGGCGCCTTCGGCGGGGACCGCATCGCGGCCGCCGCCGAGCTCGCGCTGAGGTATCTGACCAGTCACGGCCCGGCGGGGGAACGGGACCTCGCCTGGTGGTCGAAGGTGCCGCTCGGCACGGTGCGCCCCGCGATCGCACAGGTCGCGGAGCGGCTCGAGTCCGGATTCGCCGACCGCGACGGGCGCCTCCACGCCCGCGCCGAGGACGCGCGCGGCGGCGACGGGGAGCGGCTCTGGTTCCGGCCCGGCCTCGCCGAGGAGTACGCGGACGCCGAGAAGGACACGATGAAGGAGCTGCTGCTGCCCGGCTTCGACGAGCTCGTGCTCGGCTACCCGAACCGGCTCGCGCTGATCGCCGAGGGCCACCATCCCGCCCTCGCACCCGGCAACAACGGGGTGTTCAAGCGGGCCGCTCTGCGCCGTGGCGAAATCGTCGGCACCTGGACCCGCACCGGCTCGACCGGCAAGCGCCGCCTCGTGCTCGAGGAGCTCGGCACGATCTCCGATCCCCAGCGCCGGCGCTTCCAGAACCTCTTCGCGCGCTTCCCGTACACCGCCGCCTGAGCGGCGGCCCCGGCGCGGGGCAGGGTCGCCGTCGGCGCTGAACTCCCGCGCCCGGTCCCGCCCCAGGCGCCCGTGGTGGAATGGCCCCCATGGATCGACCCAGCTACGGTTACAGCGCCGAGGACGCCCCCGAGCCGCAGGCTCCGCCCGTCTGCCCCCGCCACCCCGACCGGGTGAGCTACGTGCGGTGCCAGCGGTGCGAGCGGCCGGTCTGCCCCGACTGCCAGCGACCCGCGGCCGTCGGCGTGCTGTGCGTGGACTGCGCGCGGGACCTCGAGCGCCAGCAGGCGTCCTCCCGGCCGCGCAATGCGATGGGCGGCGCCATGGGCCGCGCGACCCCCGTCGTCAGCTACACGATCATCGCGCTGTGCGTCCTCGCGTACGTCGGGCAGCGGGTGGCGCCGGATCTCGTCGTCCAGCTGGGCATCTTCGCGCCGTTCCGCGCACTCGCGATGCCGTGGACCTTCCTCACCGCCGGCTTCCTGCACGGCGGGATCCTGCACCTCCTGCTGAACATGTACGCGCTGTACGTGTTCGGCCCGCAGCTCGAGCGGACGCTCGGGCACTGGCGCTTCGCCGGCATCTACCTGCTGTCCGTGCTCGCGGGCCACACCGCGGTGGTGCTGCTCACCGATCCGCTGAGCCAGAGCTGGTACGGCGGCACGTTGGGGGCGTCCGGAGGCGTGTTCGGCCTGTTCGCGGCCATGTTCATCGTCATCCGACGGATGGGGGCCGACGCCGCCCAGCTGATCGTCCTCATCGCCCTAAACCTGGTCATCACCTTCACGGTGCAGGGCATCTCCTGGCAGGGCCACATCGGCGGGCTGCTGATGGGCGGTGCGCTGACCGCGGCGATGTACGCGCTGCGCCCCAAGGCGCGTCCCGGCTCCGACCGGCAGGCGATCGCCCGCCGCTCCGCCCTGCTCCACGCCGGGGTGCTCGCCGCGGGGTTCGTGCTGTGCCTCGCGTTCGTGCTCGGGCGGTTCGCCCTGCTGCCCGCCTGAGGCGCGGAGCACGGAGGGCCCTGCCTGTTCGTCCGTGCAGGCGCTAGCGTCGGCGCATGAGCGATCCCGCAGGCCCCGACGCCACCGCAGCCTCTGCAGGCCCCGACGCCTATCTCGCCGCCGCCCCCGAGCGGTTCCATCCGTTGCTGGAGGAGCTGCGGGAACGGCTCGCCGCTGCCCTGCCCGATGCCGAGGAGTTCGTGGGCTACGGGATGCCCGGCTTCCGGATCGACGGGGCGATCGTCGCCGGATACGCCGCGTTCAGCCGCCAGTGTGGGCTGTACGTCGACGCGGCCGCGATCGCCGAGCTCGCCGAGGAGATCACCGGGGCGGGGCTCAAGCACACCAAGACCGGTGTCACCTTCACCGCGGCCCGCCCGATCTCGGGCGAGCTCGTCACCCGCCTCGCCCTCGCCTCCCGCGCCGCGCTCGGCGTGTGAGGGAGCGCTCGGGTGTGAGGGACGGGCCGACGATCACGGTGATGTGACGCCCGGCCGGTGAACAGGACGGGAACGCCTCCGGCCCGCGCAGAGCACCCACCTGCGGAACTACACCGGTGTGACTATCCCCAGTTGTGGACGTGGCTGTGGATAACCGTGGATGCGCTGGGGACGTCGACCCGATGACTGTGGAAAACCGGGGATGGGCTGTGGACGGGCAGTGGGCGCGGGAGACGTCCACGAGTCCACACCGGCTCCGGTCGAGCTCGGCCCACGGCGCACCCGCTCGTATCGGCGCGCGGGCCCCACGTCGCTGACCTGTGGAAATACCGTGGCGTAACCCCCTCTGACCTGGCATGACAGGCTCGGGGCCGGATACTCGTCACCGGTCCGGAGATCACGGCGCGATCACGGCGGCCCCTGTCGCGACACGCCCGGGAAGTTGTTCGCACCTGCGGAACTACAGGTCTGTCATTCCTCCACGACTGTGGACAACGCTGTGGAAAACTCCGGAGGCGAGGCCGAGCACGTGCCCGGGGTCAGTGCTCGGCACCACCGGGGAGCACGCTGTCCACAGCCGTCTCCCGCGCCGCCATGACCAGCTGCACGATCCCGCGGGCCGTCTCCTCGACGGGGAGGACGTCGGCCGCGGGGACGTGCACGAAGCCGCCCCGCACCCCGGCCAGCTCCGGAGCGGTCGCCAGCAGATGCGCGATCCGATAGGCGAGGTCGTTGCAGACATAGGTGCCGGCCGTCTGCGACACCGCCGCGGGCAGGCCCGCCTCCCGCAGCGCCGTGACGATCGCCTTGACGGGGAGGCTCGTGAAGTGGCCGACGGGGCCTCCCGCGATCACCGGCTGGTCGATCGGCGAGGCTCCCGCGCCGTCGGGGATCCGGGCATCGCGGAGGTTGATCGCGACCCGCTCGGGGGTGATCGCGGTGCGGCCGGCCGCCAGTCCGACAGCGATCACCAGCGGCGGGCGCAGGGCGTGCACGGCCTCCTCGAGCAGGTCGCCCGCGCGCCCGAACTCCACCGGGAGCTCGATCGCCTCCACTGCGAGCCCCTTCCCGTGCAGGACCGGGGTCGCGCGCCGCACCGCTTCCCACGACTCGTTGAGGGCGGCCCCGTCGAAGGGCTCGAAACCGGTCAGCAGCACGTCGGTGGTCATGCAGCCAGGGTAGAGCTGCCCGGACGGCCGAGCGGAAAAGCCCTCGAGGGCCCTCGGGGAGTCCCCTACCCTGGGGCGATGTCGACGCTCCCGGACCTCGCCACGCTGTATCCGCCCCTCGGCCTCGTCGTCCGTGCCGGGGAGCTCACGCTGCGCCCGCTGGCCGACGCGGACCTGCCCGAGTACGCCGCGCTCCTCCGTCGGCCGATCTTCGCCGACCCGACCGCCCCCGAGGTGTTCCCCTGGTACCGAGCGGATCCCGAGGAGCGCGAGCTCGACGCGCTGCGCTTCCAGTGGCGGCTGCGCTGCGGCATCGGCCCCGAGGAGTGGACCCTCGCCTTCGGGATCTGGGCCGACGGGCGTTTGATCGGCTCCCAGGACGTGTCCGCCGTGCGCTTCGCCGCGCGGCGCACGGTCACCTCCGGCTCCTGGCTGACGCTCGACGCGCACGGGAACGGGTACGGGACCCTGATGCGGCAGGCGATGCTCGTGCTCGCCTTCGACCACCTGGGCGCGCTGCGGGCCGAGTCCTCCGCCGTCCTCGGCAACGCGCCGTCCTTCGGCGTCTCGCGGGCCTGCGGGTACATCGAGAACGGCACGCAGGTCTCGACCCTGCCCGGATCGAGCGAGGTCGAGCAGCGCTTTCTCGTCACGCCGGAACTGTTCCGCCGCCCGGCCGTGCCGGTCGAGGTCGAGGGGCTCACCCCGGCACTGCGGGGGATGCTCGGCGCCTGAACGGGCCACCCCCGGGTCGGCCGTCCACGAACGGGACGTGAGCGGCACCAGACCTGTCATATGCAGGGCACGTGCCGCTCACGTCCCGTCGGTGGACAGGCGGGTCCGGGCCGACCGGCCGGAGCTGTGCCGACCGGCCGGAGCTGGGGCTGGACGCCGGGGTCCCGCCACTCCCAGCCGGGCGGGCGAGGTCAGCAGTAGGCGGTCGTCGCCGTGGTGCGGGCCGTCGTCTTCGTCGCCTTCTTCGTGCCGCCCTTGTAGGTGCACTTCTCGACGAGGGTGCCCTTGGCGTTGTACAGCCGGGCGGTGTCGCCGGTGTTGTTCCAGATGTAGCTCGCCTTGCTCCAGTACAGGGTGCTCGAGGAGTTCTTCCCGGAGCCCGAGCGGATCGTGAGGGTCTTGCCCGGGGCCAGCTTCGTGCCCTTAGGGAAGGCGAACTTCTGCGGGCCCTCGTCGCGGAGCACGTACCCGGTGAGGGTGAGCGTGGTCTTCCCGGTGTTCTTCACCTGGATGTACTCCTGGGTGTACCCGGCGTTGTTCGACTTGTCGGTGCCCTTGGGGTCGTAGTGGATGGTGGTGATGTCCAGCGGCTTCACGACCGCGGCCTCGGCCGGGGCGGCGAGGGCGAGCGGGGCGCAGAGCAGGAGCGCCGCCAGCAGGACGGGGAGCAGGCGGGCGCGCGAGAGGGCAGGAGTGAGCAAGAGGACCTCGAGGAGGAAGGGATCGGGGGCTCGAGGGTGAGCTCCGGATCAGGACCGGCGGGATGCTCGAAAAGTACAGTCCGCGGTGTCGCTCGGACCAGAGTTTCCCGACCCCTGTGCAGCGAGCTCCGTCACACTCCGCGGCATCGCTGTCATCGCTCGTCAGTGGCGGGTTCGGCGGCCCGGACCTGCGGGCCGCGGCAGCAGCCCCGGAACCTCCGCATCCGCCTCGTCCCTCCTCCTCTCCACTGCCTGTTCCGCCTCCTCTCGACCCCCGCCGCCACTCGCCACGTCTGTCCACAAAGAGACGTGAGCAGTACGAGACCTGTTCTATGCAGGGCACGCGCCGCTCACGTCCCTTTGGTGGACAGTGGCGGAGCCGACGGGGCCGTCCCCGGCCCGCCGGGGATGCTCGCCCCTACATCGACTCCTGCCACGCCTGGTAGAGCGCCGCGAAGCGCCCGCCCGCGGCGACCAGCTCCGACGGCGACCCGTCCTCCACCACCTCGCCGCCGTGGACCACGAGCACCCGGTCGGCGATCATCACCGTGGTCAGACGGTGGGCGATGATCAGCGAGGTGCGGTGGCCGAGCAGCTTGGTGAGTCCCTCCTGGACCATCCGCTCGCTGGGGATGTCCAGCGAGCTGGTGGCCTCGTCGAGGATCAGCACCCGGGGGTCGGCGAGGAAGGCGCGCGCGAAGGAGATCAGCTGCCGCTGCCCCGCCGAGACGCGCCCGCCGCGCTTGTTCACGTCGGTGTCGTAGCCGTAGGGGAGCTTCTCGATGAACTCGTCGGCGCCGATCGCCCGAGCCGCCGCCTCGATCTCCTCACGGCTCGCCCCGGGCTTGCCGAGGGCGATGTTGTCCGCGACCGTGCCGGAGAAGAGGTACGCCTCCTGGGTGACCATGACGATGTTGCGCGTCAGGTCGCCCATCGATACATCCCTCAGGTCCACGCCGTCGAGCTTCACGCTGCCCTCGGTCGCGTCGTAGAAGCGGGCGATGAGCTTGGCGACCGTGGACTTGCCGGCACCGGTCTGCCCGACCAGCGCGACAGTCTGACCGGCGGGGATGTGCAGGTCCAGCGGCTTGAGCACGAGCGGGCCCGCCTCGCTGTACCGGAAGGAGACGTTCTCGAAGTCCACCTGCCCGCTCGAGGTGGGCAGCGGCGTCGGGGCCTCGGCCTCCTTCACGTGCGGCTGCATTGCCAGCAGGTTCGCGATCTTCTCGAGCGCGGCCACGGCGGACTGGAAGGAGTTGTAGAAGTTCGCGATCTCGTCGACCGGCTGGAAGAAGCGCCGCGAGTACAGCACGAGCGCGACCAGCACGCCGACCTGCAGGTCGCCCTGCAGCACCCGGAAGCCGCCCACCACGAGCACCGCCGCGATGGTGATGTTCGCGAGCACGCGAAGCGCCGGCTGGTAGATGCCGAAGACATTGATCGAGCGCATCGAGGCGTCGCGGTAGTCCTGCGCGAGGGTGTCGAACTCCGCCTGGTTGCGGTCCTCCTTGCGGAAGGCCTTCACCGCGCGGATCCCGGCCATCGCCTCGACGAAGTGGACGATCAGCCGCGCCGAGTGGGTGCGGATCGCGCGGTACTCGACGGCCGAGCGCTTCTGGAACCAGACCGTCAGCGCCACGCAGGGGATCAGCATCAGCAGCATGACCAGGCCCGTCACCGGGTCCATGCCCACGATCAGCACGATCGTGAAGACCATCGACAGCGAGGCGCCGACCATGACGTTCACGCCCGAGTCGAGCAGCTCGCGCAGTGCCTCCATGTCGGAGGTCTGGCGCGAGACGATGCGGCCCGAGGTGTAGGACTCGTGGAACTCGAGGTCCTGCTTCTGGGTGAAGCGGAAGACCTTCCGCCGCAGCGCGAGCAGCATCCGCTGTCCCACCACGACGGACTGGCGCACGTAGCCGAAGGTCAGCAGGCCGCCCACGATCGCGGCGCCGACGGCGAGGGCCGCCGCCTGGATCGCCGGGGTGGCATCGCCCTCGAGCAGCGAGGGCAGGCCGTGGTCGATGCCCCAGGCGATGATCGCGGGGCCGGCGACGACGGCCAGCTGCGCGACGACCACCATGATCGCCATCAGCAGGAACTGGCCCTTGACCGGCGAGACCAGCTCGCCGAGCAGGGCGAAGGAGCGGCGTCGGGAGGACTTGGCCTCCTCGGCGGTGAGGGCGCCGCCGTCGGCGCCGTCCTGGTCGAGCGGAGCGGTGGTGGTCATCGGCCCTCCTCCTGGATGGCGCGGAGCTCGAGCTCGCCGGTGAGCGTCTCGATGTCCTGGTCGCGGCGGCGCTCCTCCTCCTGGTTGGCGATCACCCAGCGGTACCGGGCGGAGGTGGCCATGAGCTCGGTGTGGGTGCCGACGGCGACGACGCGGCCGTCGTCGAGCAGGGCGACGCGGTCGGCGAGGGCGACGGTCGAGGTGCGGTGCGCGACGATCAGCGTGGTCGTGCCCTGCAGCACCTCGCGGAGGCGGCCGGTGACGGTCTCCTCGGTCCGGGTGTCGAGGGCGGAGAGCGGATCGTCGAGCAGCAGTACGGCGGGCTTGGCGGCGATCGCGCGGGCGAGGGCCAGTCGCTGGCGCTGGCCGCCGGAGAGGCTCATGCCCTCCTCACCGATGCGGGTGTCGACGCCGTCGGGCAGGTCGTAGGCGTAGGTCGCGTCGGCCGTGCGCAGGGCGAGGTGCAGCAGCTCCTCGGACTCGGCCTCCGAGAGCGTCGGATCGGCGCCCAGCAGCACGTTCTCCCGCACCGAGTCGGAGAACAGGGTGGCGTCCTCGAAGGCGACCGCGGTGAGGGTGCGCAGGGTGACCAGGTCCATGTCGCGGATGTCGACGCCGTCGATGGTGATCGCACCGCCGGTGACGTCGTAGAGCCGCGGCACGAGCTGCAGCAGCGTCGACTTGCCGCTGCCGGTCACGCCCACGAGCGCCATCGTCTCGCCGGGGAGGATCTCGAGGTCCGCCCCGTCGAGGACGTCGGTGACGTGCGCGGGGGCGTCCTCGTATCGGAAGTGCACGCCCTCGAGCCGCACCGCGCCGCGGGCCGTCGCCGGATCGACCGCGACCGGCTGCTCGGGCGAGACGATGGCGTTCTCCGTGTCCATCACCTCGTAGTGGCGGTCCAGCGCGGTGGTCGCGTTCACGGCCTGGCCCAGCAGCATGCCGAGCATCCGCACGGGGCCGACGACGAGGGTGGCGGTGGCGAAGTAGGAGGCGAGCTGGCCGGTAGTGATGGTCCCCTCGGCCGTGAGGTGCAGGCCCACCAGCAGCGCCACGCCGAGAGCGGCCTCGGGCAGCATGAACATGAACATGTCGAAGCGGGCCATCGAGGTCGCCTTGCGCACCTCGGTGCGGCGCAGCTCCTCGGCCTGCTCGGTGAAGCCCTCGAGCGCGGAGGGGCCGCGACCGAAGGCCTTGAGCACGCGGATGCCCTGCACGGACTGCTCGATCGTGGTGGCGAGGTCGCCGTTCTGGTCCTGCGAGAGGCGCGAGAGCACCGAGAAGGAGCGGTTGAAGCGGTAGGCGATGATGCTCACCGGCACCGCGGCGACGAAGAAGATCAGCGCGAGGATCGCGCTGGAGCGGATCAGCAGCACCATGCCCACGGTCACCGTGACGACGTTGGTGACGACCATGATCATGCCGAAGGCGACCCAGCGGCGGATCTGGTTGATGTCGGTGAGCATGCGGGAGAGCAGCTGGCCCGAGCCCCAGCCGTCGTGGAAGCTGACCGGCAGGTGCTGGACCTTCTCGTAGAAGCTGACGCGGATCTGCTTCTCGACGGTGGTGGAGGGGGCGACGGCGAAGATGCGGCGCAGCCAGATGAGGGTGGCCTCGACGATGCCGAGGGCGAGGACGATCGCGCCGCCCGTCCAGATGGTGATGGCGGTGGCGTCGTCGCCGAGGCGGTTGACGATGAATTCGAGGACCTGCGGGATCATGAGCGCGACGATGGACGCGGTCATGGCGCTGAGCAGGCCGAGATAGAGGCGGATGCGGATGGGGCGGACCGTCTGCCAGAGGCGGCTCATGGTGCCGAGCATGGGGAAAGGATCCTCAGGGGGGAGTTCGCCCCCGGCGGTCGGGGACGAAGTCTTAGCCTAGTCAAGTATTCCCACGTCTGACAGCGCATTCCAGGGCGGGGCGCGACGAATTGTCGGAGGGGTGGGGGAGCGCCGGGTTCCGGTCCGTGCCGAGGGGCCGACGGGACGCCGGTGAGGCGAGCTGCAGATATATGCACCTCGCATCACGGAGCGCCCGCCGGCGACGATCCCGCCGGGCCGACGGCGGGACGGGGGGCCGGGCAGGTGGGCGATGCCGGGGTGAACCGGCCGACGGGGGACGGGGAGCCGGGTGCGGGGGCTGTCTGCCCCTCAGGCGCCGGGCTCGATCTCGCTCCACTCGCTGTAGGCGGCGTCGGACAGCAGCGCGGCGGCCCCGGCGGAGGCGGCGGTCACGGTCAGCACCGCGGGCCAGGCGCCGATCCGCTTCGCGAGGGGATGGGAGAGGCCGAAGCCGAGCACGTAGGCCGTGCCGAGCACGGCCGTGGTGGCGGGGCCGCGGCGGGCGAGCCAGGTGCGGCCCGCGTAGATCCCGGCGGCGGCGAGGACCACCCCGCCGAGCGGCCGGATCCCGGTCTCCCGAGCCGTCAGCCATCCGCCGATCAGCCCCGCGGCGACAACGGGGGCGGTCTTCACGGACTCGGCGGGCTTGATCGCGATGCTCATGGTTCCGAGCCTACGACGGACGCCTCGGCGGCGGCTGGGACGGGAGGTCGTCGCAGAGGAGGGAAGGCTCGGCTCCGGTGTTCCGGACCTCAGCTCAGCGCACCACCGCGGCACCGTGGGCCGGGACCGTCCCGTCGGGCGCAGGGCCGACCCCGTCGAGCATGTCCGCGCCGCTGACCGCCTCGAGCACCGAGCCCGGCGCGGGGCGCTCCTCGTCGCCGAGGTTCAACACCAGGGTGAGGGGGCGCGGGTCCGCTCCGCCCGCCGACGCGAGGCCCGGCGAGGCGGCCGACGGGGTCAGCGTGATCTGCACCCAGATGCTCGTCAGGGTGCCCTCGTCGACCGTGACCGAGGCGGTGGAGAGCCATGGCTCGCGGCGGCGAAGGGCGAACAGGCGCCGGTGCACCTCGAGGATCCGCGGTGCCGCGGCGGGGCTGAGCAGAGCGAGGTGCTGCGGGGAGCCGCCGCCCTCGACCGGTTCGGCGCTCCCGGCGGGAGCCGGCCCGTCGGCCAGCGACCCCGCGGCCTCCGCCGACCCCTCCGTCCCCGCCGCCGGATCCGCGGGGAAGGCGGGCCGCACCGCATCGTCCCCGCCGGGCCGCTCCTCCTTGACCCCGACCGCGCCGAACTCGTCCCCGGCGTAGATCGCCGGGATGCCGGGCAGCAGCGCGAGCAGGGCGTAGGCGGCGGCGAGGTCGCGGCCGTCCTCGAGCTGGGAGGCGATGCGGGTGGTGTCGTGGTTGCCGAGGAAGGTGAGCGGATGTGCGCCGCCATCGGCGGCGAGGAACTCCGCGTGACGGCCCAGGGCGTGCGCGAGCTCGAACAGGTTGTGGTCCCGCAGCGAGGACCAGATCGCCTTCCACAGCTCGTACTGGGTGATCGAGTCCGCCCCCGACGCGGTCGCGAAGCCGGGGTAGTCGCCGTGGATCACCTCGCCGAGGATCCAGGCGTCCGGGTGCTCGGCCCGCACCCGCTCGAGGATCGGGGCCCAGGCCTCCGGGCCCGCCGCGTACATCGCGTCGAGCCGCCAGCCGTCGACGCCGCGGCGCAGCCATCCGGTCATGACGTCGACGATCGAGTCCTGCACCACCGAGTCGGCGAGGTCCAGCTCGATCAGGTCCCCGTTGCCCTCGAAGCCGTAGGGATGCTCGCCGGACCAGCGGATGTGCGCGCCCTCCGGGGCGTGGGGGCCGACGGCGATCGCGCGGCGCGCGACCGGGTGCAGCTCCGAGACGTGGTTGAACACCCCGTCGAGGACCACTCGGATCCCGCGTTCCCGGCAGGCGGCGACCAGGGCGTCGAGGTCGCGTTCATCGCCCAGGCGCGGGTCGAGCCGGCGGTGGTCGAGGGTGTCGTAGCCGTGGGAGACCGCGTCGAAGATCGGGTTCAGCAGGAGCACATTCGCACCGAGGGACACCAGGTGATCGAGCCATCCGGCGATCCGCCCGAGCCGGTGCACGACGTTCTCCCCGTCGGCCCCGCCGTAGCCCTCGCCGCCCAGGTCCTCGCGGTGCCGGGGCGCGCCGCAGAAGCCCAGCGGGTAGACCTGCCAGCAGATCGCGGCGCGGATCCAGGCGGGGGCGGAGAACGGCGCTGTCGTGGTCATGGCGCCATCGTAGGCGCGGGTCGGCGGTGTCGAGGGTGCGGTGCCAGGGGTCGTGGGCGACGGCCGGCGGCGCAGGGCAGAGGGTCGGGACATCGGCTGTCCGGACAGCGGACGCCCAGTCAGCGATCGCGCGGACACCGGGTGCGGCAGCGGCGGGACCGTGATGGGATGGCGGAGCCGACGCCCCCTGCCTTCCGGGGCCGCGTCCCGCCGCACCGCTCACCGAGGAGAGACATGATCCGCCTGCGCACCGACTTCTTCGCCGAGTCCCTCGGCATGGGCACCTCCATGAACGTGCTGATGCCGCAGGCAGCCTCCGGCATCGGTATGGAGGGCGCCGACGCGACCAACGGCGCCGACGGAGCGCGCGGCGTGCCCGTCCTCTACCTCCTCCACGGACTCAGCGACGACTGCACCATCTGGGAGCGCCGCACCTCGATCGAGCGCTACGCGACCGAGAAGGGGATCGCCGTGGTGATGCCCGAGGTGCGCCGCTCCTTCTACTCCGACGAGGCGGTGGGCGAGAAGTACTGGACCTTCATCGCCGAGGAGCTGCCGCAGCTGGTGGCGCGCACCTTCCACGTCTCCACCGCGCGCGAGGACACCTTCGTCGCGGGCCTGTCGATGGGCGGCTTCGGCGCTTTCAAGCTCGCCCTGAACCACCCCGATCGCTTCGCCGCCGCGGCGAGCCTGTCCGGGGCGCTCGACGTGACGAGCCTCGATCTGAGCTGGACCGGGACCCTCGGCGAGCGGGTCTGGGGCGGTCGCGACGTGTCCGGCACCGCCGATGACCTGGTGGGCCTCGTCGAGCGCGCCGACCCCACCGCACTGCCCGCCCTCTTCCTCGACTGCGGCACCGAGGACGGCCTGATCAGCCAGAACGAGCGCTTCATCGCCGCTGCCGAGGAGCACTCCGTCGACCTCACCTCCCGCCTCCGCCCCGGCGACCACACCTGGGAGTTCTGGGACGAGGGCATCCAGGACGTCCTGGACTGGCTGCCGATCCGCGGCTGAGTCGACGCGCGGCGGGACCAGCACGCGTCGGACGGCGGTGCCCCACGGACGGCGGTGCCGGCCCCGTCGGCCGTGCGAGACGATGGACCGGACCTCGCGGCGCCGCCCCGTCGGCCCGCCCCCACGACCCCGGGAGTTCACATGGCCGTCTTCGCCGTCCAGTACACGTACCTCGACGACGCTCAGCGCCTGGCGACGTTTCGTCCGGAGCACCGCGAGCACCTCGCCGAGCTGCACCGCGACGGGACGCTGCTGCTGTCCGGGCCGCTGGACGACGGCTCGGAGGCGCTGCTGATCGTCGTCGCGGACTCCGCCGAGGATGCGCTCACGGCGCTCGACGGCGACCCGTTCAAGCGCGAGCGCGTCATCGTGGATCGCGTCGCGCGCGAGTGGAACGTCGTGATCGGTCAGCTGCCGGGAACCTGAGGGCCGCCCGCGCCGGGCATGGGGCCGCGCTCGCCGTCGGGCCCCGTCGCTGTCGGCGGCTCCTCTCGCGCGGCCTCGTCCTGCAGGGCGAACAGCTCGGCCGGGGACTCGACGCGCCGGGCGTGGTCGCCGATCAGCACCAGTGGCAGCGCTTTCTCCCCGCCGTGCTCCTGGAGCAGCGCCATGGCGTCGGCGTCGCGGCGCACGTTCACCCACACGAGGTCCGCGCGGGGGCCGCGCAGACCTGTCTGCAGCCGCGCCGACCCCGGATCGCCCGGCGCCCACAGCACGAGGGTCGCCCCGCCGGCACCGGCCTCGCGGGCGAGGGCGAGGCTCGTGTGCGGGCCGGAGCGCAGCGGACTCGTCCAGTACGCCATGAACAGGGAGAACAGACCCACCGCGATCGCGGCGAGCAGCTGATCCACGGCCACCAGCAGCGCCGACAGCACCGCGCCGCCGACGATCATCAGCGCGGGCCGCAGCCACGCCGTCGCGGGGGTTCGGGACGCAGGGGAGGTCGGTTCGGTGCCGGGCATCCGTCCAGGGTACGGCCGACGGCTGGGGTGGTGCGGGGACCGCTGCGCCGTGTGCCGTGCGTCAGATCAGGGCGGCGGTGTCGAGACGTTCGCGGGTCTGCTCCACGAGGGCGTCCCGCAGGGCGGCGACCGCGGGGATCGACTGGGCACCGCGGCGGTTGATGAGGCCGATCATGCGGTTGTCGAGCCCGGCGAGGGGCCGCACCCGCACCTGGTCGTTCGGTGCCGCCTCGAGGGAGGTCTCGGGCATGAGCGCGACCCCGCCACCGTGCTGGATGAGGCGCTGCACCACGATCGAGTCATCCGTCGAATGGCGCACCGTGGGCACAAAGCCGGCGCGGCGCGCGCTCGAGATGAGGTTCGCCCGACACCTCTCGCAGCCCGCGATCCACGGCTCGGCGGCCAAGTCGGCGAGGGTCAGCTCGGGGTCGTCCGCGCGGGGATGGTCCTGCGGGAGCACGAGCATCACCCGATCCTCGAGCAGCGGGCTCCACTCGAGGGTGCCCTCGTCGGTGAGATCGCTGCACGGATAGCGGAACACGAGGGCCACGTCGAGCTCGCCCTCGCGGACCGCATCCACCGCCTCCGGCGGCTCGAGCTCGCGGAAGGTGACGTCGAGATCGGGCGCGGTGCTCGAGAGGGTCGCGAGGACCGGCGGGAGCAGCACCGCCGCGGCCGACGGGAAGGTCCCGAAGCGCACCGAGCCGCGGCGCAGGGCCGTGATGTCCGCGAGCTCCTGCTCGGCCGCATCGAGCTGCGCGGCGATCGCCTCCGCGTGCGAGGCCAGCCGACGCCCCGCCTCGGTGGGCGTGATCCCCGCGGACGAGCGCAGCAGCAGCTGCGTGCCGACCTCCTTCTCGAGGGCGGCGAGGTGCTGGGACACGGCCGGCTGGGTCCAGCCCAGCTCGCGCGCGCCCGCCCCGATCGAGCCGTTGCGCACCACGGTCCGGAAGATGAGAAGCCTGCGGGGATCCATGGCCTTCATGGTAGCCGCGGGTGACAAGGTCTGCTTATGGGGTGGGGCACGTCCCAGTGGCGCGCGCGGCGCACTCCCTCCGGGACGTACCCCTCGCCCCGGAAACCACCACAGACTTGGGGGAAAGAAGCGGTCATTTCCCCAAGTGTGCGGGGGTTTCGGGGTGAAGGGTGTGGGTGCGGGCCGGACACGGGGCCCGTCCAGGGGCACCCCACGCCCGCCCCACCCTCACACCGGCGGCAGGCCCAGGTTCTCCCGCAACGTCGCGCCGGCGTACTCCGTCGGATACACCCCGCGCTCCTGCAGGCGCGGGACGAGGTGATCGACGATGTCGTCGATCCCGGAGGGGATCAGCCACGGGGTGATGTTCAGGCCGTCGATCGCGCCGAGCCGGGCGAACTCCGCGAGTCGGTCCGCGACCGCGTCGTAGCTGCCGGTGAACTCGCCGCGACGGGCGCCGGCGCGACCGCGGGCGAACTCGAGGATCGACTGTCCCGCCGCGGCGGCTTCCTCGCGCCAGGCGCGGGTGAGCTCCTCGGCCTTCGCGAACTGGAAGCCGGCGCCGCGGGTCACCCCGGACTCCTCGACCTCCGGCGGCACATCGGGCAGCGGACCGTCGGGGTCGAAGTCCGAGAGGTCCCGGCCCCAGTACTGCTCGAGCAGGGCGATGGCCTGCTCGGGCCCGATCTGCAGGTCCCGCACCCAGCGCACCTTCTCCTCGGCCTCCGCCTCGGTGGGCGCGAGGATGATCTCGGCGCCCGGCAGGATCTTCACCGAGCCGGGGTCGCGGCCCGCGGCGACGGTGCGCTCGACGATGCTGCGACGGAACTCGACGGCCGCGGCGAGCGCGCCGTGCGGGGAGAAGATGACGTCGGCCGTGCGGGCGGCGAAGTCCTGCCCGGCAGGGGAGGCTCCTGCCTGGAAGAGCACGGGGCGGCCCTGCGGGGAGCGGGGCAGGTCGCCGCTCGCCCGCACCGCGTAGTGGGCGCCGTCGTGCGCGACCTGCTCGCCGCGCCAGTACTGCTCGGCGACCTGCACGAACGCCTCGGCGTGGGTGTAGCGGTCGGCGTGGTCGAGATAGCCGCCGCGACGGAAGTTCTCCCCGGTCCAGGCGTTGTCGGTGGTGACCACGTTCCAGCCCGCGCGGCCCCCGGAGAGCAGGTCGAGGGTCTGCAGGCGGCGGGCGAGGTCGACGGGGTCGTTGTAGGTGGTGTTCTGCGTGGCGACCAGGCCGATCCGCTCGGTGACGCCGGCCAGCGCCGCGAGCAGCGTCTGCGCGTCGGGCCGTCCGGCGACGTCGAGCTCGAAGGGCACTCCACGGTGCTCGCGCAGCCGGAGCCCCTCCCCGAGGAAGAACGCCGAGAACAGCCCCCGTTCGGCGGTGCGGGCGAGCGCCTCGAAGGACTCCCGCGCGACCTGGTCGCCGCTCTCGGGCAGGCGCCAGATCGTCGAGGAGTTCACGCCCTGGAAGAACACGCCGAAGCTGAGCTGTCCGGTGGGGGTGTGCGCGGGGTGGAGCGGGTGCTCGGCCGGGCCCGTCGCGAGGGCGGCCGCCTCTGCGGACAGCGGTGCGCCCGAGCGCCCGGGGGCGGTGGCGGTGGTCATGCGGACTCCTCGAGGGTGGAGGTGGAGCGGGCGAGGCGGGCGCGGTCGGCGCGCCGCACGGGGTCGAGGTGGAAGGGCGCCGCGGGCAGGCCGAGCCTGGCGCGGAGGCTGCGGTGCGGGTTCGGGGCGGGTTCGACCAGGTCGCGGGACCGCAGCTCGCCCGCGAGCTGGCCCAGGGTGCCGACCGGGTCGGCCTCCAGGTCCAGGCCGACGAGCCGCACCAGCCGCACGCGGCCGGGCCCGTCCGTCGGCCCGGCGTCGAGCGCCTCGGCGATGCGCCCGGCGAGCGGCTTCGCGCGCGCCCCGCCGGAGACGTCGAGGTCGAGCACCCGCCCGTCGGCCGCGGTGGACGTCACCGGCTCGCCGACCGCGGCGCGGTCCGTGTCCGCGACCAGCACGGGGAGCAGACCCTGCGGGGAGCGGGGCGTGATCGCCGGGCCCCGCACCGAGAAGGTCTCGGCCTCGACGTCGGCGTACTGCAGCCGCGAGGCGTCGACGTACACGCCGCGGGCGGCATCGCGCACCACGGCGTCCGGCGCCCAGGAGTCCCAGAGCGCGCGGGCGGCGCGGAGCACGTCGGCCGCCTCTCGATGGGTCGCCTCGAGGCCCAGCACGGCGCGGCCCACCGCGGCGGCGGCCGACGGGTCCGTCTCGGCCTGCAGCAGCCAGCCGGCGCGCCCGTCGCTGAGGTGGTCGAGGCTCATCAGCTGGGTCGCGAGGTGGAACGGCTCGACGTAGATCGCGTCGGTGCGCGGCAGCAGGCCGACGGCGCGGGTGAGCGGCGCGAGATGCGCCGCGACGTGGATCGGGTGGAGTCCGCCGTCGCTCAGGGTGAGGGCGCCGATCCCCGTCTGCTCGAGGCCGCGGACGAGACGGGCGAGGCCCGGCAGCAGGCTCGGCGCGGTGACCAGGTCGACGGCGAGGGTGGGGAGGAAGTGTGCGGTGGTGCTCACGGGTTCTCCTGGGTGTGGGCGCGGGACTCGGTGAGGGCCTCGGCGGTCAGCTGCCAGCGCTCGAGGACCTGGCCGTAGGTGCCGTCAGCGATCAGCGCGTTCAGCGCCGCGGCGTACGGCTCGGCAAGGCCGCTGCCGGCGGGGAAGGTGCCGGCCACGAGGGTCTCGTCGGGCCAGCCGGCGTTGATCCGGCCCTGCAGCTCGAAGTCGTCGCGCCGGGCGGCGATGAAGCTCAGCGAGGCGTAGGGCGAGATGTAGCCGTCGATGCGGCCGGAGCCGAGGGCGAGCAGGGTGTCGGCGTCGGAGGAGTAGTTCTTCAGCTCCGCCGGCTCCTTGCCGGCGGCCTCCAGCTCGGCGTTCCAGTCGGTGAGGATCCGCTCCTGGTTCGTTGCGGCGCCGACGGCGATGATCCGCCCCGAGAGGGAGTCGGCGTCCTCGAGCCAGAAGTCCGCGCCCTTCTTCACGAGGAAGGACATGTACGCGGCGCGGTACGAGGCGAAGTCGAACTTCTGCAGCCGCTCCGCGTTGATGCCGACGTTCGCGTGGACCACGTCGAACTCCCCGGCCTCGAGCTTCAGCGGCCAGTTCTCCCAGGTGGTGAGCTTGAGCTCGAACTCGAGGCCGAGCTTGTCGGCGACGATCCGGGCGATGTCGATCTCGGACCCGATGTACGTCCGGTTGTCGTCGGCGAGGAAGCTCAGCGGCGCCGACGAGGTGCCGTTGATGCCGACCCTCAGCACACCGGACTCGGCGATCTCGGCCGGCAGCAGCGCGGCGATCTCCTCGTCGGCGGTCGCGCGGATCAGCTCCTGCGTGCCGGAGGTGTCGATCGCACCGGCCTCCGCGCCGCCGCCGTCGGAGGCGCCGCCCCCGTCGGACGCCCCGGAGCCGGAGGTGGCCCCGGTCGCGGCGGGGGTCGGGTCGGAGCAGGCGGCGAGCAGGCCGAGCGGCAGGAGCAGGCCGGACGCCGTGAGGGCGCGGCGGGTGATGCGGACGGTGGGGCTCATGGGAGGTCCTCGGGGATCGGGGCGTGCGGGGGGACCGGGACGGCGGCGCCGACCCGGGAGAGGAAGGCGCGGGTGCGCTCGTGGGCGGGGTGGTCGATGACGTCGGCGGGCGGGCCCTGCTCGACGATCCGGCCCTGGTCCATGAACACGACCGTGTCCGCGACCTGCCGGGCGAAGGAGATCTCGTGGGTGACGATGACGAGTGTGGTTCCGGCGCGGGCGAGATCGCGGATCACCTCGAGCACCTCCTCGACCAGCTCGGGGTCGAGGGCGCTGGTCGGCTCGTCGAAGAGCAGCACCTTCGGGCGCAGGGCGAGGGCGCGGGCGATCGCGACGCGCTGCTGCTGGCCACCGGAGAGCTGGCGCGGGTAGGCGTCCTCCTTCTCGGCGAGGCCGACGAGAGCGAGCAGCTCGCGGGCGCGCTGCTCCGCCTCGCGCCGCGGCACCCCGAGGGCGCGACGCGGCGCCTCGGCGATGTTGGCGAGCGCGGTCATGTGGGCGAAGAGGTGGAAGCCCTGGAAGACCATGCCGATGCCGGTGCGCTGGCGGAGCACCTCCGCCTCGCGCAGCTCGTGCAGCACCTGGCCGTCGCGGCGGTAGCCGATCACCTCGTCGTCCACGCTGATCAGGCCGCGGGTGACGGGCTCGAGATGGTTGATCGCGCGCAGCAGGGTCGACTTCCCCGAGCCGGACGGGCCGAGGATCGCGGTGACCGAGCCGGGTGCGAGATCGAGGTCGATGCCGCGCAGCACCTCGAGGTCGCCGAAGGACTTGTGCACGTCGCGGATCTCGACGTGGCCTCCCGGCGGGGCGGGGGCGGCCGTCGGGGTGGATTCGGCCGACGGCGTCGGGGTGGCCGGTGGGGCGGGCGGGCGGCGGAGCAGGGAGGCGAGGCTCATGCGGGGGCTCCTGCGGGAGTGGGGCGACGACGGGCGATCCGGGCGCGGAGGGCCTGCAGCGGGGTGGGCGGCAGGGTGCGCAGCGCGCCCTTGGAGTAGTGGCGCTCGAGGTAGTACTGGCCGATCGAGAGCAGCGAGGTGATCACGACGTACCAGAGCGTCGCGACGAGCAGCATGGGCAGCACCTGCTGGGTGCGGCCGTAGATCAGCTGGATCGTGAAGAACAGCTCGGCGTGCGCGAGGACGTACACGATCGAGGTGCCCTTGACCAGGCCGACCACCTCGTTCACGGCGGGAGGGAGGATCGCGCGCATGGCCTGGGGGAGCACGATCCGCAGGTTGCGGTCGCGGGCGGGGATGCCGAGCGCGCTCGCCGCCTCGAGCTGCCCCTGGTCGACGGAGAGGATGCCGCCGCGGATCATCTCGGCGGCGTAGGCGGCCTGGTGCAGCCCGAGGCCCAGCACGGCGGCGAGCAGCGGCGTCATCAGATCGCTCGTGCGCGCCTCGAAGAAGGTCACGTCCGTCAGCGGGATGCCGAGCCGCACCTGCTCGTAGAGGTAGCCGAGGTTGTACCAGAGCAGCAGCTGCACAAGCAGCGGCGTGGAGCGGAAGATCCAGGAGAAGGTCCAGCTCACCCCGGAGATCAGGGGGGACGGGGACAGGCGCATGAGAGCGAGCACGAGGCCCAGGCCGAAGCCGATCGCGCCGGCGAGGACGGTGAGCTTCAGTGTCTCCAGCAGGCCCCGCAGGATCGACTCCGCGAAGAACCACTGCGCGACCACGCCCCACTCCCAGCGAGGGTTGGTGGCGAAGGACCACAGCACCGCGGCGACCACGAGGCCCACGAGGACCGCGAGCACGGCGCGCCCCGGGTGGCGGGCGGGCACGATCCGCAGCGCCGAGAGGTCCTCGCGCGGGGCGGGTGCGGAGGTGTCCTCCCCGGCCCGGGCGGTCTCGTCGGCCCCGGCCGGATCGTCCGCCCCGGCCGGGTCGTCCGGCGCCCGCTCGGGGCGGCACGGCATCTCGCGCGCTTCCGCGGCCGGGGCGTGCCCGGTGGCGACGGCCGCGGACGGCTCGGCGGCCGCGGGCGTGCGGCGTGCGGTCTCTGGCGAGACGACGGAGGAGGTCATGACGTGCCTTCCGTGACGGGAGGTGAACCGCAGGGCGGTCCGGGGTTGCAGGGCCTGACGTTATAAGCGAATCTAATGGCGATGCAAGGTGAACGCTATGACTCGTCATGGTGCGCCACACAGCTCCTCGGAAGGGACCTTCGATGACTCCGTTGCGCACTGCGCCCGCCCCGCGACTCGTGCTCGTGGGCGGCGGACCGCGCGCCATCGGCGTGCTCGAGCGCCTCGCCGCACGACTCGCGCACGAAGATCCCCAGGTCACCGGCACCCTGCGGGTGGACATCGTCGACCCGCACCTGCCCGGTGCCGGCCGGATCTGGCGAGCCGCCGAGAGCCCGCTGCTGCTCATGAACTCGCGGGCCGCCGACGTGTCGATCTACCCCGACGAGACCGTCGAGATGGACGGGCCCGTCGTCGCCGGACCCTCGCTCGCCGAGTGGGCCGAGGGGATCCGCCGCGGGGAGATCGCCCCGCCCACGGCGGGCACGACGCGCCTCGCCGAGATCCACGCCCTGCAGCCCACCGACTTCGCCTCCCGTCGGGTGCAGGCGCTCTACCTCGAGTGGTTCGTCGGCCAGGTCTTCGCCGCGCTGCCGCCGTCGGTCGAGGTCGCCGTGCACCGCACCACCGCGACCGCCCTCGCGCCGCGCGCCGACGGCGGCTGGCTCGTCGAGCTCGAGGACCGCGAGCAGCTCGAGGCGGACCTGGTCCTCCTCGCCGCCGGCCACACCGACGCCCGCCCGTCGGCGGACCGGCACGAGCTCACCGCCTTCGCCCGTCGTCACGGGGGCGTCTACCTGGGACCCTCCCAGGCGTCCGACGCCCCGCTCGCTCAGCTCGGCGCCGGTCAGGACGTGATCGTGCGCGGCATGGGCCTCGCCTTCGTGGACCTGCTGGCCCTGCTCACCGAGGGGCGTGGCGGCCGCTTCGAGCCCGCCGCGACCGGCGCCGACCCCGATCGCCTCCACTACCTCCCCTCCGGGAAGGAGCCGCGGCTCTGGGTCGGCTCACGCCGCGGCGTGCCCTACCACTCCAAGGTCCGCGACGAAGGGGCACCCACCGGGCTCGCGCCGTTCGTGCACGTCACCGCCGAGGCGCTGCGAGAGCGCGAAGCGGCCGACGGACTCCTCGACTTCCGCGCGGACGTCCTCCCGCTGATCGCCGCGGAGATCGCCGAGCAGGTGCCGGGCGCTCCTGCCCCGTCGGCCGGGGAGGCGCCGCTGGCCTGGCTCGACGAGCCGCTGGCCTGGCTGATCGGCGACGCCCCGGAGCAGGTCACCCGCGACGCCGTGGTCCGCCACATCGAGCAGGACCTCCGCGCCCGCACTCGCGGTGACGTGACCGCGGCGCGGACCCTCTTCCAGCTGCTGCTGCGGATGCACGGCACCCTCGTGGACCTGTTGCCCGCCGAGCGCCTCCGCGGCGGGGCGGCCGGCGACTACCCCCGCTGGTGGCATTCGCTGTTCAGCTTCGTCGACTCCGGTCCGCCGCCGCACCGCCTCCACCAGCTGCTCGCCCTCGAACGGGCGGGGGTGGTCCACTTCCTCGGCCCCGGACTCCGGGTCACGGCCGACGAGAGCCTCGGTCGCTTCACGGCGCGCGGCGCCGGCGGGGCACAGGTCACGGCCGACGCCCTGCTCGACGCCTTCCTGCCCGCGCCGACCCTCGTCGAATCCACCAACCCGCTGCTGCGCGACCTGGTGGCCGCCGACGGGGGAGCCGTGGGTCGGGAGTCGACCACCTCGCCCGGGACCCTCGACGTCGACGCGGACCATCGCGTCCTCGCCCCGGACGGCACGCCGCGGGCGGGGCTGTGGGCCGTCGGCCCCTGGACCTCCGAGCTGCCCATCGGCGCCTTCGCCCGGCCCCGCACGAACGCCCCGTGCCACCGCCGCAACGACGCGCTCGCCGGGGAGATCCTCGCGGCGGTTCGGCGACGTGCCGTCGCGTCGGCCGCGGCCACCTCGGCGTCGGCCTCGCCCGCTGTCGCCTTTCCGGGGTCGGTTCCCGGGGCGGACCGACTCGCCCTCCGGGTCGAGGACGCGCACCGCGCCGCAGCCCGACCCCCGCATCCACTCCGCCTGGGCGTGCTCGGCCCCGGCAAGATCGGCCGTGCCCTGGCGCGCACCGCGATGCGGGCGGGACTCGAGGTCGCCGTGCACGGTCGGGCCGGCGCCCCCGCCCTCGCCGCGCAGCTGCCCGGCGCCCGCCCCGTCGGCCTCCTCGATCTCGCCGCGACCAGCGACGTCGTGCTGCTCACGGTGCCGCTGCACGTCGCCCTCACCCTTGACCCGGCAGCGCTCGCCGGGACCGTGCTGGTCGACGTCACGAACCCCTGGGGAGAGGCCGATGCCGCTGCGGTCGCCGCGGCCCGCACCGCCCTCGGCGACCACGCGGCCGAGCTGTCCACCAGTGAGCTGCTCGCCGCGCGCCTGCCGGGCGCGACCGTCGTGAAGTCGCTCAACCACATCGGCTATCACGACGTCGAGGAGCAAGGTCGGGCGGCGGGGGAGCCGGGGCGTCAGGCGATTGCGCTCGCCGCGGACGAGGCCTGGGCGGCCGAGCTCGTCGGCTCCCTGGTGCACCGCCTCGGCTACGAGCCCGTCCCCCTCGGCCCCCTCGCCGCGGGCCGCGACCTCGAGCCGGGGGAGGCGCTGTTCAGCGGGTGGAGCACCCGCGAGGAGCTGGACCTCCTCCGCGCCGCGCAGGTCCGTGCGGCCTGAGGGGGCGGGGGCTGCCGATTCCCGCCCCGCACTACCGCCGCCGCTCCCGCCCCGTGCGCCGGGAACTCCCACAAACTTGGGGGAATCCGGGGCTCTTTCCCCCAAGTCTGTGGGGGTTCTGCGCGGAGTCGGTCGCTGCCGGGACTCCGGCCGCTCCTCACACCCCGGCGGCGCGGGCGACGGCATCGGCGAGGACCACGTCCCCGAGCCCCGAGCCGAGGTTCTGCGCCACGAACAGACCGTCCGGCCGGCCTTCCCGCAACAGGACCCCGGTCGCGCCGGTCGCGACCGGGTACTCCGGACCGTGCTTGAGGGGGCGCTGCGACTCGAACTGCTCGGGGTCGTCGGCCACGACCATGCCGGCGCGGGAGATCGCGGCGCCCGCCACGGAGGAGTAGTCCAGCGGCAGCAGCGTCGCGTCGGCCGTGACCTCGCCGGGGGAGAGCGCCTGATCGGTGAGCCCGATCGGCAGGCCGCTGATCACCACGCCCGCGCCGTCGAGCGCCGCGGCCCGGTCCGTCGTCGCGCGGAGCGCGAGGTCGGGGGTGTTCTCGGCGCACCAGGCGGTCAGCTCCGCGAGCGCCTCGGGCCGCCGACCCCACACGGTCAGCGGACCGAGGCCCAACGCCTCGAGCACCCGGGCATGGGAGCGGGCCTGCACCCCGGTGCCGAGGAAGGTGACAGGACGGTCGTCGAGCGCGAGGCTCGCCCCCGTCACCGCCGCGGTGCGCTGGGCGGTGAGCTCGGCCGCGTCCATCGTGGCCCGCGTGGACCCGTCGGTGGCGGAGAGCACCATCAGGCCGCCGATCATCTCCCGCCCCCGCTCGCGGTTCGACGGCGTGACCATCACCCACGTGATCCCCAGCAGCCCGCGATCCGGCCTTGCGGCGGGCATGGCATTCGCGAAGCCGCCCTCCTCGTGGACGACCTGCGACTTCGGGGTCACCGAGGCGGAGCAGTCCGGAAGTGCGAGCAGTGTCTCGCGCATCAGCGCGACCTGCTCGGCCGGGGCGGGGAGGAGGGCGCGGACCTGGGAGTCGTCGAGATGCAGTGTTCCTCGACCGTAGCGCGCCCGTATCGTGCGCGGCGCGGGCGGTGTACTCGGTACGGTGGGGCGATGAGCATCATGGGGGGACAGCACAGCAGTGAGCCCGGCGGCGATCCGTCGTGGCTCGGCGGGCAGGAGCGGACCGCCGGGAGCGGCGGCGCCTTCGGTGGGGGTGCCGACGGTCAGGCCGCCGGGGGCCGCGGTGAGGGTAGCGCCGACGGCCGACGGGACGACTTCGCGGGGTCGGCCGATGGCTTCTCGAGCGACTTCGGGCCCACGACAGGGGGCACCGCGGCGTCGTCGGACTTCCCGGCGTCCTCGGACTTCGCCGCGTCTTCTTCGGGCGTCGCGGAGGCGCCCCGCTATGACGGACCGCAGTTCGGGTCCGAGCGCGAGGATCCCGGCGCTCCGGGCGGCAAGACCGACGAGCGCGGGCGTCCCCTCGACGCCGCAGGGTTCGCCCCGACCTTCGGGCAGACAACGTCGCAGGGGGACGGTCCGAGTCGCGCGGCGATCGGGCGCTCGCTCCTGATGTCGATCATCCCGCTCCTGGTCATCGGCGGTTTCGTGGTGATGAACCTGGTGCACGGCGACGGGATCAGCTGGATGTTCCTCATCGCCGGGGTGATAATCCTCGGCCAAACCATCCGGCGCCTGATCAAGCTGTTCAGCGGGCGCTGATCCCCATCCGCAGGGGCGTCCCCGTCTCGCGATTCACCGTCGCGCACTGACGGGGGTTCCGTCGACCAGGCGGTACACCGCCCCGTCGGCTGATCTCTCGAGCACCCCGGCATCGACCGCGTCGCGGCGCACCAGGGCGACGTCCGCGGCGAACATCGCGATTGCAGCGTTCAGCTCGGGCTCGGACAGTTGCCGCTTCGGGCCGACCCGCTCGAACACCAGCCGCACGATGCGGCCGCTGACCTCGCGGGATTCCTCGGTCCTCACGGGCATGCCTGCCAGACGTGGGACGTCGAGGATCGCGCGGTCGGAGCGCATCAGCGCGAGCGCATCCCCGTTGCGGCGCAGGGAATCCAGGTCCACATCGCCGTCCTGTCCCAGCCAGTCCAGTCGCGAGAGCGGACCGCGCACCGACGGATCTTCCGCCGTGTGGTCCTCGCCGTCGGCGCCCCCAGCCAACCGTTGCCCGAGACCTTTCCGCAGCTTCGGCGTGGACAGCAGGGAGAACACCATCCGGGCGCGACCTAGCTCGGCCTGGTGATCAGGGGCGACGGGCATCGACACTCCTTCGACGGAACTGCCCTCAGCATCTCAGGAACCGAGCCCCCTGCGAGAGAGGATCCGTCTCGAGAGGCATTCCCGGACGTGATGTGCGCAGCGCATTGGGTCGTTCTCGGGTCGGATGTCCTCCCGCTGGGCCATCCTGCTGCCGACGACGCAGGATTCGGCGAGAGGCGGGGCGGATGACCTCGCCAGGGCAGGCTGGCGCAGCGACGACGTCGCGGGGAGCGCGAGGGTGGGTAGTGCCGTTGTTGTCAGTCGTCGGCGTGCTCTATCTCGGCTACTCCGCTGTCGGAGCTGTGTTTGGGGGCGACGACTCGCGCGGGGAAGTGATCCGAGTGATCGACGGGGACACGCTGGTAGCACTGGTCGACGGGGAGGAGACCACGATCCGACTGCTCAACGTCGACACCCCGGAGACCAAGGACCCGAACCAGCCCGTGCAATGCCTCGGCCCGGAAGCCACCGCCTTCCTCGCTGAGCGATTGCCGGAGGGTACCGAGATCGACCTCGAGTACGACGAGGAGCGCACGGACCGTTACGGCCGCACCCTCGCGGGAGTCTTCGAATCGGACTCGCTGGTCAACGCTGAGATCGCCGCGGCTGGACTGGGTGTGCCAGTGCTCTTCGAACCTAATGAACGTTTCCTGGCCGACGTCGAGCGGGCTTCGGCCGAGGCGCAGGACGAAGGGCGTGGGCTCTATGCAGCCTCGATTGCCTGCACCGTCGCGGCTCAGCTCGAGAGCGTCCAGACTGCCGCGGCACAGCTGCCCGCACAGGTCGAGGGCCACCCAGCCGCTGCAGTGGCCGATGCTGCGCTCGTGGTCGAGGATGCCGAGGGCCTCGTCGCCGGGCTGGCGGCCCATGGCGGCGTGATGCTCGGGAACGATGTGCTGACCCGGCCGTCCCAGGAGGACTATCTGAGCCGAATCCGCGACGAGGCGGATGAAGCTCACCGAAGCGCGACATCTGCCCACGCCGACCTGACGACGGCGAAGACCGCCTACGACACGGAGCAGATCCGACTCGCGGAGGAACGCGAGGAGGCGGAGAGGCTCGAAGAGGAGCGACGGGAGGCGGAACGCCTTGCCGCCGAGCGCGCGGAGGAGGAGCAACGGGCCGAGGAGGAGCAGAAGACGCAGAAGAAGGACTCCGCGAAGGAGGGAAAGAAGGAGACCAAGAAGGAGAGCAAGAAGGAGACGAAGAAATCCTCCTCCTCCGACGAGGAGAAGCCATCCTCGGGCGGTTGCACCCCCTATGGCCCCGAGATCCGCTACGACGACGATGGCGGGTACACCGGGAAGCGGTACGGCATGCCCGGCGGCGAGACGTTCCGCAAGTGCCGCTGACCCCCCACCAGTGCCGCTGATCTCGAGCGGTGCCCCAGCAGTGCCTCCCTCCGTCGGCCGCGGGGACGCAGGATGGTGCCGAGCGGACGACGGACGTCCGCACCCGCACCACCGGAGGAGCAGCAGATGGACTACGTGAAGCTGGGGAACACAGGGCTCGACGTCTCCCGCCTGTGCCTGGGCACCATGGGCTTCGGCAACCCCGAGCGCTGGGTGCACAAGTGGGTCCTCGAGGAGGACGACGCCCGCCCGGTCATGAAGCACGCGCTCGACGCGGGCATCAACTTCTTCGACACGGCCAACGTCTACTCGATCGGCCGCAGCGAGGAGATCGTCGGCAAGGCGCTCGTCGACTACGCGAACCGTGACGAGATCGTGCTGGCCACGAAGGTCCACGGGACGATGCACGAGGGACCCAACGGCGGCGGACTCTCCCGCAAGTCGATCCTCGCCGAGGCGGAGGCGAGCCTGCGCCGGCTCGGGACCGACTACATCGACCTCTACATCATCCACCGCTGGGACTACACGGTCCCGATCGAGGAGACCATGCAGGCCCTCGACGACCTGGTCCGCTCCGGCAAGGTCCGCCATCTCGGCGCCTCCGCGATGTTCGCGTGGCAGTTCCTGCAGGCGCAGCATGTCGCCGAGACGCACGGCTGGACGAAGTTCATCTCGATGCAGAACCACTACAACCTCCTCTACCGGGAGGAGGAGCGGGAGATGATGCCGATGCTGCGGGAGCTCGGCGTCGCCTCGACCCCGTACAGCCCGCTCGCCGCCGGTCGTCTCACCCGCGATTGGGACGCGGACACCGAGCGCGCCCGCACCGACCAGACGGCGAAGTCGAAGTACGACGCGACGGAGGAGACCGACCGGGCGATCGTCGAGGAGGTCGCCCGCATCGCCGAGGCCCGTGGCGTGGAGCGGGTGCACGTGGCCCTGGCCTGGCTGCTGCAGAAGTCGCCCGTGGTCTCCCCGATCATCGGCGCGACCCGCACCGGGCACCTCGACGCGGCGCTCGGCGCCCTCGACCTCGAGCTCACCTCCGAGGAGATGGCCGCCCTCGAGGCCCCGTACGTCCCGCACCACGTCGTCGGCGCCCTCGCCCCCGGCGAGTCGACCACCCGTCCCGGCCGGAAGTCCTGAGCCGCGGGCGCACGACGCCCTCGCCCCGAGCCCCCAGAGGTACCGACCAGTCATGTGCGGGCGGGCGCGGGTGTGCGACCCACCCGGGTGTCAGCGTTTCCGGGCGCGGATCAGGTGGCGCGTGGAATGGGCGACGAACGATCCCTCGGCCCGGATCCGCCGATCCAGAGCCAGGAGCGTCTCGCGGTGACCCTCGACCGTGAAGCCCGGCACCCACCAGGGGCACTTCCGCAGGATCCAGGCGATCGCCCCGATGTCGGAGAACTCCATCCGCAGCCGGGCCTCGCGCAGCTCGAGGACCTCCAGGCCCGCGGCCTCCGCGGCGGCGGCCTCGTCCTCGGGGTGGCGGCCGCGGCGCTGCTCGGCGGTCGTCGGCCCGAAGAACTCCTCGATCAGCGCGAAGGCCGAGCGCGGCCCCACGTGCTGGGCCAGGTACTCCCCGCCCGGCGCGAGGACGCGGGCGATTTCGCCCCACGCCGGGTCGACGGGATGGCGGGAGGTGACGAGGTCCGCCGCCCCGTCGGGCAGGGGGATCGGAGCGCCGAACGCGGTCTCGTGCACGTGTACGCCGCGCGGTCCGAGGCGTCGCCGTGCCCGCTCGGCGTTCGGCGGCCAGGACTCGGTGACATGCTGCTCACGGGCCAGGCGCGGGCATCCGCCGAGCACCTCGCCGCCGCCGGTGTCGAGGTCGACGGCCACGCCGGCCTCGGCGACCGAGGCCGCGAGCAGGCGGTGGAAGGCCCACGGGGGCCGCTCCTCGGTCGCGCGGCCGACGAGCCAGTCGAAGCCCCAGCCGTCCACGTCGGCCGACGCAGCCTCCGCGAGCAGGGCCTCCGGCGGGCGCGCCCGATCCGCCGCGGCGAGCCGGGTCCGCAGCGCCTCCCGCTCCGCCTCCGGCCAGGGCCCGGACTCCGCGAGCGGGATCTCGGTGAGGTGGCGGCGCTGGTCCGGGGGGAGGGTCGTGACGAACTGGTCGGGGTCCTCGTGGGCCATGCCGTAGAGGGCGGGACCGTCGGCGTAGAACGGGTCGATCAGCACGAGGCGCCCGTCGGATCCGCGCATCACGTTGCTCGGGTTGGTGTCCAGCGGCCCGCACCAGGCCAGCTCGGCGCGAGCGGCCGCGTGCACGGTGCGCAGGATCTCGGTCAGCGGGGCGAGGTCGGCCTCGCCGCGGTGCACCCGCTCCAGGAAGGCGGCCGCCTCCTCCGCGTCGACCGGCTGCAGCAGCTCCATGACCTGCAGGTCCGCTTCACCGGAGAGACGGAGATGCCGCTCGAGCCGGGGCACGGCGCCGGTCGGGGCCGCCTCGGTGTAGAGCCGTGCGGTGCAGGGGCCGACGGGGTCGAAGGGGCTGATCCGTGCCGCGAGGGCGCCGTCGGGGGAAGCGAGGGCGATGGCCCAGTCGCCGGAACCGCACGGCGTCCAGCCGGCCTCGCGCAGGAGCCGCTCCACCTCGTGGTGTGAGGTGGTGGGGCCGACGGCGTCGAGGGCGGCGAGGTCGGGAGCGCCGGTCGGGCGTGTCGGGCCTGCCGGACCGTTGGCATCGGGCTGCTGAGCGGGGGACATGGCCGCGACCCTAGCCCCGTGGCGCGCCGCCGGCACGAGGTTTTCGCACCGGCCCGGAGCTGCTCGGGACGGTCCGGATGGAGAGGAGGCGTGCCCGATAGGATCCCCTGGTCAGAGCAGTGCAGTGGAAGGGTGGCAGGTCATGGGCGGGAGCCGCGCCTCGGGAGGACCACGATGATCATCGCGCCGATCCTGTTGTTCGTGCTCGCCGGCATCCTGGCGTTCGTGGCGGTCATCGGGCTGCACGCCACGGTGGTCTCGGCGCGGAGCAAGCGGATCCCCCGCTGGATCGCGATCCCCTTCGGCGCGGCGATGCTGCTGACGCTGGTGGGTCTGCTGCTGCTGCGCTGACCCGCAGGACTCAGCCGCCCAGCTCGAGCACCCTGATCGCGAGCTGCACCCGGTTCGTGACCTGCAGCTTGTGGTAGAGCCGCCCAAGGTGGGTCTTCACCGTCGCGACGCTCATGAACAGCCGATCCCCGACCTCCTGGTTGGACAGGCCCTGGGCGACCAGCCGCCCCACCTCCCACTCGCGCTCGGTCACGCCCTCGGGCGCGGCCCCCGTCGTCCCGGCGGGCGCGCCGTCGGCCCGCGCACCGGAGCCGCCGTCGGCCGCGGCACCCGCCCCGTCCGCAGGGACCGGACCCGCGCTCGTCCTCGGCGTCCCGTCGGCCGCGAGCCGCACCAGGCGGGTCAGCACCTCCGGGGAGAACCGCGGCCTGGCCTGCGCGGCATCCAGCACCGCCCGCACCACCTCCTGCGGCGGGGAGTCCTTGAGCAGGAAGCTCATCGCGCCACCGCGCAGCGCGGCGAGCAGGAAGTCGTCGGTGTCGAAGGCGGTGAGCATGACGACCCGGGCCGGCAGACCCTGGGCGGTCAGCTCGGCGAGGGCCTCGAGCCCGGACATGCGCGGCATCCGGATGTCCAGGAGCACCACATCGGGGTCCAGGGCGCGGATCTGCGCGAGGCCCGTCTCGCCGTCGGCCGCCTCGCCGATCACCTCGATGCCGTGGGCGCCGTCGATCATCAGCCGCAGACCGGCGCGCATGAGCGCCTCGTCGTCGACGATCAGCACCCGCACCCGGGACTCCTGCGGCGCACTCCCGCTGCTCTCTCTCACCATGGCACCCATGCTTCCAGCTCGAAGGAGTCCTCGGTGCGCACGCGCCGGGCGTCGCCGCCGAGCAGCCGCGCCCGTTCTTGCACGCCCACGAGGCCGTGCCCGGTGGAGGTGACCTCGCGCGGGTCGTCCGCAACCAGAGGGTTCCGTGCTCGCAGCACAAGGCGGTCGTCCTCCCGGACCAGGCGCACCCGCAGCGGCGTGCCGGGAGAGTGCTTCGCGGCATTCGCGGTGGCCTCGGCGAGGATGCGGGCCAGCGCGACGACGGTCGCCCGCTCCCGGGTGGCGAGTTCCTCGGGGGTGAGGCCCTCCCAGTCCAGGCGCACGTCCTGCCCGCCCGCCCGGCGGTCCTCGACCAGCTCGGTGAGGGTGGGGACGGTCGCGAGCGGGGCGTCCCCGCCGCCGGTGCGCAGGGACCGCAGCACGCTGCGCAGCTCCCGGTTCGCCTCCTGGGCGCCGTCGCGGACGATCCCCGCGACCCGGCGCATCTCCGCCGGCCGCATGTCCTCGCGGTAGGAGAGGGCGCCGGCGTGCATCGCGATCATCGCCAGGTGGTGGGAGATCGAGTCGTGGACGTCGCGGGCGAGGGCCGCGCGCTCCTCCGCCCGGACCCGTGCGGTGTCCGCCTCCCGTTCGCGCAGCAGGGCGGCGGCCTCACGCTCGGCGGTCCGCCGCTCGCGCTGGGCGATGACCCGGGCGCGCTCCGCCGCCAGCCGCTCGCGCTCGGCGACCTCGGCCTTCTCCCGCAGCGTCGCGACCAGTTCCCGGCGGGTGGCGATGATGTGGCCGATCAGCACCGGCACCGTCGCGCCGACCAGCATCACCACGGCGGTCGCGCCGACCGACAGGTCCACGGGCGTGCGCCGGATCTGGACGTCGACGAACAGGGCGAGGCAGGTCACGGCGACGGTCAGCCCGATCCCCGCGACGTCGAGGGGGAGGCGGCGGCGCAGCCCCACCCGGTACAGGGCGATCACCCCGGCGGGCACCGCCCACACGCTCAGACCGGCGATGGCCGCGACGACCAGGTGCACGGCCACATCGACCCGTCCCGGACGCAGGAAGCGGAGCGGCCCGATCGCGAGCGACACGGTCGCCCCCAGCACGGCGTCGACGCTCGAGAGGGTCACCAGCTCGACCGGCGGGCGGTAGCGGAACTCGTCGAGCAGCAGACCGAGAGCGACCAGCCAGATCAGTACGCCCAACACCACGCAGACGACGGTCTGGGCGAGGGCGATCAGCCACTGCCGCACGCTGCGCACGGGCGGCGCCTCGGGGTGGGGGCGGGCCAGGGAGGTCATGCGGCAAGAGTAGGGAGCGCGCACCGCCGACGGATCGACCGCCCGGCCGACGTCCGCACGTCGGCGCGGCCGGGCCGGGCGATCGTCGGCGCGGCCGGGCACGGCGTGCGGCCGACGGGCTCGGCCCGCGGCCGGCACGTCGATCTGCGAGGGCGGGCCGCCCCAGCCCGACCGCCTAGAGTGGATCCGCCATGCGAGAGAACCCCGCTCCGCGTCCGGCCGAGGACGCCACCCCGTACCCCCTGATGACGCGACTGCGGCCCTCCTGGTCGACGGTGCCGCGGCCGCTGCTGACCGTGCTCGCGACGCTGCTGGTGTACGTCATCGCAGCCTCGGCCCTGCTGGTCGGGACGGTGCTGCTGCTCGCGGTGCTGCCCGGCGTCAACGTCGCCCTGGGGGTGACCAGCGGTGATCCGGCCAGCCCGCTCGACGTCGGCCTGGCCCTCGCCATGGGTGCGCTGTGGCTGCCCGCCGGCATGGTCGGCGTGCGCGTGGGCGGCTGGCGGCCGCTCGGCACGGTCTGGTCCGTCGAGGCCCGCTGGCGCCGCGGGATGCTGCGGGCGCTCGGCCCGTGGGCGGCCGGCGGGGCGCTGCTCGTGGTGGCCGCGGCCGCCGTCGCGGGTGCGCTGATCGGTCCGGCCGACGCCGGATCCGCCGCCGACGCTGGCTCGGCCGGCTCCGTCGCGGCGCTGCTCGCCCTCGCCGTGGTGGTGCTGGTCCTCGCGCCGCTGCAGGCTGCGGGGCTCGAGCTGGTGCTGCGCGGCATCGTGCTGCAGGCCGCGGGGACCTGGATCCGCACCCCGCTCGCGGGGGTCCTCGCCGCCGCGGCCGTCACTCTGATCGGGCGTGAGCTGAGCGCCCCGGTGCTGATCCCCGCGCTCACCGTCGCCGTCTGCGCAGCGGTGCTCGCCTGGCGCAGCGGCGGCCTCGAGCTGCCGATCGCCCTGACCACCGCGCTGACCGTGCCCTCGCTGCTGGTCTCCGCCCTCGCCGCGGGGACCGGGGCCGGCGCCGGGGTCGCGGCCCTGGTCGCGGGAGTCTCCGCCCCTGGCACCTCCGGGGCGGCGCTCGCCGCGCCCGGGGCGCCGGCCGCGCTCGCCGGAGGGATCGCCGCGGCGGTCGTGCTGGTGCTGGTCACGCTGCTGCTGATGGTGCGACTCGGTCGCTACGAGGGCACCTCGCCGTTGACCCCGACGGTCCGTCCGGCAGGTCTCGAGGCTCCCGCCGCCGTCGCCGTCTGAGACCCGACCCGGCTCCGTGGCCGCGGCCCGGGCCTCAGCTCCGGATCGCGTCGATCACCCGGATGCGGGTCGCGATGAGTGCGGGGAGGGCCCCGGCGAGCACGCCCACGGCGGTCGCGGCGATGAGGCCCGCGAGCACGGCCGAGATCGGGAAGGGCGGCACGTCCACGAGGCCCAGGTTCTCGAAGGCGGAGGTCACGAACGGCGCCTTGACGAGTGCCACCGCCCCGGCCACGCCGACCGCGCCGGCGACCACCGTCGCGACCACCGACTCCATGAGCACCCCGAAGAAGATCCGCCCGCCGGTCGCGCCGTAGGAGCGGCGGATCCCGATCTCCCGCACCCGATAGCGCACCGTGACCAGGGAGATGTTCACCAGGCCCATGCCGCCGAGCAGCAGCACCAGCAGAGCGACCACGACGATCGCGTTGCGCAGCACCCCGAAGCCGATGTCGTCGACGGAGAACGAGGAGGGGAACACGTCGAAGCTGCCCGCGGGAGTGTCCCGCAGGGCGGTGACGAGGCGATCCATGATCTCGTCGGACTGCTCGGGCGGCACCCACAACACGTACTCGGAGGTGCGCACGGACTCCTCGGTCATGCCGGGCAGGGTGTCCATCGCATCGACCGCCATGTAGGCCATCAGGCCGTAGTCGGTCATCTCGTCGGCCGGGAGCACGCCGATGATCACCGCCTGCTCCGTGCCCTGCGTACCGCTCTCGCCGTAGAGCGTGACCGGCTCCGAGCCGAGGGCGGGACGGCCGAGCGCCTCGTACATCGGCTGGTTCACCACGAGAGCCGGGGCGAGGCGGGAGCGGTCGGAGTCCGCGATCCAGCGACCCTCCTCCGGCTGCATCCGGTACATGCCGGCGTAGGCGGGGTCCACACCGGTCACCTCCGCGTTCCGCACCCCCTGCGGCGTCTGCACGCGGGTGGAGGCGTACGCTTTCCGGGAGCGCTGGTCGATGCCGAGGCGGTCCACCTGCTCGAGGACCAGCTCGTCCTGCTCGGCGCCGGTGACCTCCCCGCCCCCGCTGGGGTACACGGTGAGGATCTTGTCCCGGCCGCCGGTGCGCTCGAAGGACTGCTCGAGGGCGCTCGAGAGCATGCCGCCGGCGCCGAGCACCGCGGTCAGCGCGAACACGGAGAAGGCCACCCCGATCAGGGACAGCAGGATGCGGCCCTTGTTCACGCGCAGCTCGCCGAGGGCCTCGACGATCGAGGCGATGAACCCGGTCATGCGTCGTCCTCCTGAAGGTCCGGGGTGGTGGGGGAGGCGGTGGCGACGGTCCCGCGCCGCGATCCGGCGGAGGCGCCGGGGCCGACGGGGGCGACCGCGCCGACGGCGGCCAGCGCGTCGGCCGTGCCGACCTCCGCGCGGCCGGCGCGGATCCCGGCGGTTCCGCCGAGCGCCTCGCGCGTGCCGGGGGCGTCGACCGCGTGCAGCCGGCCCTCGTCGAGCAGATAGGCGCGGCGGGAGAGGGCCGCGACCTGCAGATCGTGGGTGATGGTGACGAGCGCTGCGCGGGACTCGCGGGCGATCTCGTCGAGCAGGGCCATGACGGCCTCGCCGGTGGTCACGTCGAGGGCTCCGGTCGGCTCGTCGGCGAGGATCAGTCGCGGCCGACGCACGAGCGCGCGCGCCACGGCGACCCGCTGCTGCTCGCCGCCGGAGAGGCGGGAGGGGACCTGGTCGGCGCGGTCGGCGAGGCCGACCCGGCCCAGCATCTCCAGGGCCAGCTTCTCGCGCCGCCAGAACTGGCCGGCGGAGCCGTACATGAGGGGCATCATCACGTTCTCCAGCGCGGTTCGCCGGTCCAGCAGGTTGAACTGCTGGAAGACGAAGCCGATCGACTCCCCGCGGCGGCGGGCCCGGCGGCGCTCGCCCATGCGGGCCACGTCCTGGCCGTCGAACAGCAGCTCGCCGCCGGTCTGTCGGTCGATCAGGCCCAGCAGGTTCAGCAGGGTCGACTTGCCGGAGCCGGAGCGGCCGACGACCGCGATGTGGTCGCCCTCCTCGACGACCAGGTCGATGCCGCGCAGGATGTGGAGGTCCTCGCCGCCGGGCAGGCGGACCGAGCGGCGAAGATCGCGCAGCTCGAGCAGGGGAGCGGTCACCACATCTCCACCATCTCGTCCTCGGGGGCGTCGACGCCGGGCACGAACTGGAGGATCTCCTGGCCCTCCTCGAGGCCCTCGGTCACTTCCACGATCCCGTCCCCGCGCAGGCCGAGGCCGACGGTGACCGGCGTCGGCTCGCCGGTCGCCTCGTCGAGGACGTACACGGTGCCGGCCTCCGCCTCGCCCTGGACGGCGGTGGTGGGGACGGTCAGCACGCCGGCGCGGGAGCCGAGGTCCACGCGGATCTCTCCCTCGAGCCCGGCGACGATGCGGGTGCCCTCGGGGACCGCGCACTCCAGGCGGGCCGCGGAGACCTCGGCGGGGATCTCCTCGCCGGTCATCGGGTCGATCTGCGGCTGGCCGGGCTCCTCGACCTCGGAGTCCTCGTCGATCGCGGGGGTCTCGCAGGTGATCGGGTCGACGCTGCTGGACAGGGTCGCGGTGGCGGCGATGTCCACGTCGAGCAGGGACAGCTGCTGCTCGGGGGTGAGGTCGGCGACGATCGAGTAGGTGCCGGGGGAGATCGTGGCGACCTCCTGCTTCAGCTCCAGGCCGTCCCACTCCTCGAGGTCCATGTCGCGCAGCACGCCGTCGGCCGTCGCGCGCAGGTTCACGTAGCGGTACTCCTGCTCGCCCGAGCCGGAGGCGACGGGCGCCGCCTGCTCCTCGACGGGCTCCCCGCCGTCCTCGGTCGAGGGCGGCACGACGGGCATCTCGATCGGGTCCGGCTCGACCGGCACCCGCACCTGCAGCACCCGGTCGCCCTCGGAGACGGCGTCGCCCTCGTCGGCCCAGATCTTGGTGATCTCCCCGGCGGCGGTCGCCGTGAGGGCGGTGCCGGGGTCGGGCTGGACCAGCGCGTCGAGCACCAGCTCCGAGGAGATGTCGCCCCGCGTGACGGGGACCAGCGCGAACTGGTCGAACTCGGCGCTCGGGGTGAGCGGGTCCTCCGCCTGCTCCTGGCCGCTGGGGAAGAAGGCCATCTTCGCGAGGGCGAGGGCGATGATGCCCAGGATCAGCATCCAGATCACGGGGAAGACGTAGCGGCGCAGGACGTTCATGGTGCCTCTCGGTCGGGACGGCGGCGGGTCGGCCGACGGGGGAAGGGGGCGGGGCGAGCGGATCGCGATCGCGCCGACGGCGGCGCGGCAGGAGGCGCTCCGGGCATTCTTCCCAGCGACGTGCAGGCCCGCACCGGACTTTGGTCGGTACCGGTCTCCCTCCGGAGGCGGATTCGAGAGGCCCGTGTGGATTCGAGAGGCCCGCCTGGACCCGAGCGGACCCGAGCGGATGTGAGCGGTCTGGAGCGGAATCGCGCGGGACCCGGCAGGTCCTGGCTGGTCCTGTTGGGGGGGTGCCGCGCGTGGGCCGACCCGCATAGGGTCGTCCCCATGCGCCCCGATGATGCCGTCGCCCTCCCGGACCACCTCCTCCTGCTGCCCCTGCGCCAGCGGATCCTCGAGCGGCAGCTCGGGGTGCGATCGCTCCACCTGCACCGTCGCGGGCACGAGGACGTCGCCCATCTCTTCGCCGATCCGACGGTGGAGAACGTCTACTCGGTCTCGAAGACCGTCACCGCCCTCGCGATCGGCATCGCGCAGGCCGAGGGGCTGCTGGACGTGGAGGATCCGGTGCTCGAGCACCTGCCCGTCCCTGCGGGCGGGGCCGCCGCCGGCTGGGAGGACGTGCGCATCCGACACCTGCTCACGATGACCTCCGGCTCCCCGGTGCTCGGCTTCGAGGACCCGGAGCGGGATCACCCGGACCTCACCGCGCTGCTCCTCTCCACCCCGCTCGCCAGGCCCGCGGGGGAGCGGTGGGAGTACTCCAACGGCTCGATCTTCCTGCTCTCGCGGATCATCGAGCACGAGTCGGGGGAGATCCTGCGCGACTGGCTGATGCCGCGGATGTTCGCGCCGCTCGGCCTCGTGAACCCGCAGTGGCACACGGCCCGCGGCGGCCACACCTGGGGTGCGACGGGCCTCCACCTCAAGCCCTTCCAGCTCGCCCGCATCGGCCGGCTGCTGCTGGAGCGCGGCGCGTGGGAGGGCCGGCAGCTGGTCCCCGGGGAGTGGATCGACGCGCTCCACGCCGAGGGGACCTGGGTCGCGACCGGGGATGCCGAGCCGGAGAACACCCGCTACGGCTACGCCGTCTGGGCCAGCACCCCCGAGGGGCACTGGCGCGCCGACGGCGCGTACGGCCAGTTCCTGCTGGTCATGCCCGATCGGGAGGCGGTCCTGACGGTCACCTCGCACCTTGAGGGCCGGGGCAGCTCCGAGATCCTCCGCGCCGTGTGGGAGGAGCTGCTTCCGCTGCTGTGAGCGCTCGGGCGCCGCTGCGGTGGGCGGGGAGCATCCCGGGGCACTAGCGTGGCCCCATGGACCCCTCCGTGCTCGTGAACATCCTGCTGGTTCTGCTGTTCGTCCTCGTCGGCGGTATCTTCGCCGGCACCGAGATGGCGATCGTGAACCTGCGGGAGTCGCAGATCGACCAGCTCGAGGAGTCGGGGGAGCGCGGCGCGCGCACCGCCGCGATGGTGCGCGACCCCAACCAGTTCCTCTCCGCCGTGCAGATCGGTGTGACCGTCGCCGGGTTCTTCTCCTCGGCGTACGGGGCCTCCACGATCGCCCCCTCCCTCGTGCCCGTGCTGACGAACCTCGGACTGTCCGAGGGGACCGCGGGCACTGTCGCGCTGATCGCGATGACCCTGGTCATCGCGTATCTCTCCCTCGTCCTGGGCGAGCTCGCGCCCAAGCGGCTCGCGATGCAGAACGCGATGGCGATGACGCGCATCGTCGGTCCGCCGCTGCAGCTCTTCGGGCAGGCGATGCGCCCGGTCATCTGGCTGCTGTCGGCCTCGACGAACCTGGTGGTGCGCCTGCTCGGCGGTGACCCGAATGCCAACCGCGAGGCGGTCTCCGCCGAGGAGATCAAGGCGATGGTGCGCGACTCCGACGCCCTCGACCAGGCCGAGTCGCGGGTGCTCGCGGACGTCTTCGACGCGTCCGAGCGGACCGTCGTCGAGGTCATGCGGCCCCGCCACCAGGTCCGATTCCTCGACGGGAGCGACACCGTCGCCGCCGTGCGGGACCAGATCCGCGACACCGGCTTCTCCCGCTATCCCGTCACCGGGGAGGACGTCGACGACGTGATCGGTTTCGCGCACGTGCGCGACCTGATGCTCGCCGACGACCCCGCCACCACCCGGCTCGCCGACCTCGCCCGGCCCATCGAGCACATCCCCGGCACCGTCCAGGTGCTCTCCGCGATCAACCGGATGCGCGCCGGGGCCCTGCAGATCGCGGTGGTCGTCGACGAGTACGGCGGCACCGACGGCATCGTCACCCTCGAGGACCTGCTCGAGGAGCTCGTGGGAGAGATCTACGACGAGTTCGACGCCGAGGGCTGGCCCGGCTCGGGCGGCCCCGAGCGGATCCTCGACGCCGACGGCCGCCTCGAGGGCGGTCTCATCCTGCAGGAGTTCCGGGACGCGACCGGCATCGAGCTGCCCGACGCGGGCGGCTACGAGACCGTGGGCGGCTACGTCATGGCGAGCCTCGGCCGGATCCCCGAGGTCGGCGACGCGGTCGAGATCGACGGCGGCCGCCTCGAGGTCACCGAGGTCGACGAGCGCCGCGTGCAGACCGTTCGATTCGTGAGGAACGAGACCCCGACCCCGGAGGAGCCGGGCGAGGAGGGCTAGGCTCGATCCCATCGCGGCCTGCAGGACGCGGGCCGCTCCGTCGTCGATCCCAGGAGAAACCATGGCCCGCACCAGTCTTGCCCGCCTCCTCGTCACCCAGCTGCGCGACCTCGGCGTCGAGCGTATCTACGGGGTGGTCGGCGACTCGCTGAACCCCGTCGTCGACGCGGTCCGCACCACCGAGGGCATCGAGTGGGTGCACGTGCGCAACGAGGAGGCCGCGGCCTTCGCCGCCGGCGCCGAGGCCCGCCTGACCGGGAAGCTCGCCGTGTGCGCCGGCTCGTGCGGCCCGGGTAACACGCACCTGATCCAGGGGCTCTTCGACGCGCACCGCGACGGCGCCCCCGTGCTCGCCCTCGCCTCCCACATCCCCTCGGAGAAGATCGGCACCGGCTTCTTCCAGGAGACCCACCCGGAGATCCTGTTCCAGGAGTGCTCGCACTTCTGCGAGATGGTGAACTCCGGCCCGCACGGCGCGACGCTGCTGCACATCGCGATCCAGACGGCGATCGCGAAGCGCGGCGTCTCCGTGCTCGTGATCCCCGGCGACGTCGCGGACCAGGAGGTCGACGGCCCGCTCACGAAGGACCTCGCCGTCGAGCTCGGCGCCGTGCTGCCGGCCGCGGGTCCCGTCGGCCGGCTCGCCGAGATGATCGACGAGGCCCGCTCCGTGATGCTCTTCGCCGGGGCCGGCGTGGAGGGCGCCCGCGAGGAGGTGCTCGCGCTCGCCGAGGCGACGAAGGCGCCGGTGGGGCACGCGTTCGGTGGCAAGCAGTGGATCCAGTACGAGAACCCGTACGACGTCGGCATGAGCGGGCTGCTGGGCTACGGCGCCTGCTACGACGCGATGCACGAGGCAGATCTCGTGATCCTGCTCGGTACGGACTTCCCCTACAGCGAGTTCCTCCCGCAGAACGAGAAGGCGAGGATCGTCCAGATCGACGCGGACGCCTCCCGCCTGGGCCGCCGCGTGCCGCTCGATCTCGCGCTGCACGGCGACGTCGCGCTCACCCTGCAGGCCGTCCTGCCGCTGCTGCAGGGGAGGAAGGACGCGAAGTTCCTGCAGAAGATGCTCAAGACGCACCACAAGGCACTGCAGGGCGTCGTCGCCGCGTACACGAAGAACGTCGAGCGGATGACGCCGATCCATCCCGAGTTCGTCGCGGCGACCCTCGACGACCTCGCCGACGAGGACGCCGTGTTCACCGTGGACACCGGCATGTGCAACGTGTGGGGCGCCCGCTACATCACCCCCAACGGGAAGCGCCGCCTGTTCGGCTCCTGGCACCACGGCACGATGGCGAACGCGCTCCCGCAGGCGATCGGCGCCTCGAAGGCGTTCCCCGGCCGGCAGGTCGTCTCCATGAGCGGCGACGGCGGCCTCGGCATGCTCATGGGGGAGCTGCTCACCGTGAAGCTGCACCAGCTGGACACGAAGATCGTCGTCTTCAACAACTCGAGCCTCGGCATGGTCAAGCTCGAGATGCTCGTCGAGGGCCTGCCGGACTACGGCACCGACCACGAGGGCGTCGACTTCGCGGCGATCGCGGCGGGCGCCGGCATCACCTCGGTGCGGATCACCGACCCCAAGAAGCTGCGCAAGGAGATGGAGAAGGCGCTCGCGATCCCAGGCCCCGTGCTCATCGACGTGGTCACGGACCCGGCGGCGCTGTCGATGCCGCCCAAGATCAGCCCGCAGCAGATCCGCGGCTTCGCGACGGCGTCGACGAAGATCGTGCTCGCCGGCGGCGTGGGCAAGATGCTCGACATGGCCTCCGCGAACCTGCGCAACATGCCGCGCTGAGTGGGGCACGAGGGGGCGGGCGCGCCCCGGACGGGCAGGGACGAGGCAGGACCGCACGACAGCACAGGGGAGGACCGCCGGGCATGTGGGAGCTCGATAGCCGCATCCAGCATTACGCCTGGGGCTCCACCACGGCGATCCCGGAGTTCCTCGGCCGTGACGGGGACGGCACTCCCTGGGCGGAGGCCTGGTACGGCGCGCATCCGCTCGCGCCGTCCCCGCTCGTCGGCGGATCGCAGTCCGGCACCGGGTTGGACGCCCTCATCGGGGCGGACCCGCGCCGGCTACTCGGAGACGGCGTGCATCGCGCCTTCGGCGCCCGCCTGCCGTACCTGCTGAAGGTCATCGCCCCGGAGAAGCCGCTGTCGCTGCAGGTCCACCCGGATCGGGAGCATGCAGCGGAGTCGTACGCCGCGGAGACCGCCGCCGGGCTCCCGCTCGACTCGCCGCTGCGCAACTACCGCGACGACAACCACAAGCCGGAGATGCTGATCGCCCTGACCCGCTTCACGGCGCTGTGCGGCTTCCGCACCCCGCGGCGCGCCGTGACGATCCTCGAAGGCATCGGCACGGACCTGACCGACCGCCTGCACGGACTGCTCACCCGCCAGCCCACGGCGCACGGGATGCGCGCCGCCCTCCGCATGCTGATCTCCGCGTCGATGCGGCCCGCTCCGGACACGGTGCAGGAGGTCGTCGCGGCATGCGCGGCGCGCGCCGCGGCCGGCCGCTCACCGTCCCCGCGCATCGACCGCACTGTCGCGCTGCTCGCCGAGCACCATCCGGGCGATCCCGGCGTGGTCGCCGCCCTGCTGCTGAACCCGGTCACGCTCCGCCCCGGGGAAGCGATCTTCGTCCCCGCCGGCACCCTCCACGCCTATCTCCACGGGGTGGGGCTCGAGATCATGGCCGCGAGCGACAACGTGCTGCGCGCGGGCCTGACCCCGAAGCGCGTCGACGCCGACGAGATGCTGCAGTGCGTCAGCGTCGCCGCCGCGCCGCCCCTGCGGGTCGCCCCGGAGCGGCAGAACGCGACCTCGGTCGCCTACTACGCGCCGGTCGACGACTTCGAGCTGTCCCTGACCACGCTCGAGGACCCGCCCGGCACATATCGCGCGAGCCATCGCGTTCCCGGCAGCGGCCCCCGCACCCTTCTCGGCCTCGAGGGCGAGGTGCTCCTCCAGTCCGACGCGGGCCGCCACGTGCTCACCGCCGGGCGGGCGCTGTTCGTCCCGGCCGACGCCGGCCACCTCCACGCAGGCGGTGCGGGCCGCTTCGTCCAGGCGAGCGTCCCGTGACCCGCTTCCGACGGCCCCCGATGGTCAGCGAGTGGGACGGGCGCGACCTATGGCTCGGCGCGCTGCCGGACGGCCCGATCCTCCGCCTCGGCGGCGGCGCGGGCGCCCTCGCGATCGAGCTGATGACGGCCGACGAGCAGCGGGACTGGAGCGTCGCGGAGCTCGTGACACGTTGTCTGTTTCCACACCCACGTCAGATCGACGGGGATGCCAGCTCCCCGTCCGCCTGAGCCTCCCGGATCTGCTCGAGGATCTCCTCGACGAACTGGATGACCTCGTCGCCGCCGCGCACCGGACCGCCCGCGAGCAGGCCGTCGGCGCCGAGCAGGACCGCGCTGGGGGTGCCGTGCGCGTCGAGGGCGGTGCGGGCGATGAAGTCCGGGTCGTGCAGCACCTGCTCGCCGATCCGCTCCAGGGTGCCGGGGAAGAGCTGCCCGATCGGCCGCTTCACCACGGCGAGGACCTGCAGGAACGGGCCCAGCTCGGAGATCCAGCCGGGCATCCGGTCCAGTGCCCGCTCGCACGGCCCGCAGCCCTCGGAGACGAAGACCAGCAGTGCCGCACGATCCGCAGTGAGCCTCTGCAGGGTCACGAGCGAGCCGTCGGCCCGCTGCAGCACCGCGGGCGGGATCGGCGTGCGCTCGTAGTCGAGCAGCTCGTCGTCGGCATCGAGGACGGTGCCGGGACCGGCGGCGTGCCCGCCGTCGGCCGACGGACCGGCGGGAGCCGCGGGAGCGGCGGGACCCGTGGACCGCGACCGCGCGACGGCCTCCGCCTCTTCTTCGTCGTCCTCGCTCTGCGTCCCCGCGACCACGAGGACGGTCAGCAGGATCGTCCCCGAAAGTACGAGCACCTGGACGAGCAAGAGCAGGGGGGTGCGCACGAGCGTCTCCGACATCGTGCCGGTCGCGGCCGCGACCAGGGTCAGCGCCGCGAGCGCGCTCAGCAGCACGTTGCGGGCGAGCGTCGCCTTCGAGACCGTGGGTGCGCTGAGCGATCCGAAGCAGGAGCAGGACACCGTCTCCTCGAAGGTCAGGGCCCGCGCGATGATCACCAGGTACGCGAGCATGAGCAGCAGCGCGATCCCCCCGAGCACCACCTGCAGCGGCACCAGCGGCACCCACACCATCAGCGCCAGCACGATCTCGAGACCGGGGAGCACGGAGGCGATCAGCGGGTGGACGCGGCGCAGCGGGAGCCGCAGCGAGACCATCGCATCCTGGGTGCCGCGCCGGTCGCCGAGCTTCGCGATGCCCGAGACCAGCAGCGCCATGCTCTGCAGGATCGGGGCCGCCATCAGGATGCTCATCGGATCCACTCCTCGCCTCCGCGCGCCGGTGCCGGGCGCCATGATCGTCGTCCATTATCGCGGCGGGCGAGGTCCTGTGGCGGCGCAGGTAGTCCGCCTATCGTGGAATCCATGAGCGCATCCGACACCGACCAGAGCCCTGCGGCCGATCACGACGCCCCGCCCGACGCCGTTCCCGCTGTCGTCGCCGAGCGGATCCTGGCCGACGTCGAGGCGCTGCGGGAGTCCGCCGCCCTCGGCCATGCGCAACCCGTCGAGGCGCGGCTCGAGCAGCTCGCCGCGCTGCGCCGCGGGATCCGCCGCGAGCAGGACCGGATCGTCCGCACCCTCGCGCAGGATCTCGGCAAGAGCGAGACCGAAGTGCTGATCACCGAGATCGGCCCGACCCTTTCCGAGATCGACCACGCGACCTCGAACCTCCGCTCCTGGGCGCGGCCCCGCGCGATCCCGATGGGCGCCCTGCTGGCCCCCGCGAGCGGGCGGCTGCACCCCGAGCCGCTCGGGACGGTGCTGATCATCGCCCCGTGGAATTACCCGGTGAACCTCACCCTCGGCCCGCTGGTCGCGGCGATCGCCGCCGGGAACACGGTGCTGCTGAAGCCCAGCGAACTCGCCCCGCACACCTCCGCCGCACTCGCCCGTCTGGTGCGCGAGCATCTCGATCCCGCCTGGGTGCGGGTCGTCGAGGGCGGGGTCCCGGAGACCACCCTCCTGCTCGAGCAGCGCTGGGACCTGATCATGTACACCGGAAACGGCCGCGTGGGCCGGGTTGTCGCCCGCGCCGCCGCGGAGCACCTCACCCCCACCCTGCTCGAGCTCGGCGGGAAGTCGCCCGTGTTCGTCGATGGCGACGTGGACCTGCGCGTGGTCGCGCGCCGGATCGTGTGGGGGAAGTTCACCAACGCCGGTCAGACCTGTATCGCCCCCGACTACGTCATGGCCCGTCCCGAAACCCTCACCGCGCTGGTGCCGCACCTGATCCGCGCCGTCCGCGCCCTGTACGGGAAGGACCCGTCCCGCAGCCGCGACTACGGTCGGATCGTGAACGAGCGGCACCTCGACCGGCTGCTCGGACTGATCGATGACGAGAAAGTGGTGCTCGGTGGGGCCGACGGGGTCGATCGCGCGTCCCGCTACCTCCCGCCGACGATCCTCGCCGGTGCCGACTGGTCCGACCCCGTCATGCAGGAGGAGATCTTCGGACCGGTGCTCCCGCTGCTGGCCGTCGACGGCCCTGCCGAGGCCGTCGCCCGCATCGCCGCCGGGGACAAGCCCCTGACCGCGTACGTCTTCACCGGCTCCGCCGCGGTGGAGGAGATGTTCGTCGAGGGCACCAGCTCCGGCTCCCTCGCCGTGAACGTCGCGCTCGCCCACATCTCGAGCCCCGACCTGCCCTTCGGCGGGGTGGGGGAGTCCGGGACGGGCGCCTATCACGGCCGCGCCGGCTTCGAGGCGTTCAGCCACCTCAAGCCCGTCGCCCGCAAGCCGCTCCGCCCCGACACCCTGCGCCTGGTCCAACCGCCCTACGGCCGAGCGGCGCGCGCCTTGCTCCGACGGGTGATGGGGTAGGGGAGGCCGGGGCCCCGGAACGCCCCGCCCCATCCCCGGAGCCCCCTCTATGCCCCGAAACCTCCGGCCCATCCCCGAAACCTCCGGCGCATCCCCGAAACCTCCGCAGACTTGGGGTTATGAGGGCTCTATTCCCCCAGAAGTGCGGGGGTTTCGCGGACCCCGGGCCCCGCATCCTCGCATCGGGGAGTGGGCATCCTGCATCGCGCGGCCGACCCCGGTCCGCCGAACGGAGGACAGCGCGCGCTGACGGGGCGACCGTCGTCGCGAGACCCCCAGACCTCCGTCCACATTCGGCTCCCGGGCGCGCGGTGGCGGGGCGGACGACGATAGCCTCGCTCCAGCAGTCGTCATCGCCTGCCGGATCGAAGGAGCACATCGCCATGTCCCAGCCCCCTGCAGGCCCGCCCGGACCCCCGCCTCAGGGCTCCGGTGACCCCGCGGGCCGGCCCGCCGGCGGCGGGTACGGCGGCCCCTACAGCAGCCAGTACGGCCAGCCCGCGGCCCCGGGCCCCACCTCGAGCGGCCCCGTCGGTCAGCCCTCGGCCCCGGGCCCCGGCGGCAACTCCTTCGGCTCCCCTTCGGCCCCGGTTCCGGGCATGCCCGGCTCCTTCGGCTCCCCCTCGGCGTCCGGCGGTGCCGGGAGTTCCGCCGCCGGGGGATCCTTCGGCGGAGGCTCCGGCACCGGTCCCGGGGGCGGCGGCCCCTTCGGCGGCGGCCCGGGCAGCCCCGGCGGTGGTCCCTTCGGCGGTTCGCCGACCCCGCCGCCCCCGGGGCCCTCCCGCCCCGACGGCCCGACGCTGATCAACGGTGCGACCACCCATGGTGTGATGGGCCAGAAGGCCATCCGCCATCCCGCGGAGCTCCCCCTGCTGTGGGTGGGCGTCTCCCTCACGGTGCTGTCGTACCTGCTGTGGACCATCCTGATGTTCTCCACGGTGTACCTGCGCATCGCCGAGGGGCAGGCCTCGGTGGACGAGCTGTGGCGCTGGATCAGCATCGCCCCGTTCCTCATCCAGCTGGCGCTGATCCTCCCCCTGGCCCCGTTCCTCATCTTCTGGGGCCGCGCGATCTACTACGCCCAGATGCGAGCCCGGGCCGTGCGCATGAGCCCCACGCAGTTCCCCGAGGGCTACCGCATGGTCGTGGAGGCCGCCGAGAAGTTCGGGATGCGCAAGGTCCCGGACGCCTACGTCCTGCTCGGCAACGGCGTGATCAACGCCTTCGCCTCCGGCCACGGTTTCCGCCGCTACGTGGTGCTGCACTCGGACATGTTCGAGATCGGCGGGGCGACCCGCGACCCCGAGGCGCTGCGCTTCGTGGTCGGCCACGAGGTGGGCCACCTCGCCGCAGGTCACGTCTCCTACTTCCGTCACCTGTTCACCGTGGTGATCGGCATGATCCCGTTCCTCGGCCCGGCCTTCTCCCGCTCGCAGGAGTACACCGCGGACAACTTCGGGTACGCCTTCGCTCCCGGCGGGGCGCCCGGCGTGATCGGAGTGCTCGCCGGCGGCAAGTACCTGAACGCCGAGGTGAACGTCAACGAGGTCGCGGACCGTGCCGCGACCGACCCGAGCTTCTTCGTGCACTGGGTGAACTGGTCCTCCTCGCACCCGATCACCACCTGGCGCGCCCATGCCCTGCGCGACCGCTCGAAGCCGGGCTCGCTCATGATCCGCCCCAAGGGCGCGCTGTACACCTCGCCGCTGCCTCCCGGGCACGTGTGGTCCAGCCGCTATCCGTCGCCGGGCGATGCGCTGGCGATGCTGGACGCCGCGGACCGCGAGCGTCCCGCCGGGGCTTCCGGCCAGTTCGGCCGCTTCCCCGGGGTGGACTACTCGGATCGGCCCGCCGCCCGCGAGATGCAGACCGCCGCCCCGCAGATCTCGCCCCGCACGGGCTACGTGATCCCGGCCGGTCCCTATGCGGACGACGCCCGCGGCTCGAAGGCCACGGTCGCCCCGCAGACCGGCCCCTACGGTCCCGGCGGCGGGCAGCCGCCGATGCCCCCGCAGGGCTGACGCCCCGCAGGGCTGACGCCCGCACCGCGCCGTCGGCGGCGGAGCCACCCGGCTCCGCCGCCGTCGGCGTCCTCCTCCTCCGTCGCCGTCGTCGGCGTTCAGCGGCCGTCGTCCGCGCCTCGCCCGGTGTCCCGCCCATCACCCCGACCCCCCGAATCCTGCAGTGACTGCATAAGGTGTCGGGGTGATCCCCGACCCCAGCGCCCCCGCCCCCACGGTGCGCCGCAAGCCGCTCCTCGCCGTCCTCCTCGCCCCGCTGTTCATGGCCCTCATCGCCGTGAGCGTGATCAACGTCGCCCTCACCGCCATCGGTGAGGGACTCGGGGCGGACTCGAGCGGGCTGCAGTGGGTCCTCTCCGGCTACGCCCTCGCCTTCGGCGTGCTGCTGGTTCCCGCCGGTCGGATCGGCGATGCCACCGGCCGGCGCCGCGTGCTCATCATCGGCATCGGAATCTTCACGCTCGGCTCGCTGCTCTCGGGTCTCGCCCCGAACGTCGAGGTCCTCAACGTCTCTCGCATCCTGCAGGGCGTCGGCTCCGGGCTGCTGAACCCTCAGTCGGTGGGCCTGATCCAGCAGCACTTCCGCGGGCAGGCGCGCGCCCGCGCCTTCGCGGCGCTCGCCACCACCGTCGCGGTCGCGACCGCCGTCGGCCCCGTGATCGGCGGGTTGCTCATCCAGCTGCTCGGTCCCGAGCTGGGCTGGCGGTGGATGTTCCTGATGAACGTCCCGATCGGCATCGCCGCGATCGTCGGCGCGTTCAAGCTGATCCCCGACGACCGCGTGCGCACCCGCACCCGCCCCGATCTGGACCCCGTCGGCGCAGGGCTGCTGACCCTCGCGATCCTCGGCATCATGCTGCCCTTCCTCGAGCGGGGCGCGAGCGTGCTGGTGTGGCTGTCCCTGCCGGCGGGGCTGATCGTCCTGGGCCTGTGGTGGGCCTGGGAGCAGCGCTACAAGCGCGCCGGGCGACCGCCGATGGTGGATACCGCGATCTTCTCCCAGCAGGCGTTCCGCAACGGGATCGTGATCATCTCGGTGTACTTCCTCGGCGCCACCAGCATCTGGATCATCGTCCCTCTCTTCCTGCAGATGCACCTCGGGCACACCGCCCTCGAGGCGTCGCTGATGGGCCTGCCGTCCTCGATCGCCGCGGCCTTCTCCTCCCAGTTGGGCGGGCGGCACGTGCTGCGGCTCGGCCGCAAGATGGTGATCGTCGGCTTCGGCATCGCCTTCGTGGGCCTCCTGTGCACCACGATCCTCGCGGGCTTCGTCGATGCCGGATGGGTGGCCTTCTGGTGGCTCGCGGTGCCGCTGACCCTCATGGGCCTCAGCCAGGGACTGACCATCTCGCCGAACCAGACCCTCACCTTGAACTCGGTCGATCCGCGCTTCGGCGGGGTCGCGGGCGGGATCTTGCAGCTCGGTCAGCGCACCGGCGCCGCGGTCGGCACCGCCATGATCCCCGGCATCATCTTCTCCCTCACCGAGGGCGGGCACTCGTGGCTCGAAGCCTTCACCATCGCGATGGTCATCATCATGGCGCTGACCCTGGTCGCGATGGGCGTCGGCTTCGCCGACCGGGCCCGGGAGAGGTCGGCCCCCGGAGCGCTCTGAGGGACAGGGCGGGCCGGGGGCCGACGGGGGAGCGGGGTGCTCAGGCGGCGCGCACCTGCTCCTCGGTCGCCGGCTCCGCGGGTTCGCCGCCGACGGGGGCGTCCCCGGCGTCCAGCGGATTGCGGCGGATGAACAGCGCGATCACGACGGTGATGGCGCCGAGCGCGGCAGAGATGGTGAAGGCGACCGAGGTGCCGGCGGAAGTGCCCGCCGCGGCGGAGCCGCCGTCGGCCGCGACGCCCGCCGCGATGCGCGACATGATCGAGACCATGAGCGCGGCGCCCGCGGCACCCGCGACCTGCTGCACGGTGCCGACGATCGCCGAGCCGTACGGGTAGAGGCGGCGCGGGAGCGAGCCCATCGCGGTGGTCATGAGCGGCGTGAACACGAACGCCAGGCCGAGGGACATGATCACGTGGCCGACGACGATCAGCCACGCCTGCTCGGGCACGCGGGACATGATCGCGATGCCGAGCACGACGGCGGCCAGGCCCGGCACGAGCAGCGGCCGCGGCCCGACCCGGTCGAACAGCCGCCCGACCAGCGGGGCCAGGAGGCCCATCGCCAGACCGCCGGGCAGCATCATCAGGCCCACGGTGAGGGTGGACAGCTCGAGCACGCGCTGCAGGAAGATCGGCAGCAGCACGACGGTGCCGAACATGGCACCCATCATCACCACCATCAGCGCGACGGCCACGGAGAAGTTGCGCGAGGCGAAGGTGCGCAGGTCCAGCAGCGCCCGCTCGACCTTCTGCAGGATCAGCTGGCGCCAGACGAAGAGCACGAGCGCCGCGACGCCCACGATGAGGGCGATGAGAGCGGCCATCGGGGGGCCCGACGGGGCGTCGCCCCCGTGGCCGCCGCCGGAGATGCCGGTGAGGCCGTAGACGAGGGCGCCGAAGCCGACGCCGGAGAGCACGACGGAGAGCGGATCGGCGGGCTTGGGCTCGCCCTCCTGGACGTTCTGGATCCAGCGCAGTCCCAGGCCCATCGCGAGCAGCGCGATCGGCAGCACCAGCACGAAGAGGAAGCGCCACGGGGCGACCGAGAGGACCAGGCCCGATATGGTCGGGCCGAGCGCCGGGGCGACCGAGATGACGATCGAGATGTTGCCCATGACCAGGCCGTGCCGCGAGGGCGGGACCAGGTTCAGCACCGTGGTCATCAGCAGCGGCATCATGATCGCCGTGCCGGAGGCCTGCACGATGCGGCCCAACAGCAGGGGCAGGAAGGCGGGCGAGATCGCGCAGATCAGGGTGCCGACGGTGAAGGCGCTCATCGCGATCGCGAAGACCTGACGGGTCGAGAAACGGCCCATGAGGTAGCCGGTGATCGGGATGACCACCGCCATGGTCAGCATGAACCCGGTGGTCAGCCACTGGGCGGTGGTCTCGACCAGGCCGAGGTCGTCCATGATCGGGGGCAGGGCCACCGAGAGCACGGTCTCGTTGAGGATCACCACGAACGCGCTGAACAGCAGCAGCATGATGACGTGGCGATCGCGTCGGGCGAGTGCGGGGGAGGCGGGGGCGTGCGCGGGGGCCGGGGTGTTCTGCACCCGAGAAGACTAGGTCCGCTTCCTGTCGGACCGACAGTGCTTATCGGGAGGGACGCGTCACCGTTCACCGAGGGCGGAGGGCTCTCGGGGCACGCGCGGCCCGCCGACGGGGCGTGAGGAGTGCCCGAGAATCACACCGATGTCATTCTCGAAAAGCGGCGAGCGATTCGCACGGGCGGTAAAGAATCGGCAAAGCCAAGATTCGGGTTCGGTTTCCCAGGTGTCCCCGGTCGGTTTCGGGAATGCATAGTCGATCCGTGCGCGGAGCTCGCGCGCGGCCGCGACCCCCGGGCCGTGGCCGATCGGGCCGGCCATCCCTTCCTCTTCTTCCCCAGGAGTCCCCATGACCCCCCGCCTCCGCACCCATCGCGCCGACGGCCCTGCGCAGTACTTCCGCGGTGTCCGCGTCGCCCCGAAGGTCGCCGCCGCCACGGGCGGTGCGGTGATCGCCGCGGGCCTCGGGATGACCGGCGCGGGCGTCGCCCAGGCCGACGGCTCCGTGTGGGACAAGGTCGCCCAGTGCGAGTCGGGCGGCAACTGGTCCATCAACACCGGCAATGGCTACTACGGCGGACTCCAGTTCTCGAAGTCCACCTGGCGCGCCTTCGGCGGCACCGAGTACGCCTCGACGGCGGACAAGGCCACGAAGTCCGAGCAGATCGCCGTCGCCCAGCGCACCCTGGAGAAGCAGGGGCCCGGCGCCTGGCCCACCTGCGGCAAGCGGGCCGGCCTCACCCGGTCCAACGGCGGCGCCGACGCGAACGCCCAGCCGTCCGGCACCTCCGCGCGCCCTGCGGAGAGCACCCCCTCCCGCTCCGAGTCCTCGCGCGGCCTCGCGGTCGACGGCAAGTTCGGCCCGGCCACCACCCGCGCCCTGCAGAAGTGGATCGGAGTGAGCCAGGACGGCTCGCTGTCCAGCTCCGACATCAAGGTGCTGCAGTCGCGGATCGGTGCGGAGGCCGACGGGAAGATCGGGCCCGAGACCACGCGCAAGCTCCGCGCCGCGATCGGCCAGGGCGACAACGGCGCCCGGAACTTCCGCACCGATTCCTCGACGGTGCGGGCGCTGCAGAGCTACCTCAACACCGGCGCCGCCGCCCCCGCCAAGAGCAGCTCCTCCTCGTCGAGCTCCTCGTCGAAGGCTTCCTCCTCGAGCTCTTCGAGCACCGGCGACCTGGTGGTCGACGGGAAGTTCGGTCCGAAGTCCACCCGCGCCCTCGAGGCCTGGATCGGCGTCGGCCAGGACGGCTCGCTGTCCACCGCGGACATCAAGGCGCTGCAGACGAAGATCGGCGCCGAGCCGGACGGCAAGATCGGCGCCGAGACCACCCGCAAGCTCCGCGCCGCGATCGGCCAGGGCGACAACGGGGTCTGGGACTTCCGCACCAGCTATGCGACCGTGAAGGCGCTGCAGACCTTCCTCAACGGCTGATCCGGCGGCGGCCGCGCAGAGCCGCCCGCCCTCGCTCCGACGACGCGTCGGCCCCCTCGGGGGTCGGCGCGTCGTGCTGTTCCGTACGACCGCGACGACCTCAGCCGTCATCCGCCGACGCATCCCGCCACCTTCGACTCCCTACCTCATAGACCCTCACAAACCTTCCCCGGGCGGCGGGCCCGCTCCTAGGTTCTCGGCCATGTCCGTCTCCACAGCCCCGCTCGCCGCTCTCGGCCGCGCCGCTGCGCGCACCCGTCCGGCGCTCAGCTACGAGCTGTTCCCCGCCCGCTCCGACCTGTCCTTCGAGCGCCTGCGCGACACCATCGCGCAGCTCGAGGCGACCGCGCCGGACTACGTCTCGGTGACCTCCCGCACGGGTCACGGCAACCTCGACCGCGTCCTCGAGCTCGCCGACCACGTGCTCGGCGAGACCTCGCTGCGCCCGCTCGTGCACCTCACCGCGATCGGCTCCACCCGGGAGCAGCTCACCGCGATCGTCGGCGCGCTGCTGGACCGCGGCGTGCGCGGGATCCTCGCCCTGCGCGGCGACCAGCCCGAAGGCCATGATCCGGACGCCGACGAGATCCCCTTCGCCCGCCCGCTGGTCGAGCTGATCCGCGCCGTGGAGCGCGAGCGCACCGCGGCCCTCGCGGCGGGGCGCGTGAGCGTGGGCGTCGCCGCCTATCCGCACCGCCACCCCGAGTCGCCGACCGCCCAGCACGACCTCGAGGTGCTGCTCGCCAAGGAGCGCTCGGGCGCCGACTTCGCGATCACGCAGGTGTTCTTCGACCCGTCCGCCTACTGCTCCCTGGTGCGTCGGGCGCGCGCCGCGGGCCTCACCCTGCCGATCATCCCCGGCTTCGTCCCGGCCACCGACCCGAAGCGGCTCGCCCGCCTCGCGGCGCTCAGCGGGGTCGAGCCGCCCCGCAGCCTGCTCGAGGCGCTCGCCGCGGCCCCCGATGACACCACCCGACGACGGATCGGCGTCCGCCACACCGCCGAGCTCGCCGCCCGGGTCCTGGACGACGGGGCCCCCGGACTGCACCTGTTCACCTTCAACTCCCATGCCGACGCCCTCGACGTCCTCGAGTCCCTCGACCTGGACCGCTGGTCCACCCCGACCCCTGGAGACCCCCGATGAGCCACCAGAGCACCCCCAGCCCCGCCGCCCTGCCGCCCGCGCTCCCGATCGGTTACCCCCGCATCGGCCCCGACCGCGAGCTGAAGAAGGCCGAGGAGGCCTACTGGGCCGGTCGCATCGACCGTGCCGAGCTGGACCGGCGCACGCGCGCCCTGCGCGGCGCGACCCGTCGTCGGCTCGCCGATCTCGGACTGACCGCCTCCGCCGCCGCGCCCGAGTCCTTCTCCCTGTACGACCAGGTGCTCGACGCCGCGCTCGCGATCGGCGTGATCCCCGACCGCTTCGCCGCGGTGCTCGACGCCGACGGGAGGGTCGACGACGACGGCCTCTTCGCCCTCGCCCGCGGCACGGCCGAGCAGCCCCCGCTCGAGATGACCAAGTGGTTCGACACCAACTACCACTACCTGGTGCCCGAGATCGGCCCGGACACCGACCTGCACCTCGCCTCGACCCGCGTGATCGATCTGTTCACCGAGTCCCTCGAGGACGGCGCAGGTACCCGGCCCGTGCTCGTCGGCCCCCTCACCCTGCTGCTGCTCGCGAAGGCGCAGGACGGCGCCCCCGAAGGCTTCGACCCGCTGGACCGCCTCGACGACGCGGTCGCCGTGTACGCCGAGCTGCTCTCCCGCCTCGCGGCCGCCGGCGCCCCCTGGGTGCAGCTCGACGAGCCCGCCCTCGCCGCCGACCAGCGCGTGGATGGCGCCGCGCTCGCCGTGCTGCTCGAGCGCTCGATCGGCCGCCTCGCCGCCGCCTCGGACCGTCCCCGCCTGCTCGTGACCACCCCTTACGGCGGGATCGGCGATCTGCTGCCGTCCCTGCTCGCGACGGGCGCCGAGGCCGTCCACCTCGACCTCACCCGGGGCGAGATCCCCACCGCCGCCCAGCTCGCCGGGGTCGCCGGGGTGCAGCTCGTCGCGGGCCTCGTCGAGGGCCGCTCCGTGTGGCGCACCGAGCTGCCCACCGCCGCGGCCCGGCTCGAGCTGCTGCGCGCCCGCGTCGCCGAGGCCGGCGGCGACCCCGCGGCCGTGGTCGCCTCCACCTCGGTGTCGCTCCAGCACGTGCCCCACACCCTCGAGCGCGAGGGGTCCCTGCCCGCCGAGCTCGCCGCGACCCTCGCCTTCGCCGACGAGAAGATCACCGAGCTGATCTCCCTCGCCGGCGGCGAGGTCCGGACCGGGGACGTGGACGGTCCCCGCTCCGTGCCGCGCACCTTCGCCGGGGTGCGGCACGAGGCGGTGCGGGAGCGGGCCGCGGCCGTCACCGCCGCCGACGCCGTCCGCACCGACTACGCCCGGCGCGCCGAGGCGCAGCAGGCCGCCCTCGGCCTGCCCGCCCTGCCCACGACCACCATCGGCTCCTTCCCGCAGGTGGGGGAGGTGCGGGCGGCCCGCGCGGCCCACCGTCGCGGCGAGCTCGATGCGGCCGGTTACGAGCGGGCCATGCGCGAGGAGATCGCCCGCGTGATCGCCCTCCAGGAGGAGCTGGGGCTCGACGTCCTGGTCCACGGAGAGCCCGAGCGCAACGACATGGTGCAGTACTTCGCGGAGAACCTCGCGGGCTTCGCGACGACCGAGCACGGCTGGGTGCAGTCCTACGGCTCCCGCTGCACACGCCCCTCGATCCTCTTCGGCGACGTGCACCGACCCGCCCCGATCACGGTGGGCTGGGCGACCTACGCCCAGTCCCTCACCCCCCGCCCCGTCAAGGGCATGCTCACCGGCCCCGTGACGATCCTGGCCTGGTCCTTCGTGCGCGACGACCAGCCGCTGGGGGAGACCGCCGCCCAGGTGGGCCTCGCGCTGCGCGACGAGGTCGCCGACCTCGAGGCGGCCGGGATCGGGATCGTCCAGGTCGACGAGCCCGCGCTGCGCGAGCTGCTCCCGCTGCGCGCCGCGGATCACGAGGCCTATCTCGACTGGTCCGTGCGCTCCTTCCGTCTCGCCACCTCCGGGGTGCGCGAGGAGACCCAGATCCACACCCACCTCTGCTACAGCGAGTTCAACGTGGTGGTCGGGGCGATCGACGCCCTCGACGCGGACGTCACCTCGATCGAGTCCGCCCGCTCGCGCGGCGAGATCCTCGAGGCGGTGGACCCCGACGCCTTCCCCCGCGGCATCGGCCCGGGCGTGTGGGACATCCACTCCCCGCGCGTCCCGAGCGCCGAGGAGATCGCCGAGCAGCTGCGCCGGGCGCGGGGCGTCGTCCGCGCCGAGCGGCTCTGGGTCAACCCCGACTGCGGCCTGAAGACCCGCGGCTACGCGGAGACCGAGGCCTCGCTGCGCCATCTCGTCGCCGCCGCCCACGCGGTCCGGGCGGAGGTTCCCGTCGTGAGTGCCTGAGTCGCCTGCGGATCCCCGCCCGTCCGTGCCGCCCCCTACAGTGGGGGCGGCGCGGCCCGGGCGCGCCGGGGGACGAGGAGGGGAGCTGGGCATGGCAGGCAGCGAACGCCGCACGGACAGCGCGCGGCCGGAGATCGACTACACGGCCTGGGACTGGCTGCCCCGCGCCGCGGAGGAGATCCACGACTACCTCGAGCGGCTGCTCGCGGAGGCCTCCATCACCGAGCACTCGGTGGTCGCGCGCCCCAAGTCCATCGCCTCCTTCCAGGAGAAGGTGCTGCGCAAGGGCTACACCGACCCTCCCCGTCAGGTCACCGACACCGTCGCCGTGCGGCTGATCATGTACTCCCGCACCGACCTGGACCGGGCCGCGGAGCTGGTCCGCGAGCGCTTCTCGGTGAGCGAGGAGCCCGAGCCCGCCCAGCACAAGCCCGACTCCCACCGGGGCTACGAGAGCGCGCACCTGGTGATCACCGGCGAGAGGCCGGGCCAGGAGCACGACTGGTTGCTCCCCGGCGGCGCCCTGACCCGCTACTTCGCGGACTTCGGCGGCCTGGAGATCCAGATCCGCACCATCGCCGCGCACGCCTGGGCGGAGTTCGAACACGCCCGCCGCTACAAGAGCGCCGCCTACGAGGCGATCTCCGCGGCGGACCGCGAGGAGGTCGACCGCCTGTTCGGCCTCGCCGCCGACGCCCGCGCCGCGCTCGACGCCGCCTTCGTGCGCATCGAGGAGGTGCTCGCCGCCCCGCCCTCCTCCCTCGAGCTGCGCGCCGAGGACGGCGAGGACGAGACGGAGTCCGGGGACGGCCAGGAGCAGGCCGCGGATCCTGCCGACGGATCCGAGCACCTCTCCGAGGACCTGCTCGACGCCCCCTCCCTGCGCACCCTGCTGGCCGAACGCTTCCCCGAGGACACCGCGGGCAGCGCCGCCGGGGTCGACTTCGCCGTGGACCTGCTGCGGACCGCGGGGATCACCCGCCGGGGCCTGCTCGAGCGGGAGCTCTCCGCGGTCGACAGCGACCAGGTGCGCCGCCTCATGGACGTGAAGACCCCGGTCACTCGCGTCCGGCGGCTCGACGACGAGCTCCTCGCGCTCTACGGCGAGGAGTACATCGCCGACACCGAGGACATCGGCCGCTCCACGCGCCGCGGCAACCAGCTGCGCTGGCGCTACGACCGGCTGCGCGGCAAGGTCACCCTCGGCCGTCGCAGCGTGCGCTACCAGCTCTTCGGCGCGGACTGCCCCGCGTCGGTGCGCGCCCTGCGGATCCCCGCCCAGCGGGCGGTGCGCGAGGTCGCCCGGATCCTCGCCGAGCGCTCGGGGCCCGACGGAGTGCTGCGGGACGGGGCGATCAGCGCGGCCGACGACCTCCCCGTCGGCGCCCGCTCCCGCCCGGTGCGCCTGGCCGACGGGAGCCAGCTGTGGATCGCCACGGCGCTCAGCCGGCGGGCCTCCGAGCGGCTGCTCGCCTCGCTCCTCGAGGACGCGCACGGTGCGGACCTGGTGGTGCTGCGCGACGGGGAGCGTTTCCTCTCCGCGTCCTGAGCGCTGTGGAAAGCTGTGCCCATGCGTCTGACCGCCGACAGCCACGTGCACAGCGAGTTCTCCTGGGACACCGGCGGCCCCCGCTCGGCCGCACGCGGCACCATGGAGGCGACCTGCGAGCGGGCCGTGCACCTGGGTCTGCCTGCGGTCTTCTTCACCGAGCACCTCGATCTCGAGGACGCCTGGCTGACGGACCCCGAGGACTTCGCCGAGCACGAGAAGCACCTCGTCGGCGCCGACGGTTTGGTCGCCGTGCCGCCCTTCGACGTCGACGGCTATCTCGAGAGCATCGAGCGCTGCCGGGTCCGCTTCCCGCAGCTGCGCATCGGCACCGGCCTCGAGTTCGGTCAGCCGCATCTGCGCACCACCGCCGCCCGGGCGCTCCTGGACCTGGGACTCTTCGACCGGATCATCGGCTCCCTGCACACGGTGGCGCACGGGGACGCGCGCTGCGAGCCGAACACGCTGTTCCGTCGGCTCCCGGCCGACGAGGTGATCCGCCGCTATCTCGCCGAGGTCCCCGCCCTGGTCGCGGGCGATGAACCCTTCGAGGTCGTCACCCACCTCGACTACGCGGCGAGGTACTGGCCCGAGGAGGCGGAGGGACCCTTCGACCCGCGGTGCTTCGAGGAGGAGTTCCGCACGGCGATGCGGGCGATCGCGGCGAGCGGACGGGCGCTCGAGATCAACACCCGGCGGCTGCGTCCCTGGATCACGCAGTGGTGGGCGGAGGAGGGCGGGCGCGCCGTGAGCTTCGGCAGCGACTCCCATACGGCCCCCGCTCTCGCGGCGAACTTCCCCGAGGCGATGCTCCTCGCGGAGGCCGCCGGATTCCGGCCCGGGAACGACCCTCGCGAGCTCTGGCGGCGCTGAGGGAGGGGCCGCGGCTGACCCCTCACGCCCCCGTCCGCATCCAGGCCTCGCCCCGCACCCGCCAGCCCAGCGTCGCCGCGCGGGCGATCATGTACAGCAGGTTCGTCGCGATCCACAGCGCCGCCGTGCCCAGCGGCCCCGCCGGCGTCAGCACACCGACGGCGATCGCCCCGGGCATCACCGCCGCCGCCGCGACGATCCCCGCCCGCGCCAGGTACGGCGCGTCGCCCGCGCCCATCAGCACCCCGTCGAGCACGAACACGTAGCCCGCGACGGGCTGCGCGAGGACCAGCACCCACAGGGCAGCGCGCAGGTTCTCCTGCACCAGCGGATCGGGGCTGAACACCTCCGGCACCACGTAGCTCGCCGCGAGCAGCAGCACCCCCACGACCGCGCCGCCGCCCACGCCCCAGCGGGTCAGCCGCCGCGTCACCGCATGCACCGTCGTGGTGTCGGCGGCACCCAGGTAGCGGCCGGTGAGCGCCTGGCCCGCGATCGCGAGGGCGTCCAGGGCGAGGCTGAGCAGCAGGAACACGGTGCTCGCGAGCTGGTGGGCGGCGAGCTGCACGTCCCCCAGCCGGGCCGCGACGAGCACCGTCACGATGGAGACCACGCGCAGGCTGAGGGTGCGCACCAGCATCGGCACCGCCTCGCGGCCGGTCACGGCGACCGCCCGCAGATCCGGTCGGAGCGAGATCTGCGCACCGCGGGCATAGCGCCGGACGGTCCCGAGCAGCACCAGCGCCATCAGCCACTGGCAGACAACCGTGCCCAGGGCGCTGCCCGCGATACCGAGGTCCAGACCGAAGATCAGCGCGGCGTTGAGCGGCACGTTCAGCAGCGCGCCGCCGACGGCGACCACGAGCGGCAGGCGGGCGTCCTGCATCCCGCGCACCAACCCCGTCGTCGCCTGCACCGCGAGCATCGCCGGCAGTCCGAGCGCCGAGATCCGCAGGTAGACGATCGCCTCGGCGGTCACCGCCGGACTCGCCCCGAACAGCCCCAGCAGCCACGGCCCGGCCGGCACGAGGAGCAGCAGGCACGCCGCGCCGATCATCAGCGCGAGCCACGAGGCGTCGACGCCGCGGGAGATCGCCTCGCGCCGCCGGCCCGCGCCGAGCGCCCGCGAGACCGCGGCCGTGGTCGAGTAGGCGAGGAACACCGACAGCCCCACCACCGTGGTTAGCACCGTCGAGGCGACCCCCAGCCCGGCGAGGGAGGTCGTCGAGACCCGGGCGATGAACGCCGAGTCGACCAGCACGAACAGCGGCTCCGCGATGAGCGCCCCGAGGCTCGGCACCGCGAGGCGGAGGATGTCCCGGTCGACGGCGCGGCGCGCGGCACGGGGCGAGGACGGCTCCTCGGGCGAGGCGGGATCTGGGGGTCGGGGCGACGCGGGCACGGGTCTCATTCTCTCCGCTTCTCGCCGTTGGTTTCCGCTCCGCGCCATTGCTCCGCCCCGTCGCTCCGCCCCGGCGTCGACCGCTGACGGACGGACGCGGCAGCACCGACCTCCGTCGGATACCCGCCTCCAGGGAGGTGTGCCAGAGTGCCACCGGAGGGTCCGACGTCGCCTCCGGGCGCGGGGTCGCACCGTGCCGTCAGCCGCCGCGCCCCCGAGGAGCACGATGAACCGCCTCGCCCGTCTGAGCCTCAGCAACAGGTCGTTCATCGCCCTGGTCTGTCTCGCCGCGTCCATCATCGGCGTCTTCGCCATGACCACGATGCGCCAGGAGCTCATCCCCTCCGTCTCCCTGCCGCAGATCCAGGTGGTCACCACCGCCCCCGGTTCCTCCTCGGAGCAGGTCCGCGACCGGCTCACCCGCCCGATCGAGCAGTCCCTAGGAGGGCTCGAGAACGTCGAGAGCACCTCCTCGACCTCGCAGGCCGGCATGTCGATGGTCACGGTCGAGCTGACCTACGGCACCGACACCGCCCGCGCCGCCAACCAGGTCGACGCCGCGCTGTCCCGTCTCGACGGCCAGCTGCCGGAGGACGCCGAGCCGCAGGTCGTCGCCGGCGGCACGAGCGATCTGCCCGCCGTGGTGCTGTCGATCTCCTCGGACCTCGACCCCTCCGAGCTCGCGGGCCGTCTCGACGCCTCCGTCACGCAGGAGCTCGAACGCGTCGACGGCGTCTCCTCCGTCGCCGTGATCGGCGCCCCCGAGCAGATGGTGCGCATCACGCCCGACGAGGCGGCGCTCGCCGAGCACGGCCTCGTCGAGGACGACATCGCCACCGCCCTCGACGCCTCCGGGCTGTCCCTGCCGGGCGGCGAGGTGGTCGACGGCGACCGCACCCTCGACGTGGTCCTCGGCCAGCGCGTCGACAGCATCGAGAGCCTCGAGGGCATCATGCTCATGCCCTCCCAGGAGACCCCGGCCGAGGAGGCCCCGGCCGACGGCGAGCTGGGCGCCGGCGGCGAGGAGGGCACCGAGCAGACCGCCCCCGCCCAGCCCGTCGCCCTCGGGGAGGTCGCGACCGTCGAGCAGACCGTCCAGGACCCCACCTCGATCTCCCGCACGAACGGCCGCGAGTCGCTCGTGGTCATGGTGACCGCGACCGCCGACGGCAACGTCGTGGACATCTCCTCGGGCGTCGAGGACGTGCTCGCCGACACCCTGCCCGGCGTGGGCGGGGACGCGCAGGCCGACGTCGTCTTCGACCAGGCGCCGTTCATCCAGGAGTCGATCCTCGCCCTCGCCGAGGAGGGCCTGCTGGGCCTGCTCTTCGCGGTCGGCGTGATCCTGCTGTTCCTGCGGCGCGTGCGGCCCACGATCGTCACCGCGATCTCGATCCCCACCTCGCTGCTCATCGCGTTCATCGGGATGCTGGTCACCGGCTACACGCTGAACATGCTGACCCTCGCGGCGCTCACCATCTCCATCGGCCGCGTGGTCGACGACTCGATCGTGGTCATCGAGAACATCCAGCGCCACATGACCTACGGCAAGGCCAAGCTGCGGGCGATCCTCGACGCCGTGGGAGAGGTCGCGGGCGCGATCACCGCCTCGACTCTCGCGACGGTGGTGGTCTTCCTGCCGATCGCGATCGTGGGCGGCATGGCCGGGGAGCTGTTCCGGCCCTTCGCCCTCACCGTCGGCATCGCGATGCTCTCGTCGCTGCTGGTCGCCCTGACGATCGTGCCGGTGCTCGCGTACTGGTTCCTCAAGGCCCCGAAGGGCCACGAGGACCTCGACCCCGAGGACGAGGAGGCCGTGGCCCGGATCCGTGCGGCCTCCGAGGAGAAGGAGGAGGGCGGCTGGCTGCACCGCGGCTATGCGGCGGTGCTGCGCGGCACGGTCGACACGCTGACCCGGCGCCTGCTCACCGTCGGCGCCGCGATCGTCGTGCTGATCGCCACGGTGCCCCTGTTCCAGCTGGTCAACATCAACTTCCTGGGTGACACGGGGCAGAACATCGCCTCCCTCACCCAGACCCTCCCCGCCGGGACCAGCCTCGAGCAGTCCTCCGAGAAGGCCACCGCCTCCGAGGACGCCCTGCTCGGGATCGACGGGGTCGAGACCGTGCAGACCACGATCGGCGGAGGCGGCTTCAGCCTCGGCGGCTCGGGCAGCAACGAGATCAGCTTCTCCATCACCACCGACGCTGAGGCCGACCAGAAGGAACTCCTGGACGAGATGGTCAGCGCCCTCGAGGCGCTGCCCGAGCCGGGCACCGTCGAGGCGGCCGACATCGCCTCGCCCACCGGCTCGAGCTCGGTCGACATCCTCATCACCGGCCCCACCGCCGCGGACCGCCAAGCCGCCAACGACGCCCTGCTCGCCGAGCTCGACCCGCTGCCCGCGGGCGTCGCCGAGGTCACGAGCGACCTCCAGGCGGACCAGCCCACCGCCGTCGTGACCGTGGACCGCGAGGCCGCCGCGCAGCGCGGGCTGACCGAGGAGGCCGTCGTCGGACTCGTCGCGCAGCAGATGTTCCCCGGCGCGATCGGCAGCATCACCCTCGAGGACACCGAGCTCGACATCTACGTCGAGCGCGGCGAGAGCGTCGACACCCTCCAGCAGCTGCGCGACATCGAGCTGATGGGGTCGATCCCGCTGACCGACGTGGCGAGCGTCGAGGAGGTCGCCTCGCGGCCCGCGATCGACACCCGCGACACCCTCGAGACCGTCACCGTCTCCCTCGCCCCCTCCGGCGAGGACGTCAGCGAGGCGACCGTCGCCGCGCAGGACGCGATCGAGGCGGCGGACCTCCCGGAGGGCGTGGAGGCGACCGTGGGCGGCACCGCCGCGGACATCGACGAGACCTTCGGCCAGCTCGGCATCGCCATGCTCGCCGCGATTCTGCTGGTGTACGTGCTGCTGGTGTGGATCTTCAAGTCGCTGATCCAGCCGCTGATCCTGCTGGTCTCCATCCCCTTCGCGGCGACCGGCGCTCTGGGCCTGCTGGTCATCACCCGAGTCCCTCTCGGCCTGCCTTCCATGATCGGCCTGCTGATGCTGGTGGGCATCGTGGTCACCAACGCGATCGTGCTCATCGACCTGGTCAACCAGTACCGCCGCGCCGGCATGGGCCTCGACGAGGCGCTGCACCTGGGCGCCGCCAAGCGACTGCGCCCGATCCTCATGACCGCGGCGGCGACGATCTTCGCGCTCGTGCCGATGGCGCTCGGCATCACCGGCAACGGCGGCTTCATCGCGCAGCCGCTCGCGGTCGTGGTGATCGGCGGCCTGATCTCCTCGACCCTGCTCACCCTGGTCATCGTCCCGGTGCTGTACCGGATCGCGGAGGGCCCGGGGGAGCGCCGACGGCTGCGCGAGGTGGAGCGTCAGGAGGGTCTGCGCCGCGGGCGCGAGGCCGCCGAGGCCCAGCGCCTCGCGCAGCAGCAGGCCGAGCGGGACGCCGCCGTGCGAGCCGCCGGAGCCGCCTCGGACCGCCGCACCGTCACCGGGTCGATCCCCGCCGCGCCCGCCGAGGGCCCGGCCCGACCGTCGGCCGGATCGCACCGCGGCCGCCGGGTGTCGCTCCGGGAGCGCGGCGGGATCCTCGGGATCCTCCGCGCCCGACGGAGGCGCTGACCCGCCCCGTCGGCCGTCCCCTACGATCCCCGTATGCCCGAGACGACCCCGCGCCGCCTCCCGCGCCCCCTCTCGGCGCGCGGCTGGTCGGTGCGCACCCGGGTGCTCTCCACCGTCGTGCTGTTCATGGCGATGGGGCTCGCGGTGACCGGGGTGCTCACCTACGCGGCCCAGTTCCGGGTGCTCGAGGAGCGGCTGCAGAGCGAGCTCGAGCAGGAGCTGAGGGAGCTCGAGCTGATCGCGAAGGACACCGACGAGGACGGCGAGTACCAGCACGAGAGCGTCGACGAGGTGCTCCATGCCGCGACCACCTCGGCGGTCCCCTCGGACAACGAGACGGTGCTCGCCCTGATCGACGGCGAACCCGCCTACAAGCCCTTCCAGCAGGACTTCGAGCTGGTGGGGGAGGGGGTCCCCGGCTCCGCGGAGATGCTCGCGGAGATCGAGCGGCTCCACGTGCCGGGACGCACCGTCACCACGACCGTCCAGCACGAGGGACGCGATCTGCGGATGCTGATCGCCTCGGTCCGGGTCGCCGGGGACGACGCCGAGGGGATCTTCGTGGTCGCCGCCGATGTCGGCCCGCCCCAGGCGGAACTGTGGCGCTCCGTGGCGACCTTCACGGTCATGTCGCTGCTCGCGCTCCTGGTCGCGGCGGTCCTCGCCTACCTGGTGACCGGGCGGATGCTGCGTCCTCTCGAGTCGCTCCGCGAGGCGACCGAGCAGATCACGGTCGACGACCTCGAGCGGCGCGTCCCCGTGCCCGAGGGTCGGGACGACATCGCCGCGCTCGCCCGCAACTTCAACCGGATGCTCGCCCGCATCCAGGCCGGTTTCGTCGAGCAGCGCCGGTTCATGAGCGACGTCGGCCACGAGCTGCGCACCCCGCTGACCATCGTGCGCGGCACCCTCGAGACCACCGATCCCGGTGATCCGGCGGACGTCCGCGAGGCCCACGAGATCGCGATCGACGAGCTGGATCGCATGGGCCGCGTGGTCGGGGACCTGTCCGAGCTGGCCGCTTCCTCCCGCCCCGACTTCGTACGGCCGCGGAGGACGGATCTCGGGGACGCCGTCCGCTCGGCCTTCTCCCGCCTGCCCCACATCGGGGAGCGCGAGTGGGTGCTCGAGCGCACCGCCGAGGGGGCGGTGCTGCTGGACCAGCAACGCCTCACCCAGGCGCTGGTGCAGCTCGCCGCCAACGCGGTGCGCTACAGCGAGCCCGGGACCCGCATCGCCGTGATCGCGGACCGGGTGGCGGGCCCCGCCGGACCCGAGCTCCACGTCGCCGTGCGCGACCAGGGGATCGGCATCGCCGCTGCGGACCAGGAGCGCATCTTCGAGCGCTTCACCCGGGTCGAGGGCGCTCCCGGCTCGGGCTCCGGCCTCGGGCTGCCGATCGTGCGCGCCATCGCCGAGGGGCACGACGGCGAGGTGCGCGTCGAGTCGACGCTCGGTGAGGGCTCCACGTTCACCCTGGTCCTGCCCTGGCGCACCCCGGCGGACGGCGATACTGGGGACGAGAGCGCCGTGAGCGAGGGCCCGACCGAGAGGCCCGGAGGGAGCAGTCGATGAGGATCCTGATCGCCGAGGACGAGGCGCGCATCGCCCGGTTCATCGAGCGGGGGCTGAAGGCCAACGGCTACGCCTCGACGGTGGTGGAGGACGGCATCAGCGCCCTCGATCTCGCCACGAGCGGCGACTTCGACCTGCTGATCCTCGACGTGGGGCTGCCGCGCATGGACGGCTTCCAGGTGCTGAAGGCCCTGCGCGGCATGGACGTGCAGCTCCCGATCCTCATGGTCACCGCCCGCACCGGCGTGGACGACACGGTGCAGGGCCTCGAGGGCGGCGCCAACGACTACATCGCCAAGCCCTTCCGCTTCGAGGAGCTGCTCGCCCGGGTCAAGCTGCGGGCCCGGGAGGCGGCCGCGGGGGCGGCGACGGCGAGCGCCGACGTGCTCGGCCTCGGGGATCTCACCCTCGACCTGCGCACCCGCGTCGCGAGCCACGCCGCGGACGGCGAGCCGCGCTCCGTCGAGCTCTCCTCGCGCGAGTTCACGATGGCTCGCGTGTTCCTGGAGAACCCGGGGCAGGTGCTCACCCGCGACCTGCTGCTCTCGAAGGTGTGGGGCTACGACTACGACGGCGCCTCCAACGTGGTCGACGTGTACGTCGGCTACCTCCGCGGCAAGCTCGGCGCGGCCCGGATCGTGACCGTCCGCGGGGCGGGCTACAAGATGGTCGACCCCGCCGCCTGACCAGGGGCGCGACGCCCATGAGAGACCTCTCATGAACCGCTCACGGGCGCTTCATCGCCCCCGTCCATGCTCGCGACCATGAAGTCGCTGCGCACCCTCGCGATCCTCGTCGCCGTCGCCCTCGCCGCCGTGGGGCTCGCCGTGCTGCCCGCGGTCGAGCCGGCGCCGGCGGAGCGGCCCGGGATCATGGTGGGCGAGGACTCGCTCGAGTACCCGGACGCCTCCGACGCCGGGGGAGCGGGCGGCGCACCCGAGGGTTCGAGCGCGGGCGCTGCGGCGACGGCCGACGGCTCCGGCGCTGCGGCGGGTGACGCCGATGGTGCTGCGGCAGGCACGGCCGACGGGGACGGGACGTCGGTCGCCCTGCCCACCGCGGCCGCCGGATCCTCCTCCCGCACCGTCCCGCTCGGCTCCCAGGGCATGCAGTACGAGCCCTCGCCGTCGCCGTCGCCGGCCCCTGCTCCCGCCCCCGCGCCGACGAGCTCCGGGTCCTCGGACGGCTCCGGCTCCGGCGGCTCTGGCGGCTCCAGCTCGTCGAGCTCGTCCAGCTCGGGGGACTCCGGGGGATTCGGCGGTTCCAGCAGCTCGGGCGGTTCCCGTTCCTCCGGCTCCTCGTCTCCCTCGTCCTCGACGCCCCGCGCCCCCTCGCGCCCTGCCGCCCCCAGCAGCGCCTGCGAGTGGGGCGACGACGGCTGGGAGTGCGACGACGATGACGACGACGGCGGCGGCGGCGATGACGATGACGACGATGACGACGACTGATCGTCCCGCCACCGACGACCCAGCCACCACCCGCCCAGCCCCGACCCACCTCGACCCGCCCCCATCCCCACTCCACCTCCGGTGACCCACCAGTAGCGGGGGGGGGGGGGGGGGGGGGGGGGGCGAAACACGCTCCCTCAGGCGCCGTAACCCGTGGCGCGGCCGGGAACCGCGCGGAGTCGGGCGGCGGCGGGCGGGGAAGTGGGCGGGAAGCGCGCCTGAGAGGCCTCTCATCCGCGCTTCATCGGCGGTTCATCGCCCCCCGCTTCACTGCTCATGTCCGTTCCCCAGACCTCACCAGGAGCACGCCATGACCCTCCTCGAGCACACCACCGCCCAGACCCCCGCCCCGGTCGAGACCGTCGTCTCCGCCCCGGAGCTGCGGGCTCGTCTGGAGCGGGCCAAGCACGCCTTCTCGACCCGCGCCGTCGCCTCGCACGTGCGCTCCGCGGAGGGGCTGCACCTGCTCACGGGCGACCACGTGCCGCAGGCCGGCGAGGTGGTCCTCGCCCGGGTCACCTCCCTCGGCCACCACAAGCGGATCGAGACGCCGGCCTCCCGGCGCGCGGTGCTCTTCGAGGGCGACGAGATCGTCGTCGCCTACGGCAGCCGGTACGCCGCCGACCAGTTCCTGGCGCTCGTCCCCGGCGATCTCGGCCCCGCGCATCTCGCGGCCGCGGGCGGCCTCGCCTCCCGCGTCGTCGAGCAGCACGCGAGGATCGGCGCGGCCACCGAGATCGAGCCGGTCGGCGTGCTCGCCGACGCCGATGGGCCGATCACCCTCGCCCGGGTCTCCGCCCACCGTCCCGTCCGCCAGGTGACCGACCGCGTCGACCGCCCCGCGCACCACGTGCCCGTGCTCGCCGTGCTCGGCACCTCGATGAACTCCGGCAAGTCGACGGTGCTCGCCGAGCTGGCCCACGGCCTCGCCGCCGCGGGCCTGCGGGTCGCTGCCGCGAAGGCCACCGGCACCGGTGCGGGCAACGACTACAACCTCTTCCTCGACGCCGGGGCGCACCGTGTCCTGGACTTCACCGACTTCGGCTACCCCTCGACCTTCGACGTCCCCTTCGACGAGGTGCGCGACCTGGTGTTCTCCCTCGCCGACGAGCTCGCGGGCGGTGCCGAGCGCCCCGACGTGGTGCTCCTCGAGATCGCCGACGGCCTGTACCAGGGCGAGACCTCCCGCCTCCTCGCCGATCCCGAGATGGACCGGGTCGTCGACGGCATCGTGTTCGCCGCGGGTGACGCCCTGGGGGCCGTCGGCGGGGCCTCCGTCCTCTCCTCGCTGGGCCACACACCCGTCGCCGTCTCGGGCGTGGTGACCAGCTCGCCGCTCGCGACGGCCGAGGCCCGCCGCGCCCTCGACGTGCCCGTGACGGCGACCTTCGACCTGGGCCGCGCCGACGTGGCCCGGGCCCTGCTCGCCGACGTCCTGGAGGGAGCCGGTGTCCGTGCGTCGTGACCGCGAGCGGACGCCCGAGCGGCTCCCCAACGGCCTGCTGCGCCACGCCCCGCCGCTGCCCCCGCTGCTGTGCGGGGCGCGACGGCGCTGGCTCGCGGTGCTGGTCCTGCTGGGCCTCGGGCAGGCGGCCCTGGGGGCGACGAGCGCCTGGGCGCTGGTGCGGATGCAGGCGGCCCCCGTCGGCGGCTCCCCGCTGCTGCTGCGCGCCCTGCTGCTGCTCGTGGCCGTCGCCCTCGCCGTCGGCGCGCTCAAGGTGCACGAGCGGGTGGTGGCCGAGAAGCTGGGTCAGGACTACGTCCACCAGCTGCGGCTGACCCTGGTCGGCGACGCGCTCACCCCGGGCCATTCCACGTCGCTCGGCGTGACCGTCGCCCGCACCACCAACGACCTCTCGGGCGTCCGCAACTGGGTGTCTCAGGGCATCGCGCCGCTGGTCGTGGCCGTCCCGCTGATCGGCGGCGGCCTCGCCACCCTCGCGGTGCTGCACCCGGCGCTGTCCCTCGCCATGGGCCTGCCGCTGGTGGTCCTCGGTGTGCTGATGCTGCCGTGGGCGCGCACCGCCCTGGTCAAGACCCGGCAGATGCGCCGCACCCGCGGGAAGCTCGCGACCCGCATCGCCGACACCGTCACCGCCTCCGACGGGATCCTCGCCGCAGGCGGGACCAAGCGCGAGCTGCGCAACCTGCGGGAGGCCTCCGGGAACCTGGTGGAGATCGCGGTGGACCGCGCCGAGACCGTCGGCACCATCCGTGCGGGCGGCATCGTCGCCTCCACCCTGACCACCCTGCTGGTCGCCGCGACCGGCACCTATCTCGGCCTCGCGCCGGGCGTGACGATGGCGGCGATGGCCGTGGCCGGTCTCGCCTCCACCCCCGTGCTCGAGCTGGGCCGCATCGTCGAGTACCGCCAGACCTACCGGGCGGCGCGCATGGTGCTGGGCCCCGCGCTCGCCGGAGCGCAGGCGCGACGCGAGCGGGCCGAGCGCCGCCGTCGGGCCTCCGCGGAGCTCCCGGCCCCCCACCCGGGCGCGGACGGCGAGGTGCTGGTCCACCTCGATCTGCCCGGCCTGACCGCGCCGGGAGAGCCGCTGCGCGCCCGCTCCCGCGACCGGATCCGCCTGGTCTCCGAGGACCCGGACTCCCCGCACGAGCTCGTGCGGCGCCTGTTCGAGCTGTCCCCCGGACCGGACTCCGACGAGCCCGACGCCGTGTGGGTCGGCGGCGAGAACCTGCGCCAGGTCTCCGCGAAGCGGGCCCGGGTGCTGGTGGGCGGCGCGAGCTCCGGCACCGTCTTCGAGCGGGGCACGGTGCGCCGGGCCCTGCACTACCGTCGGCCCGACCTCGACGCCGCCCACGACCGCGAGGTCCTCGCGCTCGTCGGGCTGGACCCAGGCACACTGCCCGAGGGGATGCGGACGAAGCTGCGCAGCGGCGGCGAGCCGCTGGGCCGCGCGGACCGCGCCCGGCTCGCGCTCGCCCGCGCCGTCTACGGGGCGCCGCCGCTGCTCGTGATCGACGGCCTCGAGGGCGATCTCGACGACGCCGGTCGGGCCATGCTCGAGCGGGTCCTGGCCGACTACCCGGGCGCGGTGGTGATGGTGTCCTCGCAGGCCCTCGCCGCGCGGCTGGGTGCTCGCGAGCACCGGCTGCCCCGCCTGGACGCCTCCGCGCGGCAGACCGTCGGCGTCGGCGGCCGCTCCGCAGCGGACCGGGACGAGGACGGGGAGGAGTGACGGGCCGCGCCGCGGAGCAGCGCGGCCCCCTCAGGCGATGCCGAGTCGCGCGAAGGCACTCCGGAAGATGGTCAGCCCCTCGAGCCCGGGAAGCTTCTGCACCCGCTTGTCGAGCTTGTCCAGTTCCCCGGACTGACCGGCGAAGAGGTGGCTCATGACGTGCTTGACCTCGGACTCGTCCATCATGCCGCTGCCCACGGGGCGCCACACCTTCGAGAGCACCAGGCGCACCAGGCGCTGCGCCCCCGTCGAGGCCTCGAGCTTCTCCCGCCCCTGCGTGGTGTAGAAGGCGACGTGCCGCGTCTCCTGCTGGGCGATGCGCTGCAGCAGCGGGGAGAGCGCCGGGTGGTCGGTGAGGGCGGAGAGCCGGCGGTAGGCGGCGACCGCGGAGAGCTCGTTGGCGGCGCCCCACACCATGTGCACGGCCACGAAGTCGGTGCCCACGAGGTTGCTCAGCGCCGACTGCTTGAGCGGCTCGATCGCGCCCTGCCAGCCGAGCTTGACCCGCTTGGCCTTCAGCTCGTCGTAGTCCACGACGATGCCGTGCCGGGCGAGGACCGCGGCGAGCGCCTCGCCGTGCCAGAACTCCTCGCGGTTCCACATGGTCATGAAGCCGCCGGCGGACTCCTCGCGGTGCGAAGGGGTCACCAGCAGGTCGCGCAGGAAGCACGAGGTGTGGAACTCGACATCGCACATGTAGCGCAGGGAGCGGAGGGTCTGCGCGTCCAGCGGCTGGGAGTCGAAGGTGTCGAAGTCGAGGTCCTCGTACTTCACGGGGACGGAGGTCTCGGCGAACTGGTCCAGGTCGAAGGCCATGTCACTCTCCGGGTCGGGGCAGGTCGTGGAGCCGAGGATCCGGCAGGTCGGGGCCCGGCAGGAGACGGGTGATCTCCCGTCGGGCGGTGCGCAGGGCGGCGCGATCGCGGACATCGACGCCGATCACGGCGATCGCGGCGGCGAGATCCCGGTCGACGATGCCGCCGCCGTCGAGCGGCGAGTCGAGGGAGAGCACGAGACGGGCCACGACGGCCTCGCGCCGGGAGCGGAGCACGCGGGTGCGGGCCTCGGCGGTGAAGAAGGCGACGGACTCCTCGTGCCGGTCGGCGACGGTCGCGACGACGCGCAGCGCCTCGCCGTCGAGCCGGCGGGCGACGGCGCGGAGGGCGCCCTGCAGCGAGGCCTCCTGGATCGCGAGCCGGGCCATGTGGCCCGCGGGCACCTCCTCGGCGACCAGCGCTGTCCACAGCGGGCCGAGCAGCGGCTGCACCCGGTCCACGTGGATCCTGCGCAGCACGTGCAGCGGCCGACGGGAGTGGTGCTCCTCCGGGTCCGCGGCGCGACCGCTCGCGGGGGCGGGGTCGCGGAGACCAGCCTCGCGGAACTCGGCGTCGAGCAGATCGCGCAGCGCCCTCGCCTGCCAGAAGCGGTCGACCATCCAGGTGGCGAGGAAGGCGGTGATGCGGGGCTCGCGGGCGGTCGCGGTCGCGAGCATCGCCCGCGACTCGGCGAGGGCGGAGGCCTCGAGGCGCTGCAGCACCCCGAGCGCGGTGCGCACCTCCGCCGGAAGGGCCGGGGCCGCGGCGATCGCCGCGGCGTCCACCGGGAGTCGCTCGGTGCCCCGGCGGGTGAAGGCGTCGACGTCGAAACCGGTGCGCACCACCGGGATGATCGATGCATCGAGGTGGAGGTGGCCGGCGCGGATCCCGGGGGAGGAGTCGCCGAAGGGAGCCGCCTCCTGAGGGGGCCGGCCCGACCGCAGGGTCGATCCGAGGGTCACTGCGCGCCTTTCACGGCCCGGGGGACGATGCCGGTGCCGCGCCTAGTGTACGGAGCCCGAGTCACCGGGAGCTGAGAGGAATCCGGCCACCGGATGTCCAGCGGGTGCTTGGTAGGTTGCCTTCGTGAATCTCTCGGACGCCGCCTCGCTCCCGCCGGGGGGCGGGGAGCGGGACGAGCCGCCGTCGCTGGACGCGCTGCGCCTCGCGCTGCGGCCGCCGTCGCTGCCGCTGCCGACCCCCGACGGGGTGCTCGGCGCGGCCTCGCGCGCCCACGACCTGCTGCATGCCGAGCGGCGCGAGGAGGCGGAGGCGCTGATCGAGCGCTTCCGGCGGCGCTCGGCCCCGCCCGAGACCCGGCTCCTGCTGCTGCGGGTGGCCCTGCGTGCGGCGCAGATCGCCGGCTCCGCGGAGCGCGTGCGGCAGGACGCCGCGGAGATCGTCTCCCTGCTGCGCCGCAGCGGCCGCCCCGCCCAGGCCGCGGCGACGGTCGAGGTGCTGCTCGAGCGGGGACCGGCCCGTCCTGAGGCCCGCTCTGCTCCGGCCGCGGGGCGTCACCGCGGCGAGCGGGCCGAGATCCCCGCGCCGGTGCTCGCGGTGGTCCGCGGCCTCGAGCTGACCTCTCTCGCTCCGCAGGGTCTGCCGGAGGGCGGCGACCCCCGTCGTGCCCTCGCCCGACTCCGCGCCGCCCTGCGCGCCCTGCCCGCGGCGCGCGACCAGCTGCTCGGCGATCCCGAGCCCGAGCTCCGCCTCCGCCTCGCGCAGACCCTCGCCGGCGCGGGCGACCACCGGGCCGCGACGACCGAGGCGCTGGACCTGCTCGAGCTGCTCGAGGCGGGGCCGACGGGGGAAGAGCCCGCGGACCCGCTGCGGATCGTGCCCTCCGCGCACGCCGTGCTCGCCCGCACCCTCGGCACCGAGCGCCCGCTGCTCGCCGCCGCGCACTCCCTCGGCGCCCTGCGGCTGATGGAGGAGGTCGACGACCCGCCGCTGCGCATCGGGCTGATCACCGACCTGCTGGTCGCCCTGATGGCGGCGGGCGCGACGGCGCAGGCCTCCTTCACGGCGGGGCGCCTGGCCTCGCTGCAGCGGACCCTCCCCTCGGACGCCCTGCGCACCGGACCGTTGCTCGCAGTCGCGGCCCAGCGGGTGCAGGCCGAGCGCTACGACGCGGCGCGGGTGCCCCTCGAGCAGGTGCGCCGCATCGCCCGCGAGTGCCGCGACCACCGCGCCGCGCTGGAGGTGGCGCGGCTCGCGGCGAGCATCCACGAGCGCACCGGCGAGCATGCGGCGTCCCTGCGGGAACTGCGGCGCCTCGCGTCCGAGGCGCGCTGGCTGGCCGACGACCTCGGCACCCCCGCCGCGGAGCGCGTCCCGCTGCTGGAGACGGAGCTGTCCGCCAACGCCCTCGCCCTGCGCCGCGCCCTCGACCTCGGCGATCGGACCCAGGTCGAGATCGCGGCGGCGGGCGTGCTGCGCCGCGCCCGGGAGGGCGGGGGCGGTCATCTGCTGCGCCCCGAGCTGCTCTGGGACCACGTGGTCGATGCCCGGGTGGGACTCTTCCTCGCCTCCGGTCGCTCCCTCGCGGAGAGCGGACCGGAGGGGGAGGACGCCGCCGACGCCACCGCCTACGAAGAGCGCCGGCAGGAGGCGCTCCGGGCCCTGGACGCGATGCCGGCGGGGCACGACGCCCGGGCCCGGTACTGGGGCGCGTACCTCGAGGACCGTCACGCCCACCTGCTCGCCGAGCGCGGCGAGGCGGGGCGCGCCCGACGGGCGGCGCGGCGCGCCCGCGACGGCTGGGCGCATCTCGGGCGTGATGAGGACGTGGCCCGCCTCGAGCAGCTCCTCACGGCTCTCGGCCCGGAGGACCCTGCCCACTGAGCCCGACCCTTGACGTGGTGCCACTATGGCGTCAGCATGGGGTCATGGAACTCCGCGCGCTCACCCGCACCGTCCAGGACCAGCTCACCGCGACCGCCGCCGTCGGCGACGAGCCCACTCGCCGCGCCGCCGAGCTGCTCGCCGTCTCCGTCGAGCCCGCGCTGCGGCTCGCCCTGCAGGACGCCCTCTCCCAGCTCGCCGGGGAGATCTCCGCGGAGATCGCCCCCGGCCGCGTGGACCTCGCCCTCCGCGGCGGCGAGCTCGACGTGCACGTCCATGCCCCGGAGCCGCCGTCGGCCCCCGTGCCGCCCGTCCCGCCGGCCCCGCCCGTGCCCCCCGCGCCCCCGGAGGTCGACGGCGCCACCGCCCGGGTCGCCTTCCGCCCGCCCCAGCACCTCAAGGACCGGCTCGAGCAGGCCGCCGCGGGGGAGGGGCTGAGCTTGAACACCTTCCTCGTGCGGGCCCTCACCGCCCATCTCGACGGCGGCGGAGCCTCCGGCGCGACCGGCCCGTCCACCTCCCGCAGCCACGGCCGCACCAGCGGCTGGTTCCTCTGAGCGCCGCGCCCTCGTCGCCCCAGCAGATCGGATCCCCGCCATGACCAGCCCCCTCGTCCATGAGTTTTCCGTCGACGGCCCGATCGACGTCACCGTCCAGAACATTCGCGGCGCCCTCGTCCTGCGCGCCGAGCACGGCACCGTCGCGCGGGTCGAGCTGACCCCGCACGGCGAGGCCGCCCGCGCCCTCGCCGAGCGGATGCGGATCCGCTGCGAGGACGGCCGGCTGCGCGTCGACGCCCCGGCCGACGAGGCCCGCAGCCTCGGCGGCGGTCTCAGCGGCCTGTTCCGCCCGGCCGGCGAGGACGGTGCCCCTCTCTCCGACCGGATCGCCGAGTCCGTGCGCTCGATGGTCCGCTCCGCCGAGGGGCTCACCGGCCAGCTCGACGTCACCGTCGTGGTCCCCGCCGGGTCCCGCGCCGTGCTCGACGACGGCGCGGGCGAGATCGCGGTGCACGGGGTGCTCGGCCGCCTCGAGGCCCGTACCGGTGCGGGGGACATTCGCGTCGAGCGCGGCGCCGAGGAGCGCACCCGGCTGAGCAGCGGCACCGGCGATCTGCAGGTGGGCGAGCTTTCGGGGGAGGCCTCCCTCAGCACCGGCGCGGGCGGCGTCCGCGTGCGCCGCGCCGTCCAGGGCCGCCTCACCGCCCGCAGCGGCCTCGGGGACGTGGAGATCTCCGTCGCCCCCGGCACCGCGGCGCGGCTCGACCTCGCCACCGGCTTCGGGGAGCGGGACGTGCGCCTGACCCCCGTGGAGGGCGCGGGCGACGCCGAGCGCACCCTCGAGGTCGAGGCCCGCACCGGCAAGGGGGACGTGCGCGTGATGCGCGCCGAGGGGTGATCCCCGTACCGTGGAGGCAGCGGCCGGAAGGAGCCCCGCCATGACCACGGACCCCGCCGAGAGCCTCGAGGACCCCGAGACCCACACCCATGACCCCCGCGCCCGGATCGGGGTGCGGGACAACGCCGTGGCCAGCCGCTATGAGGCGATCCGTGAGGATCAGACCGTCGGCATCATGATCTACGAGCGGCGCCGACGTCGCATCGAGCTGGTCCACACCGTCACCGACCCCGCCCACCGCGGGGAGGGCGTCGCCTCCGTGCTGGTGCGGACCGCGCTCGCCGAGGCGCGCGCGGCCCGCCTGTCCGTCGTCGTCATCTGCCCCTTCGTGGAGAGCTGGCTGCAGCGCCACCCGGAGCAGGCCGCCGGGGTGGTCATCCCCGACTGACCGACCTGGTTGGTCAGCCGCGGGGCCCGCCGCCCATCCCGCCGCCCATGCCGCCCGCGGACAGCTCCTCGGCGGAGGTGACCTCCGTCCCGTTGGCGGTGAGGGTCGTGCCGTCGAGGGTCACCTCCCCGTTCGCGTCCACGGCCGAGTCGCCGCCGTTGTCCGCGCTGGTGATCGCCACCTCGCCGCCGGTCAGCGAGATCGAGCCGTTGGAGTCGAGGCCGTCGAAATCGGCGTCGACGGTGACGGTGCCGCCGGTGATCGACAGCGACGATCCGTCGTCCGCCTCGCGGCTCTGATCGGCGCCGGCGCCGTTCCCGTCCGTCGAGTCCGCGCTGTCCGCGGCGGTCGCGTTCAGGCCGTCGTCGGAGGCGGTGATGTCGAGCGTCCCGCCGCTGATCAGGATGTCCTGCGCCTCGACGCCCTCGACGGACTGCGCGATGGTGACCGCTCCGTCGAGGATCTCCACGGCCTTCTCCGCATCGATGCCATCGTCGCCGGCGTCGATCGCGAGGGTGCCCGCGGTGATCAGCACCCAGCCGCGGTCGGCGTCCTCGGCATTGTCGGACTTCACGGCGTCGCCGCCGCTGGTCAGGTCGAGGCTGCCGCCGGAGATGGTCACGTAGTCCTTGCCGCGCACCGCGTCGTCGACCGCGGTCACGGTCAGGTCCCCGGAGAGGATCGCGAGGCCGTCCGAGGACGAGATGCCGTCGTTGGTGCTGCCGGTGACGGTCAGCGCGCCCGGGCCGGCGATCGTGAGGTCCGCGGCCGAGGCGATCGCCGCGACGGGGGTCGAGTCGTCGGTGACCTCGTAGCCGGAGCCGTCGGTGACGCTGTTCGAGCTCCCCTCCTCGAGGGCGAGGGTGACCTCGTCGGCGCTGGTCACGGCGATACCGGGACCGGTGCTCGAGGTGATCGAGGCGCCGTCGAGGATGATCGTGACGGTCTCGTCGTCGCCGGCCGCGATGATCAGCTGGCCGTCCTCGAGCGTGCCCGAGACGCGGTACACGCCGCCCTCGGTGATCGTCACGCTCTCGCCGGTGAGCTCGATCGTCTGCTCCTCCGCGGCGTCCCAGGTGAGGTCGTCCTCGTCGACGTGGGTGTCGAGGCTGGTCAGGTCGGCGGCTGCGGTCACGGTGGTCGCCTCGGCGGTCGAGGTCGCGGTATCGGTGGTGCCGGTGACGGCGGTTGCCGCGCCGCAGGCGGCCAGGGCGAGGGTCGCCGCACCGGCGGCGAGGGTCGCGCTCAGGCGGCGCAGGGATCGGCGCTTCGGGGTGCGGGTGGAGGTCATGGCGGGATCCTTTCGAGAGGGGCGGATCTCAGGCGGCCGGGTGGAGCCGGCCGGTGGTGCGGTGCCAGCGGTTCGCGGGCAGCGCGGGGTCGAGCAGGGCGAGGCCGGTGGCGAACTTGGACAGGCGCTGGGGGCGGTGGCCGCGGCGCCACAGGGCGCGGTCGAAGCTCGAGGGGCGGGTGCCCGCCTTGGTCTCCACGACCACCTGGCCGGCGAGGCGGCGCGTCTGCCCCTCGGGGCCGGTCCACACGAGGTCCTCGTCGAGGGTGAGGCGAGCATCCTCCGCCTCCAGCAGCACGGTCGCGCGGTCGTAGGTGGTAGTGAGCACGGGGTGCAGGCGGCCGACAGGGACCGGGCAGTCCGCTGCGGCGAGCAGGTGGCGCACCTCATCGAGGGCGGGGCCGTCCAGCGGATCGGTGAGCGGGTCCGCATCGTCCCGGCCGGGGTCGAGGGCGATCCGCACCTTGGCGGACTCGCCGCGGCCGGTGCGGGTCTTCACCTCGAGGAAGGACGCTCCGGAGTCCACGTAGACCCGGCGGCGCACCTTCCAGCGGCGGCGCCGGCCGGTGGCCGCGGCCCGGTAAGAGGCGAGGTCGACGGTGTCGTAGTAGAGGGACAGGTAGGCCTGGCGGCGGCGGCCGTCGATCTCGAGGGCCCGCAGGGCGGCGGGGGAGGCGGCGAGCAGCTCCTCAACCTCCTCGCGGGGCACGAGGTACTTGCGGTCGGTGCGGGTCAGGAGGGCGGCGCGCTCGGTGATCTCCTCGAGGGACACCGCGGGCAGTGTGTCGAGGACGCTCATCGGCTCATCGCCTCCGCCGGGCTGCCCTGCACGGAGATCTCGGCCGCGGTACGCACGATCGGGGCCGCCTCGAGCGGTGCGGTGCGGCGCCCCTGGCGGACCCGGTAACGGACGTCGACCACGGTCGTGTCGGACACGGTGTCCAGGCGCTGCACGCTCAGGGTGGTGACGTCGGCGGCGAGCGTCTCCTCGAGGTGGGCGCGCAGCGTCGGCTCGTCGGCGATCGCCCGGTCGACGACCACCACCTGACGGCGGTGGGCTCCCAGCAGCGCGGGATGGTCGACGATCGCCATGGTCGCCACGATCAGGACCATGAAGCCGATCGCGAGGGCGCTCGGGGTGGTGGAGAGCCCGGCGACGAGGCCCAGGGCGAGCACCGCGAAGTAGTAGGCGATCTCGTGCTGGGCCAGCTCGTCCGAGCGCAGGCGGATGATCGAGAGAACCCCGAACAGGCCCAGGCCCAGGCCTGCGGAGACCGCGGAGCCGGCGAGCAGCGCGGCGACGGCGAGCACGCCCACGTTGATGCCGAGGAAGGCGACGACGAGGTCGCGGCGGCGGTGGCGCGGCCAGTACACGCCGAGGGTCAGGGCGAGGACGGCGGCGAGGTCGAGGGCGTACAGGAGATAGACGGACATGGGGTGCTCCTCGGGGGTGGGTGATGATGGGAGCAACCCTCCGGCCCGCACCTATGCATCGCCTATGTCCGCCCTGTCGTCGATGTATGTGAGGTGAACGGCAGGCGATGCCCGGGAGAGGGCTAGCCTGCGGGGATGGACGCCCTCGATCTGCTCCGCGACCTCGCAGCCCGACCCCGCCACGCCGCCTCCACCCTCGCCGACCAGCTGGACCCGGCGACGCTGAACGCCCACCCGGGGAACCATCCGAACTCCGTCGCCTGGCTGATCTGGCACACCGGGCGGGAGATCGACGCGCAGCTCGCCGCCCTCACCGGCGCGGACGAGGTGTGGGAGAGCGGCGGGTTCGCGGAGCGGACCGGGCTCGGGGCCCTCGGGGCCGGCATCGGCTACGGCCACAGCGATGCCGAGGCGCGCCGCATCCGCGTGGACGGCGCCGGGCCGCTGCTCGACTACCTCACCGCGTGCTTCGACGCCGTCGACTCAGCGCTCGACGGCCTCGCGCCCGAGGCGCTGGACGAGATCGTCGACGACCAGTGGGAGCCGCCCGTCACCCGCGGGGCGCGCCTGGTGAGCATCCTCGACGACGCCATCCAGCACCTCGCCCAGGCCGCCTACCTGCTGGGGATGCCGGAGCTGCGCTGAGTCCACAGCGGGGGCTCCGCGTCCCCGACCGTCGGCGGAGCTTCCTACACTGGTCTGGTGACCTCCACCGAAGCCTTCGAAGCCGGATCCGACCGCGGTCTGGAGCGCACCCCGCCGCAGGACCTCGCCGCGGAGCGGGGCGTGCTCGGCGGCATGATGCTCTCCAAGGATGCGATCGCCGACGTGGTCGAGACCGTGCGAGGCAACGACTTCTACCGACCTGCGCACGAGATGATCTACGAGGCGATCATCGACCTCTACGGCCGCGGCGAGCCGGCGGACCTGGTGACCGTCTCCGACGAGCTCTCCAAGCGCGGCGAGCTGCAGCGCGTGGGCGGCGGCGCCTATCTCGCCGACCTCATCGACATGGTCCCCACCGCGGCGAACGCCGGCTTCTACGCCGAGATCGTCGTCGAGCGGGCGACGCTGCGGCGCCTCGTCGAGGCGGGCACCCGCATCGTCCAGCTCGGCTATGCGGCCGACGGCGGCGAGGTCGACGAGGTCATCAACGAGGCCCAGGCCCAGGTGTACGCGGTCACCGAGCGCGGCTCCTCGGAGGACTTCGTGGCCCTCGGCGAGGTGATCGACGAGACCCTCAACCAGATCGAGGCGACCCAGAACCGCGGCGGCCAGGTCACGGGTGTCCCCACCGGTTTCGCCCAGTTCGACGAGCTCACCCAGGGCCTCCACTCGGGGCAGATGATCATCTTCGCCGGCCGTCCCGCGATGGGCAAGACGACGCTCGGCATGGACGTGCTGCGCTCCGCCTCGATCCACAACGGCATGGCCTCGGTGATCTTCTCCCTCGAGATGGACAAGACCGAGATCACGATGCGCCTGCTCTCGGCCGAGTCGCAGGTGCCGATGCACCGCATGCGCGACGGGTCGATGGACGACCGCGACTGGCAGGCGATGGCGCGCGCGATGGGCCGCATCGCCGACGCCCCGCTGTTCATGGACGACTCCGCGAACATGTCGCTCATGGAGATCCGCGCGAAGTGCCGCCGGCTCAAGCAGAAGCACGACCTCAAGCTCGTGGTCATCGACTACCTGCAGCTGATGAGCTCGGGCAAGAAGGTCGAGTCCCGCCAGCAGGAGGTCTCCGAGTTCTCCCGCGCCCTGAAGCTCCTCGCCAAGGAGATCGAGGTGCCGGTGATCGCGATCTCCCAGCTGAACCGTGGCAGCGAGCAGCGCCAGGACAAGACCCCGATGATGTCCGACCTGCGCGAATCGGGCTCGATCGAGCAGGACGCCGACCTCATCGTGCTGATCCACCGCGAGGACTACTACGAGAAGGAGTCCGCCCGCGCGGGCGAGGCGGATCTCATCGTCGCCAAGCACCGCAACGGCGCGACCGCCACGGTCTCCGTCTCCTTCGAGGGCCAGTACTCACGCTTCCGCGACATGGCCGGGGCGGGCGGCTTCAGCGGCTGAGGCCGGGGTGAGATCGGCGTCAGCGGGCGGGACGGGCTGGCCGTCCGCGGCGCGGAGGCGTAGAAGGGACGGGTGAGCACTCCTCCCTCCCGGCCCGACGCCCCCGTCGCGGCGCCCGAGCCCGCCGCCTCCCCGACCGCTCCCGCCCGCGCGGCCGCCGTCGGCGGAGGACTGGCGATCCTCGCGGTGCTGGTGCTGGCCGTGAACCTGCGCCCCGGGGCGACCTCCGTGGGACCGCTCATGGAGCAGGTCGTCGGCGCCTACGGTCAGGGCGCGGCCGCGGCGGGCCTGCTCACCGCGCTGCCCTGCCTCGCCTTCGGCGTGCTCGGCATCGCCGCGGTCCCGATCTCGCGCCGCGTGGGCCTCACCGGCACCGTGCTCGCCTCCTTCGTGCTGGTCGGGATCGGGCTGCTGCTGCGTCCGACGGTCGGCTCCTTCGCGCTCTTCCTCGCCCTGTCGATGCTCGCCCTGCTGGGCCCCGCCCTCGGCAACGTGCTGGTCCCCGCCTGGATCAAGCTCCACGGCGGCCGCCGCGTCGTTCTGCTGATGACCCTCTACTCGGTGGTGCTCGCCGTCGGCGGCACGGCCGGAGCCGGCCTGGCCGTCCCGCTCGCGGGGGACGGGGCGGACGGCTGGCGGGTGTCCATGCAGCTGTGGGGGATGCTCGTCGCCGTACCGGTGGTGGTGTGGGCGCTCGTGCTGCGCCGCACCGGGCACGACTTCCCGCCCGCCCCTCCCGAGGGGGCGCTGCGCGGCTCCCTGCTCCGCTCGCCCACCGCGATCTCCCTCGCGGTCATGTTCGCCCTGCAGGCCACCAACGCCTACACCCAGTTCGGGATGCTCCCGCAGATCCTCACCGAGAGCGGGGTGAGCCCTGCCCACGCCGGCCTCACGGTCGCCCTGATCTCCGCCTGGGGGATCCTGGCCGGTCTGATCATGCCCGCCGTCATCGCCCGCGCCCCGGGGCTGCCCTGGATCGTCGGCGCCTTCGGGGTGCTCACGGCGGCCGGCTACCTGGGACTGTGGCTCCTGCCCGGGGTCTCCCCGCTGGTGTGGGCCTGCGTGCTGGGCGTCGGCGGCTTCGCCTTCCCCACGGCGATCGCGCTGATCCCCGCGCGCTCCCGCTCCGCCCTCGTCACCGCCCGGCTCTCGGGCATGGTCCAGCCGCTCGGCTACATCCTCGCCGCGATCGGCCCGATCCTGGCCGGGGCCCTGCTGGACATGACCGACTCGGTCCCGGTCGTGCTCGGGTTCCTCGCGCTGACCGGGCTCGGGCTGGCCGTGGCCGGTTTCCGCGCGGCGCTGCCCCGGATGGTCGACGACGAGATCGTCCCGGCCGCCTCCACGACCTCCGTGGGATGATGCGCCCATGAGTTTCCTGCGCGCGCTGAGCGTCCTGGCCTCCCAGCGCCCGACCCGTCCGCCGCGGGCCGTGGCCTCCCCGGATCGCGTGACCCGGCACCGGTACGAGTCGGTGCCGGTCACCTGGATCAACGAGCACCTCGCGGAGCGCGGGGTCCTCGTGCACCTGCACGGCGGAGCCTTCGTGCTCGGGGAGTCCCGCGAGCACTGGGAGTGGCTCGAGGAGGTGGGGCGCCGTGCGGGCGCCGCGGTCGCGATGGTCCACTACCGCCTCGCCCCCCGGTTCCCGTATCCCGCCGCGATCGACGACGTGCTGCACGCGCTCGACGGGCTAGGCGCGGCCGCGCGCCTCCGTCCCGGTCGCTGGGTCCTCTCGGGCGACAGCTCCGGCGGCGGCCTCGCACTCGCGGTCGCCCAGTCCCTCGCCGCTCAGGGCGGCGACGAGCCCGCCCTGCTGCTGCTCGAATCGCCCTGGGTCGACCTCGCCGCGCATCTGGACGACGAGACCGACCTCGGCACGGCGGTCCGTCTCTACGCGGGTGCCGTCCCCGTCGACTCCCCGCGGCTCAGCCCCCTGCAGGGCGAGCTCGCGGGGCTCCCGCCCGTGCACCTGGTCACCGGCGGGCAGGATCGCGAGCTGGGCGGGGAGTCGCGCGAGCTCGCGGCCCGGCTGCGCGGCGCGGGGGTCCCGCTCGAGGAGACGGTGCTGCCCGGCGAGGGACACCTCCCTGCGATCTCCGGGCGCGGGCCGGCCTCCCAGGAGGCCCGCCGGTCCCAGATCGAGGCGGTGCGCCGCGCGCTGACCGCGCCCGCCGTGGCATGAGCGCGCGTCCCGTGCTGTGGGACGGGCGTTCCGCGGCCCGCGCCGAAGCCCGTCGGTTGCTGTCCCACGCTCCGGTCGACGGGGCGCTGCGCCTCGTCATCCAGCAGCTGCGCCTGCAGGAGCAGGGGTCGGAGGTCGGCCGTCACGAGCTGATTGACCTGGTCCTCGACGTCGGCGGGAACCTGGTGGCCCTCCACGTCCGCGACATGCTGCGCGAGGGCACCGCGGGCCCGGCCGGGCTCGACGCGATGCTCGACGTGCTGCGGGCCGACGTCACCGCGGATCTCGGGACGGAGCCCGACAGCCTCGAGCTGGTGGTGGACGCCGATGGTGAGGTCCGCGTGCTGGTGGTGCTCGAGTGCGAGGTGACGCCTGCGGAGATCGAGGCGGATCCGCGCCATCCCGCCCTGCACGGCGGGGCCTACCACATCGCGCAGGACGCCCCCGGCCTGGAGGACCTCCGCGACCGGCTCGCCGCCCCGCGGCAGGGAGTGCTGGCCCGCCTGGTCGACACGGTCCGGGAGCGGCTGGGCCGCGGCTGAGCGCACGGCGCTCCCTGCGCGCCCTGCTTCTACCCCGAACTCGCGGCAACCATCCCGGCGGCGCTCGCCCCGTCGAGCACCAGGCCCATCGCCCGGGCGAGGGTGACCCCGAGATCGGCCCATGACCCGGTGGCCGGGGCGCCCGCGAGCCCGGGCCCGCCGGCGAGGGCGGTGGTGGCGGCCGACGGGTCGCTCACGGCCCGCGGGCCCGCGTAGTACGGGTCGTCCCCGTCGACCAGCGGCCGATGGGTCGCCGAGAGGCCGAACACGGTGCCCGGTGATCCCTCGAGCACCGCGATCACATCGGTGCGCGCGGTCGCGCCGACACCGTCCTCGACGGTGCGCAGCGTGATCCGGGAGCGGCCGTCCCGCGCGGCCGACTCGACCAGGCCCGACAGCTCCTCGAGAGCGGCGATCCGCACGGCGGAGCCCTCCTCCCGCGGCACGTGGACCACGCCGCGCGGACCGTCGGGCCAGACCAGCGCCCGGAAGGTCTCCAGGTGCGTTCCCTCGGTGCGCACCAGTCCCTTCGCGGCGAGGACCGCGTTGGGGTGGACCAGCAGGCACGGTGGCACCAGGGGGCGACCGGGGAGCAGCAGCACGCGGTCCTCGGCGGCGGGGGCGAAGGCCGCGAGCACCCGCTGCGCGCTCTCGAGGGTGTCGCCGAGGGCCCGGACGGCCGCGCGGGACTCGGGGCCGTCCTCGCGCCGCTGCGTCCCGAGACCGGTCAGGCGCACCGCGAGCAGGTCGACCTGCTCCCGGGCGCAGGTCTCCTCGGTGATCTCGACGACCAGGGCGTCGTGCGGGACCTGGGAGAGGTGCACCCCGGCCGCGCGGCGCGGCGCGAGGTGGTCGTGCACCATCCGCTCGCTGCTCGTGCGCTCGGTCATCTCCCAGCGGTTGCGGAAGTGGCGCAGGTCCTCGACGAGCGGGAGGCAGAGGGCGATCTCGGCGCCTGCGGTCGCGGGCCATTGCAGCGCGGCGGCGGATCCCCCCGCGGCGGCGACCGCGTCGAAGAGGGTGGGGGCGGTGAGGGAGCGGGCGTACCAGGTGGGGCGCTCGGCGGGGCGGTCGGGCCGGAAGGGGTGCTCGGTGGCGATCCCGGTGCGGGCCACCGAGGCCCCCGTGATCAGGCTGGTCAGCGCGGGTGCGGGCTCCGACGGGCCGCCGGGGCGCAGCTCCAGGGGGGTGGCGCCGTCCAGGAGAGGGGAGAGCTCCGCGCCGCTCGCGCCGTCGATGGCGAGCAGCAGGGTACGGCCCGGTCGCATGGTGCCTCCCCTCGTCGTCGTGCGTGGTCATCGCACACTAGGCAGGACGGCTGTCCGCAGGGCGTGGCGAAAGTGAGCGCGCGGCCACGTCGAGGTGAACAGCGCGTGCTCAGCCGCAGAGGACGTTCGTGGACTCGTCGCCCTCGAGCGCCGCGGACTCCTCGTCGGCGAGGTCCTCCGCGCCGAGGCGGGGGGAGGTGAGCACCAGCCGTTCCGTCTCCTCACGGGCGGAGACGTGCGCCTCGTCGTCCCCCAGGGCGGTGATCGTCAGCCCGTGGCTTTCCTGCATGGCGCACAGGTCCATCCCGTGCAGCGTGACCCGGAGGGACGCGGTGGGGATGGCGCCGTCGGCGTCCAGCTCCGCGCGGATCCCCACCCGGAAAGCGCAGACCCCGACCCGACGGCTCGCGGTCTCGACCGCCGTCCAGGCGATCGTCGCCCCGAGGAGCAGCAGCGGGATGCCCTCGGCCTCGCGACGGAACCAGGAGGAGCTGATCGCGGGGCTGCCGACGGTGCGGAACCCCTCGGCGGGACTGTGGGCGTAGTACAACCGCTCGGACGCGTCCCAGGCGACCTGCAGGTTGTCCTCCCAGTACGAGGGGGTCGCGGCGCGGATGTGCTCGTAGGCCTCGGCGTCCGGGAGGGTGCGCAGGGTCTCGGGGGAGAGGTAAGCCGCCTCGACGAAGCGCACCAGCTCCTCGCGCGCGGCCGTCAGATCGAGATCGTCGGCGCCCTCGACGTCCTGCGCCAGGAGATCGGCGGCCGAGCGCGAGTCCCACAGCTCCACCTCGAGCTCGGCGAGAGGGTCACGGGGCACCTCGGGGGAGGTCGCGACGCGCCCGGGGGAGCAGCCCGCCAGCAGGCCGGGGCCGAGGGCGCCCAGCGCGAGGAGGGCGCCCAGGTCCCGCCGCCGCGGGCCGCGGGCCGCGGTCATCGCAGGTCGGGCTCGGTGGTGTCGGCTCGGCCGGAGTCCGCGTCGAGGCGCCGACGGATCGAGGTGGCCCGCTCGCGGTCCCGGCGCACCGCCCGATCCACCAGGTCCTTCGTCGAATGGTCGGGGGAGTCCCGCTGGATAGCCGTCCACACCAGGAAGCCGATCGTGAGGACGACCAGCACCGCCAGCAGGATGCCCATCACCACCCAGGAGCCGGGGACGGGGTCCCAGAACGCGTCGCCCTCGAGCGGTGCCATCGGGTCCCCTCTCGCTCCGTCGGCCCGTGCCGTGCCCCTGCACGATCCACACCAGCATAACGAGGGCGTCCGCTCCGGTTATGCTGATCACGCTATGGCTGACGTTATTGTCGGGCGCTTCGCGCTGGTGGACCTGATCGCCAAGGGGGGATCCGGGTCCGTCTGGCGAGCCTGGGATCAGAAGACCCAGGAGATCTGCGCCGCGAAGGTGCTGCGGCAGCGGGACTCGGCGGACCTCATGCGCTTCGTGCGCGAGAAGGGCGTCAGCTTCGACCATCCCCACCTCCTGACCCCCTACGGCTGGGGCGCGGAGGACGAGCACGTCGTGATCGCCATGCCGCTGGTCTCCGGCGGCACCCTCGAGTCCGTGGTCAAGCGGCGCGGGAAGCTCGGCGAGCCCGCGACCGTGGTCATCCTCGACCAGCTCCTCGACGGCCTTGCCCATGTGCACGCCGAGGGCTGGATCCACCGCGACGTGAAGCCCGCGAACATCATGTTCGAGGCCCGCGGGCGCGCCCGCCCGGTCTCCCGCCTGGCGGACTTCGGGATCGCCGTGCACGAGAGCGATGTGCGCTTCACCCACGTCGGCATGGTCAACGGCACGCCCGGCTACATGGCTCCCGAGCTGTTCTCCATGGCGGAGCCCGCGCCCTCGCACGATCTGTACGCGGCGGGCGTGGTCGCGCTGGTCGCCCTCAACGGTCCGATCAAGCTGCATGACGGCGCCTTCCGGCCCGATGAGCTGAACCAGTACCTGCGCGGGGTGACCCCGAAGCTGTCGGCCGTGATCCGGCGCCTGCTCGCCCCGCAGCCGGAGGACCGCTACCAGGACGCGAACGCCGTGCGCCGGGACCTGCCGCGCGTGCCCCCGACCTATCCGCTCACCCATGCGGACGGCGCGCCGCTGGAACTCACCGACACCCTCGACCCCCTGCCTGCGGACGCCCCAGGCGCCCGCCGCCCCGAGCGTCCCGCCCCGACCGTCCACCCCGCCTCCCTCGAGGCGATCCGTGCGGGCCAGGTGCAGCAGGGCTTCTCCTCGGGATCCGCCTCCCCGCAGACGGGGCCGCAGTGGGCACAGCCCGTGCAGCCCGGGCAGCCCGGGCCGCAGCACTTCGCCCCCACCTACACCCAGTCCTATACCCAGTCGGGACCCGGCACGGTCACGGGTCCGGGCGCACCCGGCCGCCGCTCGACCTACATGGCCGTCGGCCTCGGCGTCGTCGCGGCCGTGGTGCTCGGCATCATCGTGGCGGTCTCCCTGCTGGTGATCTTCCCGCCCGGCTCCGCCGCAGGCCCTGGGGGCGGAGCGACCAGCGACATCGACTCCGCCTTCGCCCAGGTCGAGGCGGGGCAGCCGTGCACGGCGGAGGACCTCGGGGTGATCGGCCTGACCGCCGAGGGCGAGTACCTCTCGTGTGAGGCCAGCGAGACCGCCACCGACGGCGGCTACGCCTTCGGCTGAGCCCCGGGCGTCGGCGCCGCGACCGCGGTGGTCTCGAGCTGCTGCACGAGCGCCTCGCGGCGCGGGTCCATGAGCAGATCGATGCGCAGCGCGGTCCCCTCGACCGCGCCTGGCACGCTCCAGCGCAGCTGCGCGGGCGTCAGCACCTCGGCGTCCCCGACCTGCAGCGAGCGCAGGTCCGCGGCGCTCAGGCCGGTCCGTTCGAGAGCGGCGGCGGCTCGGCGGCGCCGCTCGTCCCGCGGGGCGTCGAGATCCATGGTGTCGGCGAACCAGCGCTCGGCCTGCTCCTCGGGGCCGCCCGCGAGCCAATCGAGCATCGCCGTGGCCGCCTGCGCCGTGCGCGGCGCGGGCACGGGGACCCGCGGGGCGAGCAGCTGCGGGACCTCGGCGTGCAGCAGGCGCAGGGCCTGCATCGACAGCGCGGTGGCGGGGGCGTACTTCGAGTTCGCGAGCATGGTCACGCCCACTCCGGAGTCGCGGTGCCACACCATGAACGATCCGTAGCCGGGGTAGCCGCCCGAATGGGAGATCACCGTGCCCAGGTCCGGGAACTGCTCGATGACCAGCCCGAAGCCGTAGCCGCGGACCCGGTCGAAGCCGCCGTCCCGCGCGGGCAGCGACTGGTGGCGGTGGATCTGCTGCATCTCGCGGCGGGAGGCGAGGGACAGCGGACCGCCCTCCTCCGCGGCGGCGAGGAAGCGCACCCAGGCGGCCACGTCGTCGACGGTCGAGAACAGCCCGGCCATCGCCCCGTACACGCCGGGGGAGTCCAGCGGCACGGGCTCGAAGCGGCTCGCGTCGGCGCGATCGGCGACGCGGTGCCCCGTCGCGAGGCGCGAGCCGTCGATCTCCGCGGCGGACCACCCCGTGTCGGTGAGCCCCAGCGGGTCCAGGAAGCGACGACGGATCTCCGCGGTGTAGTCCGAGCCGGTGACCTCGTCGATCACCCGGCCCAGCAGGGCGTAGCCGGTGTTGGAGTACTCGAAGGCGGTGCCGGGGCGGTGGGCGGCGCCGAGCCCGCCGGCGAGCGCGGCCGCGAACTGCTCGCGGGTGAGGGACTCCTGGCGATCGCCCCAGGGGTTGTCGGTGACCAGGCCCGCGCTCATGGTGAGCAGCAGCCGCAGCGTGATCTCCGGATCCCCGGGGACCTGCTCGAAGGCGCCGGCGGCCTCGGGCACGTGCAGGGCGACGGGATCGTCGAGCCGCAGGGAACCCTCGTCGCGCAGGGCGAGGACGGTCGCGGCGGTGAAGGACTTCGTCATCGAGGCGATGCGGGAGACCGTGCCGCGGTCCATGGGGGCCGAGCCCGGGGCGGGCGCGCCCCCGCGCAGCTCGCGATGCCCGGCGGCGCCGTGGGCCAGCACCGCCTCCTCGTGGGCATGGCCGCCGATCAGCGCCCAGCTCACCCCCGCGGTGCGTGACTCGGCGACGGCCTCCTCGACGAGGGCGGACAGGGCGGCGACGGCGTTCTCGAGCATGTTCCGAGCCTATGCCCGGTAGAAGGCGGCGATCACCGCGGCCGGACCCTCCCCGATCGCCGCGGCGAGCACGGCCGGGTCCGCGCGCGCGGGGTCCAGCGGGCGCTCCGGGGCGGGCTCGGCCGACGGGGCGGGGGCCACGAGCTCCTCGAGCGCGAGGCCGCGCAGGGTCAGCAGCTCCGCGGGCCGGGCGTCGACCGCCTCCACGAGCACGTAGAGCAGGGCGGCGACATGGCGGCACGGTCCGGGCCAGTCGAGGCAGGAGCAGTCGTGGCTCAGCTCGGAGGCGCCGCGGGGGAGCAGGGACACCTCGTGCTCCGCGAGCTCCTTCTCGATCTGCTGCGGGTACTCGCCCGCGGCGAGCCGGGCGGGCAGCTCCGGGTGGGCGCGCGCCACGGCCAGCAGCGCCTCGCGGTCCGGGCCCGGCAGCACCGGCACGTCGAGCCGCGCCTGGTAGAGCGCGCCGTCGGCGTCCAGCACGTTCCCGCGGACCGCGCCGGGGGAGACGTCCAGCCACTGCACCTTCCCGGCGCGGGCGTCGGCCTTCCCGGCGCCGGCCCGGCCGAGGCCCAGCAGCGCCTCGGCCGCCTCCCGCAGGGCGACGGCCTGCCAGGCGGTGCCGATCGCGCCGCGGCGGGAGATCAGGCGGATGCTCATGGGCGCTCCTCCTCGGACAGGGACAGCAGGCGCTCGAGGGAGCGGGGGTCGAGGTCCGCGAGCCAGTCCTCGCCGCTCGTGGACACCGACCGGTCGGCGAGGGCCTGCTTGTCGGCGAGGACGGCGTCGATGCGCTCCTCGACGGTGCCGGCGCTGACCAGCTTGTGCACGGTCACGTCGCGACGCTGGCCGATGCGGAAGGCCCGGTCGGTGGCCTGGTTCTCGACCGCGGGGTTCCACCAGCGGTCGAGGTGGATCACGTGGTTCGCGGCGGTGAGGGTGAGCCCCGTGCCGCCCGCGCGCAGGCTCAGCAGCATCACCCCGGGCCGGTCCCGCTGCGCCTGGAACTCGGCGACCATCGCGTCGCGGTCCCGTTTGCTCACCCCGCCGTGCAGGAAGGGGACGCTCAGGGAGTGCTCGGCGAAGCGCTCCTCCCAGTAGGGCACGAGGAGCCGTCCGAAGCTCGTGAACTGGGTGAACACGAGCACCTTCTCGCCCTCGGCGAGGGCCGCGCCGAGCACGTCGTCGACCAGCTCGAGCTTTCCCGAGCGGTGCTCGCCCTCGCGCAGCAGCGCCGAGCCGTCGTCGAGGTAGTGGGCGGGGTGGTTGCACACCTGCTTGAGGCGGGTGATCGTCGAGACCACCTTCGCCCGGCGCGCGGCGTCCGAGGACCCGGAGGACCCGGAGGAGCCGGAGGACCCCTGCGCCGCCGCACTGCGGATCTCCGTCATCAGCTCGTCGACCAGGGCCTGATAGAGGCCGGCCTGCTCCGGGGTCAGGTTGACCACCTGGGTCAGCTCGACCTTCTCGGGCAGGTCCTGGATGATCGCGCGGTCGGTCTTGACGCGGCGCAGCACGAAGGGGCCGGTGACGAGCTTGAGCCGGGCGAGCGCGCTCTCGTCGCCCTCCTCCTCGATGGGGGTCGCGATCAGCTCGCGGAAGGCGACGGCGGGGCCCAGCAGCCCCGGGTTCACGACCTCCATGAGCGAGTGCAGGTCGCCGAGGCGGTTCTCGACCGGGGTGCCGGTCAGGGCGAGCCGGTGCGTCGCCCGCAGCGACCGGGCCGCCCGGGTGACCTGGGTGCCGGGGGTCTTCACGTGCTGCGCCTCGTCGAGCACGATCCGGTGCCAGGGCACCGCGGAGAGCACCGGCAGGTCGCGGGCCAGCAGCGAGTAGGTGGTGATCACGACGTCGAGGTCCGCGGCGCCGGCGATGAAGGACTCGTCCCGCACCCGGTCCCCGCCGTGGTGAACGTGGACCGCGAGGTGCGGGGCGAAGCGCGCGGCCTCCCGCTGCCACGCCCCGACCACCGACATGGGGCACACCAGCAGAGTGGGGCCGACCTGCGCGGTTCCGAAACCCTCCTCCCGTTCCCGGCACAGCAGCGACAGGACCTGCATCGTCTTGCCGAGGCCCATGTCGTCGGCGAGGATCCCGCCGAGGCCGAGCCGGTCCAGGGCCCACAGCCAGTCGAGGCCGTCCTGCTGGTAGGGGCGCAGGGTCGCGTCGAGGGTGGTGGGCGGCGGGAGGCTCGGGGCGCCGGGGCCGCCGGGCAGCAGATCCAGCAGCCCGGCGCCGGGGGAGCGGAGGAGTCGATCGATGCCGGCGTCGAGCTCGGCCGCCTCGGGGGAGAGCAGCTGCGCGAAGAGGTCGGTCCAGCGCGCTTCGCCCACCACCTCGAAGGGCGTCTCCGCCGATGCCTCACCTGTCGGCGCCGCGCGCACGAACTGCGGCGGCGGCGCCGTGCCCCGGCGCGCGAAGGCCTCGAGGAAGCGCTCGGCGGCGCGCAGCGTGGTCGGATCCAGGCGCACCCACTGGCCGCGCAGGGCGACCAGCTCGGACTGCGCCTCGCGGATCTGCTGCATCTCCTCCTCGGTGAGCTCCATGTCGCCCACCGCGACCCGCCAGCGGAAGGTCGCCATCGAGGAGAGCCCGACCCCGGAGCCCGACGCCTTCTGCTGCTGGTCGCCCTCCTCGGCGGTGGCCCGCACCACCGTGCGCTGGCGGGTCCAGTCCCGCGGCAGCAGCACCGTGACCCCGGCCTGCTCGAGGGCGGGGGTGTCCGCGGCGAGGAAGGCCCCGGCCTGCGCGGTGGTCAGCAGCCAGTCCACGCCGGTCTCGTCGACGGCGGCGTCCCGCACCGTCGGGGCGAGGCGCAGCACTTCGGCGGAGGCCTCCGCCGCGCCCGCCGCGCTCAGGTCGCCGACGGCGCGGAGATCGGCGACGGGATGCACCGTCCCGTCGGGCTCCCGCAGGCAGGTCTGCAGCGGCCAGGCCGCCCCGAGCGGCGGCTGGAACAGGCGCACCACCAGCTCCGACTCCGAGGAGCCGAGGCGTACCCCGGGCCGGGCGGAATCGACGAAGGCGTCGAAGGCGGCGGTGATGCGGCGCTGGGCAGGGACGTCGGCGCCCTGCAGCTCGGCGTCCTCGGCGAGGGCCCACAGCACGCCGTGCCGATCCTCCGCCGGGGCGGGGGCGGCCCGCAGGTGCTCGAGGAAGGCGGTGCGGGCCCGGGCGTCGACCAGGGCGTGCTCGAGCTCGGAGGCGTCCGGGTCGAGCGCCCGCCAGCGCAGCACGGGCCGGCCGAAGCGCTCCTCGGTGCGGACCCGCAGCGCGCGGGCCGCGACCGCTTCCCGGGCGCGGTCGTCCAGCAGCACGGCGCCGAGCAGCTCGGGCATGGCCACGAGCTCCTCGCCGAGCCGGGCGGCGGTGTGGTCTGCGACGAGATCGGGGAGCCGGTCCGCGAACCCCTCGCCGAGCCGCTCCCGCAGCGCGTGGGCGACGGCGCCGACGAGGGCCAGCAGGGCGGCGGGTTCGAGCGGCAGGGCGGGCACGCGGCGCTCGCCGGTCCGCACCCGGTGCCGGAGCCGATCGGGGGCGTGCTCGAGGACGCCCGCGAGCGGCCCCTCGCGCAGGGCGGAGAGGTCCTCGAGCGCGCGCGAACGGCCCGGACCGGTCTGCTCGCGCACCCACAGGGCGGGCCCGAGATCCGGGTCCAGCACCAGGTGCAGGCGGCGCAGCGGCATGCTCGCGGGGCTCAGAGCCCGTCGATGATGAGCGCGGTCGCGTCGAGCCACGCGTCCTTGGTGCGCGGGTGGATCCGGCCCCAGTCGAGGTGGGTGCCGTCCACGAACTGCTTCTCGTAGGGCACCTCGGTGACGGCGCGGGTATGCGCCCCGAAGTGCGCGAGCAGGCGGCTGCGCAGGGACGGGTCGAACTTGCCCTTGGCCGAGTGGGACAGGATCGTCACCGCGTTGTCGACCTGGCTCGCGAGGCCCGTGGCCCGCAGCTCGTCGATCATCCAGGCGGCGGCGTTGAAGGTGTCCTCGCGCACGGTCGAGATGATGACCAGCTGGTCGGCGCTGCGCACGGCCGCGAGCCAGTTCGAGGCGCGCACGTTGTTGCCGGTGTCGATGACCTTGATGCGGTAGAAGCGTGAGAGGGTCTCGTCGAGCTCGGCGAAGGCGCGCTCGTCGATCGAGGCCATCGAGCCCGGGTCCTCGTCCGAGGCGAGGATGTCGAAGCGCATCTCGCCCTGGGGGCGCACGTACGGGTCGAGGTCCGCGTTGGTGGCCGTCGGCGCCTGCAGGCGGTCGATGCCCCGCAGCAGGTCCACCACGGTGCGGTGATGATCGGTAGGCAGACCGCGCCAGCCCAGGGTGCCGCGGGTCTCGTTGTTGTCCCAGGCCAGCACGTTGCCGCCGCGGGTCACGCCGAGGGAGGCGGCGATCATCAGCGAGGCTGTGGTCTTGTGGGCGCCGCCCTTGAGGTTCACGACGGCGATGTTCCGCGGCCCGTCGAGCGGCCGACGGATCCGGTCCATCCGCTCGTTCTCCCGGCGCTCGGCGCGGCCGGGGCGCGGCGAGATCGCCCCGCCGGTCAGCTTGGTCACGAAGCCCGGGAAGCCCTTGGTGGCCTTGACCCGCGTCCGCTTCGCGGTCGAGGTCTGCAGGTCCTGCAGGGTCGGGCGGTTCGCGCCGTCCTCCACGCTGCGCGGCGGCAGCGGGCGCCGCTCGGGAGCGGGAGCGGGCAACGGGGCCGGGGAGGGCGAGGGGATCGGGGCGGGGGAGGGCGCGGGGGCCGGGGCCGGCGAGGCGGCGACGACGGGCAGGTCGTTGGTCGGCGGCTCGGGGGCGGAGGCGGCGCTCGCCCGACGGCGACCGGCGCGGTGGGTGCGCACGGCCGCGTCGAGACCCGAGAGGTCGGCGGTGTCGTCCTGCGGCAGCGGGGCGAGCAGCGGGGCGTCGAGCGCCGGGCCGTGCACGGGCCGCTCGTCGGCGGTGCGCGGGGCGATCCGCCCGGTGGGCTCGACGCGCAGGTGGTGGCGCACGTCCGGCTCGACGATCACCACGTCGAGCGACTCGCCACCGTCGCGGGCCGCCCGGATGAACGCCTGCTTGATCCGGTCGCGGACTTCAGCGAGGTCGGCTCCGGTGACCTCGACGGTGTCCTCGGCGAGGTGCACCGTGGCGGTGGTGTCGGAGGTGATCCGCGCCTGCGCGATCATCGATGTCCCTTCACGTGCTCGACGCCGACCGGCCGCCCTGGGGAGCCGGACGGCATGGTCCGGGGCCAACTCTACTGGGGGCCGGGAGCAACGTGGGCGCGTGCGCGCCGCCCTGCTCTCCTCGCCTGCTCGGCCGGATGCCGACGGTGACGTGCGACGGATCACGGACGGGCGGGTCGACCGGGTGGTCGGCGAGGAGCGGACGGCCGAGGCGATCGAGGCGCGGCGCAACGTGCCCGGCGGTTTCCGGGTCGCCCGCCATGAGCCGGAGGCGGCCAAGGAGGCGCTGGTCGGGGAACGGCCGATCGCGCGGCTGCGCACGGCGCACCTGGTGAGCGACGGGGTGACGCGGCTGATCGACCTCCTCGGTGCGTTGGACGCCGTCTCCCTGACCCGGGCGCTGGAGCGCGACCCCGGCGCCGTGTTCACCGATCTGCGTGCGCGGGAGCGGGCCGTGCCGCCCGCGGAGGGACCCGGAAGACCCATGACGACGCGACCGTGCTGTCCATCTCATGGCCTCCTCCTTTGGTCTGATCATGACCATGTCATGAGGATCTCCCCACGCAGACGTGGCGAAGAATTTCCTGCATGTCACCTGCGAGAACACGGAGTGTCGCGGCGTTTACAGGACCGGCCGAAAGGCCTAGACTGAGGGTGCGCCGATCGAGCGGTGGGCATCAGAACGCCCGCGAGTGAGGCGCATGACGGTTGGGGCCCGTCCCCCTCCGAGGCTGGTACAGTTCCGGCAGTTGAAAACTTGAGAGATGTGCCGTTCCTCAAGACCCCCCTCATGGGGAGCGGCCGGACGGGCACCGTGCCAGGTTCCCCCACCTATGGCAGCCCGTCCAGCCTGTTCGCCCGCACCCACCCCTGACGGTCGACAGGCCTGACGAGCGGTCCGTGAGCCCCCGACATTGTCGGTTGAGAGCTCCGGGCCGCTCGTCCTTTCTGTGCGGCCAGTGCAGGGCGGCTCGATCGGCTCGATCGTCCGTCAGGACAGGATCGCGACGTCGCTGCCCGGGTCGAGGCGGTAGCCGGAGCCGCGGACCGTCGAGATCAGGCGGCGGTACCGGCCGAGCTTCGTGCGCAGCCGCCGCACGTGCACGTCGACCGTGCGCTCGCCGGTCTCCGCGGGGGCGTCGGCCCACACCGTCTCCATGAGCTCCTCGCGGGTGACGATGCGCCGCGCGCCGCGGGCCAGCTGGGCCAGCAGCTCGAACTCCTTGTAGGTGAGGTCCACATCGCGGCCGTCGATCCGCACGCGGCGACCGAACAGGTCGATCACCAGCGAGTCCTCGGCGGCGAGCGAGGGGCTCGCGGGGCTCACGGCGGTGGCCTGCAGGGCCCGGCGGCGCGCGGCCTCCGCGTCCCGGCGCGCCGGGGAGTTGGGCGAGACCACGCCGGCGCGGCGCGGACGCAGCGGGCTCACGGCCGCGGCGCCCGCGGAGCGCGGCGGGAGCGCCCGCGAGGTGCGGCCGACGGGGCCGGTCGCGGCGAACGCGCGCGGGCTGTTGACCGAGACGGTGGTGCGGCCGTCACGGGCGGCGACCAGGCGCTGGGCGTGGCCGCGCAGCTCATCGGCCAGCAGGGCGGTTTCGATGTCGCCGGTCCCGGCGGGGAGGGTGACGCTGACGGTGATGGTGACCGCGTCCGCCGGGCGGACGGCGAGGGGACGAGCGGTCGGGGCGGTGGGGCGATCCAGGGTGATGGTCATGTGAGTCTCCGAGATGCGGCGCGGCCTGCGGCACGCGCGGCGGGCGGTGGGCCCGGGATCCCCGAGGGGGGAGTGCTCCCGGTGGCACCTGGAGCCCGCGCCTTCCGGCCGGCTCCTGTCAGCCGACCCCGGAGGTGTCTGGAGCGCTCAGAGGCTCGGCTGACGATGCATCATCGGCATCATCATCATGGACATCATCGCGCGCATGGCCGAGCGGACCACCCGGGGGGTGGTCTCGCGGAGCGCGGCGATCGAGGTCATGGGGCAGAGCCTGCCGCACCGGCGTCGGTGCGGCAAGAGGGTGTTCACATGGCGATACGCGGAGCCCTCAGCGGGCCTCGAAGGAGAGGCAGTCCGCGGCATCGGCCCCGGCGCCCATCCGCACGGAGTCGGCGGTGCACTCGAGGTCCCGGTTGTGCGCGCAGGCGGCGAGCTGGCAGGCGCCCACCTGGGTGACGACCTTGCTCAGCCCGCCCTTGACGTCCAGGGGGATGAAGGTGGCGCAGCTCGAGTCGCGGCCCACCGTCACGGCGAAGGCGCCGCAGGCGTGGTCGTGGTTGTAGGAGCAGCCGGCGACCGAGCACTCGGTCACGCGGGGCATCTCGACGGCGGTCATGGGGTCCTCCTCGACGTGCGGCCCCGAGCGGGGCCGGATGAGGAAAGACTACGAGGAATGCGAAATGCATTCCAGCAAGGACGGCCTTCGTGAATATCGTTCGGGCGGCGAATTCAAATACGCCGGCGTCGCGGAATTCGTCGTCAGTCGACCACGCCGAAGAGGCGGTCGCCCGCGTCGCCGAGGCCGGGCACGATGTAGCCCTTCTCGTTGAGCTTCTCGTCGATCGCGGCGGTCACGACGGTGAGGTCGATCGCGGGGTCCAGCTGCTCCTCGAGCGCCTTCAGCCCCTCGGGGGCGCACAGCAGGGTCACGCAGGTGATGTCCTTCGCGCCGCGCTCGTGGAGGTACTCGCACGAGGCGATGAGGGTGTGGCCGGTGGCGAGCATCGGGTCGAGCACGAAGCACTGGCGGCCCGAGAGGTCCTCCGGGAGGCGGTTCGCGTAGGTGGTGACCTCGAGGGTCTCCTCGTTGCGGACCATGCCCAGGAAGCCCACTTCGGCGGTGGGCAGCAGGCGCGTGAGCCCGTCGAGCATGCCGAGGCCCGCGCGGAGGATCGGGACGACCATGGGCTTGGGGTTCGTGAGCCGCGTGCCGGTCATCCCGGTCACGGGCGTCTCGATCCGCACCGGGGCGACGGCCACGTTGCGGGTCGCCTCGTAGGCCAGCAGGGTCACCAGCTCATCGGCGAGCTGACGGAACACCGAGGAATGGGTGTCGCGGTTGCGGAGCACCGTGAGCTTGTGGGCGACGAGCGGATGATCGATCTCGAGAACGCGCATGGGGCGAATCTACCGGAGGGCGCGGATACTGGCGGTCATGACGGTCTACCGCTACTACACCGCCACCACGCTCGACGGCTTCCTCGCCGATGAGCACGACAGCCTCGACTGGCTCCTCTCGCAGCCCACCGGCGAGCAGAGCATCCTTCCCTACGACGACTTCCTGGCCGGGATCGGCGCGATCGTCACCGGCCGCACCACGTACGACTGGGTGCTCGAGCACGAGCGCGTCGTCGACGGCGCCTGGGTCTACACCCAGCCCACGTTCCTGTTCACCCATCGTCCGCCCGCCGATCGGCGGGAGGGCGTCACCGCGGTCTCCGGCGCCCCCGCGGACCTCCGCGCCGCGCTCGAGGACGCGGCGGGCGCGAAGGACGTGTGGATCGTCGGCGGCGGGGACCTCGCCGCGGAGTTCGCCCGCGCCGGCATGCTCGACGAGGTCTTCGTCTCGATCGCCCCGGTCACCCTCGGGGCGGGCCGGCCCCTCCTCGGCGGGGCCTTCGATCTCGAGCTGCTGGAGCACGGCACCAACGGCGCCTTCCTCGAGGCGCGCTTCGCGGTGCGGGGGGAACGGGTTCGGGTCGAGGCGACGGCGCCGTGACCTCGCCCCGCACCGACGAGGAAACGATGGGCCTGGCTCTCGCCGAGGCCCGTGCCGCCGCCGACCGGGAGCCGGCCGATGTCCCCATCGGCGCCGTCGTCCTCGCGGAGGACGGCGCCGTGCTCGCGTCGGCCGGGAACCGCCGGGAGGCCGACGAGGACCCGACCGCGCACGCCGAGATCCTCGCCCTGCGGGCCGCGGCGCGCGCCACCGGGCGCTGGAACCTCTCCGGTGCCACCCTCGTCGTCACGCTCGAGCCGTGCACCATGTGCGCCGGGGCGATCGTGCTCTCGCGCGTGCAGCGGGTGGTCGTCGGCGCGATGGACCCCAAGGCCGGGGCCGCCGGCTCCCTCTACGACCTGGTGCGCGAGCCGCGGCTGAACCATCGCGTCGAGCTCACCACCGGGGTGCGGGAGCAGGAGTGCGGCGACCTGCTGCGGCAGTTCTTCCGCGCCCGTCGGCGGCGCTGATCCCCCTCGCCGCTCAGATCCAGCCCTGGCGGCGGGCGATCGCGGCGGCCTCGTGCCGGTTCGCGGCCTGGAGCTTCGCCTGGGCGCTCGAGAGGTAGTTGCGCACCGTGCCCTCCGCGAGATGGGCGCGGCGGGCGATCTGCTCGACGGGGGCACCGTCGGCCGCGTACTCGAGCACGTCCGCCTCGCGCGGGGTGAGCGGGGAGTCGCCCGAGGAGATCGTCTCCGCGGCGAGCTCCGGGTCGATCGCGCGGCGTCCGCCGGCGACCGCGCGCACCGCCGTCGCGAGCTGTTCGGCCGACGTCGTCTTCGGCAGGAAGCCGAGCACGCCCTGGGCGAGGGCGCGCTTGAGGTAGCCGGGTCGAGCGTGCGAGGTGAGGATCAGGCAGCGGGTCTCGGGGGAGAGCTCGCCGATCCGCTCGCACAGCTCGAGCCCGTCCCCGTCGGGCAGCTGCAGGTCGACGACCGCCACCTGCGGGGTCGCCTCCGCCACGAGGCACGCGCCCGCGGTCACGGAGTCGGCCTCCCCGACCACCTCGAGATCCTCCTCGAGGGACAGCATCGTCGCGAGCGCGGAGCGGATCAGGTGCTCGTCGTCCACGAGCACCACGCGCAGGGCGGTCGGGGCATCGGTCACGAGGGTCCTCCCGGGGTGTCGAAGCGGACGTCGAGGGTGAAGATCCCCCGTGCGCTGCCGGCGGTGAGCTGGGCCTGATCGCCGAGCCGCTCCCGCATCCCGGTCATCCCGCTGCCCTCGCGCACCGGGCCCTCCTCGGGGGCGCCGTCGTTGACGAGGGTGATCCCCTCCGGGGTCAGGGAGATCGAGACGGCCGACGAGTCGGCATGGCGCAGGATGTTCGTGCCGCCCTCGCGCAGCACCCAGGCGGCGGTGCCCCGGTGCCGGACCGGGACCTGCTCGGCGTCGCCCTCGATCGTGACCTCCACGTGCGCCGAGCGCAGCAGGGAGGCGGTGCCCTGCAGCTCGGTCGCGAGGTTCGCCTCGCGGTAGCCGCGCACCAGGGAGCGGATCTCGGCGAGGGAGGTACGGGCGATCTGCGCCGCTTCCCGCCCGTGCTCGGCGGCGCGGGGGTCGCCGCGCTCGGCGAGCTGGGCGACCAGCTCCGTCTTCACCGCGATGACGGACAGGTCGCGGCCGGTGACGTCGTGCAGGTCGCGGGCGAAGCGCAGCCGTTCCTCGGCGACCGCGAGCTGGGCCTGCGCCTCGCGGGCCTGGTCGAGCTCGCGCACCACCGCCCCCAGCCAGATCGACGGGCGCAGCGCGAAGGTGGCACCGCAGACCACGACCGCGAAGACCAGGAGGTCCGAGGGGATCACGCCGAGGGCCGCGAGCAGGAGCGCCACCATCAGCAGGCCGGCGGTCCACCGCCACGGCACCCGGAACAGGGTCCCGACGGCGAGGACCGCGCAGGACACCAGGAGCAGCAGGGCGGAGCCGCCCGGACCGAGGGCGACCGCCGCGAGCACGATCGGCGGCAGGGCGGTGGCCGCGAGCCAGCGCCGCCCTCCCCACAGCGCTCCCAGGCGCGGCAGGTCCCAGCGGCCCCGACCGGGGGTGGGCGGCGCGACCGCCCAGTCCCGCAGCGCCGCCCGGGCCGCCAGCACCGAGGTCACGGCCTGGACCAGCAGCACCAAGCCGAGCAGAGGGTGGTCGCGGAGCTCGGCGAAGGCCGCGGCGCCGAGCATGAGCAGCATCAGCACCGGCATCAGCGCGACCATCACGAGCACGGACCACAGCGTGTAGGCGTAGAAGATCGTCCACTGGCGTGCCCGTGCGCTCATTCTCAGCCCCTCCGTCCCTCGGAGCCTATCTGGGCTTTCGCGTTCACGCGGTCACGGAGGAGAGCACCCCGCCGAACAGGCCGAAGGCGAGTCCCCAGACGACGATCGACACGCCCATCCACAGGTACACGCGGCTCCTCGCGGCGCCGAGGGCGACGAGGGTGGGAGCGGTGATCTGGGAGGCGACGAGCAGCGGGCCCAGGAGGCACACGCCGGGCACGCCGTACCGGCCGAGCGCCGCGGCGACCTTGGTGCGGAAGCGGCCGCCGCCCGCCGCGGGGACGTCCGGCTCCCCGGGCGCCCCGGGCTCCCCGGCGCCGCGGCCGCGGAGCACGGCTCCCCGCGCCCGGCCCGCGAGCGCCGTCGCCGCGAAGGTCGCCACCAGGTTCCCGACCACGGCCGCGGGGATCGCGATCGCCGGGTGGATCCCCACGAGGATCCCCAGGAAGCTGCCGAGATAGGACTCGATGAAGGGGATCGCGCTGATGGGGATCAGGGCGAGAACCTGCTGCCAGGGCTCGAGGTCGGAGACGAGGGCGGTGAGCTGGGTGAAGAGGTCCTGGATCATGGCTCCACCCTCCCGGAGCCTCGGCCGACGCGGTAGGGCGCCCTCTCACGGTCCGGCCGTGACACCTGTCAGGTGACCCCGTGCACATACGTCGTCGCAGGTCTGTGAGCTTTGTTGCGTCAGATGACGAAGTGCTCCGCGACGAGCGGGGGCGGGTGCTTGACTTCCCAGTGTGATCACTCTCGACCGACTGACCAAGGTCTTCCCCGCTCCCGGCGGCGGAGACCCCGTCGTCGCGCTCGGCGGTATCGACCTCCACCTCGACGCGGGACGCATCCACGGCATCGTCGGCCGCTCCGGCGCCGGCAAGTCCACGCTCATCCGCTGCCTCACGGGCCTCGAGAAGCCCACCTCGGGGCGCGTGGAGGTCGACGGCACCGACGTGGCCGCCCTTGACGGTGCCGCGCTGCGCGCCGCCCGACGGAACATCGGCATGGTCTTCCAGCACGCGAACCTGCTGGACTCCCGCACGGCCGCCCAGAACATCGCCCACCCCCTGGAGATCGCGGGCGTGCCCCGCTCCGAGCGCGAGCGCCGCGTCGCCGAGCTGGTCGAACTCGTCGGCCTGACCGGCCGCGAGCACAACCACCCCGCGCAGCTCTCCGGCGGTCAGATCCAGCGCGTCGGCATCGCCCGCGGCCTCGCCGCCGAGCCGAAGGTGCTGCTGTGCGACGAGCCCACCAGCGCCCTCGACGGCGGGACCACCCGGCAGATCCTGAACCTGCTCGCCGACCTGCGCGAGCGCCTCGGCATCACGGTCGTGATCATCACCCACGAGATGGCCGTGGTGCGCGAGGTGTGCGACACCGTGACCCTGCTGCAGGACGGCAGGATCACCCAGACCGGCGACCTGATCGATGTCGCCGCCGACCCCCACGGCCCGCTCAGCGCCGAGCTGATCCCGCTGCCCCCGGCTCCGACGGGGATCGACGCCCTGGTCGTGAACTGCGACTACGGTGACTCCGAGCGCTTCCGCACGAGCGAGGACCTGATCCGGCTCGCCGAGTCCTACGAGGCCGAGGCGACCCTCGTCGCCGGGACCATCGAGACCATCGGCGGCCGCCAGGTGGGACGGGTCCAGCTCGCCCTGCGCAACCGCTCCGGCGCCCCGATCTCCCGCGAGGGCCTCGACTCCTATCTCGCCGAGCTCGCCGCGGCCGGCGTCGTCGCCACGGAGGTGACCGCATGATCGACACGCTCCAGGAATGGCTCTCCAACCCGCTGCTGGTCCGCTGGGACGGCGGTCCGTGGCAGGCCACCCTCGTCACCCTCTACATGACCGCCGTGACCATGGTGGCGACGGTCCTGATCGGTCTGCCGCTCGGGGTCGCGCTGTTCGAGACCGAGGGCTCCTCCTCGCCGGCCGTGCGGACCCTGAACCGGGTCGTCGGCTTCGTCGTCAACGTGCTGCGCTCCTTCCCCTTCTTCATCCTGATCATCGCGCTGATCCCGATCACCTCGGCGATCACGGGCCGCTCGACCGGCCCGAACGCGGCGATGATCGCCCTGACCATCGCGGCCGTCCCCTTCGCGGCGCGCCTTTTCGAGCTGAACCTGCGCGAGATCCCCGCGGGCAAGATCGAGGCCGTGCGGATGATGGGCGCGACGCGCTGGCAGGTGATCCGCCAGGTGCTCGTCCCCGAGGCGCTGCCCGGCATCATCGGCTCCATCACCACCACCACCATCGCCGTCATCGGCTACACCGCGATGGCCGGCTCGGTGAACTCCGGCGGCCTCGGCCAGCTCGCCTACAACCGCGGGTACACCGGCTACCAGACCGAGATCATCATCGTCACCGTGATCCTGCTGGTCCTCATCGTCATCGGAGTCCAGCTGATCGGCTCCCGTCTCGCCCGCGCGGTCGACCACCGCGCCCGCACCGCCTGACCCCCACCCCGCAAAGGAACCGCCATGTCCACGCTCTCGCGTCGCACCCTGTTCGCCTCGGGCGCCGGCCTCGCCGCGCTCACCCTCGCCGCCTGCGGCGGCTCCGACGAGGAGGCCCTGACCGAGGAGGGCGGCGTGACCACGATCCGCGTGGCCGCCACCCCGCTCCCGCACATGGAGATCCTCACCTTCGTCAGCGAGAACCTCGCCGAGGCCGCGGGCCTCGAGCTCGACCTGCAGGAGCAGACCGAGTACCCGATCCCGAACCGCCTGCTCTCCGAGGGCGAGGTGGACGCGAACTTCTTCCAGCACCTGCCCTACCTCGAAACCGAGATCGCCGAGAACGGCTACGAGCTGACCCCCTTCGCGGGCGTGCACATCGAGCCCCTGGGCATCTTCTCCGAGTCGCTGACCAGCCTCGACGAGATCGAGGAGGGGGCGGCCGTGGGCCTGCCCAACGATCCCACCAACCGCGGCCGCGCCCTCGCCCTGCTCGCCGACCAGGGCCTGCTCGCCCTCATGGACGGCATCGAGCCGACCGCCGCGACCATCGACGACATCGCCGAGAACCCCAAGAACCTCGATCTCCAGGAGATCGACGCCGCGCTCCTGCCGCGCACCCTGGGCGACTACGCCATCGCCGTGATCAACGGCAACTACGCCCTCGAGGCCGACCTCAGCCCCGCCGAGGACGCCCTCGCGCTCGAGTCCGGCGAGGACAACCCCTACGCCAACATGCTCGTCGTCCGCACCGCCGACAAGGACAACGCCGCGCTGAAGACGCTCGACGAGCTCCTCCACTCGGAGGACGTGCGCGCCTTCATCGAGGAGACCTACTCGGGCGCGGTCATCCCCGCGTTCTGATCGGCTCCGTCGCCGCGAGCTGGTCCAGCAGCCAGGCCAGCTCGTCGGCGCGCTGCTCCCACTTGCGGTAGCGGCCGGAGCGGCCGCCGTGCCCCGCGACCATCTCGCAGCGGAACACGATCGGCCGCTCCGCCGGGTCCGAGGTGACCGTCTCCCGCAGCCGGGCGACCCACTTGGCGGGCTCGACGAAGAACACGCGGGTGTCGTTGAGCGAGGTCGAGGCGAAGATCGCCGGGTACTCCGCCGCCCGGATGTTGTCGTAGGGCGTGTACTCCTTCATGTAGGCGTAGACCTCGGCGCTCTCGACGGGGTTGCCCCACTCCTCCCACTCGCCGACGGTCAGCGGCAGCGAAGGATCCAGGATGGTGGTCAGGGCGTCCACGAAGGGCACCCCGGCGATGATCGCCCGGAACCGCTCGGGGGCGAGGTTCGCGACCGCGCCCATCAGCAGACCGCCCGCGCTGCGACCCTCCGCGCCGAGCCGTGCGGGATCCACGAGCCCCGCCTCGACCAGATGCGCCGCCGCCGCGACGAAGTCGGTGAAGGAGTTCTTCTTCTCGAGCAGCTTCCCGTGGTCGTACCAGGCGCGGCCCATCTCGCCGCCGCCGCGCACGTGCGCGATCGCGACGACCACCCCCCGGTCCAGGAGCGAGAGGCGGGTCGGCACGAACGACGGGTCGATCGAGACCTCGTAGGAGCCGTAGCCGTACAGATAGCCGGGGGCCGTGCCGTCGGGGGCGACCTCGCGACGGGAGACGACGCTGAGCGGCACCCGGGTGCCGTCGGCGGCCGTGGCCCATTCACGGCGCTCGACGTAGAGCGAGGGGTCGTAGCCCGGTACCGGGGTGACGCGCAGGATCTCGGTGGTCCCGGCGGCGACGTCCCGCTCGGCGACGGTGGGCGGGGTGAGCAGGCTGGTGAGCTGGTAGCGCACCGTGGTCTGCTCCCAGCCGGGGTTGGTGTCCAGCTCGACGGTGTCCAGCTCGCCGCCGTGGGTGAGGTCCTCGGCGCTCTTCACGAGCAGCGAGCCGTCGGCCGCGCGGGGGATGAGCCGCACCGAGGCGAGGCCGCCGCTGCGCAGCTCGAGGGCGACGAAACCGGCGAAGGACTCCACCCCCAGGAGGCGCTCGCCCTCCCCGGCGGTCATCAGCCCGCGCCAGGCGGTGGGATCCTCGAGCGGCGCCTCGGCGAGGGCGAAGCCCTCCGCCCCGTCGTTGTGCACCACCAGCAGCCGGTCGCCCGCCCACTCGATCGCATAGTCCACCCCGTCGCGGCGGCCGCCCGCGGGGCGGGGCGGGGCGGTCGGGTCCTCGAGATCGACCAGCCAGGCCTCGGCGGTTGTCGACGAGGAGGACTGCAGCACGAGCGCGCGGCCGTCGCGCGAGCGCTCGAACCACACGGTGAAGCGCTCGTCGGACTCCTCGAGGACGAGCGCGTCGGTCGCGGGATCAGTGCCGATCCGGTGCCGCCACACCTGGTGCTGGCGCCAGGCGTCGTCGACCCGGGCGTAGAACAACCACTGCTGGTCCGCGGAGAAGGCGAGGCCGTAGCCGACCCCGGTCACCGCCTCGTCGAGGATCTCCCCGCTCGCGAGATCCTTGACGCGCACGGTGAAGCGCTCGTCGCCCGCGGTGTCCACGGCGTAGGCGAGCAGGTCGTGGTCGGGGGAGGGGACGAGGCCGCCGAGCGAGTAGAACTCGCTCCCGGCCGCCTCGGCCTGGGCGTCCAGCAGCACCTGCTCCCCGTCGAGCATCGTGCCCGGGGCGACCTCGGGCCGGGACCCGGCATCGCGCACCCGGGTGTAGCGGGGGTAGTCGTCGCCCGCGGTGGTGCGGGTGATGTACCACCAGTCGCCGCGGCGCACCGGCACCGACAGGTCCGTCTCCTGGGTGTGCCCGACGAACTCGGCGACCAGCGCCTCCCGCAGGGCGCCCAGATGCGCGGTGCGGGCGTCGGCGTAGGCGTTCTCCGCCTCGAGATGCGCGATGACCTCCGGGTCCTCCTTGTCGCGCAGCCACTCGTAGGGGTCTGCGACCACGTCGCCGTGGGCGTGGCGCTCCGTGGGGCGGCGGGAGGGACGGGGTGCATCGGGAAGGACTGAGGTCATGGGCGGGAGCCTACTGGCGGCGTACCCTGGGTGCATGAGCGTCAGCGACATCGTCGTCGGCTACGACGACACCCTCGCCTCCGCGGAGGCCGTGCGCTGGGCGGCGGATCTCGCCGCCGCCACCGGGACCCCGCTGCGGATCGTCCATGCCTGGTCGTGGCCGCTGCTGGGCGACGAGCTGACCGGCATGCCGACCTTCGCGGCCGCCGGTCCCCACAACCAGGCGCAGCGGCACATCGACGAGGTCGCCGACGAGGTCCGCTCGCACGTCGCCGGGCTGGAGGTGCGCGCCGAGCTGGTCCCGGGCGAGCCCCGCGAGGTCCTCTCGGAGATCGCCGCCGACGCGTCCCTGCTGGTGGTCGGCACCCGCGGCCTGGGCCGGGTGCTCGGCCTGCTGCTCGGATCGGTCAGTCGCGGGCTGCTGCACGAGACGGGCTGCCCGGTCGCGATCATCCGTTCGGCCGAGCATCGCGCCGGCCCCGTGCTGGTCGCCGTCGACGGATCGCCCGTGAGCGGCCGGGCCGAGCAGGCCGGCGCACGTCTCGCGGCCGCCTGGGGCGCCCCGCTGCGCCGCGTGCACGTCGCGGTCCCCGGTGCGGACCGCGGCGGGATCCCGGACGGGGTCGAGATCCTCCCGGCGCGGACCGTCCCGGACGGTCTGCTCGACGCGGCCGCGGGGTCGCGGGTGCTGGTGATGGGGCATCGGGGGGCCGACGAGACGGCCCTCGGCTCGGCGGCGCATGCGACGGTGCTGCACGGCGTGGGCAATGTCGTGGTGGTCCGCGGCGAGTGATCTGACTCGCCCGCGCCCGGCTCCGGTTTGAACAGGAGGTGGAGTGGCGGTTACGCTGTCCGGCGGTAGCGTGTCCGAGCGGCCGAAGGTGCATCACTCGAAATGATGTGTGGTGTCAAAGCCACCGCGGGTTCAAATCCCGCCGCTACCGCCCAGGTGATCGACGGGCCCCGGTGAGAACCGGGGCCCGTCGTCGTCTCACAGCTCGTCGTCGAGGTTCTTCGCCAGCAGCGCGGCGAGCGCGTCGAGCGACTCCTCGGCCCCCTCGCCCTCCGCGCGGAGCGTGACCTCCTCGCCGTGCCCGGCGTCCAGGGTGAGCAGCATGAGGATGCTCGAGGCCTTCACGGCGGCGGAGCCGGCGGTCTCGATCGTCACCTCGGCGTTCTGCTCGCTCGCGGCTTGGGAGAAGATCGCGGCGGGCCGGGCGTGGAGCCCGCTCGTGCTCGCGATCCTCACGGTACGTTCTGGCATCTCACGCGCCTTTCCGGTCGGTCGGACCCAGGGTAGCGCCCCCGTCCCGTCCCAGCGGACCCGGCTAATCGGACACCCGACCAGAAAAGCTATCTCGGTGGGCCCGCGAGCGGTGACAGTTCGTTCGTGCGTCAGGGGTGGCGCGGCGGGCCGAGGGTCTCGCGCCCAGCAGGGCTGAGGGCGAACCACGCGATCATGTCCCGCCCCGGGGTGCGCCCGCCGAGCCCTCCCCAGGTCCAGGCCACGTGCTCGAGGACGTCCACGAGCGGCAGCTCCCAGGCGCGGAACGCGCCGTCGACCACGAAGCCCGCCCGCAGCTCGCCCCGCGCGAGCATCCGGCCCAGCAGCAGCGGTCCCCGGACGGCGAACTCCTCGTCCTCGAGCGCCCCCGCCGCGGCGAGCACCTCGACGACCTGCCCGGGGTGGAAGGGGCCCTCCCGGCCCAGCTCCGCGAGGCGCTCCTCGATGCCGCTCGGCGTCGACCGCGAGAACTCGTCGATCCGCTCCGCCGTCGCGAAGCGCGGCGCGCCCGCCGCCACGGAGCGGGTCTCCCCGTCGTCGTCCACCGCGAGCAGCGCGCCGTAGGGGCCCTCGAGCGACCAGCGTGGCGCGGCGACGAGGCGGCCCCGGCCCTCCAGGGCGACCCACAGCTCCTGGCCGACGCCGATCCCCGCGCCCGTGATCCGTGCCCCCACGACCCGGCCGTCCCGCAGGCCCACCGGGTCGCCGTCCAGTCGCTGGATCCGGGCGTGCAGCACCGTCCCGCGTTCGGTCACGGTCCAGGTCCCGCGCGCCGCCACCCGCGTGTGCAGGACCGTCTGCCCGACGAGGCCCCGCAGCAGCGGGGGATCGGGCGGGATCGCGGAGGAGAGGAAGGATCGCACGCGACGCATCCTCTCCCACCCCCGCCTACCATGGGGCCATGACCGCCACAGAGGGCCGCGCCCCGGATCCGCGCCCCGCCAGGACCCGCGCCGCCATCTTCGCCGCCGCGCGCGATCTCACCGTGGCCGACGGCGAGATCACGGTGAACGCCCTCGCGAAGCGGGCCGGGGTGAGCCGCGCCGGCTTCTACAGCCACTTCTCGGGACTCGACGACCTCATGGGCGGCATGCTCGGCACCATGTTCGACCGGCAGCAGGAGCGAGGGCGCGAGCTCGCCGCGGCCGGCGGCACCACCCAGGAGATGGTCCAGGTCGCGGCCGCGACGATGGTCGCCTACGTCGCCCGGCACCACGCCTTCCTGCGCGGCGCCCTGGAGTGGAAGTTCTCCCACCGTACCTACCTGATCCTCGTCGGGACCCTCGCCGACCTGCACGTCGCCGCCCTCGACCGGATGGGCGACGTGGTCCCGCTGGACCTGCCCCACGAGCGGATCGGGCGCTACTTCGCGGGCGGCTCGCTCGACCTGCTGATCCAGTGGCTGGTCGAGACCGAGCCCATTGCGCGCGCCGGGGAGGACCTCGACCAGCAGCCCCTGCTCGAGGCGATCCTGCGGCTGCTCCCGAGCTGGTACACCGGCCTCGGTCCCGAGGACCCGATACCGCAGGACCTCGCGAGCACCGAGTTCCTCGACGAGCCGCCGGGCCGGGAGTGATGATGCGCCTGACCCCGCCCGCCTCCCCGCGGGACGCGATCCTCGCCGACGTCCGCGCGGTCGTCCCCGACCTGCCGCGGGGTGCCGACGCCGCCCAGGTGGTGCGCCGCGCCCACCGCCTCGTCCTCGATGCCGCGGTCGACGAGTTCGCCCGCGAGGGCACCGAACTGGTCGACCTCCCCGACGGCTGGGGTCGCGCCGAGCTGCTCGCGGCGGACGTCGCCGCGGACCCGGCCGTGCGCGCCGTCTTCGACCAGGTGGTCGCCTCGCTGGTGATCGCCCCGAGCACCCTCGCCCGGGACGACGCCCTGGCCCTGCGCGACGGGGACTACGCGGCCGATGCCTACGGCTTCTCGCTCGAGACCGCTGCGGATCTCGCCTCCTACCTCCTCTCGCGGGCCTGGGCGATGGCCCCCGGCGGCACCGAGGAGGACTTCCTGGCCCGTCAAGCGGAGCTGCTGCGCGGCGCCGTGCGCGATCGGCTCGAGCGCCTCGTGCGGGTCCCGCTCGAGCTGCGCACGGCGATCGCGCGGCACGAGCAGGTCGAGTCCAGCGCGCTCGCCGCGCGGCATCCCGCGCCGGCAGAGCCCGCCGAGCGGTTGGATCCGGCCGCGCTGCGTGTCGCCCGGCAGGAGCTGAGCCGCGCCGCCGCGACCCTGTGGCGGCTCAGGCGGCGCTCCTGACGGCCTAGAGGCCGGCCTTCTGGGCCAGCTGCCGCTTGATCCGGGCGAGCATGCCCGCCATGCCGTTCAGCCGCAGCGGGCTCACCACCTCGGCGAGACCCAGCTCGCTCGTGACCGTCTCCGGGGTCTCGAGGACCTCGCCGACGGTGCGGCCGTCGAGCGCCTCGGCGAGGATCGCCGCGAAGCCGCGCGTCGTGGGCGCCTCCGGCGGGGCGGAGAAGAACAGGCGCGCGGTGGCTCCGCTCCCGGTCCCCTCCACCTCGGTGATCAGGAAGATCGGGGACTGGCACTCGGGCACCGGTTCGAGCAGCTCGGGATGCTCCGCGTAGCGCTCGGGGAGGGCCGGGAGGGAGTTCGCGAACTCCAGCAGCAGCTGCAGCCGGTCCCGGCCGGTCAGCGCATGGAAGTCCTCGGCGATCTCGGCGAAGGCGGCGCTCATCGGGCCGGTGCCTCGCCCGGCTCGGTGCCGCGGGCCACGGGGACCCGCACGGCGTTGCCCCACTCGGTCCACGAGCCGTCGTAGTTGCGGACGTCCTCGAAGCCCAGCAGGTACCGCAGCACGAACCAGGTGTGGGAGGAGCGCTCGCCGATCCGGCAGTAGGCGATGACTGGCTGCGCGGCCTCGAAGCCGAGCTCGTCGCGGTAGATCGCCTCGAGGGCGGCGCGCGGCTTGAAGCGGCCGTCCTCGGCGGCGGCACGGGCCCACGGCACGGAGCGGGCGGTGGGGATGTGGCCGCCGCGGAGGGTGCCCTCCTGCGGGTACTCCGCCATGTGGGTGCGCTCGCCGGTGTACTCGGCGGGGGAGCGGACGTCGATCAGCTGCCCGCCGAGGAACCCCAGCACGTCCTCGCGGAAGGCGCGGATCGGGGCGTCGGCCCGCTCGATCACGGGGTACCCGGAGGTCGGCGCCGGCGTGCCCTCGTCGGAGGTGGTCATCTCGCGGCCCTCGGCCTGCCAGGCGGCCCGGCCGCCGTCGAGCAGGCGGACGTCGGGGTGGCCGAAGAGCTCGAGGACCCACAGGGCGTAGGCGGCCCACCAGTTCGACTTGTCGCCGTAGACGACCACCGTGGTGTCCCGGGTGATGCCGAGGCGGTCCATGAGCGCGGCGAAACCCTCGCCGTCGACGTAGTCGCGGGAGACGGGGTCGTTGAGGTCGAGATGCCAGTCGACCTTCACGGCGCCGGGCACGTGGCCGGTCTCGTACAGCAGCACGTCCTCGTCGGACTCGACGACCACGAGCCCGTCGGCACCGAGGTTCTCGGCGAGCCACGCGGTGGTCACGAGCTTCTCGGGGTGGGCGTACTCCTGCAGGGCGGGAGTCGGATCGACGGGAACGGCCACGGCGGGGCCTCCTTCGGGGGTCGAGGACGGACCCCACCAGTCTGTCACCGCGCGGCCCCCGATGGTGAACGGGACTTCCCAGGGCGCGACGCACCTCCTACGGTGGCCCCATGGAGAACCTGGATGAGGGCCCCGCCGTCCCCACTCTCGACCTGATCGTCCTGGACTGCCCCGATGCGATGGAGCTCGCGACCTTCTACGCGAAGCTCCTGCAGTGGCAGATCGAGAAGGGCTCCGACCCGGACTGGGCCACCCTCTCCCCGCCGCGCGGCGGCATCACCCCCGAGAACCCCGACGGGGAGGCGACCCTCGCCTTCCAGCGGATCGAGGACTATGCGCGTCCCACCTGGCCCGGCGGGAAGCACCCGCAGCAGTTCCACCTCGACCTCTCGGTGAGCGACATCGAGGCGGCCGAGCCGCGGGTCCTGGCCCTCGGCGGCAGCGTGCACGCCGAGCAGCCCTCCGCCTCCGGCAGCTTCAGGGTGTACCTGGACCCGGCAGGGCACCCGTTCTGCCTGGTCCGGCATCCCTGAACGCCCCGCGAACGTCCTCCACCCCGGCGGCGAGCAGCAGCTGCAGCAGCAGCCGCGCCTGCGCCGGGGGCAGGAAGCCGGCCATGACCGCACCGGCCACCAGCAGGTCCACCTCGCTGCCCGGATAGGCGTAGTGGTGCTCGGAGGTGCCTCCCGTCGCGATCCGCGTCGCGACCACCACGGGGATGCCCGCCGCGAGGAGCCGCCGGATGCGGTCCATCGCCTCCGGGGCCACGTGCCCCATCCCCACGCCCGCGATCACCAGTCCTGCGATCGCTCCCGTCGGAAGGTGGTCGAGAAGGGCCAGGTCCTCGTCGATCCCCGCGATCAGCGCGGGGACGCGGGGCAGCGCGTCGGGCAGCTCGAGGTCGAGCGGTGCGGGTCGCGGCAGCGGGCGCTGCAGCAGCACCACGCGGCCGTCGTCGACCATCCCGACGGGGCCGACGTGGTGGGAGGCGAAGGCCGAGACGGAGCGCGAGGAGGCCTTCGTGACCTGGTCGGCGAGATGCAGCATCCCGTCGAAGACGACGAGCGGGCCGAGCGCGCGCGCCGCGGGGTCCGCGGCTGCGACCAGGGCATCGCGCAGGTTCGCGGGCCCGTCGGCCCCCGGGGCGCTCGCCGGGCGCATCGCCCCGGTGATCACGAGCGGTGCCTCCCGGTCCCAAAGGCGCGAGAGGGCGAAGGCGGTCTCCTCGAGGGTGTCGGTGCCGTGGGTCAGCACGACCCCGACGGCGCCGTCGTCGACCGCCGCCCGCGCCTCCTCGAGGACCCGCCGCCAGTGGTGCGGGCGGAGGTCGGAGGAGGAGGTGTTGGCGAGCTGCCGCGCCGTGACCCGCAGCCCGTCCACCGCGGTCGCGGCGAGGCGCCGCCCCGCCTCCGCGTCGGGTGCGGCATGGCCCCCGCCCGCGGACTCGGTCATGAAGATCGTCCCGCCGAGGGTCAGCAGGAGGACGTGGGGCTCGCTCATGGGGCGCTCCTTCGGCGCAGGCGCACGATCACCTCGGCGTGCGCGGTGTGCGGGAACATGTCGACGTACCGCCCGGCCGTGATCCGCAGGGACGGCATCGCCGCGAGGTCCGCGGCGAGGGTCGTCGGGTTGCAGCTGGAGTAGACCACGTTCGGGACGCCGCTGTCCTCGAGCCAGGCGGAGAGCCGCGGGCCGAGCCCGCGCCGCGGCGGGTTCACCACGACCGCGTCCGGCACGCCCTCGTCGATCGCCCACTGCGTCGCGTCGGCGACCAGGAAGCGCGCCGCGACGCCCAGCTCGGCGGCCGCCTCGCGGGCCCCGTCGATCGCCTCGGCGGAGACCTCGACCCCGGTCACCTCCGCCTGCGGCAGAGCCCGGGCCACGTGCAGGGCGAAACCGCCGAGCCCGCAGTACAGGTCCCAGATCCGCGCGTCGGGCGCGAGATCGGCGAGCCATGCCGCGCCCTGGCGGTACAGCTCGCCGGCGACCTCGGTGTGGGTCTGCAGGAAGGAGCGGGGCCGCGCGTGCAGCACCACGTCCCCGGTGCGCACGGCGACGGAGGAGGTGCCCCACAGCGGGATCTCGCGCGCGCCCTCGACGGCGGTGGTGTGCTCGGGATGGAGGTTCGCGCTCACCGAGACGACGGAGCGGTGCGCGTCCAGGAAGGCGGGCAGGTGCTCGCGGATCCGCTCCAGGCTCGCCTCGCTGCGCAGCACCAGCCGCAGCAGATGTTCCCCGTCCGGGGAGGCTGTGACCAGGACGTTCTTGATCTCGCCGCGGCGTCGGGCCACGTCATAGGGCGGCACCTGAGCGCGCCGGATCAGGGCGCGCACCCCCAGCAGCACCTCCTCGACCCCGGCGGGGTAGAGCGGGCAGTCGCTGAGGTCCGCGCCCTCCTTCTGCCCGGGGAGGGTCAGCACCGGATCCTGGGCGGTGCCCCCGACCGCCATCTTCCCGCGGGCGCGGAAGCCGGACTCGGCACCGACGATCGGCGGCCCCCACGCGTCGCCGTCGGCAAAGGGGGCGAGCAGATCCCGCACCCGCGCCCCGCCGTCCTGGACCTGCCGGGCACGCGGCAGATCCAGGAGGGTGCACGAGCGGCACTCCCCGGCCTCGTAGTGGGAGCAGCGCATGCTCAGGCGAACCACTCGGTGGGCGGCCCCGCCATCAGCAGCAGCGAGAACACCACCGTGATCACCACGAGCGCGACGAGGCCGGCCAGCAGCGGTCGACGCAGGGCGAGGGCGACGAGGCGCTCGGGGAGGGTGCGGCCGTCCTCGGCTCGCAGCCGCCAGCTCTCGGCGAGCAGCCCGCGTCGGCGCACCCACCGCTCGAAGGGCAGCGTCAGGTACGGCACGAAGGCCGAGCCGATGCCCAGCAGCAGGTCCGCGGGCCGCCACCGCTGGTCGATCGCGACGAGCACGGTCACGACGACGTACGCGAGGAACACGAAGCCGTGCAGGCTGCCGCCGATCCGCACCATCACCTCGGTGGCCTGAAGGCCGTACTTGAGCAGCATGCCGAGCAGCAACAGGGTCCACGTGACCATCTCGGCGAGGGCGAGGGTCCCGTACAGGCGGGAGGGGGTGGAGAGCAGGCGCATGATGTCCTCGGGGAGTCCTCGGTCGGGGCGGGGGTCGACCATCGCATGATGCCAGCTCCCGCTGTGCCCGTGACGATGGACCGCATGCCTACGACGACCATCCCTGCCGAACTGTTCCTCCTGCTGACCACGGACGCCGGACGGCAGGACTCCACCCAGCACCGTCGTGTCGCCCTCGCCGCCGCGGCCCTCGCCGAGCTGGCCCTGCGCGAGAAGATCACCCTCACCGAGGAGCGGCGGCCCCGGGTCGAGGTGGTGGACACCGCCTCGACGGGCCTGCCCATCATCGACCAGGCCCTCGGCGCGGTGACCGAGCTGCGCCGCACGCGTCTCGCCGCCGTGATCACCCATCGCTCCCTCGATCTCACCGAGGTGATCGGGGCGTCCTTCGCCGCGGAGGGCGTGGTGGTCCGCAAGGACGGCTGGTTCACCACCACCTGGCCGACGCACGACGACACCGTCGAGACCGCCCTGCGCGCCCGGCTCGTCGTCGCGCTCGAGGACCCGCGTCGGGCGAGCGTCCAGGACGCCGTGCTGCTCGAGATCCTGCGCGCCCTCGGCATCGCCCATCGCATCCTCCGCGAGGACCTGCCGGGGGTGGGCCGGCGCGACCTGGAGCGTCGCATCGAGGCGCTCGACGTGGACGTCCCGGTGGCGGACGCGGTACGCCGGGTGATCCAGGAGTACCAGGTCGCGATGCAGGTGGCGACGCAGGCTGGGGCCGTCAGCTCGTGAGCGGGTCCTCCGGCCACGAGTGCTTCGGGTAGCGCCCGCGCATCTCCTTGCGCACCTGCTGGTACGGCCCGTCCCAGAAGGAGCGCAGGTCGTCGGTGACGGCGAGCGGCCGACGGGCAGGCGAGAGCAGGTGGAAGAGCACCGGGACCCGGCCGCGCACCAGACGCGGGGTCTCCGAGAGCCCCAGCACCTCCTGCAGGCGCACCGCGACCACGGGGCGCTCGCCGAGCGCGTAGTCGACCCGCTGCCCCGGGTCGAGCCGGGTGGGGGCCAGCTCGTCGAGCGCGGCCGCCTCGGGCCAGGGCAGCAGCGAGCGCAGCCCCGCGAGCAGGTCGACCTGCTCGAGCCGGGTGGTGCGGGCGGAGACCTGCGGAGCGAGCCAGTCCTCGAGCCGCCTCTCGAGGGAGGCGTCGTCCATCGCGGGCCAGGGCGCCCCCAGCTCGCGGTGCAGGAGGTCCAGCCGGGCCCGCAGCGAGCTCGCCGCCTCGCTCCAGCGCAGCACCCCGAGGCCGCCCGCGCGCACGGCCCCCAGCACGGCGGGGACGGTGTCCTCGGCGCGGGCGCCGACGGGGGTGGAGGACAGCTCGATCGCGCCCAGGCGGCGCACCTGCCGCACCCGCACCGCCCCGTCTTCGAGCCGGGCGATCCGCTCGGTGCGCAGCAGTCCCGCTCCGGCCGCGAGCGCGGCCTCCTCGGTGAGCGCCGCGGCGGCCCGGACCACCGCCCCGGTGCCGTCGGCCGCGCGGCCCTCCGCCCGCTGCACCTCCCAGACCTCGACCCAGTCGTGGCCGATCAGCCCGCTGCCCTCGGGGAGGGCGGCGCGGGTCCCGGAGGCGAGCAGCAGGCTGCGGGGGCCGACGCGCCGCGCGATCCGCTCGGGTCGCGCGCGGGCGAGCAGGTGCCCGTCGGAGATCGGTTCGCCGCCCGGGGCGAGGCGCTCGAGCCGGTCCGCCTCGCGCCGCCAGGCCTCGGGCCGCTCCCGCCGCAGCCGGCGCAGCAGGGCGTCGAGGTCCCCGCCGTCGGGCCGCTGGTCGCCGGAGACGGTCGCGACCACCTCGGCGGCCTGCCGGGCGCTGCCGCCGCGCAGGGCCCGCGCCTCCCGCACGCCGACGGGCATCCGCGCGACGGCGGTGCCCTCCGCGGTGGGGCGGCCGTCCGCGTCGAGCAGGTCCAGCGCGCGCAGGGTCTCCTCGGCGGCGGTGATCTCGGCGACCGGCGGCGGCGTGAGCAGGGCGAGGCCCTCGCCGCGCGGCGTCCCCCAGCAGGCGAGCTGCAGGGCGGCGTCGGTGAGGTCGCTCGTGGTGATCTCGGGCGGGGAGTGCGCGGGCATGCCGGCGAGGTCCGTCTCGGCGAGGACCCGCACCGCGCGGCCCGGCCCCTGGCGGGCGGCGCGGCCCGCGCGCTGGGTGAGGGCCGCGTGGGAGGCGCTCACGGTGACCAGCCCCGACATGTCGCGGCCGCGGTCGCGGCGGACCTCGCGGGAGAGTCCCGCGTCGATCACGAGGTCGACGCCGGGGACGGTCAGCGAGCTCTCGGCGAGGGCCGTGGAGACGACGATCCGGGGCGGGTCCCCGGGGGCCCGCCCGCCGGTCGCGCGGTCCTGCGCCGCCGCGGGCAGGCGCCCGTGCAGGGGCAGCACCTCGGTGCCGGGGCCGAGGAGCTCCCGCACGCGGCGGACGGTCTCGTCGACCTCCCGCACCCCGGGCAGGAAGACCAGCGCGTCGCCGTCGGTGCGGGTCCGGACGACGACGCCGGCGAGATGCGCGAGGTACTCGCGGGTCACGCCGCGGGCGTCGAGCCGCGGGGCGGGGGAGGGGGCGTAGCTGATCTCGAGGGGGTGCAGGGGGCTCGGCACCTCGACCACCGGGGCGCCGCCCAGCAGCGCGGCCACGGCCTGCGCGTCGAGGGTCGCGGACATCGCCCCGACCAGCAGGTCCTCGCGCAGCAGCCGGGCCTCGGCGAGCATGCCGAGCAGCAGGTCCGTCTCGAGGGACCGCTCGTGCACCTCGTCCAGGAGCACCGCGCCGACGCCGGGCAGCGCGGGGTCGGCGAGCAGCCGGCGCAGCAGCACCCCGGGGGTGAGCATCTCGATGCGGGTGTCCGCGCCGACGCTGCGCTGCCCGCGCACGGTGAAGCCCACCCGCTCGCCGATCCGGCCGCCGTCGAGGGTCGCGAGGCGGCGGGCGGCGGCGCGCACCGCGACCCGGCGCGGCTGCGTCACCACGGTGCGGCCCTCGACCAGGTCGGCGACCAGCGGCGGCAGCAGCGTGGTCTTGCCGGTTCCGGGCGGTGCGGTGACCACGAGCGCCCCGGTGCGGGCGGCGGCGAGGAGCTCCGCGCGCGCGGCGGAGACGGGGAGCCCGGCGCCGATCCGGTCGAGGTCGAACACGCTCAGTCGATCAGGTCGAACTCGACCTGCTGGGTGTCTGCGCAGACGCTGGTCACGGAGAGGGTCCAGCCCTCCACCGCGACGGTCTCGCCGAGGGTGATCGCCTCGACCTGCTGCGCCTCGCCGTCGCCGACCACGACCTCGAGGAGGGCGTCGTCCCCCTCGATGCCGGTCGCGGTGACCGTGAGGCCCCGGCCGTCGCGCTCGGGCAGGGCGGGCGTAGCGGGCGTGCCCACCTCGGCGAAGTAGGCACCCTCTCCGGTGCAGGCCGAGGGCGGGGCGAAGCCCTCGGGCGCGGGGGTCACGGCGATCGGCGCGGGCGGCTGCGTGGTCGCGCCCCCGGCGTCGGAGGGAGCGGGGGTGGTCGCCTGTTCCTCCGTGACCGTCGGCGCCTCGGCGACGGTGGGCTCCGGTGCGGGGGCCGGTTCCTCGGCGGAGCAGGCCGCGAGCAGAAGCGCGGCGAGGATCAGGACGGGGAGGCGGGAGTCTCGGAGCACTCGCACACCCTACGGCGTGCCACCATCGTGCTGATGCCCGCGACCCCGCCCCGTCCCACGCCCCGCGCCCTGCGCGGGCGCGTGGATCCCGCGCGCCGCGTCACCCCGGTGAACTGGAGCCCGCCGACCAAGCCGACACCAAAACCACAACAGGCACCGCCGCAGGCGGAACAGCCGCAGCCACCCCAGCCACCGCTCCCGGTCCTCCCGCCGCTCCACCTCGACGAGGAGGCCGTCCGCACCGTCGGCGTCGCGGGCGTCACCCAGGAGCGGCTGGTCCTCGCGGTCGCGGATCCCGAGGACGCCTGGTCCGCGGACGCCGGGGCGAGCGATCACTTCCTGCGCGGAGACCTGGTGGTGCAGGTGCGGCGCATCGACAACGCCGTGATCGGCCTGTTCTCCGCGCGCTACGCCCTCTCGGTGCGACCCGAGGAGTACGAGCCGGCCCTCGACATCGCCGAGACCGCGGCCGGGCCGAGCGCCCGCGGCGGCCGCGGCACGCGCCATCCCACCTCGCGCCGGGAGCTGCTGCGCCGGCTGCAGGAGGCGGGGTTCGTCGTCACCCCCGGCTCGACCCACGGCCGGGTGACCCATCCCGAGCACCCGGGCCTCGCCGTGCCCTTCGCCTCGACACCGTCGGACCGGCGCTTCACCCGCCACGCGGTCGCCCAGATCCGCCGCGTCTTCGGCATCGACCTGCGGCGCTGACGGCGGGTCCCGGGGCTCAGAAGCGGTCGGCGAGCTCGCGCGACCCAGTCCGCCTGCAGGTCCGCGTCGACCGCGGCGACGTCCTCGAGCCCCGCGAGCGCGGGGAGGGGACGGGAGAAGGTCTCCCCGAAGTACCCGGCCTCGATGTTCGCGGCGTGCTTGACCAGTCCGAGCAGGGTGGTGCCGGTGGGGGTGCGGGGCAGGCGGAGATCCCGCTCGGACAGGCCCTCCGTCTTCCAGACGAGCGCGTCGCTCGCCTCGCGGAGATAGCGGTGGAGAGTGGCCTCGGCGTCATCGGGAGTGGTCGTCATCGCCCCCGTCTGCGCCGAGGGGGTGACGGGCGGGCAGGGTCCGGACAAAAAGGTGCCCCGGCTCGTCCCCACGAGCCGGGGCCATCCCTTTCCCCCGCGTCGCCGGTGGTGTGGGACCTGCTTCCTCCTCAGTCGGCGGTCCCTCCGGTGACGCGATGGGATCAGTGAACACGGCGCTCCCTGGAGCGCACTGCAATGGTGCTGTCCGTTCCCTGGGAAGACAGGATCCGGGATCAGGAGACGGGCTGGCGGATCTCCTCGCCGAGGGTGCCGACCGCGTCGGTGTAGGCGATCTCGGTGATGGTCACGTCCTCCGCGACGTCGACGTAGATCCAGCCGTACTGCTCCTCGCCCGCGGCCACCTCGGGGCCGGAGGACGAGAAGTTCCCGTAGATCGGGGCGTACGGGGAGCCGTCGGCGTCGTACAGGGTGAAGTCCGAGGAGGCGAAGCTCACCGAGCTGTCGCCCTCGTTGTACAGCGAGATGTAGACGCCCACGTACTTGCCGTTGGTGCTGGTCTGGTCGCCGTCGTCGGTGGTGAGGGTGTTGCCCTCCGCGGAGTCCATCACCGCGAGGGTCACGGTGACCTCCTCGGCCGCCGTCGTCTCCTCCTCGGTGGTCTCCTCCGCGGTCGTCTCCTCGTCCGTCGTCTCCTCGTCCGAGGTGGTCTCCTCCTCGGAGGTCGTCTCCCGGCCCGTCGGATCCGGATCCTCTCCGCGGTTCATGAACCAGATGCCGGCGCCGACGCCGCCCACCACGAGGACCAGCAGGGCGATGCAGCCGCAGGCGAGACCGATCCAGAGTCCGGTGCGGCTCTTGGGCTGCGGAGCGGGCGGGGTCGGATACATCGGGGGCCTCCTCGGGGGACGGAATGCTGAGTGGGACCAGTCAACGACACCGGGCGCCGAAGCGCCATGGGGAGGACTCCCCGTGCTGCTCAGCGGGCGGTGCGCCGGTAGTAGAGCGCGAGCATGGCGCCGGAGAGGTTGTGCCAGATCGAGAAGATCGCGGCGGGCAGCGCGGCGGCGGGGGAGAAGGCGCTCGCGGCGAGGGTCGCGGCGAGTCCCGAGTTCTGCATCCCCACCTCGATCGAGGTGGTGCGGGCCGCGCGGACGTCCTGGCGCAGCAGTCGCGCCGCCCAGTAGCCGAGCAGGTACCCGAGGCCGTTGTGCAGCACGACCGCGAGGAGCACGATCGCGCCGGCGGAGACGATGGCCTCGGTCGACCCGGAGACCACGGCGATCACCACGAGCGAGATGCCCGCGACGCTGATCCAGGGCAGGGCCGGCAGGATCCGGTCGACGAGCTTCCCGGCGACCAGGCGGATCACGAGGCCGCCGATCACGGGCACGAGCACCATCTTCACGATCGACAGCGCCATGGCGCCCGCGTCGACGGGGAGGTAGGACCCGGCGAGCCACAGGGTGAGCACCGGGGTCAGCAGCGGGGCCAGGAGGGTCGAGATCGAGGTCATCGTGACCGAGAGCGCGGTGTCCGCCTTCGCCAGGTAGCAGATGACGTTCGAGCTGGTGCCGCCGGGGGCGCAGCCCACGAGGATCACACCGACGGCGAGCTCCGGCGGCAGCTGCAGCAGGATGCTCACGCCGAGGCCGATGAGCGGCATGATCACGAACTGGGCGACCACGCCGATGAGCACCGGCAGCGGGCGGCGCAGGACCAGGCCGAAGTCCGGAGCGGTCAGGGTCAGGCCCATCGCGAACATGATGACGCCCAGGTAGATGCTGGTGTGCGGGGCGAGGGCCTGGCCCACCGACGGGGCGAAGAAGCCGATCGCGGCGGCGAGGAGGATCAGGGCGGGGAAGACTGTCACGGCGATGCGCGCGGAGCGGTCCTCGGAGGCGCGCGCCGTCTCGGCGGGCGCGGGGGCGGTGGTGGTCATGTCTCGCAGGGTACTGCGCTTTGAGACGGCATCCCGCGATGTGGACGGATCGTGGACTCCCGTCAGGCCCCGACGGCGGGCGTCCGCGCCGGCACCGGCCACTCGTGCACCGGATCGCCCGAGTCCACCCCCGCTCGGTACCTCCGCGTCATCTCCGCGAGGGCCGTCGGCCGATCCAGGCCGCGCACCTCGAGGGAGGTGACGGTGTCGATCTGCCAGCGGGCGCCGTTGCGCCCGGTCCGCGCGCGGCCGGTGAGGATCCCCGCATAGCGCTCGACCACGTCGGCGTCCGCGCCGAGATCCCGGAGGCCCTCCATGGCCTGCGGGATCAGCTGGTCCAGGAGCAGATCGGCGACGCGCACGCGGCCGGTCACGCGGGGCCAGCGGATCCGCGCCTCGAGGCCCCAGCGGGCGCACTGCTCGAAGGCGTCGGCCGCCTGCTCGAAGCTCATCCGCGACCACAGCGGCCGCCGCTCGAAGACCAGCGAGTGGAGGATCCCGTAGAAGAACGCGGCGTTCGCCGCCATGTCCGCGGGGGTCGGACCGGCGGGCAGCAGGCGGTTCTCGAGCCGCAGATGGGGGACGTCGGTGCCCGGATCGTAGATGGGCCGGTTCCAGCGCCACACGGTGCCGTTGTGGAGCATCAGCTCGTGCAGCCGGGGTGAGGCGCCCGGGGTCAGCAGGGGCTCCTCGGCCATCTGCCGCGTCTCCGGGATGAGCGCCGGGAACAGCCGCACGTTCTCCTCGAAGAGGTCGAACATCGAGGTGATCCAGCGCTCGCCGAACCACACCCGGGGGCGCACACCCTGCGCCGCGTACTCGGGCGGCCGGGTGTCGAGGGACTGCACGAAGGCGGGGACGCGGGTCTCGTGCCAGAGGCGCCTGCCCAGCAGGAAGGGCGAGTTCGCGGCGAGCGCGACCTGCGGGCCGGCGATGGCCTGCGCGGCGTTCCAGGCGGCGGCGAACTGCTCGGGCGGGACCTGCAGGTGGAGCTGCAGGGAGGTGCACGCGGACTCGGGGGCGATCGAGTCGAAGCTCGCCTCGAGCCCCCGGCCCTCGCCGTTGATGCGCAGAGCGATCTCCTCGCCGCGCGCCTCGAGAACGCTCGATTCGAGGGCCGCGTAGCGGTGGCCGGGGGCGCGCCAGTCCTCGCCCGCGAAGAGCTCCTCGGTGATGGTGGGGAGGTGGCCGACGGGGATCGCGCGGGCGCCGTGCTCGCGCGCGGCGGCGTCGACCTGGTCGAGCCGGGCCTGCAGGGCCCGCTCGAGGTCGGCGAGGCCGTTGCCGTGCGGGATCGAGACCGGGAGGTTCGCCTCGACGTTGTAGCGGCCAATCTCGTGCGTGAAGCCCTCGTCGTCGAGGGTGGCGAGAACCTCGTCGGCCGTGAGCGAGGGCGCCATGGTGGTGGCGTCGGCGAGGTTCAGCTCGAGCTCGACCCCGATCGTGCCCTCGTCGACGAACTCGGCAGTGTCCAGGAACGTCTCGAAGAGGTCGAGGTTCCGTCGCAGGTCGTGGCGGTAGCGCGTGCGCTGCCCGCGGGTGTATTCGGTCGAGCCGATCTCGCGTCCCATGCGGCACATCCTGACACGGGACTTAGAGTCATCCGTCCTGTGACCCGCATCACGAGACCCGCGCCACCCCTGCTACTTCTGGTCATCGTGACCCTAGGCTCGTCGGCACCAGTAAAGGTGATGGTGACTTTAACAGGAGGTGTCCCCGACGTGACCGCTCTCGCCGTCTCCACGGTGATCTTCGCGCTGCGACCGCACCCCACCACCCGGCGGCTCGCGCTCTGGCTCCCGCTCGTGCGCCGCATCCGCGCCCCGCACCAGGGCCGCTGGGCGCTCCCCGGCGGCCCCCTCGACGATCGGGAGGACCTCGCCGCCGCCGCGAGCCGCACCCTGCGCGAGACCACCCGACTCACCCCGGACTACCTCGAGCAGCTGTACGCCTTCGGCGGTCTGGACCGGGCCACGGGGGACGCCGAGCGGACCGTCTCGATCGTCTACTGGGCCCTGGTGCGCCCCGAGGACACCGTCGCCGGCGCCGTCAACGTGAAGTGGTTCCTCGCCGACGAGCTGCCCGAGCTGGCCTTCGACCATGCCGAGATCGTCGAGTACGCCCTCTGGCGCCTGCGCAACAAGGTCGAGTACTCGCAGATCGCCGCGTCCTTCCTGGGCCGCACCTTCACCATCGCGGAGCTGCGCGGCGTCCACGAGGCCGTCCTCCAGCGCCCCCTCGACCCGGCGAACTTCCGCCGCCAGATGGAGTCCTCCGGTCAGCTCGTCGCGACCGACGAGTTCCGCACCGGCGGCCGCCACCGTCCCGCCCGCCTCTACCGAACGGTTCCCCGACCATGACTGCCCTGCCGACCACCACGGCCACCTCCTGCTCCACCCGTCTGCTCACCGATCCCTGGGTGATCGACCGCGAGGACCCCGGCTACGGGCCCGGCGCCTCGATGGGCGACCGCATCCCGCTCGGCGCCCCGCGCCAGGGAGAGATCCCCGAGGAGTACCGCACCGCCTCCGAGGAGGAGCTCGCGGACCGCATCCGCGCCGCGAAGGCCGCCCTCGGCTCCCGCGTGGTGATCCTCGGGCACTTCTACCAGCGCGACGAGGTCGTCGAGCACGCCGACTACGTGGGCGACTCCTTCCAGCTCGCGACCGCCGCCACCGCGCACCCCGAGGCCGAGGCGATCGTCTTCTGCGGCGTGCACTTCATGGCCGAGACCGCGGACATCCTCTCCCGCCCCGAGCAGGCCGTGATCCTGCCCAACCTCGCCGCCGGTTGCTCGATGGCGGACATGGCGGACATCGACCAGGTCGAGGACTGCTGGGAGCAGCTCGGCGAGATCACGGACGACGTCATCCCGGTGACCTACATGAACTCTTCCGCGGCCATCAAGGGCTTCGTCGGTCGCCACGGCGGGATCGTGTGCACCTCCTCGAACGCGCGGACCGTCCTGGAGTGGGCCTTCGCCCGCGGCCGCCGCGTCCTCTTCCTGCCCGACCAGCACCTGGGCCGCAACACCGCCCGCGCGATGGGCGTCGGCCTCGACGAGATGGTCATGTGGAACCCGCGCCGGTCCCTCGGCGGCAACACCGCCGAGCAGATCCGCGCCTCCCGCGTGCTGCTCTGGCACGGCTTCTGCTCGGTGCACAAGCGCTTCACCCCCGCCCAGGTCGAGCGCGCCCGCGCCGAGCATCCCGGCGTGCGGGTGATCGTCCACCCCGAGTGCCCGATGGAGGTCGTCGACGCGGCCGACGAGGCGGGATCGACCGACGTGATCCGCCGCGCGATCGAGGGCGCGAGCGAACCGACCACCTTCGCGATCGGCACCGAGATCACCCTCGTCCAGCGCCTCGCCGCCCAGAACCCGCAGCATCGGATCTTCTGCCTCGACCCCGTGGTGTGCCCCTGCTCGACCATGTACCGCATCCACCCCGGCTACCTCGCCTGGACCCTCGAGTCGCTGCTGCGCGGCGAGGTCGTCAACCGCATCACCGTCGACCCGTCGGTCGCCGCACCGGCCCGCCTCGCCCTCGAGCGGATGCTCGCGGCCCGGCCATGAGCATCCTCGTCATCGGCTCCGGCATCGCCGGGCTCACCGCCGCGCTGCGCCTCGCCGGACGCACCGAGGTGCTGCTGGTGTCGAAGGGCGCGCTCGCCGACGGGGCGACAACCCGCGCCCAGGGCGGGATCGCGGCCGCGATCGACCCGGCCGACAGCCCCGCCGCGCATGCCGCCGACACCCTCGCCGCGGGTGGCGGTCTCGGCGACCCCGCCGCGATCCGCCTGCTCTGCGAGGCGGCGCCGAGCGTCATCGCCGAGCTCGTCGATAGGGGAGTGGTCTTCGACGCGGGCTTCGGCCTCGAGGGCGCCCACTCCCGCCACCGCATCCTCCACGCGGGCGGCGACGCGACCGGCGCCGCGATCCAGGCCGCCCTGCAGTCGGCGCTCGACGGCCGCGTCGAGGTGCGCGAGCACACCGTGCTCGTGGACCTGGTCGTCCGGGCCGGACGGGTCGTCGGCGCCGTGCTGCTCGGCCCCGACGGCGTGCTCGTCGAGCAGCGGGCGGACGCTGTCATCCTCGCCACCGGCGGCGCCGGCCATCTCTTCTCCCGCAGCACCAACCCGCTGACCGCGACGGGGGACGGCGTGGCCGCGGCGGCCCGGGCGGGGGCCGTCCTCGCCGACCTGGACCGCGTGCAGTTCCACCCCACCGCGACCCCCGGCGCGCACCTCGTCTCCGAGGCCGTGCGCGGGGAGGGGGCGGTGCTCCGCGACGCGCGGGGCGAGCGCTTCGTCGACGAGCTCGCCGCCCGAGATGTCGTCGCCCGCGCGATGGCCCGCACCATGGCCGCGCAGGACGGTGCGCCGGTGCTGCTGGACGCGACTGCCCTCGGGGCCGACTTCCTGGCCGCCCGCTTCCCGACGATCGACGCCGCCGTGCGTGCCGAGGGCCTCGACTGGGGCCGGGAGCCGATCCCCGTCACCCCCGCCGCGCACTACTGGATGGGCGGGATCCGCACCGACCTCGACGGCCGCACCTCCCTGCCCGGCCTGCTCGCCGCGGGGGAATGCGCCTGCACCGGAGTGCACGGTGCGAACCGCCTCGCCTCGAACTCCCTGCTCGAGGGGGCCGTCTTCGGTGCCCGCGCCGCCGAGTCCGCCCTCGCCACCCCCCGCTCGTCGGCGTCGCCTCCCGGCCCGAGCTCCCCGCCGCGGGAGAGCGGCACCGACCCCGCCTGGACCCGTCGCACCCTGCAGGAGGAGATGTGGTCCCACGCCGGGCCGCTCCGCAGCGGCGAGGGACGACCCCGCCTCCTGGACTGGACCGCCCCGGATCCCACCGACCGGCGGTCCGTCGAGGACCGCAACCTGCTCCTGCTCGGCCGGCTGCTGCTGGCCGCCGCCCGCCGACCCGCCCGCCTGGAGGCCCCCGCATGCTGACCCCCGCCCTCATCGACCCCGTCGTCCGCGCCGCCCTCGCCGAGGACGCCCCCTGGGGCGACCTCACCGGGGAGCTGCTCGTCCCCGCGGAGGCGACCGCCACCGCCGGTCTCGTCGCCCGCGAGCCCGGGACGCTCGCCGGGATCGACGTGTTCGCCGCGGCCTTCACCCTCACCGACCCCTCGGTGCAGGTCGTCCCGCGCACGGCCGACGGGGACCGCTTCGCGGCCGGGGAGGTCCTCGCCGAGGTCACCGGACCCGCCCGGGCCCTGCTCCAGGCCGAGCGGGTCGGCCTGAACCTGCTGCAGCGGATGTGCGCGACCGCGACCCTCACCGCTGCCCTGGTCGCCGCCGTGGAGGGGACCGGCGCCCGCATCACCGACACGCGGAAGACCACGCCGGGGCTGCGGGTCCTCGAACGGCACGCGGTGCGCTGCGGCGGCGGGGTCAACCACCGCTTCTCCCTCTCCGACGGGGTGATGGCCAAGGACAACCATCTCGCCGTCCTCGCCCGGTCCGGGATCGGCGTGGAGGAGGCACTGCGCGCGGCCCGGACGCGGCTCGGGCACATGGTCCGCCTCGAGGTCGAGGTGGATCGCCTCGACCAGATCGAACCGGTGCTCGCGGGCGGGGCCGACGTCATCATGCTCGACAACTTCTCCCTCGCGGACCTCCGCACCGGGGTCGCGCTGATCGCGGGCCGCGCCGTGGTCGAGGCCTCCGGCACCATCATGCTGGACACCGTCCGCGACGTGGCCCTGACCGGCGTGGACGTCATCTCCTCCGGCGCGCTCACCCACTCCGCCGGCAGCCTCGACCTGGGGCTGGACATGGACGTGCGGGCGTGAGCACCGTCTACCTCGACGCGGCCGCCGCGGGGCCCGTGCGCTCCGAGGCCCTCGAGGCGGCCTGGCCGTATCTCACCGGCGTGTTCGCGAACCCCTCCTCGCACCATGCCGCGGGGGAGGCCTCCGCCGCGGGACTCGAGGACGCCCGGGCCCGCGCCGCCCGGGTGCTCGGTGTGCGCCGCCACGAGATCGTGTTCACGGCGGGCGGGACCGAGGCCGCGAATCTCGCGATCAAGGGCCTCGCCGTCGGCTCGCCGCGCGGGAGGCACCTGGTCACCTCCCCGCTCGAGCACGAGGCGGTCCGCGAGTCGGTCGACCATCTGCGCCGACTCCACGGTTTCGCGGTCACCGAGGTGGAGGTCGCACCCGACGGGACGATCACCCCGTCGGCCCTGCGCGCCGCCCTCCGTCCCGACACCACCCTCGTCTCCCTCGCCCTCGCCAACACCGAGATCGGGGCGATCACCGACGTGCGCGCCCTCGCCGCGATCGCGCACGAGGCCGGCGCGCTCGTCCACACCGATGCCGTGCAGGCCGCCGGCTGGCTCGACCTGCGCGGGCTCGGCGTCGACGCGCTCACCCTCGCCGGGCACAAGGTCGGCGCGCCCAAGGGCAGCGGACTCGCGATGCTCCGCGGGCGACTGCCCGTCGAGCCCCTCGTCCACGGCGGCGGGCAGGAGAACGGCCGACGCTCCGGCACCGAGAACGTCGCCTTCGCCGTCGCGCTCGCCGTCGCCCTGGAGCTCGCCGAGGCGGAGCGCGCCGAGCGCGTCGCCCGCATCACCCCGCTGCGGGACGCGCTGCTCGAGCGGGTCCTCGCCGCGGGCTGCATGCTCACCGGTCCGCGGGCGCCGCGGCACCCGGGGCACCTGTCCTTCTGCGTGCCGGGCCGCAGCGGGGAGTCGGTGCTGCTGGACCTCGAACGGCGCGGGGTGATCGCCTCGAGCGGCTCCGCCTGCGCCGCGGGCAGCGATGAGCCGAGCCCGGTCCTGCTCGCCCTCGGGCTGCCCCGGGAGCTGGCGCAGTCCGCGGTGCGCCTGACCCTCGGCGGCGACGTCACCGCGGAGCAGATCGAGGAGGCGGGGGAGGCTGTGTCTGCCGTCCTCTGTGCCACGATGGCGCGGTGAACACCTCCCCGCTGCTGCCGATCCTCTCGGTCCGCCCCGTCCTGGACCGCCTCACCTCCCTCGCCCGCACCCATGAGCGGGACGTGACCCTGCTGCCGGGCCTCGCGGTCACCGAGGAGGAGGTCGCCGCGAACCCACCGGCGGCGCTCGAGCAGATCGTCGACGAGTTCGGCGGCATCGTGCTGCGCGAACAGACCCTGCTGACCCTGCTCGTCGAGGACCGCACCGACGTCGGCCCGTACACGCTGCTCGGCGACGCGGCGACCTTCTACCCCCTCTTCGAGACGCCCGAGGCCGCCGTGATCCTCACCCTCGACGAGGAGGGCGCGCCCGGTGCCGTCTTCGGCATCGGCGAGGACCTCGCCCTGCATCTCGTCGCCCCGGATCTCGGCACCTACCTGGAGCGCTTCGCGGACGCGCTCGCCGCGACCCTCGCCGAGCTCGACCCGGCGCTCGAGGGCGAGGAGCGCGACGAGGCCGCCGAGCAGCTCATGAACGATCACCTGTTCACGCAGGTCCTCGGACTCGCCGATCCCGACCCGGAGCTGGACGTGCCGCTGCGGTCCCCGTCGGACTCCGCGGTCCCGGACCTGCCGGCCGGCGCGCTCGCCGTCGCCGACCTGCGCGAGGCCCCCGTCGGCGCCCGCGTCGACCTGATGGAGGCCGACGTGCCCGGCGACCCGCTCGAGCTGCACGTCGCCTGGCGCGCCGGAGGCCGCGCGGTGGTCCTGCTCGGGGGCTGACCCGCGCGGTCCACGAGGTGCGGCGGATCGGTGGGGACTTCGCCACCGGCGCCTAACGGATCGATGCGCTGGCGGAGCGGCTGACGGCCGTGCTCGCCGCGGTCGCGTGGGTGGGGCCGGATGCCGACGCGCGGCGCGGGGCGGAGTCGCTGCCGGGGTGGGTGCGGGACCTGCTCCCCTGAGGGTGGGGAGTCCTCCCCATCGCCTCGGCGGCGGATCGCCGCTTACCGTGAGCGTGTCAACGGGGGAGAGCTGAGGGGGACGGGCGACGATGAGCGCATTCCTGGGCGCGGACACCGAGGCGCTGCGCACGATCGGGTCGATCTGGGCGAGGCGGGCGGCGGTCCTCGAGGACCTCGAGTCGCTGTTGAGCGGTGTCGTCGACGACGTCGAGTGGATCGGGGAGGACGCCGACGAGTTCCGCGCCGACTGGAGCTCTCGCGTGCGTCCCGGGCTGCAGGACCTCGGCATCGATCTGCGGATGCAGGCGCGCCGGCTGATCGAGCACGCCGACGAGCAGGACGCCGCCTCGAGCGCGAGCGACTCCTTCGCGGCGGACCTGGCGCGGACGCTCGGGGAGGCGGCCGAGGCCCTCCTGCGGGGGGTGCTGGGCGGTGCGACGGGGGTTGCCCAGGGCGTGATCGCGGGGGCGGTCGCCGCGGCGCTCGAGGAGATGTTCCGCGAGGCGCTCTCCACCCCGGAGGGTCGTGCGGACTTCCTCGGTGGACTGCTGGGCGCGTCGCTGCTCGGCGGACTCCTCGCCGAGCTCCTCACCCGGGCGCTCGCGCTGGGCCAGGCCTTCACCGATCTGCTCGGCTCCCTCGGCGGCGGCCTCGCTCTCGGCGCGGCCCTCGGCGATCAGCTCGGCCAGGAGCCTCTTCCCGTGGCGGCAGCCGCGGCCTCGGGCGAGCAGGGAGCGGCTGGCGGCGGCGAGTCGGCGGGCGGCGGCAGCGGTGGCGGCTCGGGCGGCGGGGATGCAGCAGGCGGCGGAAGCGGTTCCGGCGGCGGCAGCGGTGCGGGCGGCAGCGGTGCGGGAGGCGGCGCCGGGTCGGACTCGGCCGCCTCCGGCGATGAGGGCCCCGTCGCGCACGGCCGCGCGATCGGCGGGCAGGGCATCGTGGCGGGAGAGGACTCCAGCTCGGGCGCGGTCTTCGCCGGGCGGATCGAGGCCCCGGGCGAGGACTCCGGGATGTCGCTCCTCGAGCGGCTGATGGCGATGATCGGCGACGCCATGGGCTCCGGCGGCGGCGCCGCCTCGATCGGCGGGGACATCGGCCGATCCTGACGGGTCTACGCTGGTCGGCATGTCCGCGCACAGCCCCGTCCTGATCCTCGTCCCCGGTTCCCGTCCTGCGGATCCCGCCGCCCCGGCCCTGCTGGTCACGGACCTCGCGGCCACCCGCGGTGACGGTGTCTTCGAGACCATCGGCGTGTTCGACGGGCGCGCCGTGAACGTCGGCCCGCACCTGGACCGCCTCCAGCGCAGCGCCCGGATGATGGATCTGCCGCTCCCCGCGCGCGAGGAGCTCTCCGCGGCGATGGAGGCGGCGATCGCGGCCCACGACCCGGTCGCGGAGCTGACCGTGCGGGTGATCGTCTCGCGCGGCGTGGAGGGCTCCGGCGAGCCGACCGCCTGGGTCCACGCCCGCGCGGCCGACGACTGGTCCTCCCATCGCGCCGGGATGCGCGTGATCACCCTGGACAGGGGACTGGCCACGACCGCGCCCCGGACCAGCCCCTGGCTGCTGGCCGGCGCGAAGTCGCTGTCCTATGCGGTGAACATGGCCGCGACCCGCGAGGCGGTGCGCCGCGGAGCCCGGGACGTCCTGTTCGTGGCCTCGGACGGGTACGTCCTCGAAGGGCCGACCTCGACCCTCCTGGTCCGCCGGGGCGAGGACTTCCTGACCACCCCGGTGAGCGCCGGTGTGCTGCCGGGGACCAGCGTCGGCACTCTCTTCGAAGCTCTGCGGGCCGAGGGACGGTCGGCCCGCGAGGAGCTGATGACGGTCGCGGACGTCGCCGGCTCCGACGCGGCGTGGCTGCTCTCCTCGAGCCGTCTCGCCGCTCCGCTCACGCATCTGGACGAGACGGAGTTGCCGGTGGATCGTGAGCTGACCGAGCGCTTCGGCCGGCTGCTGACCGGCCGCGACTGATCACAGGCGGGAGAGCACTTCCCGCGCGAGGTCGGTGTCGACGACCACGGTGTCGATCGCGCCGCTGCGCAGCACGCCGAGCACACCGGGAGCCTTCTCCGCACCGGCGGCGACGCCGAGCACCTCGGGGATGCGCAGCAGCTGGTCGAAGGTGACCGCGAGGACCCGCTGATCCGAGGGGGCGCCGAGCGGCTCGCCGTGGGCGTTGACGAAGCGCCCGCACACATCGCCCACGGGCTGCTGCGCGTCGAACGCCGCCCGCTCGGCGTCGTCCAGGCGCATCAGCTCGACGATGTGCGGGGAGGAGTGCATGCCCGCGGAGCCGATGCCGACCACGGCCAGCTCCACGCGGGCGGCGTCGGCCAGCACGCTGCCGATGCTGGACTCGGCGCGCAGTGTGGCGAGCGCCGTCGCGGATTCGAGGATGGCGGGGGCGTAGAGCGTCTCGGGGCGCGATCCGAGGCGGGAGGCGAGGACGCGCAGCACCGAGTCGCCGGAGTCAAACTGGTCCAGGGCGCTGTGGCCGCCGACGAGCGGGAGGACCCGGGGACGGGGCCGGAGGTGGAGCGTCTCGAGCTCCGCGACCACGTTCTGGACCGTCTGCCCCCAGGAGACTCCGAGGCTCGAGACCTGCGCGGCGCGGTCGGTGATCACGGCGGCACCCTGTCGTGCGACCGACTCCATCGCGGAGGTGCGCGGGGCGGAGACGACGTACGCCTCCTGCAGGCCGAAGGCGGCGCGCAGGGAGGCCTCGAGGGCGTCGTCCCGGCGCGGTGGACCCTCGGGGTCGTGGATGCTGATCTCGACGATGCCCCGGTCCCGAGCCTGGGTGAGGATGCGGGAGACGTTGGAGCGGGAGAGGCCGAGCTCGGCGGCGACCTCTGTCTGGGAACGTCCCTGCTCGTAGTACAGGCGGGCGGCCCGCACGATCACGGAGGTGTCGCGGGGTGCGGGCATGCGGGACTCCTCGTTCTGGGCGGGTCGGCCCAGCCTACGCACCGGGGTGACAGAATCCGTGACGACGACGAGGGAGGCGGCATGGCCGAGGAGCTGGAGCTGATCGTGGTGGTGGCGCACCTCGAGGTGGGCGATGCGGAGGATGCGCTCCGCTCGCTCGCCGCGCGGCTGCTGGAGGAGGGGGCGGTGACCGTCGACTTCCCGGAGGCGCTGCGGGAGAGGGAGCGGCAGTACCCGACGGGCCTGCCGACGCCGATCCCGACCGCGATCCCGCATGCCGATCCGGCGCTGGTGCGTCGGCCGGGGCTGGCCCTCGCCACGCTCGCCCGCCCCGTGGATTTCGGGGAGATGGGCGGCGAGGGCACCGTGGGGGTGCGCATCGTGGCGATGCCGCTGCTGACCGACGCGGCGTCGCATCTGCGGGCGCTGCAGCGGCTGATGGGCGTGCTCCGCTCGGAGGATGCCGTGGGGCGGCTGCTGCAGGCGGAGGACGAGGACGAGCTGCGCCGGTGCGCAGGAGAGCTGCTGGAGGGGGAGACCGCGTGAGGGGTCCGAGGGTCGGGGTGAAGGCGCTGGTGGTGCGCGATCGCCAGGTGCTGATGAATCGCTATACGGATGCGGACGGGCACGTGGTGCTCGCCCTGCCCGGGGGAGGTCAGGAGCACGGAGAGGATCAGGTCGCGGCGCTGATCCGCGAGTGCCGGGAGGAGATCGGGGCGACGGTCGAGGTGCATCAGATCGCCTGCCTGTTCGAGATCCTCACCGAGCGCCGCTATCGAGACGGCGCTCCCATCCCGCTGTTCCATCAGGTGAACATCGCGTACTGGTGCGACCTCGCCGAGGGGGAGGAGCCGGGTGTCGGCACCGATCCCGACGCCGGCCAGGACGGCACCGAGTGGCTGTCACTGGACCGCCTCGACGACCACGACGTGCGCCCCGTCGAACTGAAGCGCTGGCTGCAGTCCGATCCCTCGAGCCGCCCGGTCTCCCTCGGGGTCTGCGCCCCGGCCTGAGTTCCAGGCTGATCTTTGGCCTGACCCCCGATCTGCGCGGCGGCCGAGGCCGGGTCGCTCAGAACGGTGGTGGCCCGGGATCGGACGGGCAGACCGACTCGCAGGGGCCCACCGCTCCGCCGTCCCGGGGCAGGGCACCCGCCCGCGCCGCCGAGGCCGCCCGCTCCGCGAGGTGCTCCGCCCAGCGTCGTTCGAGCGTCGCGGCGAGAAGAGGGGTGGTCATGTCGGTGTGCTCGAGGGTCCAGGACGTGTGGGCTCCGTCGAGGGTCCACCGGGTGACGGCGGGTTCTCGACGACGCAGTTCGCGAGGGCCGGTCCCCACGCCCGGGCAGGCGCGTGGATCGGAGGGCCCGGCGGCGGACCGGTCGGGGGCAGCCCCGGCCTCGCGCGTGGGATCGAGGCGCCCGGCTGTCTTGAGCTGGTGGTGTCGCCAGCAGAGGCGATGGAGATTCTCGAGCGTGGTCGGTCCTCCACGCGCCGGGTCCCGGTGGTCGAACTCCTCGATGTGGTCGTCCTCGGAGGCGAGAACCGTGGAATGCGTGCAGCCCGGCGCCGCGCAGACAGGATGTCTCAACCGGAGCTGTGTGCGCTGGGCCGCGGTGGGCGTGTATCTCGTGGTGGGAGCGTCGAGGTACGCGCCGCTGATCGGGTCGGTGAGCAGGCGGTGCCACTCCGGCTGCCCGGCGGCCAGGAAGCGGGCCTGGTCCGCGGGGATCGGAGTGCGGCCCTCGAGCATCCCCGGGGCGTCGCTCGCACCGAGCAGGGTCATGGCCGGGGCGGTCACGAAGAGGGTGAACGCGGTCCGGGGAGCTTCGACGGGCTCGTGGTGCAGCAAGGAGTGGGTCAGGACGAGATAGCGCAGCGTCGCGAGGGATAGGGCCCGACCGTTCTCCAGCGCCGTGCCGTCCGGGTCGAAGGGAACTGCCTCCCCGGGCTGCTCGGCGAGCTGCTTGCGCTGGGCCGCCTGGACCGTGCGCGCGGCGGCGTCGAGCCGATGCGACAGGGCGAGGATCTCCAGCATCGGCCCCGTCACCGAGAGAGTCGCCGTCCCCTCGGGGACAGGGCCGATCTGCACGGACACGTCCCGCTCCGGCGTGCGCGCGGGTTCCGGGACCTCGGAGAGGGTGAGGCTGATCGCGAGACCGAGATGCCGATCGAACTGGGAGCGCGAGATGGAGGCGACTTCCCAGGTCGCGACCACGGCGTCGATCGCGGCGGCCTGCGCATCGCTCATGCCCGCGAGCCGCCGGAGCAGAGTCCGATGCCAGTCCTCCGGGAGGTCCCCGGTGGCCAGCTGCTCGAAGGTGCCCGGCATGACGGTGACGGCGCGGTGCGCGTCCCGGACCCTGCCGGCCGCCTGGGAGGCGGACACCCGCAGGGCGGTGGCCAGCTTCATCGCGATCAGGTCGAGAGCGTCGCTCGGGTCGCTGACGTCAGGGTCCTCCCGCAGGAACTGCGCGACCTCCGCGAGCTGGCGCGCGTAGAGCCGGGTCCGCTCCCGAGAGGTGTCATGGATGGTCACGGCCTGCTGCGCGTGCGCGGTGACGACCGGGTCGGCTTCGTGCGCGCTGTCGACCAGCGCAGAGGCCCGGACGGCCTCAGGGGTGAGGCGCCGGCGGGCGCGGACGGGCCAGGGCCTCAGCTCGCGGGGGAGCTCTGCGGTCATCACTGCGGACATGTCCTGGAAACCCCCGTCCCATCTCGCCGTCGACGCCCCCGGAGTTCCGGGGAGATGTGACAACGCTATTCGATGCCTGAGGGTGAGGGAACCCCTGCGCGAACATGGGGATGAAAATGTGGAAAACCGAGAGTGGGGAGGAACGGTTCGCGCCGCGGGCGGGAACCTCCTGGCGGTTCAGGGCGGCGGAGTCGGTGGTGATGCGCGCGGGAGCGGGGACGTCGACGCGATGGTCAGCGCACCAGACGCCCAGGCCATGGACGTTCTGCGGCACGCAGGACGCCCCGACATCTCCGAGCGGAGGGTGCCACGACGGGTGATCGCGCAGCACGTGCGCGCCCCGCTTAATACCGGTTGGGTGCGACATATGAGCCGTATATCAGTCCATTGTGGAAAACCATGCTCTGAGGAGGAATCGTTCGTGCAATCGATCGCCGAGAACCCTTCCCCTGGCGCGCTCGAGCGGGCATGATGGCGCCGATGTCCCTTCAGATCAGCCAGCACACGGCGCGCTCAGAGCGCCCGGCGCGCGCCGCGTCACACGTGAGGGTCGATGTGCACCTTCGGGCCGCGTGGCCTCGCCGGCGCGGTCGTCGGTCCGCGGCGCGGCTCGGCGCCCTCCCGCCCGCGTCCCGGCGTCGCGGCGAGGACGTCCGGGACCTCCTCCAGCGCGATGGTGCTGCCCACGATCGGGCACGGGTCGACGGTGCCCGAGGCATACGCCGCGATCGTCTCCTCGAGGGCGGGGGAGGCGCTGAGCACTCCGACCGCCGTGACGTCCGCGAGGACCAGCTCGCGCGAGTCCACCGGGGTCGGTGTGCCGGCAAGGCCGATGAACACCGCCCGGCCTCCGGGCTCGACGAGTTCCACGGCGCGGGCGGGCAGGAGCGGGGCGCCCGCCGCGTCGATCACCGCGTCCCAGGGGAGATCGGGCAGCGTCGCGTCGTCCCAGACCCCATCGAGGCCGAGGGTGCGCGCGAGCTCGAGGTGCGGGCCTGGCAGGCCCAGCACATGGACCTCGGCCCCCGTGGCGCGGGCGAAGAGGGCGCTGAGCAGGCCTATCGTCCCCGGTCCCATGATCAGCACGCAGTCCCCGTCGGACAGCGGTGCGCCCTGCACGGCGCGCAGCGCGTTCCCGCCCGGCTCGACCAGCGCCCCCGACGTCGGTCCCACCGCATCCGGCAGGGCGTGCAACGAGTTCGCAGGCACGGCGAGCTGCTCGGCGAGGGCACCGGCGCGGGCTCCGCGGATCCCGACCTCCTCGCGCGCGGCGCAGACGTGCTGATGGCCGCGGCGGCAGCGTCGGCACGATCCGCAGCCGAGCATGGTGTCTCCCATGACCCGCCGGTCCAGCCACTCCGGATCGACGCCGGTGCCGACGGCGCTCACCCGTCCGCACCACTCGTGCCCGATCCGCATCGGGAAGCGGGAGACCCCCTGTTCGAGGTAGGACATGTGGCCGCTGAAGATCTCCGCATCGGTGCCGCAGATCCCGGCGCGCTCCACCTCGACCACGACCTCGCCGGGGGCGGCGGTGGGCGGGTCGACCTCCCGCACCTCGGCCCGACCCGGCCCCGTGATCACCAGTGCGCGCATCGTCGTTCCCCCTCGAACGCCATCCCGACCGCCGGACCCCTCGAGGCGCCGGACCGAAATGACATAGGATCCATGATGTTTCCGAGCGTAGGCCCGATCGATGATGAGGGGAACGGCAATGGAGCTCCGCAGCAGCCAGTGGTACGGGGGCGAGGACCGCAACGGCTACATCCATCGGGCCTGGATGCGGCGCGGCGTGCCCGACGACGCCTTCCGCGGCCGCCCCCAGATCGCGATAGCGAACACCGCGAGCGACCTCACCCCCTGCAATGCGCACCTCACCGGCGTCGCCCAGTTCGTGAAGAACGGCGTGCTGGAGGCCGGAGGAGTGCCCCTCGAGCTGCCGGTCACCTCGCTCGGCGAGACCAACGTGCGACCCACGGCGATGCTCTGGCGGAACATGGCCGCCATGAGCATCGAGGAGATGCTCCGTGCGAACCCCGTCGACGGCGTCGTCCTCCTGGGCGGATGCGACAAGACCATCCCGTCCCTGCTCATGGCCGCGGCGAGCGTGGACATCCCGGCGGTCGTGATCCCGGGCGGACCGATGCTCAACGGCACCTTCCGGGGGGAACGGCTCGGGTGCGGCACGGGCGTCTGGAAGCTCAGCGAGGAGGTTCGGGCGGGGACCCTCTCCCAGGAGGACTTCACCCGCTCCGAGTCCGCGATGATCCGCAGCGCCGGTCACTGCAACACGATGGGCACCGCCTCGACGATGGCGCTGGTCGCCGAGGCGCTGGGCACGATAGTCCCCGGGATCGCCGGCACGCCCGCGGCCGACGCCCGGTTGAACGAGGCGGCCCAGCTCACCGGTCGTCTCGCCGTGGACCTCGTGCGCGAGGGGCGCACTCCGTCGTCCTTCCTCACCAAGGGCTCCTTCCACAACGCGATCGTGGCCCTCGCCGCGATCGGCGGCTCCACCAACGCCGTGGTGCACCTCCTCGCGATCGCCGGACGACTCGGCATCGAGCTGAGCGTCGAGGACTTCGACCGGATCGGTGCGAGGGTGCCGCTGCTGGTCGACCTGCAGCCCGCGGGCCGGCACCTCATGGAGGACCTCTTCCGTGCCGGTGGCCTGCTCGCGGTGCTCCGCGAGGTGCAGGACCTGCTCGATCCTGAGGCGCTCACCATCACGGGCCGGCCCTTGGTCGAGCATCTCGACGGTGCGGAGATCTGGGACCCCGAGGTGATCACCCCACGCAGCGCGCCGCTCCAGAAGGACGCGGGCATCGCGCTGCTCCGGGGGAACCTCGCCCCCGACGGCGCGATCATCAAGCCCGCCGCCGCCTCGCCCGAGCTCCTGCAGCACCGGGGGAGGGCCCTCGTCTTCGACAGCATCGAGGACTTCCACGCCCGCATCGACGATCCGGATCTCGAGGTCGACGCCTCCACCGTCATGATCCTGCGCGGCTGCGGGCCGAAGGGGTACCCGGGCATGCCCGAGGTCTCGAACATGCCGCTGCCCCCGAAGCTGCTCGAGCAGGGGGTGCGGGACATGGTCCGCATCTGCGACGGCCGCATGTCCGGCACCGCCTACGGCACCGTCGTCCTGCATGTCGCCCCGGAGGCCGCCGCAGGTGGTCCCCTCGGCCTGGTCCGCACCGGCGACTGGATCGTGCTGGACGTGCCGGCCCGCAGGCTCGACGTCGAGCTCAGCGCCGAGGAGCTGGCCGCTCGAGTTCCGTCCGAGGCCATGACCTCGGCTTTCGCGAGTCCCGAGCGCGGCTGGGAACGGCTCTACGTCGATCACGTCCTGCAGGCCGATACCGGTGCCGACCTCGACTTCCTCGTCGGCTCGAGCGGATCGGACGTTCCGCGCGAGTCGCACTGACCCGGCCCCACCGCCGACCCGTCGATCTACCGCCGGCACCGCCGGACCCGTCCCTGACCGCGCCATCCCCCGATCCGTCCGACCCTCTCTCCCGCACCACACGGGCAAGCGCTAGCCTGGATCCCGTCGTCCGCCCGCGGAGCTGCCGCGGACCTCCCACCCAAGGAGCATCATGACTGTCTCTCCCCGCCTCAGCTTCCACGACGGCCGCTCGATCCCCCAGCTGGGCTTCGGCGTCTGGCAGGTCTCGAACGAGGAGGCCGCCGACGTCGTGGTGACCGCCCTCGAGACCGGGTACCGCCACATCGACACCGCCCGCGGCTACAACAACGAGGCCGGCGTCGGTGAGGCGCTGCGACGCTCGGGCCTTCCCCGGGACGACGTCTTCGTGACCTCGAAGGTCCCCAACCAGGACCAGGGCCGGGACGCGACCCTGCGCTCCTTCGACGCGAGCATGAGCGACCTCGGCCTCGACGTCCTCGACCTGTACCTGATCCACTGGCCGGCCCCGTCCAAGGGCCTCGCCGTCGAGACCTGGAAGGCACTCACCGAGCTCCACGAGCAGGGCCGCATCCGTTCCATCGGCGTCTCCAACTTCCGCCGTGAGGACCTCGAGAAGATCGAGCACGCCACCGGGATCGTGCCGGTCATCAACCAGATCGAGCTGCACCCGTACTTCAACCAGCCCGAACTGCGCGAGTACCACGCGGAGAAGAACATCGTCACCGAGTCCTGGTCGCCGCTGGGTCAGGGCGGCGGCGAGCTCGAGGACCCGGTGATCGCCGAGATCGCCGAGGTAGTCGGCGCCACCACCGCCCAGGTGGTGCTGGCCTGGAACCTGGCGCTCGGCAACGTGGTGATCCCGAAGTCCGTGACTCCGGAGCGCATCGCCGCCAACTTCGCTTCCCTCGAGGTCACGCTCTCCGAGGAGCAGATCGCCGCGATCACCGCGCTGCACAAGGGTGAGGCGGGTCGTCGCGGCGGCAACCCGGACGACTTCGGCGGGCACCAGGGCGCCTGACGCCCGCCGGTCACGGCCCGTCGGCCCGGCCGACGGACGCGCCCCGACCTCCGCACCCGCGCGCCGAGCTCTCGCTCGAGGGGGCACGGCGAGCGGGCGCCACAGCGGAGTTCGTGCCGACGACGTTCCACGAGGTCGCGATGGGTCACGGCCTGAGCCGACGGCACCACCCGCACCGTGACCCTGGAGGGGAGCGCCTGACACCACCTAGGGCGACCCCGTAGTGTCGGGACACCTGGCGGGACGCATCGGGCCCCCGCCGCAGCGCACACCAGAAGGAGCATCACGATGACGGAGAATCCCTACGACCCGGCCGTGGACGGCATTGGCACCCCGCGCGAGGACGCCACCGGACCCGACGGCGCCGAGAACATCGACCGGATCCTGGAGCTGGAGCGGGAGCGGAACGCCTCCGAGCGCAGCGAGGACGCCGCGGACGTCCCCGCGGAGCTGGGCGAGGAGGACCTGGCCGCCGCCGAGCAGGGCAATCGCGCCGGGGACGAGATGCTCACCGAGCAGGAGCTGCCTGATGGCCAGGAGCTCTTGGAACAGGCCGACGAGCCGGTCGACGCCTTCGAGGACGAGCCCTTCACCGAGGACGACCCCCTGCGCCGCGACCGCTGACGAGCGACCGGCCGACCGTCGCCGACGCCGAGCTCAGAGCGGCAGGCGCACGTACGTGGTCTCGAGGTATTCGGCGAGACCCTCGTGGGAGCCCTCGCGGCCGAGCCCCGACTCCTTGACCCCGCCGAAGGGCGCGGCCGCGTCGGAGGCGACGCCCAGGTTGACCGCCACCATCCCGGCCTCGATCCGCCGCGCCACGGCCGTGACCTCGCCGAGGTCCTCGCCCATCACGTAGCTCATCAGCCCGAACTCGGTGTCGTTCGCGGCGCGGACCATCGCGTCCACGTCGTCCATCACGATGATCGGGGCGACGGGCCCGAAGATCTCCTCGCTGGTGACGCGGGCGTCGGCCGGGACGTCGGCGAGCACCGTCGGCAGGTAGAAGGCCCCGCCCGCGCAGCCGTCCGGCAGCTCCTCCGCCGTCGGCCGGCGCCCGCCCACCAGCACCCGCGCCCCGCGCTCGACCGCGTCGGCGACCAGCTCCTCGACCTTCTCGAGCCCCGCCTCGTCGAGGAGCGGGCCGAGCGTCGTCGCGGGGTCGATCCCGGGCCCCACCTGCAACGCCGCCGCCCGCTCCACGAGCGCCGCCGTGAATTCCTCCGCCACCGACGCGTGCACGTAGAAGCGGTTCGCGGCGGTGCACGCCTCGCCATTGTTGCGGAACTTCGCGGGCATCGCCGCCTCCACGGCGGTCGCCACGTCGGCTGACGGAAGCACCAGGAACGGTGCGTTCCCGCCGAGCTCCATCGACGTACGCAGCACATGCTCGGAGGCCTGCGCGAGCAGCGCCCGACCCACGGCGGTCGAGCCGGTGAAGGACAGCTTGCGCAGCCGCGGATCGGCGAGCAGCGTCTCGGAGAGGCCGCGAGCATCGGAGGTGACCACGCAGTTCACGACGCCGGCCGGCACCCCGGCGTCGGCCAGGATCCGCATCAGCAGCAGCGACGTCAGCGGCGTGGCCTGCGCGGGCTTGAGCACCACGGTGCATCCGGCCGCGAGCGCCGGACCGATCTTCCGCGTGCCCATCGACAGCGGGAAGTTCCACGGGGTGATCGCGAGGGCGGGGCCGACGGGCCGTGCAAGGGTGAGGATCGCCTGGTCCGCCGCGGGAGCCTGCCGGAACCCGCCCGGCTGCCGCACCGCCTGCTCGGAGAACCAGCGCAGGAACTCCGCCCCGTACGTGACCTCGCCATACGCCTCCGCGAGGGGCTTGCCCATCTCCAGGGTCATGGCGAGGGCCAGGTCGTCGGCCCGCTCGTGGCACAGCTCGTACGCGCGGCGGAGGATCTCCGATCGCTCCCGCGGCAGGGTCGCGGCCCAGGACTCCTGCGCGGCGCAGGCGGCGTCCAGCGCTCGGCGGCCGACGGTCGCGGCGTCGGCGTCGACGACCTCGAGCAGCGGCAGCCCCGTCGCGGGGTCGATGACGTCCAGCGACGGGGTCCCGCCGAGGAAGCCGCCGTCCACGAAGGAGCTGCGCGGGACTCGCTCCAGCAGGTCGGTGATGCGGTCCGGGGTGATGGTGGGCAAGTCGGGCACGGGAACCTCCAACGTCGTCGGGTCCGTCCAGTCTGCCCCTCGGCGTCGCCCGGCGGGGGCATGCTGGGCCCGAGGTCGCGGCCCCGACCGGTCAGAGGGCCGCGATGTCCTTCGGCTCCTCGGCGCCGTCCTCGTTCTCGCGCACGATCATGCGGATCGGGTCGAGCTTCGCCCAGACGAAGAAGAGGATCGCGACGCCCACCATGGCGACGCCCGCCCAGAGGTTGGCGTTGAGCCCGTCGGTCTTCGCGGCCTCGTGCGGCGTGAACGCGAACAGTCCCATCGCCACGAGGATCAGTCCGAACAGCCCCACCAGGGTGCCGATGAAGGTGCGGATGTCGAAGGCGCCGGCGGTCTCGACGTGGGCGTCCGCGGGGACGTCGGGGGAGCCGGTCGGCTCGGGGGTCGTGCCTTTGTGCGTGTTCATGGTGTGCTCCTGGTGATCCCGGCTCAGGCGAAGACGATGTTCAGGACGATGACGAGGACCAGGCCCAGGCCGGCCATCGGCACCGGGCGGCGCCAGATGGGCAGGTCCTTCTCCTCGGGGTCGACGAGCTGGGACTTCGGGGTCTCGGAGTAGACCAGGCCCTTCAGCTCGTGGACGGGCTTCGGGGCGGTGAACTGCGTGACCACCACGGAGACGAGGATGTCGACCACGAAGGCGGTCGCGGCGCTCACGAAGGCGAGGCCCTGGCCGGGCAGCTCGAACAGCCCGAAGAAGGTGGAGGAGGCCCACAGCGCGACGGCCGAGAGGGTGCCGGCGACGAGGCCGGTCCAGCCCGCGGTGGGGGTCATCCGCTTCCAGAACATGCCCAGGATGAAGGTCGCGAACAGCGGCGCGTTGAAGAACCCGAAGAGGGTCTGCAGGTAGTCCATCAGGTTCGAGAACTGGCCGGCGATGAGCGCGGTGAAGATCGCGATGATGCAGGCGGCGAGGGTCGCGAGGCGGCCGACCTTCAGGTAGTGGGCGTCGGGGGCATCCGGCTTCACGTACTGCTGGTAGAGGTCGTAGGAGACCACCGTGTTGAAGGCGGAGATGTTCGCGGCCATGCCGGCCATGAAGGCGGCGAGCAGGCCCGCGATGGCGACTCCCAGCAGGCCGTTGGGCAGCACGTCGCGCATGAGCAGCAGCAGGGCGTCGTTGTAGTTCACGCCGGTGGCGGCCGCGCCGGCGGCGTCGCCCGCGGTGTCGAGCTGCTTGTACTCGGTGAGCTCGCCGACGAGCACGGCGGCGATCATGCCGGGGATGATCACGATGAAGGGGATGAACATCTTCGGGAAGGCGCCGATGATCGGCGTCATCCGGGCGGCGGTGAGCGACTTCGAGGCCATCGCGCGCTGCACCTCGACGAAGTTCGTGGTCCAGTAGCCGAAGGAGAGCACGAAACCGAGGCCGAAGACGATCCCGATCACCGACAGCACGGGGCTGTCGAAGCCGGAGAGGGCCTGGCCGGGCCAGGTGTGCAGCTGCTCCCCGCCGAGCATGCCGTCACCTGAGACCCGCTCCTTCAGGCCGCTCCAGCCACCCACGCGGTGCAGGCCGATCAGGGTCAGCGGCAGCAGCGCCGCGACGATCACGAAGAACTGCAGCACCTCGTTGTAGATCGCGGCGGAGAGCCCGCCGACCGTGATGTAGAAGAGCACGAAGGCGGCGGCGAGCACGAGGCCCACCCACATCGGCCAGCCCAGTAGCCGGTTCACGATCGTCGCGAGCAGCGACAGGTTCACGCCCGCGATGAGCAGCTGCGCGACGGCGAAGCTGATGGAGTTCACCAGATGCGCGCCGGTGCCGAAGCGCATCCGCATGAACTCGGGGACCGAGCGCACCTTGGAGCCGTAGTAGAACGGCATCATCACGACGCCGAGGAACAGCATCGCGGGCACCGCGCCGACCCAGAAGTAGTGCATCGTCGGCATGCCGTACTGGGCGCCCGTGGCGGACATGCCCATGATCTCGACCGCGCCGAGGTTCGCGGAGATGAACGCCAGGCCCGTGACCCACGCGGGCAGCGAGCGGCCGGAGAGGAAGAACTCGATGGAGCTGGAGACGCCGCGCTTGGCGTACCACCCCACTCCGAGCACGAAGACGAAGTACAACGCGATGATCGCGTAGTCGATCCACTGCGCATCCAGCCGGATGTCGACCATGATCAGATCCTTCTGAGGGGGGAGCGGGGGAGGGGACGAGAGGGGGCGGGTCCGGGGCAACGGTGAGCTGACGGGGAGTCCGGCGCCGACGGCGGGTCACGCTACCACCGGGCGGGGCGGCGCGTGCGGCATCTTCCCGCAAGGTCCGGACAGACGGTCCGTCGTGTGGTAACGACACGCTGGTCGGCGGGCGGACGGGCAGGGTGGTCGGCCGACGGGCCCGGACCGTGCCCGGGCATCCGTTCCAGCCCGACCGCCCCCGCCTCGGCGTGGCTCGGCTCACGTCGACGGGAACGTTCACGTGGAAAATAGTGCGTCGTCACTTTTCTCGGTTAGGCTCGCGGCGCCCGGAGACGAGAGCAACTCGATGACGAGGATTGACAAGGAGAGCGATGAGGCAACGACTGTCACGGCGCTCGGCGCTGGTGGGGACCGGGGCGGCGCTCGCCGCCGGGCTCGCCGCCTGCGCCCCGCCGAACAACGGCACGGTGAACGCCGAGCCCACCATCCCCGCCGCGGACGGCAAGGTCACCGTGACCTATTGGGCGTGGCTGAAGGACCTGCAGAAGGTCGCCGACGTGTTCAACGCGTCGCAGGACCGGATCACGGTCGAGGCCACCTGGATCCCCGGTGGCAACTCGGGCGGCTACGCCAAGATCCTCTCCGCGGTCGCCGCGGGCGGCGGCCCCGACATCGCCCAGGTCGAGCTCCGCCAGATCCCCGAGTTCGCCCTCGCCGGCGCGCTCGTGGACCTCACCCGCTACGGCTTCGGCGATCAGGAGTCGCAGTTCGACCCGGGCGCGATCAGCCAGGTCAAGGTGGGCGACTCCTTCTGGGGCGTCCCGCAGGACACCGGCCCCGTCGCGACCTTCTACAACCGCGAGGTCCTCGAGGGGGAGCTGGGGCTGACCGTCCCCGCGACCTGGGACGACTTCCGCGAGGTGGCCGGTTCCGTGAAGGAGGCCGGCAAGAACCTCATCAGCCTCGACCCCTCCGACGGCTCGCACCCCATCGCCTGGGTCATGCAGTCCGGCGCGGTGTGGTTCCGCCCCGAGGGCGACGGCTGGATCGTCGACATGACCGATGACGCCTCGCTGCGCGTCGCCGAGTTCTGGGACGGTATCTTCGCCGACGGGATCGTCGGCACCGGCTACGGCTCCTACACCACGCCCTGGTACGCGGCGGCCGGTGACGGCAACGTGCTCGCCTCGATCTCGGGGTCCTGGTCCGACGCGCTGAACGCCACCGTCCCCGACGGCGCGGGCAAGTGGGCGGTCGCGCCGATGCCCACCTGGCCCGACGGCTACGCCTCCGGCGGCCACGGCGGTTCCTCCGCCGCGATCCTGTCGAACGCGAAGCACCCCGCCGAGGCGCTCGAGTTCCTCACCTGGATGTGCACCGACCCCGCGGGGATCGACGCGATGATCCAGTACTCCGGCATCGGCTGGTCCCCGGCCGCGGACTACATCGGCGAGAGCCGCATGCAGCCCTCGGAGTTCTTCTCCGGCCAGAACTACAACGAGGAGGTCATCGTCCCGATGGCCGCCGGCCAGAACCTCGACTGGACCTGGGCTCCGCTCATGCAGCGCGCCCAGGCGATCATCGGGGACGGCATGACCCGGGCCGTCAGCGGCGAGGTGCCGCTGGTGGACATGTTCGCCGACGCGCAGACGCAGATCGTCGACATCATGCGCACCATCGGCCTGAACGCGGAGGAGGCACGATGAAGGCGAAGTCCGCTCCCTGGGTGCTGATGGCACCCTTCCTGTTCCTGTTCGTGGTGACCATGGTGGTGCCGATCATCATGGCGATCGGGTACTCCTTCACCCGCGTCGAGCGCTCCGGTCTCCTCGGTGAGGCGGGCGTGACCAGCGTGTTCGCCGGAGTCGACAACTACATCGCGGCGCTGTCGAACGTCAACTTCATCGCCTCGCTCGGCCGCATGGTGCTCTTCGGCGCGGTGCAGGTGACGGTCATGATCGTCGCCGCGACGGTCCTCGCCCTGCTCCTCGAGAGCGCCTCGGCGAAGTGGCCCGGCTTCTTCCGCGCGACCTACTTCCTGCCCTACGGCATCCCTGGCGTGATCGCGACGATCCTCTGGTCGTTCCTCTACATCCCGGGCCTCAGCCCGATCGTGGACACCCTCGCGCTGGTCGGGATCAACGTCGACTTCCTCGCCCCGAACATGGTGCTGTGGTCGATCGCGAACATCGTGACCTGGACCTACACCGGCTACAACATGCTCATCATCATCGCCCAGCTGAAGGCGATCCCCGGTGAGCTCTACGAGGCGGCCAAGCTCGACGGCGGCTCCTCGCTGCGGGTCGCGCTGTCCATCCAGCTGCCGCTGATCCGCCCCGCGCTCATGCTCACGATCATCTTCTCGATCATCGGCACCCTGCAGCTCTTCGCCGAGCCGCGCCTGCTGCAGACCATGAGCTCCGGCATCACCTCGGAGTACACCCCGAACATGTCCGCCTACGCCTTCGCCTTCCAGTACAACGACATCGGCATGGCGGCCGCGCAGGCCGTCATCATCGCGGTCTCGGCCTTCGTGCTGTCCGCCGTGGCGCTCGGCATCTCGAACTGGACGGAGAAGCGTCGATGACCACCACGCAGACTCACCGGGCGAAGGCCTCCGGCTCGCCCCGCCGCGCCGCCGACGACTCCCGCTCCGGCTCCCGCGACGCGGGCCGTCGGCCCACCACCACGATCCTGGTCACCGCGATCCTCGCGATCGTCGCGATCTACTTCCTGGTGCCCGTCTACTGGGTGGTCGTCAACGCCACCAAGTCCACCGAGGACCTCTTCGGCACGAGCGGCTTCTGGTTCGGCGAGAGCTTCCAGCTGTTCGAGAACCTCGGCGCCGTGCTCAGTGCGAACGGCGGGATCTTCCCCCGCTGGGCGCTGAACTCGCTGCTCTACTCGGGAGTCGGCTCCCTGCTCGCGACCTACTTCGCGGTCGCCGCGGGCTATGCGCTGGCGAAGTACCGCTTCCGGGGGCGCTCGCTGGTCTACGGCTTCGTGCTGGGCGGTGTGCTGGTGCCCGGCACCGCGGTGGCGCTGCCGCTGTTCTTCCTGTTCAGCTCGGTGGGCCTGACCAACACCTACTGGTCGGTGCTGATCCCGTCGCTCGTGAGCCCGTTCGGCCTGTTCCTCGCCTCGATCTACGCGAGCGCCGCGGTGCCGGACGAGATGCTCGAGGCCGGCCGCCTCGACGGCGTGGGCGAGATCGGGCTGTTCCACCGCCTGGCCCTGCCGCAGCTGACCCCAGCGGTCGTGACCATCGTGCTGTTCCAGTTCGTCGCGATCTGGAACAACTACTTCCTGCCCCTGGTGATGCTGGCCGACGAGCGGCTCTACCCGATCACCCTGGGCCTGGACAACTGGCGCGCGCAGACCGACCGTCTGCCGGAGTTCTACCAGCTCACCGTGGGCGGCGCGCTGCTCTCGGTGATCCCGCTGGCGATCCTCATTCTGGTGCTGCAGCGCTTCTGGCGCGGCGGCCTCACCGAGGGCTCCGTCAAGGGCTGAGCCTCGGGGCCATGGTCAGGTACTGGCGTCACAGCGATGACTACGCCATATATGGCGTAGTGGTACGCAGGACGCCAGTACTTGACCACGGGCACCCCGCCAGCACCCGACCACTGCGCACCCCGGCAGTGCTTGCGCCGGGCCCGATCGGCGGCTTCGATGGGGTGATGAACCCCACCGTGCCGACAGCGCCGCCTGCAGACGCCCTCCCGGACAGCACGGCGGCGGCGCCGCAGCACCCGCGAGGCCCGCGCCGCCGCACCCTGCTCGCCGCCGCGGCGGGGACGCCCCTCGCCGGCCTCGGCCTCTCGGCCTGCGGCTCGGATCTGCTGCCCGGCGGGGGAGGGGACGAGCCGGACCTCGCCGCCGAGCTGCCGCGGCGCGAGCCCGGGCCGGCCGAGGGCGCGGGGGAGAAGGTCGTGCCCTTCACCGCACGGATGCTCGCCCTCATCGACCGCCAGGAGGTCAACGCGGTCTGCTCCCCGCTCTCGGCTCAGACCGCCCTGACCATGGCGGCGCTCGGTGCGGCGGGGGCCACCCGCGCGCAGATGGAGGAGGCCCTCAGCGGCACCGTCGAGGAGCTCGCCGAGACCGCCAACACCCTCTCTGCTGTGCTCGCCGCCGTCGGGGACCGGGCCCGGGAGGAGGACGATCCCGACTTGCCCGATCCCGCCGTCGCCTCCCTCGTCAACTCCACCTGGCTGCAGGAGGGCTTCGAGGTCGAGCAGCTCTATCTGGACGCCCTCGCGCAATGGTTCGGCAGCGGCGTCTTCGAGGTCGACTACATCGACCCCGGCGCCCGTGAGGTAGCCCGCGAGCGGATCAACGACTGGGTGCTCGAGCAGACCAACGATCTCATCGAGGAGCTCATCCCTCCGGACGCCCTCACCGAAGACACCCGCCTCGTGCTGGTCAACGCCCTGCACCTCAAGGCCTCCTGGCCCGCCCCGCTCCAGAAGACCGGCGGCACCTTCACCACCTCGGGCGGCGAGCAGGTCTCGGCCGAGATGCTCCGCGGCAGCACGTCGTCCTGGTACGAGGACGCGCTGTGCCAGGCGACCGCGCTCGCGGCGGCCGGCGGCGAGCTGGCCCTCGCGCTGGTGCTGCCCGTCGGCAGCCCCGCGGAGGTGCTCGACGCCTGGGCGGAGTCGGCCGACGACCCGGCCGCGGGGCTCGGCGCGCTGCTCGCGGGGCTCGAGAGCGCGCAGGAGACGGTCGACGTGACCGTGCCGGCCATCGACATCGACTGGGACTCCTCCCTCGTCGGCCTGCTGCAGGAGCTCGGCATAGCGGACGCCTTCACCGAGATCGCAGACTTCTCCGGGATCAGCACCGCCGTGAGGCTGCTGATCAGCGACGTGATCCAGAAGGCCGTGCTGACGATCGACGAGAACGGCATGGAGGCCGCCGCGGCCACCGCTGTCGTCATGGAGGAGGCGTCGGCCCCGCTCGAACCGAAGGAGCTGGTGCTGGATCGGCCCTTCCTCGTCGTCGCCTACGAGCGCACCACCCTCGCCCCGCTGGTCGCAGGCTGGATCGGCGACCCGACGCAGACCCGATGAGCGCGCCCGTCCCGCCGACCGCCGACGATCCCGCCGCCGCGTTCACCGCACGGCTTCTACCGCTGATCTCGCCGGCGGAGCAGGACCCGGCGGAGCAGAACATGGTCTGCTCGCCGGTCTCGGCACGGATCGCGCTCACCCCGCTCGCGCTCGGTGCGCGAGCGGAGACGCTGGACCAGCTCGAGACGGCCCTCGGCGCCGACGCGGAGTCGCTCGCCGCGCAGGTCGTGGCGCTGCGCGAGGCTCTCGAGCGCGTCGAGCCCCCGGCGCACGCGGCGCTCGTGGACGCCTTCTGGCTGCAGTCTGGGGTCCACCTCGAGGGGCGTTTCCGGGACCGTCTGGTGCACCAGCTGCGGGTCCGGCCGGGCAGCGCGGACTTCACCCGCGCCGAGGGGCGGGCGCGAGCGAGGGACGAGATCAACGCCCTGGTCGAGGAGGCGACGACGGGCTGATCACCGATCTCGTCGGCCCGGACGACCTCTCCCCGCGCCTGCTCCTCGTGCTCATCGACGCCCTGCACGTGCGCGCCCCCTGGACGGCGCCGCTCGCCCGCACCCGGGGCGGGTTCACCACGGCCCGAGGTGAGCGGGTGGAGACGGACCTGCTCACCGGGACCGGAGCCGGCTGGTCCGAGGGGGAGCTGTGGGAGGCGACCAGCCTGCGGACCGTCGGCGGCGCGCTCTCCCTCGTGCTCGTGCGTCCGCGCACCGGACCGGAGGAGCTCCTCGCCGCCTGGGCCGCGGACCCCTCCGCGCTCGTCGGCCTGCTCGCGAAGCTCCGCACCCCGCGCGAGGCCATGCGCCTGAGCGTGCCGCCGCTCGACCTGCGCTGGTCCGGCGACCTCACGGGAGCGCTCGCGGGCCTCGGCGCCGGACGCGTGCTCCGGCCCGGGGCGGACCTCTCCGGCATCGCCGAGGATCCGCGCCTGCACCTCTCTCTCGTGCTCCAGCAGGCGGTGCTGCGCGTGGACGAGGAGGGGATGGAGGCGGCCGCCGCGACCCTCGTCGCCGCACGCACCGCGGCGGTGGTCCCGACCCGGACCCTCGCGCTCGACGTCCCCTTCCTCGCGCTCGTCGTCGAGTCCGGCACCGGCACCCCGCTGGTCGTCGCGCGGATCGGCGACCCCACCGCGGCCGCCTAGACTGCAGGTAAGGGCTTGCCGAGCCCCGTGGTGGACGATCGGATCCGATGGAGGAGACATGAGCGAGCAGCGACCCTGGCCCCTCGGAGTGCAGGGCATCGCGTACGGAGGCGACTACAACCCCGAGCAGTGGCCCGAGGAGGTCCGGCTCGAGGACGTGGAGCTGATGCGCGAGGCGGGCGTGAACCTGGTGAGCGTCGCGATCTTCGCGTGGGCCACGCTCGAGCCGCGCGAGGGCGAGTACGAGTTCGCCTGGCTCGATGACGTCATGGACCGCCTCGGCGAGGCCGGCGTCCAGGTCGCGCTCGCGACGGCGACCGCCTCCCCGCCGCCGTGGCTGACCCGCGCGCATCCCGAGATCCTGCCCGTCACGGCGGAGGGCACGGTGCTCAGCCCCGGCGGCCGCCAGGCCTATGCGGTCTCCTCCCCGCTCTATCGGGAGTACGCCCTGCGCATGACGCGCGTGCTCGCCGAGCGCTACGCCGAGCATCCCGCGCTCGCCCTCTGGCACGTGGACAACGAGCTCGGCTGCCACGTCCCCCACGACTTCTCCGAGCATGCCGCCGTCGCCTTCCGCACCTGGCTCGAGGCCCGCTACGGCACGATCGAGGAGTTGAATCGAGCCTGGGGCACCGCCTTCTGGTCCCAGCGCTACGAAGACTTCGCCGAGATCCTGCCGCCGCGCGCGGCGCCCACCTACCCCAATCCCACCCAGCAGCTGGACTTCGCCCGCTTCTCGAGCGATGAGCTGCTGGCCCACTACCGGGCCCTGCGGGACGTGCTGCGGGCGGTCACCCCGCACGTCCCGGTGACCACCAACCTCATGCTGTCCTCGGCGACGAAGTGGATGGACTACTTCTCGTGGGCGGAGGACCTCGACCTGGTCGCCAACGACCACTACCTGATCTCCGCCGATCCCCGCGGCCAGATCGAGCTGGCCTTCGCCGCGGACCTCTCCCGCGGCGTCGCGGGCGGCGACCCGTGGATCCTCATGGAGCACTCCACCTCAGCCGTCAACTGGCAGAACCGCAACCGGTCCAAGCGCCGCGGCGAGATGCTGCGCAACTCCCTCTCTCACGTCGCGCGCGGGGCCGACGGGGTCATGTTCTTCCAGTGGCGGCAGTCCCGGGCGGGCGCCGAGAAGTTCCACTCGGCGATGGTGCCGCACGCCGGGCGGGACTCGGAGGTGTGGCGCGGCACCGTGGGCCTCGGGCGCGTGCTGCAGGCCCTCGCCTCGGTGCGGGGCAGCCGCGTCCTGAACCGGGTGGCGCTGGTCATGGACTACCCCTCGTGGTGGGCGAGCGAGCTTGACTCCCATCCCACCCAGGCCCTGTCCTATCCCGGGGAGCTGCTGCGCTGGTACACGGCGCTGTGGGACCTGGGGCTCGGGGTCGACCTGGTGCCCGTCGGCGGCGATCTCGACGGGTACGACCTGATCATCGCGCCGACGCTGTACACGGTCCGCGACGAGGACGCCGAGCGGCTCGCCGCCGCCGCGCGCGAGGGCGCCCAGGTGGTGATCACCTTCTTCTCCGGCATCGTCGACGAGCACGACCAGGTGCGGCTCGGCGGATACCCCGGCGCCTTCCGCGAGCTGCTGGGCGTGCGCACCGAGGAGTTCGACCCGCTGCTCGAGGACGAGGTGCGCCATCTCGACGACGGCTCGAGCGCGGATCTGTGGAGCGAGCGCACCCACCTCGAGGGCGCCCGCGCGGTGCGCACGTGGGCCGATGGGCCGTTGCACGGCTGGCCCGCCGTGACCCGCCACGAGGTGGGGGAGGGAGCCGCCTGGTATGTCGCCGCCCGCCCCTCCGTCGCGGGCCTCGAGGCGCTGCTCGAGGAGATCGCGGACGCCGCCGGTGTCGAACCGGCCGTCCCGGGCCTGCACCGGGACGTCGAGGCGGTGCGCCGCTTCGCCGAGGACGGCACCACCTATCTCTTCGTGCTCAATCATTCCGACCGCGACCAGGTGGTCCAGGTCGACGGTCGCGACCTGCTCACCCGGCACACGGCCGACGGCGCCTTCACGGTCCCCGCGGGCGGGGCGGCGGTGATCGAGGAGTCCTGAGCCCCCGCTCCCCGCCATCCCGCCGGCCCCGGGCATCCCCGCTCCCGGTAATCCCCTCGCCTCGGTCCCCGGTGTGTGAAAGCTTTGTGGCGGGACCGGCTGCGCCGCCTCCCCGTGGCCGCTCGAGCAGATGGCCGCCGAATTCGCCCGGCTGCTCGCGGCCGACGGGCTCGCGGCCGACGGAGCGGGGGCCGACGGGCTCGCGGGCCCCGAGGCCCCGCCCGTCCTCGTCGGCTCCTCCGTCGAGGTCGAGACCCCGAGGACACCCTCCTCGGCCTGTCGGGCGCCGGGCACGGCGTCGCCTACGTCAACGGCTTCTGCGTGGGCCGCTACTGGTCGATCGGCCCGCAGCAGAGCCTCTACGTCCCCGCCCCGCTGCTGCGCGCCGGCCGCAACGAGGTGCTGCTGCTGGACCTCGACCGGGTCCCCTAGCGGCTCGGCCTCGCCGCCGCGCATCTCTGGGAGACCCGGCGCTGAGCCCCGGCTGATCCGTCCGTGACCGGCGGGGACGGGTTGCGGACGGCGACAGGGCGTGAAACCATTTGCGGAGCGGGCGTCCCGCACCCCCCGAGACGAAGGACCACCACCACATGGACGACCTCCGGATCGGCGTCATCGGCTTCGGCGCCCGCCACGGCCTCGCCGTCCACGCGCACCGACCCAGGGAGGGCTCGGCCGTCACGGTCGTCGCCGACCCCTCCGCACGGGGGAAGGCCCAGGCCCGGGAGGCGATCGGCGAGGACGTGGCGGTCGTGGACTCGGTCGAGGAGCTGCTGGCCGGTCACGAGGTCGACGCGGTGATGATCCTGACCCCGGACGCCACCCACGCCTCCGTCGCGCTGCGGACGCTCGGGGCCGGCATCGCGACCTTCTGCGAGAAGCCGATGGCGATCAGCGTGGAGGACGCCGACGCGATGCTCGCGCTCGCGCAGGAGCAGCGGGCCCGGCTGTACGTGGGCCACAACATGCGCCACATGCCGGTGGTGCGGCAGATGAAGGCGATCGTGGACTCCGGCCGGATCGGTCGGGTCCGCGCCATCTGGTGCCGCCACTTCGTGGGCGCCGGCGGCGACTTCTACTTCAAGGACTGGCACGCCGAGCGGGAGAAGGCCATGAGCCTGCTGCTGCAGAAGGGGGCCCACGACATCGACGTCATCCACTGGCTCGCGGGCGGGTACACCCGTCGCGTCTCCGGCATCGGCGACCTCGCCGTGTACGGCGACATCACCGATCGGCGCGACAACTCGGACCGCCGCATGGGGGACTGGTACGACGCGGACATCTGGCCGCCGACGGCGCAGCGGGAGCTGAACCCGGTGGTGGACGTCGAGGACATCTCGATGCTGCAGATGCGGCTCGACAACGGCGTCCTCGCCTCCTACCAGCAGTGCCACTTCACCCCGGACTACTGGCGGAACTACACCGTGATCGGGGACGCGGGCCGGATCGAGAACATGGGCGACGGCGCGGGGGACCAGATCCACCTCTGGGAGTCCCGCCGCTCCGGCCCCGGGCGCCCGGACGCCGTCGAGGTGATCGCTCGGGCCGACGGCGGACACGGCGGCGCGGACCCGAGCCTGGTCGCGGAGTTCCTGCGCTTCGCCCGCTCGGGCGGAGCCACCGACGTATCGGTCATCGCGGCCCGCGAAGCGGTGGCGACGGGCGTGCTCGGCGCCGAGTCGATCCGCGACGGCGGGGTGCCGCGGGACGTGCCGCCGGTGGCGCCCGAGCTCCGCGCCTACTTCGACGGCGGCCAGGCCTGAGCCTGACCACGCCGATGCGGGACCTTCGCCACTGGCTACGCTGGCCGCGGGCCGAGGACGGCCCGGAGCACCCGGGGCGCGCCCCGGAGCTCGACCCCACGGAGGCGAAGGAGCAGTCGACCATGCGGACACCGCCCACCCGCGCACGGCAGACACCCCGAGCGGCGGAGGCGATCGATGCCTTCGCCCGGATCATGGGGCGGAAGCACGTGCTCACCTCACCGCGTGCGACCGCCCCGTACACCACCGGCGACCGCTTCGGCTCCGGGGAGGTCCTGGCCGTGCTGCGGCCCGGGTCGCTGGTGGACATGTGGCGTGCCCTGCAGGTGTGCGTGGACCACGACCTCATCGTCATCCCGCAGGCCGCGAACACCGGCCTGACCGGCGGCTCCGGCCCCGGCGCCCCGGACGGGGAGAGGGACGTCGTCATCCTCTCCACCCTGCGGATCGACGCGATCCACCTCCTGCACGACGCGCGCGAGGCCGTCAGCCTCGCCGGCGCCACTCTCTACTCCCTCGAGGAGACGCTCGCCGCGCACGGCCGCGAGCCGCACTCCGTCATCGGCTCCACCTCGATCGGCGCGACCGTGGTGGGCGGCATCGCCAACAACTCCGGCGGCTCCCAGATCCGCAAGGGCCCCGCCTACACCGAGCAGGCGATCTACGCCCGGGTCGACGAGGACGGCACGATCCAGCTGGTCAACCACCTGGGCATCGACCTCGGCACCGACCCCACCCACATCCTGGATCGGCTGGAGCGCGGGGACTGGTCCGCCGCCGACGTCTCCCCGCCGCCCCCGGACGGTACCGGCACCGACTACGCCGAGCACGTGCGCGAGCTCGCCCCCACCCCTGCCCGCTTCAACGCCGACCCGACCTTCCTCCACGAGGCCTCGGGATGCGCCGGCAAGCTCCTCGTCTTCGCCGTCCGCACGCGCACCTTCCCGCTCGAGCAGGCCAAGGCCACCTTCTACATCGGTACCGACCGCCCCGCCGACCTCGAGGCGCTGCGCCGCCGATTCCTCGCGGCCGACGGCCCCCTGCCGATCTCCGGCGAGTACCTCAGCGCCCATGCCTTCGACCTCGCGGCCGAGTACGGCAAGGACACCTACGTCTCGCTGAAGCACGCCGGCTCCGCCGCGCTGGTGCGCATGTTCGCGCTGAAGAGCTGGGCCAACGGGGTCCTCGCGAAGCTGCCGGGCACCGGCCCGTCGGCCGCCGACGCGATCTCCCAGCGCCTGTTCTCCCTGGTCCCCGCGAGGATCCCGGCCCGTCTGCTCGGCTACCGCGACCGCTTCGCCCACCACCTGATCCTGGTCGTCAGCGGCAGCGAGCGCGCGGCGACCGAACAGCTGCTGAAGGGATTCTTCGCCGAGGACGGACACGAGGGCGACTTCTTCGCCTGCGACGCCGAGGAGGCGCAGAGCGCGACCCTGATCCGCTTCGGCGTCGCGAGCGCTGCGAGCCGCTACTACGTCATGCACCGCGAGGAGGCCTCCGCGATGGTCACCTTCGACGTCGCCCTGCGCCGCGACGACGAGGACTGGCTGGAGGTGCTGCCCGAGGAGATCGCGGACCAGCTGCTGCAGAGCGTCTACTTCGGCCACTTCTTCTGCCATGTGCTGCACCAGGACCACGTGGCGAGGAAGGGCGTGGACCCCGTCGCGCTGAAGAAGCGGATGACCCGCCTGCTGGAGGAGCGCGGCGCCGCCGTCCCCGCCGAGCACAATTTCGGCCGGATCTATCCCGCCCCGGCGGGGACGGTCGAGCACTACCGTCGGCTGGACCCGCGGAACATGTTCAACGCCGGGGTGGGGGAGACGTCGGTGCGGAAGGGGTGGGGGTGACGGGCCCGGGCGGTGAGCGCTGCCGGGTGGTCCGCCCGGGACGCCGCACCTCGCAGGGGCGGGGGGTGGAATCGGGCGGGTGCTCGGTGAGAGGGTGGAGGTCCGGAAGACCACATCTCAGGAGGTTCGGCCATGAGCAGCACCCCGATGTACCACCCCGACGACGACGAGACCAGTCCCCTCCCGGAGGACCAGGGCATCGCCCAGCCCGGCAGCGGAGCCGCCGAGGAGGACCCGTCGCGGTCCTCCGAGGACGGTGACTCCTCGGGCGCCGATCTCGACGAGCGCTCCGACGACGGCGACTCGCCGCTGGTCTGAGACCCGCCGCTGTGAGCGATCACTATCGCTCACAGCGGCGCGCCCGTCCCGCGTCGGCGAGGCGAGCCGGGCGGCACGAGGGGCACGATCCCCGCTACCATGAACCGTCAGGACCAGGGGACGTGCAGGGGGACGTGTGGGCACCGACGACACGGAGTCATATCGCGGAACGGACGGTCGTTCGGGCACCGCGGTGCTCGTCTCCGAGGAGGCGAGGCAACGCTGGTTGCACGCCTACGGACTTCCCCACGGCCATGCCGGCGATCGGCTCCCCGGCGCGGGAGCGGAGCAGACCTGGACGACGTCCACCCCGCGCCTGAACCGCCTGGCGCGGATGGCGGCCGCGGTCGCCGAGGTGCCGTTCGCGGTCGTGAACGTCATCACCGCGGACGAGCAGCACCAGATCGCCGCGTTCGGCGTGGACCCCTCCGTGTGCTCGCGCGAGGATTCGATGTGCGCGACGGTGTTCCTCGACGACCACCCCGCCGTGGTCCCGGACGCGTCCCGGGACCCGCGCTTCCGCGACAACCCCTTCGTGACCGGCGTCATCGCGGAGGTGCGCGGCTACGTCTCGGTCCCCCTCCACGCGGAGGTGCCGCTGGGGTCGCTGTGCGTGTTCTCCTCCGCCCCAACGACGATCACCCCGGACCAGCTGGTGCTCCTGGAGAATCTGGCGGAGAACGTCATCGACGTCCTCGAGCTCGAACGCCGCGACCGGCAGCTCGACGCCTCCCTGGCCGAGGCCGCCGCCACCGCGGAGCGGCTGGAGGACTTCGCCCGCCAGGTCAGCCACGACCTGCGCACGCCCTTGACGTCGCTGCTGGGCTTCCTGGAGCTCGCCCAGGAGGCCGATCACGAGGCGCAGGCGCCGGAGCTCCTGCGCCGGGCCGACGGGGCGGGGCGGCGGATGCTCGACTCGCTCCGCGACCTGCTCGACCACGCCGTGGACGGGAGCCACCTCGAGAGCGGCCCGGTGGACCTCGGCGCACTGGTGAATCGGGTGCAGGACGACGTCGCCGACCTCGCCGCCCGCACCGGCGCCACCATCGAGTGCGCCGGCGGGATCGTCCGCGGCGATGAGTCGCACCTGCGCTCGCTGGTGCAGAACCTCGTGGTCAACGCCCTCAAGTACTGCCCCGCTGACCGTGCGCCGCGCGTGCGCATCACCGCCGTCGACGCCGACGGTCACAGCGGCATCCTGGTCGAGGACAACGGCGCGGGCATCCCTCCCGCCGACCGCGACCGGCTGCTCAGGGACGGGGGACGCCTGCGGCGCAGCGGCGAGCCTCCGGGGACCGGGCTCGGGCTGGGGATCTGCCGCCACATCGCCGAGGCGCACGGCGGCCGGCTCGTCCTGGGGGACACGGCGCTCGGCGGCCTCGGCGTGCGCGCCAGCTGGCCGGTCGGCGCGAAAGGGTAGCGCCCGGGGCGTGAGGGTCGGGGCACGGGTCGCCGCGACCCAGCCTCCATCTCCCCGTACGGAACCGCCGGGGTGCCGACGACCGCCTCCACGCCGTAGTCGGCCTGGCGGGGTGCGGCTTTCTGGCGCCCGTCCCCGAAGGATGCCCTGTCAGGGACTCCTCCGCTGCGCTCCGCGGTTCTACGCTGGGGCGATGGACAACAGGATCGATGTGCGCGAGTTCCTCATGACGCGCCGCGCGAAGGTCACCCCGCAGCAGGCCGGCCTCCCCGTCGGCCCCGGCCGCCGCGTGCCCGGCCTGCGCCGCAGCGAGGTCGCGATGCTCGCCGGGGTCAGCGTCGAGTACTACGCGAAGCTCGAGCGGGGGGCGATCGCCGGCGCCTCCGCGTCGGTGCTCGACGCGGTCGCGACCGCCCTGCAGCTGGATGCGACCGAGCGCGCGCACCTCTTCGACCTCGCGAGCGCGGCCGACGGCGTCCCGACGGACCGCCGCCTGCGTCGGCGGCACGGTGTCGAGACCGGTCCCGTGCGGCCCGGACTGCAGTGGACGCTCGATGCCCAGACCGACGCGGTCGCCTTCGTGCGCGACCGCTACCGGAACGTCCGGGCGATGAACGCCCTGGCCCGCGCCTTCTACGCGCCGCTGCTCGCGACCGTCCCCGAGGGTGGCGTGCCCAACCTGCTGCGCTTCCAGTTCCTCGAGGACGGCTCCGAGCAGCTCTACCCCGAGTGGGACCGCTTCGCGCAGATGGCCGTGGCCAGCCTGCGCGTCGAGGTGGGACGAGCCCCGCACGACCCGGTCCTGCAGGAGCTCGTCGCGGAGCTGAGCGAGGGCTCCGCGCTGTTCCGCCGGCTGTGGGGCGCGCACGACGTGCTCACCCACGGGGCGGGCACCAAGCATTTCCGTCATCCCGTGGTCGGGGACGTCACCGTCGCCTACGAGGAGCTCGCGATCACGGCCGAGCCCGATCTGGTGATGATCGTGTACACCGCGGAGCCGGCCTCCACTTCGCAGGAGCGGCTGCGCGTGCTCGCGAGCTGGGCCGCTTCCCAGCCGGAGGCGGGGGCCGGCGCGCCCGCCGCCGACCCGCGCACGACGGGGGCCGCGCAGGAGGGCTGACCTCCCGCGCGGCCCCGTCGGCCCCGCGTCCGGTGCTCAGACGCGCCGGGCGCGCAGCGCCTTGCGCCAGCCGTCGGCCACGTCGACCGCGCAGCTGATCGCGATGCCCGCGGCGAGCAGCACCGCGAGGATCCGCGGCGTGTCCCCGCCGACGCCGTTGTCCGTGAGCACCAGGCGGACGAGCTCGGGGTTGATCAGCTCGCCGCGGGCGATGAGCGTGAGCGCCCAGGAGAGGAAGACCAGCGAGAGCGCCGTGTTGACCACCGCGAAGGGGGTGGTCCAGGCACCGCGCCGATGGACCATGACGGTGAGGGCCACCTCGAGCACCACGACGCCCAGCAGCACTGCGATCCACCCCGGCCACAGGCTCGGAGCCAGGACCGACACCGCGTGGTCGTCGAGCTGCACGAAGGGGTCGGCGAGGTCCCAGAGCACCGCCCCGATCACCAGCACGCCCACCACGATCGAGGCGATGAGGTCCGAGAGCGGCAGGTCGGGGCCGCGCTCCTCGGGGAGGTCCTCGAGGGTCCACTCCTCGCCGGTCTCCGCGTCGGTGCGCTCGAGGATCGCGAACACCAGGGTGACCCAGAAGGCGACGTGGACCGCGGCGGTGAGCGCGACCGAGATCGACTGGCCGATCACGGTGCCGACAGGGGCCTCGGAGAGCACCTGGGCGAGGGCGACACCGACGAGCGCGCAGGCCGGGACGATGCTCTCGAGCAGGATCAGCAGACGGCGCCAGGTCAGGTAGTGCCGCGGGCCGATCAGCTGCAGCCGGAGGTCCGCGAAGCCCGCGGCGAGACGGGCCGGATCGCCGAGGTCCGTGAGGACCGCGCGCTCGGCGGCCCCGCGTTCCTCGCCCTGCTCGATCCGGCTCTCGATCGCGTCGGCGATCGAGGTCCCCAGCTCGGCGCGGACGTCCTCGCGGGCGGCGGCGGGCAGGGAGGAGACGGTCGCGGCGATGTAGCGCTGGGTGAGGTCGATGGCGGTCATGTCACTGCTCCTTCGCGGAGGTGGGGAGGGAGTCGATGGCCGCGGTGAGCGCGGACCACTCGGTCATCAGGAGCTCGGCCAGAGCCGAGCCCTCGGGGGAGGTGCGGTAGACCTTGCGCGGCCGCGCCTCCTCGGTGTTCCACTCGCTCGTGAGGTGACCCTGCTTCTCGAGGCGTCGCAGCAGCGGGTAGAGGGTGTTGGCGTCGGTGTCGAAGCCGTGTTGCTCGAGGTCCTGGAGCAGGCCGTAGCCGTACCCGGGCTCGCGCAGGAGATGGAGGCACGCGAGCACGACCGTGCCGCGGCGCAGCTCCTGCAGGTGGAGATCCGACTGTTCGCTCATGCGAGACACCATAGTGTGTGTCGCACAGTGTTGTCTATGGGGCAGGCTCGACGCCCGTCGAGAGCTCGGCGCTCAGGCGGTGGTGCTCGCCGCGGCACGCTCGCGGCGGACGACCGCCCGGTGGGAGACGATGATCAGCACCAGCAGGGTGCCGACGCTGAGCAGGCCGATCGCGACATGGAGGGCGAGGCCGCCGGTCGCGTCCCAGGCGGTGTGCAGCACGATCGCGCCGACGTACGCGACCGCCAGGGCCAACGCTCCGCGGGCCTTGTGCGAGGTCTCCACCAGGAACCAGAGCGCGGCGCAGATCGCGCCGGTCCAGGCGACGTGACCGGCGGGGACGAGGACGCCCCGCAGCACCAGGGTCGCGTCGAGGGCTCCGAGGCCGCCGCCCTTCTCGAGCAGCGCGTTGAATCCGTAGCCCATGGTCTCGAGGACCGCGAAGCCGGTGGCCGAGGCGATGCCGACCACGAGCCCGCCGCCGCGGGTGACGCGATGCGCGAGGGCCAGCACCACGAGCGGCACGACCAGCTTCGCGGTCTCCTCGATCACGCCGACCAGGAGGACCGAGGCACGGCCCAGCGCCGCCGCCGCGACCGCCTCCTCGAGGCCCGCGGCGCAGATCCCGAGCAGCCCTCCCGCGGCGGCCGTGACCAGCACGATCCGGGACGGCACGAGGGCGCCGTAGCGGGTGCACTGGGCGAGCAGCAGGACCGTCAGCGGGATCGTCGCGGCGCCCACCAGCAGCACCGTCGGGATCATGGTGGAGTTCCGGGTCAGGACCATGATCGCGAAGGTCGCGACGTAGGCGACGATCCCGCCCGGCAGGACGAGCAGCCCGGCGAAGCGCTCGACCCAGGGTGCGCGGGGTCGCTCCGCGGCACGGGCCGCTGGCAGGGTGCCGACGGGCCCGCCCGGGGGGACGGGGCCGGACGGGAGGGTCCCGGGGACATCGACGGCGAGGGTCTGTGCGGTCATCGCCCGCTCCTTCGTGCGGCGGGCTCGCTCACGCTCACCCGCGATCAGGCGTCGTCAGTGCGGCGGCGTCGGGGACAGTATGCGCCGGTTCCCGCGGTGCGACGGCGTCTGGTGCATCACGCCTCAGCCCTTCTGGCGACCGCTTGAAGCGGGGGACGAGATCACCAGCTGGACTTCCGGATTCCCGGGAGCTCGCCCCGGTGGGCGAGCTCCCGGAAACGCACGCGGGAGAGGCCGACGCGGCGCAGGTGCCCGCGCGGCCGGCCGTCGACGGCATCCCGGTTCCGCAGCCGTGTCGGGCTCGCGTCCCGCGGCTGCCGCTGCAGGGCCCGCTGGGCGAGGACCTTCTCCGCCGCGGAGGCCCGGGGGTCCTTGATCACGCGCTTCAGCGCGGCGCGCTCGGACGCGTGCCGGGCGACGATCGCGCGCCGGCGGGCGTCGGCGGCGATCTTCGAGGTCTTCGCCATCAGCGCTCCTCCCGGAACTCGGCGACGGCCCGCAGGCGCGGGTCGAACTTCCGCAGGGTCAGCCGGTCGGGGGAGTTCCGGCGGTTCTTCGTGGTCATGTAGGTCGAGCCGGTGCCCGCGGTCGAGAGCATCCGGATCGTGGTGCGCAGGTCATTCTTCCTGGCCATGGGAGGTTTCCTCTCAGATCTTCTCGCCGCGCGCGCGGATCTCGGTCACGACGGCCTCGATCCCGCGCCGGTCGATGGTGCGCAGGCCCCGGACGGAGACCTGCAGGCGGACGGTGCGGCCGAGCGAGGGGACGACGAACCGCTTCGTCTGCACGTTCGGGTCGAAGCGACGCGAGGTGCGCCGATGGGAGTGGGAGACGGACATCCCGCAGCGGGGGACCGCTCCGGTGACTTGACAGCGTCGGGACATGGTGAGCGATAGTAGTTGTTGAGAATCATTATCGTCAAGATGGAAGGGCAGGCCCCCGTGTCCGCCATGTCCCCGATCCCCGTCGGATCGCCCTGCCCCGTCGCCGTGATCACCGCGATCGACCCCGTGCTGCGCGACGTCCTCGTCGGCAGCCTCCTGCTCGAGGGAGACGGGCTGCTCGCCCTGCGCTACGAGGTGGATCGCGAGGCCGCCGCGCTGCGCCGCCTCGTGGTCGCCGCGGACGGTGTGCGGGAGGACGAGCTGGTCGAGCTCGAGCACCCGTGCGTCTCCTGCGCCATGCGCGAGGACGCCGTGCCGACCCTGCGACGCCTCGCCCAGCTGCGCGACGTCGACGGGATCCTGCTCGCCCCGCCGCTCAGCGCCGATCCCGCGACCGTCGTCGGCGCCCTCCACCCGCATCAGGGCGAGTGGCAGCTGGCCTCCTCCCTCGCCGTCGCCGCGAGCGGCACCGCCCGCGAGGATCTCCTCGGGGACGACACCCTCGCCGAACGCGGCGCGCAATGGGCCGACGGTGACGCCCGCTCCGTCGGCGAGGCGCTCGCCGCCCAGCTCGAGCACGCCGACCTGATCGTGCTCGACGGTGATCCGGGGGATCCCGGCACCGAGCTGGTCGAGCACCTGCGCGCCCCCGAGCAGCGGCTCCTCCATGGGCTCCACGCACTGCGGGTGGGGGAGGCGCTGGGCGGGCGTCACGACCGCGTGGCCGGACTGCGCCGACGCGACGCCCGGCTCGTCGAGCCCTACGGCGGCCCCACCCGCCACGGGACCTGGACCCTCGACCTGAGCTCGACGAGGCCCTTCCATCCCGAGCGCCTGCTCGAGCACATCGAGGCCCTCGGGGGAGGGGAGCTGCGCGGCCGCGGCCGGTTCTGGGTTCCCGACCGCCCGGACAGCATCTGCCAGTGGGACGGGGCCGGTGGGCAGGTGTCGATCGGTGCGGTGTGGCGGGCCGGCCGCGACCTGCCCACCACCCGCCTCGTCGTCACCGGGATCCACCCGGCCGACGCCGAGCGGGTGCGGCTCGCCTTCGGTCGCAGCCTGCTCACCGACGCGGAATGGGCCGAGGGGCTCGCCCCCTGGCTCGGGTCCCCGGACCGCCTCGCCCCGTGGCTCGGCGAGCGGGACGCGCGCGTGTGAGGGGTCAGGCCCGATGGGCCCCGGCCCCCCGGAACAGCAGCTGGGCCGTCCCGTCGGCGGCGCGGACCGGCTCGGCGGAGACGTCGTAGAGATCCTCCACGAGCCCCGCGCCGAGCACCTCGGCAGGCGGACCGTCGGCCGCGACGACGCCCTCGCGCAGCACCATCACCCGGTCGCAGTAGCGGGCGGCGAGGTTCAGGTCGTGGAGCACGACGACGGTCGCGAGCCGCTGGTCGCGCACGATCCGCAGCACCTGGTGCTGGGCGCCGATGTCGAGATGGTTCGTCGGTTCGTCGAGCAGCAGCACCCGCGGCCGCTGCACCAGTGCCCGCGCGATGAGCACCCGCTGCCGTTCGCCGCCGGAGAGCCGGGAGAACTCCTGCCCGGTCAGGTGCAGCGCCCCGACCAGTTCGAGCGCTTCCGCCGCCCGGGCATGATCTTCCGCCGAGCCCGCCCCGAAGGCCCCCGCATGCGGCAGCCGGCCCAGCAGCACCATGTCGGCGACGCGCAGCGGCACCTCCCCGGCGGACTCCTGCGCCAGCACCGCGAGGCGCCGTGCCCGCTCGCGTCCCGGGAGTGCGGCGAGGTCCACCCCCTCGAGGAGCACCTGCCCGGCCTCGGGCACGAGCGAGCGGTGCAGCAGGCGGAGCAGCGTCGTCTTCCCCGAGCCGTTCGGCCCCACGAGCCCCAGCATCTCGCCCGGACCGAGCACCAGGTCGACGCCCGCGAGGACCCTCCGCGCCCCGAAGGAGTGCCGCAGGCCGCGCGCCTCGAGCAACGCCCCGCCGCTCACCCCTCGATCTCCGGCAGCCAGGCGAGCATCCGCTCGAGCCCGTCGACGACCAGCGGCGATGCCGGCTCGGCGAAGTTGAACAGCAGCGGCAGCACCCGCCCCTCCTGCACCGCGCGCAGGCCCGAGAGCTGATCCGCCGAGACCATCTCTTCCAGCACCTCGGATCCGTCGCCCTCGCCCTGGTACAGCACGATCAGCACGTCGGGATCCGCGGCCAGCAGCGGCTCGGCGCTGACCTCGACGACCCGCTCGGGGGTGGTCGCGAAGGGGTTCTCGATCCCGAGCACGTCGAGCTGCGCGGTCGCCATCGATCCCGCGCCGTAGGTGTACAGCGGACCGCCGCCGATCGAGGGGTAGAGCACCGCCGCGCTCGCCGTGGTCAGCGTCTCCGCGGCGGTCCGGGCCGCCTCGATCCGCGTCTCCAGGGAGCCGGCGAGCTCCGCCGCCGCCTCGGCGCGGTCGAAGATCCGGCCGTAGAGGTCGATCGTCGCGGAGAGATCCGCGAAGCTCGCCCTCTCCCCGGGCGCCGCGCAGAACACCTCCTGGACGAGCGCCTCGCAGCCCGCGGCGCGCAGCCCCTCGCGGGTGACGCCGTCGGGCAGTCCGCACACGAGATCCGGGGACTGGGCCAGGACCATCTCCTGCGAGATCAGCAGGTGGCCCGAGGCGTCGACGTCCTCGCTGAGCGCCGGGATCGCCGTGATCCGCGCGGAGAGATCGGCGTCGTAGTAGCCGAGCGGGAAGGCGCCCGCCCGGGCGATCACGCGGTCCAGCACCCCGATCCCGTCGAGGATCGTCACGGGCGAGGACTCCAGCAGCATCACCCGCTCGGGCGCCCGGTCGACGGTCAGCGTCGCCTCGCAGTTCGCGATTTCGAGCGGATAGCCCGTCGGCCCGGTGCCGCCCGCCCTACCCGCGTCGGACCCTCCGCTGCCGGCAGACGAGCCGGCGGAGGAGGCGGAACCGCAGGCGGCGGCGGTCAGGGCGAGCAGTCCGGCGAGCGAGCCGGTCAGGGCGGTGCGGCGATCCATGGGTCCTCCGGGGGCGGGGTCAGGCGAGGCGGGCGCCGAGGCGGCGCACCAGCAGGAGCAGGAAGGGGGCGCCGATCGCGGCGGTGAGCACGCCGATCGGCAGCTCGCGCGGCTGCAGGACCGTGCGCGCGACCGCGTCGGCCCACAGCAGGAACAGGGCGCCGAGCAGGGCGCACGCGGGGATCAGCACCCGGTGTCGTGCGCCTACGAGGCGCCGCGCGAGATGCGGGACCACGAGGCCCACGAAGCCGATCGATCCGGCCCCGGCGACCGCCGCCGCCGTCGCGAGGGAGACCACGGCGAGCAGGCCGATGCGGGCCCGGTCCGGGGCGATCCCGAGGCCGTGGGCGACCTCGTCCCCGGCGCTGAGCGCATCGAGCACGGGCGCGCGCAGCCACAGCGCCGCGGTCGCCAGCACCGCCGCGATCAGCGCGATGGCGAGGAAGGCGTTCCACCGCGCGAGGGAGACGGAGCCGAGCATCCAGAACATCACCGACCGCGATCCCTCCGCCGAGTCCGAGGAGAAGATCAACAGGCTGGTCAGCGCCGAGAGCGCGTAGCCCACCGCGATCCCGGAGAGCAGCAGCCGCAGCGAGGTCACCCGCCCTCCGGCGCGGGCGATCAGCAGCACCAGCAGCGCGGCGCCGAGCGCCCCCGCGAAGGCCAGCACCGACTGGGCGTAGTCGCCGAGCGCCGCCCCGACGCCGAAGAGGATCGCCCCGGCGGCCCCCGTCGACGCCCCGCCGGAGATCCCGAGGACGTACGGATCGGCGAGCATGTTCCGCACGATCGCCTGCAGGGCCGCGCCGCTGATCGCGAGGCAGGCCCCGACCGCGGCGCCGAGCAGCACGCGCGGCACCCGCACCGTCCAGACGATCGCGTCGACCGAGGCCTCCGCGCCCGGCGCGGCGGTGAGCCCGAGATGGTGCGCGAGCACCGCGATCGTGGTGCCGGCGGGGATCGGTACCGGGCCGATCCCGACGCACAGCAGCCCGCTCGCTGTCGTCGCGAGGGCGAGGAGGACGAGGATCCGGCGGGACCGCCGATCCCGGCGGCGCAGGCCGAGCGGGTCGGGCGCGGAGGAGCGGCCGACGGAGGGGCTGCGCAGGGTGGCAGACACGGGGGTCCTTCCGATAATGATTGAAGGACTCTACAAGTATCGATGCGGGGCGGGGCCCGGTGGCCTCCTGTTGTCGGCCGGCCTCAGTCGTGCCGGTGCGGCGTCTCGTCGTGGTGGTGGACTCCCGGGAGGTGCTGGGAGCCGAGCGCGTGCAGCAGCGTGTGCGCGAGCTCGTCGGCCAGGGCGTAGCGGACCTCGCGGCCGGAGCGCTCGGCGCGCACCCAGCCCGCCTCCCGCAGCAGGGCGAGGGCGTGCGAGGTGGCGGAGTCCCCGGCGTCGATCACCCGCGCGATGTCCGAGGAGCGCACCCCCGGGTGGGCGTGCAGGCAGAAGAGGATCCGCAGCCGGCGGGCGTCGGCCAGCAGGGACATTCGCGACGCGAGGGCCTCGAGGTCCCCGGCCCCGGCCAGCTCGTCGCGCAGCGCGCGGACCAGCTGCTCGTCCGCGGGGGTGGTGGCATCGGCGCGGACGTGGGCGGCGGGTTCCGGGTCCATGAGGGGCACGCTACCCGGCGCCGCCGCTCCCTCCGGACGCCGGATCATCGGCGACCGGGCCGACGGCCGTGGCCGCCGCTAGTGCGGTGCGGGTCCTCGTCGGCGGTCACGACCGTGCCGGCGCGATAGCCGCGCCGGGTGGGATCCTCGGTGGGGCGGCGCGGCCGACGCTCGACCCGTTCCCTCTCGGCAGGACCCGGCGCGCCTGGTGCGACCGGCGCGACCGTGCGAGCGCCCGCGAGCAGCTCCTCGAGCGTCTCGAGGATCTCGCCGCCGCGCGCCAGCCTGCGCCGCCCGGGGAGCCAGAGTGCGACGAGCGCCCCCGCCCCCTGCAGTCGCCGTGCGAGCGCTCGGACCGCCCGCAGCGCCCGCTCCTCGCCGCGGCAGGCAGGCACGAGGGTCAGCACGGCGTCGTGCGCGGGCACCGTGCCGCCCCACGGCCGAGGCCCGCACCTGCCGGGGACGGCGGGCACGGGGCCTCGGGAGGAGCGGCTCGCGGAGAAGCTGCTCGGGGAGTGGGGGAGATCAGAAGCGGCCGGCGGCCACGAGCTCCGTGCGCTCCTTCTGCAGCTCCACGTCGCGGGGGTACACCCGGTAGAAGAGCGTCCAGTACAGGGCGTTCAGCAGGTAGGGGACCACTACGAACCACAGGAACATCATCTGGCTCGAGAAGGCCTGGGCCACGAAGCCGAGCCCCAGCGTCATTAACGCGGTCAGGCCGCCCTGGATGAAGGAGAAGAGCACCGCGAAGGAGGTGGCGCTCAGCTGCGAGGGCACCACGTTCGAGACCATCGGCAGCACGCAGCCGGAGAAGCCGACGGAGAACACCAGGCCCAGCAGCAGCGTCAGCGCCGCCGCGGGGATGAAGCCCTCGTAGGGCAGCTGGGTCGCGAGGGCAACGGTCAGCGCGAAGGCGACCAGGTAGATCTGCATGAGGATGACCCGGCCCTTCTCGCCGAACTTCCGCACGAAGAGGTCCGCGAGACGACCGCCCAGGAAGGCGGAGAACACCGCACCCACGGAGAAGCAGGACATCGCGACGGTGACCTGGAAGATGGTCAGCCCGCGCTCGACGGCGAGGAAGTTCGGGTAGAAGGCGAGCAGCACGAGGCTGGTCACCAGCACGACCATGCCGGCCATGAGGGAGAAGGTGGGGATCTTGAAGAGCTTGGCGGCGTCGGAGACCTTGAAGCGGCCGGCCTCGGCCATCATGTCCTCGCGGGCGGTGTTCTCGCGCGGGTCCTTGACCCACAGCGCGATGAGAACGCCGGAGAGGATCGAGATCGCACCCATGGTCCACATGGCGTAGCGCCAGGCGTCGGGGCTGGGGTCGTCGCCGCGGGCGAAGAGGCCGATGGCCGGGCCCATGAGGATGCCGACCGCGGCGCCGATGCCGCGGATCGTGCCGTAGGCCTTGCCGCGCTGGGACTGCTTGAACAGGTCCGGGAGCAGGCCGTTGATGATCGGCTCGGAGGCGACCGTGCCGATGACGCTGATCGCGTACAGGACGATCAGCCAGGTGAAGTTCGGGGCGAAGCCCGTGGCGACGGTCCAGATGCCCCACACGCCCGTGACCAGGATCAGGACCTTCTTGCGGCCGAAACGGTCCGCCATCATCGCCCAGAACGGGCCGAAGATCATGCGGGCGAACTTGCTGATCGCGCTCAGCAGGCCCAGCATCCCCTCCGCGACGCCGAAAGCCGCGCCGATCAGCGGGAAGAAGGTGTTGATCAACCCGCCCTCGGAGTTGTCGACCGCCTGGGAGAAGCCCATCGCGACCATGGCCTTGCCGTTGCCCGTGGTGGAGGCGGTGCCGGTCGCGTCGGGGCGGCGCTCGTCGCTGTCGATGATCGCGACGCCCGGATCGTGGTTCGGGGTGCGGGCGATGATCGTGCCGGTGTCGGTCGAGACCGCGTCGGGGACCAGTGCCGGGCGGCCTGCGTCCTCGCCGAGAGGTGAATTGCCCATCGTCTTCCTTTCGCACACTGCCCGGAGGCAGCAGGAACTGCATTGTTCTGAAGGCCAGAAAAGTAAAGTGCGGATTCCGCTGAGCCCTTTCGGAGGGGATCCGAGCGGCGATCCTGCAGGGCGTGGTCGTCGGTGACGGGCGCCCGATCCGGTCGATGGTCGTGCCGGTTGCCACAGAATGCGGCGGTCAGGAGTGCAAGAAACACCGGTTGCCATCGGTTGCTACGACGGCGGCAGTGGCGCGTGCCACCTTTCGAGCGTTTCAGAGTTCTCGCGTCAGCGGTGCGAAAAGTCGTCCCGCCCAGGTCGGGATGCAGAAGACCCCCGAGTATCCTTTCCGGGTCACGGAATGGTCTCGGGGGTCTTCGCCGCGGGAATTTCGCGGCCCGGGTCTCAGCGCTCCAGGGTCAGCTGGCCCACGGCGGTGATGGGGAGCACGTGCCCGTCCTCGAGCTGGTACTGGCAGCCCACGATCCCCAGTCGGCCCTGGGCGACGGCGTCGGAGATGACCCGCGAGGAGCGCATCAGCGCGTGGATCGTCTCGTCGAGGTGCCGGCGGCCGACCGCATCGGCGTCGATCAGCTCGGGGTCGACGTAGGGGGTGTCCTGGTGGGTGGCGAGCCACTCCCGCTGCACCGCCGGCTGGATCCGCTCGAGCTCGCGGCGGATCGCGGGGGTGACCTCGCTGGGCGAGGCCGTGGTCTGGTCGATCGCGGCGCGCACTGCCCCGCAGGAGCCGTGGGCGAGCACCACGATCACCGCGACGCCCAGCTCGGCGACCGCGAACTCCATGGTCGCGGTGGTGTTCTCGTTGGCGATCTGCCCGATGTTGCGGACCACGAAGAGATCCCCGAGGCCGCAGTCGAAGAGGATCTCCGCGGCGACGCGGGAGTCGGAGCAGCCGAGGAAGGCCGCGTTCGGCGCCTGGAAGGTGCTCAGCTCGCTGCGGCGGGCCGCGCTCTGCTGGGGGTGGTGCAGGTCGCCCTGCATGAAGCGGTCGTTGCCCTCGGCGAGGGCATCCCACGCCTCCTGCACGCTGACTCGGGGAGCGGCCATGACTCGTCCTTCCATGGGGATGGGTCTCCCGGCTGTGGAGCCCCCGGCAGACTACTCCCGGAGCCCGGGTGCGGGATCGCGGTGTCCGCGTCGGGCCTCCCGGTCGAAGACCATCACCACCTCGCAGGGGCGGCCGTCGGCCCCGAGCGCATGGGGGAGCATCGTCGGGAACTCCGCGGCATGATCGCGCTCGATCCGATAGCTGCGGGTGCCGAGCAGGAGGGTCGCGGTGCCCGAGAGCACCAGCAGCCACTCCCGGCCCGGGTGGGCGCGGAGCCTCGAGGGGTCCGACGGGGGCGGCCCCGTGAAGCGGCGGCGGAGGATCGTCGTGTCTGGGCTGTCGCGGAGCGTCCAGCGCAGACCGCCGTCGCCGGCAAGATCCCTGACCGGGGCGATCACTACGTCGTCGGCCTCGGTGGCGACGAGCTGGTCGAGGCTCGTGTCCAGTGCGCGGGCGAGGGTCGCCAGCTGGTCGAGCGCCAGGCGACGCGAGCCGGTCTCGATCCGGGACAGGGTGGAGACGGAGAGGTGCGAGGCCTCCGCGAGCTCGGCGAGGGAGAGGCCGCGGGCGAGTCGCACAGCTCTCAGCCGCTTGCGCACCAGGTCGTCGAGACCTCCGGGTGTTTGCGTCATGAGCAAGAGAGTAGTCCCGTGGGGCAATTCCGGTCCAGGATCGACCAGCACCCGCCCGCTGATCCCCCAAGGAGCTCCCATGTCGTCGATCCACCCCGCCACCCCCGACACTGCCGACACCCTGCCCGACGAGCTCGTGGACGTCGCCGTCCTCGGCGGCGGCGCCGCGGGGCTCAACGCCGCCCTGATGCTGGTCCGCTCCCGCCGCTCGGTGCTCGTGCTCGACACGGGCGATCCCCGCAACGCGCCCGCAGCCGGGATCCACGGTCTGCTCGGCCGCGAGGGCATGGCGCCCGGAGAGCTGCTCGCCCGCGGCCGGGCCGAGGTCCGCTCGTACGGCGGGCTCGTCGTCGGCGCCCGGGTCGTCGGTGCCCGCGCCGACCGGCCCGCCGCCGACGGGGACCTCCGCTTCACCGTCGACCTCGCGGACGGCCGCGTCGTCACCGCCCGTCGGCTGCTGCTCGCCACGGGCGTGCGCGACGAGCTGCCCGCGATCCCCGGCCTCGCCGAGCACTGGGGCCGCGGCCTCGTCCACTGCCCCTACTGCCATGGCTGGGAGGTGCGCGACCAGGCGATCGGCGTGCTCGCCGTCGGCCCCGCCTCCGCGCACCAGGCGCTGCTGTTCCGGCAGCTGAGCGACGACGTGACCGTCTTCTCCCGCGGCACCCGCTTCGAGGAGGAGACCCTCGAGCGCTTCGCCGCCCTCGGCATCACGGTGATCGACGGGGCGGCCTCGCAGGTGGAGGCCGCGGCCGACGGATCCCTCGCGGGGGTCCGCCTCGCTGACGGCACCCTCGTGCAGCGTGATGTGCTCGCCGTCGCCTCCCGGGTCCATCCCCGGCTCGACGGACTGGGTGACCTCGGACTCCCTCTCGAGGAGCTCCCGGGCGGGTTCGGCGAGAAGGTGGTCACCGCGATGGGCGGGGCGACGGGCGTGCCCGGCATCTGGGCCGCGGGCAATCTCGCCGATCCGATGGCGCAGGTCGGAGCCTCGGCGGCGGCCGGTGCGCTCGCCGGAGCGCATCTGAACGCCTCCCTCGTGGGCGACGGCGCCGATGCCGCGGTGGCGCGCCGGGCGGCCGTCGGCGTCTGAGCCGACGGGGCGAGGCTCACACGTCCTCTGCGGCTCCCATCTTCACGGCCGCTCCGGAACGGGCGCATACTGTGGGGCGTTTGTCCCGCAGATCGGTCGTGACGGAGAGGAGGAGCCGTGCTCGGGTTCGGGAAGAAGAAGCTGCTGATCGACGATGCCGTCGCGGTCGCCAGCCCCGTCGCCGGACGGCTGCTGCCGCTGGACGAGGTGCCGGATCCGGTGATCTCCCGCGGCATGATGGGCCCCGGCTTCGCCGTCGACCCGGAGAACGGGCGCTTCTGCTCGCCCGTCGACGGGACGATCGTGCTCATCGCGAAGGCCGCCCACGCCGTCGGGATCCGCACCGCCAATGGCGCCGTGATCATGCTCCACGCCGGCCTCGGCTCCGTGTCGCTGTGCGGGGAGGGCATCCGCTGCCGCCTCGCGGAGGGGGAGCGGGTGATCACCGGGCAGCCCGTGCTCGAGGTCGACCTCGCCCTGCTGCGCCCCCGCGTCCCCTCGCTGATCAGCCCCGTGATCGTCGCCAACGGCGATGACTACGAAGTCGAGGGACCCTTCCTCGACGCCGTCGGCAGCGACCCCGTGGTGCTCGTCCGCCGCCGCTGAGGCGCCGGGTGCCGGCGCCCGAGCCCCGCGTCCCGCCCGAGCCCGCGCCGTCCCGCGCGACCCCCGGAACCCCCGGAACCCCCGCAGACTTGGGGGAATAACGCCTGGATTCCCCCAAGTCTGCGGGGGTTCTCGTGCCGTTGAGGGGTCTGGCGCTGCCCGGGGGCTACCGCGAGGTGCCCGCCTCGAGCGGCGCCGTGGAGTCGCGGAGGGTGAGGCGCGGGGCGATCCACTCGGTACCGCGGCGCGGGCGGCCGTCGATCGCCTCGAGCAGGCGCTCGGCAGCGACCCGCCCCAGGTCCCGCAGATTCGTGTCCACGCTGGTGAGGGCGGGGCGGGCGCCCGCGGCGATGACCTCCCAGTCGTCGGTGCCCACCACGGAGACGTCGCCGGGCACCGCGCGGCCGTGCTCGCGCAGCATGTCGAGGGCGCCGCGGGCGATCAGGTCGCTGCCGCAGAGGATCCCGTCGACCTCCGGGTGCTCGCGCAGCAGCCGGGCCGTGGCGTGGCGTCCCCACTGCTCGCTCCACTCGCCGAGCAGCGGCGGGCACACCGGCTCGAGCCCCGCGGAGGTCAGCGCCGCGAGGAATCCCTCGGCGCGGTGGGAGGAGGCCACGAAGCAATCAGGCCCCATGAGCAGGGCGAGCCGGGTGCGGCCGAGGGAGAGGAGGTGCTCGGCGCCGAGCTCCCCGGCGCGGCGGTCGTCGATCAGCACGTTCGTCGCCCCCGGGACGCTCGACGGCGCGTGCGCGTAGACGACCGGCGTGCCCGCATGGACCTCGAGCGGAGGACGCGGGTTCGAGGAGCGGCCGGTGACGATGAAGCCGTCGACGCGGCGGCGCTGCAGCACGTCGATGTAGTGCCGCTCGCGGATGGGATCGTCGCGGCTGTCGCACAGGAACACGGAGATGCGGCCGGCGCCGAGGGCGTCCTCCGCGCCGAGCATCACGGGCACGCTGAAGCGGCCGAAGCTGTCGGTGGTGATCATGCCGACGGTGAAGCTGCGCCGCTCGAACACGCTGCGGGCGAGGTCGTTGGGCCGGTAGTCGAGGGCCTCGGCGGTGGCGAGGATCCGCGAGCGGGTCTCGGGGCTCACCGAGCCGGTCCCGTTGAGCGCCTTGGAGACCGTGCCGGGGGAGACCCCGGCGGCGCGGGCGACATCCCGCACCGTCGTGCTGCGCGTCGGGCTCATGGCGGCATCCTCTCCTGTTTCCCTCGCAAGGTACCGCATCGGGCCAGAGAGCGCAGGGGTGCGAGGTCGCCGGAAGGAAACACGAGACCAGTTTAGGAAACATGTTGCCTCTGGCTGTCCCGGGTGTGAGGCTGGTCCCGGACGACCACCGACCATCCCGTCGGCTCCCCCATTCCCGAGGACGCGAAGAGGCCCCCTGTGACGGACCAGACGGACCAGACCACCCTCCCCGACCTGCGCCGCACCGTCGGCGCCGGACCCGTCGCCCCGCTCGCCGCGACGATGCTCCGCCCGCTCCCGCTCGCCGGAGCGCGGATCGTCGGCGGCTTCCTCGGGCGGCTCCAGCGGGAGAACGAGGAGACCACCGTCCCGCAGGGGCACGAGCACCTGGTGCGGGAGCAGGCCTTCGAGAACCTCGAGCGCGCCGCCGCCCGGGAGGTGGGCCCGCACCACGGCCCCGTCTTCGAGGACGGCGAGGTGTTCAAGTGGCTCGAGGCCGTGGGCTGGGAGGCGGAGCAGGATCCGACGGGCGAGCTCGGCACCTGGCTCGAGCGGTACAGCGCGCTCGCCGCCCGGGCGCAGGCCGACGACGGCTATCTCTCCACCTACAACCAGTCCGCCGGGGTGCGGGAGCGGTGGGAGTGGATCTCCTACGACCACGAGATCTTCAACATGGCGACGATGATCCAGGCCGCCGTCGCCCAGCACCGCACCACCGGCTCCACGGTGCTGCTGCAGGTCGCCCGCCGCGCCGCGGACCATCTCGACGACACCTTCGGCTGGGGGAAGCGGGAGGAGACCTGCGGGCACCCCCTCGTGGAGATGGCGCTCGTGGAACTGTTCCGCAGCACCGGGGAGGAGCGCTACCTCGAGCTCGCCCGCTACTTCGTCGAGGTGCGCGGGCACCGCACGATCACCGATCCGACCTGGCAGGGCTGGACCCCGGTGTACTTCAGCGACCGGGTGCCGGTGCGGGAGGCGGAGCACGTCGAGGGGCATGCGGTGCGCGCCGTCTACCTCGCCGCCGGGGCGACCGACCTCGCCGTCGAGACCGGCGACGCGGAGCTGCTCGCCGTGCTCGAGCGGCAGTGGGCGAACATGGTCGACGCGAAGATGTACGTCAACGGCAGCCTCGGATCACGCTGGGAGGGCGAGGCCTTCGGGGAGCCCTACGAGCTGCCGAGCGACCGAGGCTACGGCGAGACCTGCGCGGCGATCGCCTCGATCCAGTGGTCCTGGCGCCTGCTCCTCGCGACCGGTGAGGCGAGGTACGCGGACCTCATCGAGCGCCAGCTCTACAACGCCGTGCTCTCCGGCCGCTCCCAGGACGGCCAGAAGTACTTCTACGTCAACACGCTGCAGGTCCGCGAGGGCGCCGTCGCCCACGACGACCGCATGGGCGCCGCAGGCCGCCAGCCCTGGTTCGGCTGCTCCTGCTGCCCGACGAACCTCATGCGCACCCTCGCCACGCTCCACCACCTGCTCGCGACGGAGGGCGGGGGCGAGGACGGCGGCACCCGCCTGCAGATCCACCAGTTCGCCGACGCCGAGATCCACGGCGGCGGCCTCCACCTGCGGATGCGCACCGGCTACCCGTTCCAGGGCCGGATCGAGCTCGAGGTGCTCGCGGCCGAGCCCGGGGAGCGCGAGATGGCGCTGCGGATCCCCGGCTGGGCCGACGGGGCCCGGCTCACGGCGGCCGACGGGGGCACGTCGGCCCCGGCCGCGGGCGGGTACGCGCGGGTCCGCCGCGAGTGGGCCGCGGGGGATCGGGTGGTGCTCGAGCTGCCGACGGAGGTGCGGCGCGTCCGTCCCCACCACCGCAACGACTCCGCGCGCGGCAGCGTCGCCCTCGAGCGCGGACCGCTCGTGCTGGCCCTCGAGCACGTCGATCAGGACCCGGCCGTGCGGGTCGACGACCTGGCGCTGACCGGTGCCGCGATCACCGACCGCCTCGCGGAGGTCGCGGGGCTGGGAGAGATCCCCGTCGCCGAGATGGAGGTCGTGGTGCGGCCCGAGAACGCCCGCCGCCGCGCCCTCGCCATCCCGTACTTCCTGTGGGCCAACCGCGAGATCGGCCCGATGCGCGTGTGGATCCCCGAGGGGGACCGCACCGTGAGCCCCGATGAGGCCTGACATGCCGCCTGTCGTCGACGGCGTCACGCTCACCGGGATCAAGGGATGATCGACCCCGGGACCACACCCCCTCACTCCGTGCGAAGGAGCACCGACCGATGACCCAGACCGCCCAGCCCGAGCCCTCCGAGCCCGACGCCGCCCTCCACCCCCGCCCCACGCTGCGGCGCGCGGACTGGACCGATCTCGACGGGACCTGGGGCTTCGCCCAGGACGACGCGGACCGCGGGCTCGACGAGCACTGGTTCGCGCCAGGGCAGGAGGGGCGCTTCGACCGCGAGATCCTCGTGCCCTTTGTGCCCGAGAGCGAGGCCTCCGGAATCCACGAGACGGGCTTCCATCCCGTGCTCTGGTACCGGCGCACGCTGCGCGCCGCCGCGCGGGCAGGGGAGCGGACGCTGCTGCACCTCGGGGCGGTCGACCACACGGCCGACGTCTGGGTGAACGGTCTCCACGTGGGGCGGCACGTGGGCGGTCAGACCGCGTTCACGCTCGACATCACCCATGCGCTCGGCGAGGCGCAGGAGCACGTGGTCGTGGTCCGGGCCCTCGATGACCCGCATGATCCGGAGCAGCCCCGCGGCAAGCAGGACTGGCGCGAGGAGCCGCACGCCATCTGGTATCACCGCTCGAGCGGCATCTGGCGCACCGTGTGGCTCGAGCAGGTGCCCGAGCAGCACGTCACCGCCGTGCACAGCGACTTCGACATGGCGCGGGCGCGCGTGGAGCTGAGCGTGCGCCTCGCCCGACGGCCGCGAGCCGGAACCGAGCTGCGGGTGACCCTCCGCGCCGGCGACGTTCTGCTGGGCAGCGTGCAAACCTGCGCCCTCGAGCCCCGGGTCGAGGTGAGCGTGGACGTGCCCGCGGTGCGGAACACGCAGGACCGCGACCGGCTGCTGTGGAGCCCCGAGCATCCGGTGCTCGTCGACGTGGATCTCGAGGTGCTCGAGGACGGCGAGGTCGGTGACCGGGCGGCGAGCTACCTGGGACTGCGCACCACCGGCATTGACCGTGGCCACTTCCTGCTTAACGGCGAGCCGTACTACGTGCGCTCCGTGCTCGAGCAGGGGTACTGGCCCTCCTCGCACCTGACCGCCCCGACGCCCGAGGCGCTGCGGGCCGAGGTCGAGCTGATCAAGGAGCTCGGTTTCAACGCCGCCCGCATCCACCAGAAGGTCGAGGACCCTCGCTTCCTGCACTGGGCCGACCGCCTCGGCGTGCTGATCTGGGGCGAGACCGCGAACGCCTACGCCTACAGCCCCGCCGCGGCCGCCGCGATCACGCACGAGTGGACCGAGATCGTCGAGCAGTGCCGGCCGCATCCGAGCGTCGTCACCTGGGTGCCGGTCAACGAGTCCTGGGGCGTGCGCGACCTCGCCGACTCCCTCCCGCAGCGGCAGCTCACCATCGCCCTCACCGCGCTCACCAAGGCGCTGGACCCGAGCCGGCCGGTCGTCTCCAACGACGGTTACGAGCTGACCGGCGGCGACGTGATCGCCTTGCACGACTATACCACCGACGACGAGGCGCTCGCCCGCACCTGGGCCGACGAGGCGTCCGTGGCGGCGCTCATCGCGGGGCGCGGCCCGCAGCGCCGACGGCCGATCGACGACGGCGCGGTCGACATCCACGAGGGCGCGCCGATCATGGTCACCGAGTTCGGCGGGATCGCCTACGCGGCCGACGGCACCTGGGGGTACGCCACCGTCTCGGATCCGGAGGCGTTCGCGGAGAAGGTCGGCGGGCTGTTCGCCGCCCTGCATGCGAGCGAGGTGCTCGCCGGGTTCTGCTACACCCAGCTCACCGACACCTTGCAGGAGGCCAACGGCCTCGCCACCGCCGACCGAGTGCCGAAGCTCCCGGCCGACGTGATCCGGGGGATCGTCACCGGGCGGGGATGACGGGGCGGCGGGTGGGCCCGGCTCAGCGGGTCTCGAAGGTGTACTCGGCAGAGAACCCCTCGAAGGTCCCGTCGGTCCGGGTGTAGAGCACCACGCGGGTGTCGTCGTCGGCGTCGCGCGGCTCGATCAGCGGCAGGGTCAGATCGGAGATCTCCACCGGCTCGTCGGCGCTGAGCGGGAACTCCTCGACGCCGTCGGCGTGCTCGATCTCCAGGGTGCCGCTCCCGGAGGTCACGGTGAAGGTGCCGGAGATGGTCACCTCGCCGTGCCGCCTCTTACCCTCGAGCTCGGTGCTCCACTGCCCCTCGGACTTCTCGTAGGTGGCGGTGCAGGTCACCGTGTTGTCGCTCCCGCTGCAGCGCTGCTGCACCTTCTCGGTGCATCCGCTGAGCAGGAGCATCCCGATGAGCAGCAGCGCTGCCGCTCCCCGTCGAGCGCGGACCCCTCGGATGCTCTTCTCCCCATGCATGGCGTCGAGGGTAGCGGAGGGCTGGACGGGCTGGGCGGCTTCGCCCGGCCTGGCCCCCGCCCCGTCCGCCCCCTGCTCCAGCCCACCCGCTCCGGTCTACTACCACCCGCCCCGCCACGGCCAGCCACCAGCCCCCGCCAGCTTGCCCCGGCCAGCTCTGCTGAGACTCCGCGCCCAGCATGATCTGACGGGCTGTGGAGCCGTGAGGTCACGCCAGGCGCAGTTTTTCCGCAGCGAGCCCGCCGCACCAGACCGCTGCCGACCCTTCCGCCCTGCCGCCGCACCTCGCCCCTCCCACCCTCCCACCCCCGGGAAAGTCAGGTGCCCGTCCCCACCCGCCCTCGTACAGTGCCGACATGGCAGCACCGACAGCAGGGCAGGGACCGACCGTCACCCGAGCGACCGAGGCGGAGTTCGCGCTGCTCGAGCAGCTCCTGCAGCTCTACCTCCACGACTTCTCGGAGCATGCGGGCTACGACGTCGACGAGCGGGGCCGCTACTCCTACGCCTGGCTCCATGCGTATCGGGAGGAGCCCGAGCGTCACGCCTACGTGATCCGCGTCGACGGCCGTCCGGCTGGCTTCGCGCTGGTGCGCGCCGAGGACCCGGTGCAGATGGCGGAGTTCTTCGTGCTTCGGAAGTACCGCCGCACCGGGGTCGGTGCCCGCGCCGCCCGCGATATCATCGCCCTCCACCCGGGGCGATGGTCGATCAGCCAGCTCGCGACGAACTCCTCGGCGACCGCGTTCTGGCGCCGGGTGATCCCCGCCGGCTACGAGGAGACCGTTCACGCCGACGGCACCGTCGAGCAGCTCTTCGTCGCGGAGGATCTTCCGGCGAGCTGAGCAGCGCCGGGGCGTCCCCCCAGACCTGCACTCCCCACCCGGCCCTGCTGAAACTCCGCGCCCTGTGCGACCTGGGGGCCTGAGGAGCGCTGAGGTCACGCCTGGCGCGGAGTTCCAGCAGCCGGCGTCTCGACCCCGCCCGCTCAGCCGCCGACCGGCACCGGCTCAGCCGCCGACCGGCACCGTCTCGGCCCCCGCCCGGGCCTCCGCGCCGTCACCAGCCGCCGTCTGCCGACGGTGCAGCGCGAACGACCAGCCGGCCACGACCAGGCCGAGCAGGGCGAGCCCCACGCCGACCCAGGACGGAGCGAGCAGTCCCCAGCCGGCGGCGAGCACGGCCGCGCCGAGCGCCGCCCCGAGGGAGTTGCCGAGGTTGAGCGCGGAATGGTGCAGGGCCGCGGCGAGGGAGGGGGCGTCGGGCGAGGCGTCGAGCAGGAACATCTGCAGCGACGGGCCCATCAGCTGCGAGGTCACGGCGATCGCGAACAGCAGCACGAGGCCTGCCGCCGCGCTCTGGGCGACGAGGGCGAACACCGCGAGGCTGAGGGTCATGCCGATCAGGCCCGCGAAGATCGTGCCGTAGATGCTGAGATCGGCAAGGCGACCGGCGAGGATGTTGCCGATCGTCATGCCGATGCCGAACACGAACAGCGCCCACGGCACGCCGCGCTCGCCGAGGCCCAGCACACCGGGGATGATCTCGCCGATGTAGCTGTACACGGCGAACATGCCGCCGAAGCCGATCGAGCCGATGCCGAGGCCGAACCACACCTGGGCGCGGCGCAGGGCCCGCAGCTCGCCGCGGATCGATCCGGTGGTGCCGCTGCCCTCCGGCTCGGGCACGAGGCGCCAGATCGCGATGGTGCTCGCCGCCGCGATCACCACGACGATCACGTACGCCCAGCGCCAGCCGACCGACTGGCCGAGCGCGGTCGATGCCGGGACGCCCAGCATCGTCGCGATGGTCAGGCCCAGCATCACGAGCGACACGGAGCGGGCGCGGCGCCCGGGTGGGGAGAGCCGCGAGGCGACCAGGGAGGCGACGCCGAAGTAGGCGCCGTGGGGGAGGCCCGCGATGACCCGGGCGATCGCGAGCACCCCGAAGCTCGGCGCCACCGCCGAGAGCAGGTTTCCGAGCCCGATCAGGGCGATGAGCAGCACCAGCAGACGGGCTCGCGGCAGGCGCACCGCCGCGATCGTCACGAGCGGCGCCCCGACCACCACGCCCAGCGCATAGAGGGTGATCAGCATGCCGGCCTGCGGGATGCTCGCCCCGAGGTCGTCGGCGATCTGCGGCAGCAGGCCCATCGAGGCGAACTCGGTGGTGCCGATCGCGAAGGCGCCGAGCGCCATCGCCACGATCACCAGGCGCAGGCGCCCCGGGGTGAGCGGCGCCGACGGGGACGAGGCGGACGGGGACTGCGGCACGGGGACCTCCAGCGCGGGCGGGACGGGAACGCTGCCGACGCTGGAAGCGGTGGGGAGGGCTCGATGGTATCGGGGATGGGCCGTCGGGCTCTCCGCCCCGCCCGTCGGCGCCCTCCCGCCTCACGGGATCGACCCGATCGTCTCCTCGACCTCGGTGATCAGCCCGTCCTCGTCGACGTGGACTATGCACCAGAGATGCGCCTCGGTGAAGTCCGGATGGTCCGAGACGAGGTGGAGCCGGGCCAGGACCCATCGACCCGCGCGTCGAGCCGGACGTCGGCCGCTCGCCGGCGGGATGATGCTCGTGCCCGGCCTGTTCCTGCTCGGCCTCGGGATCGCGGAGCTGGATCTCCCGCGCCGCGTCGAGGAGTCGGTGCGGCCAACTACGTGGGCGCGACCGTGATCGACGCGCTGATCGCCCTGCCGCTGTACGCCCCCGCGCACCCGCTGCTCGGCCGCGAGAGCGTGCTGATCGGCGAGAGGGAGATGCTCCTGATCCGGGGCGGCTGCGTGCTGCTCTTGATCCCGTCGGACCTCCGCCCGCCGCAGCATGCGCCGACATGCACAGCCGATGCACAGCGCCGCCCAGGGGGAGGCATACCCGCCGTCCCTACCGTCGAGGGATGACCGCACCGCAGAAGCCCGCCCCGTCCGCCCCGACCTCCCGTGCCCCGCTGCCCGACCTGCTCCGTCGGCCCTCCCGGCGCGAGCTGCTCGCCCTCGGCGGGCTCGGGGCGGTGCTGACCGTCGCGGCCTGCACGGAATCCGGGGCCGCGGACGGGGCGGGGCTCGACGGCACCGTCGTCAGCGGTGCGGTCGAGGGCGACTTCTGGGACACCGCGAGCGTGCACACCCTGTCGGTCTCCGTCGACCAGGATGCCTACGACGCGATGATCCTGACCTACCAGGAGTCCGAGGAGAAGGAGTGGATCGAGGCCGACGTCGAGATCGACGGCAACGTCTTCGAGCGCGCCGGCCTCAAGCTCAAGGGCAACTCGAGCCTGCGCGGCCTCGCGAGCGGCGGCACGGCCGCGGGCGGGGGAGCGTCCGACGGCGGGGCCGCGTCCGACGGCGGGGGTGACGCCGCCGGGGGAGCGTCGGACGGCGCTGACGCCGACGCCGCACCTGCCGCCTCGGACGGCGGCGGCGAGATGCCGACCGGCGGCGGCAGGATGGGCGGCATGGACGATGAGGGCGACGGGAGCCTGTCGGCCGACGAGCCGGAGGGTCTGCCCTGGGTGATCCGACTGGACAAGTACGAGGACGGCCAGAGCTACGCCGGCCGCACCTACTTCGCCGTGCGCGGCAACAACACCCCCTCCTCCCTCAACGAGGCGATGGCGCTCGAGGTGCTCGCCGCCGCGGGCGTCCCCGCCGAGCAGTACAGCTATACCCGCTTCAGCGTGAACGACTCCGAGGAGCGGCTGCGCCTCGTGCTGGACCTGCCCGACGACGACCTGTGGAACGAGGACCGGTACGGCGGGGTCGGCGCGACCCTCAAGGCGCAGGCCGGCGGCGACTACTCCTACCGCGGCGAGACGGAGGCGGACTACGTCGACGTGTTCGACGCGGAATGGGTGGGGGACGACCTCACCACGGAGCAGAGCTTCGCCGCGCTCGGCGAGTTCCTGCAGTTCCTCGAGGAGTCCGAGGACGACGAGTTCGCCTCCACGCTCATGGACCGCTTCGACGTGGACGGCTTCGCCGCCTATCTGGCCGCCCAGGAGATGGTCGCCAACACCGACGACATCGACGGCCCCGGCAACAACTCCTACCTCCATTACGACTCCGACGCGGCGACCTGGAACGTCGTGGCCTGGGACCACAACCTCGCCTTCGGCGGGATGGGTGGCGGGGGCGGCATGGGCGGTGGACCCGGCGGCTTCCCCGAGGACGGCGAACTGCCCGAGGACTTCGAGCCCCCGGCCGGGGGTGAGCTGCCCGAGGGTGAGCTGCCCGAAGGCGCCGGCGGCCGCGGCGGCGCGGCGGGTGGCGGGGGCATGGGCGGCGGGATGGGCGGGAACATCCTGTCCGAGCGCTTCCTCGCCGACTCGACCTTCGCCGCGCTCTACGACACTGCGCTCGCCGACCTCACCGAGGCCATCTACACCTCCGGCGACGCGGCCGCCCGGCTCCAGGAGCTGGTCGACCTGCTCACCGCCGACGCCTCCGACCTCGTCACCGCCGAGGACCTCCAGGCCGACGCCGAGACCATCACCGCCGTGCTCGAGGGGTGAGCGGGGCGGGCGGTAGGGCGGCGGGCGCGGGGGAGGAGGGTCGGCGGGACGCTCTCTGCCACACTCCTCCCATGGCCCCCACCGAGCTCCCGCCGCCACTCGTGATCCCCGACCTGGCGTCCTGGCACGACTGGCTGCGCTCCCACGCGGACACCTCCGACGGAGTGTGGCTGCTGCTGGCGAAGAAGGGGAAGGACGCTCCGACCAGCCTCACCTACCAGGAGGCGCTCGAGGAGGCACTGTGCTGCGGCTGGATCGACGGGCAGCGCCGCACCCATGACGAGCACGCCTTCCGGCAGCGCTTCACTCCGCGCCGGCCGCGGTCGATATGGTCCCGGCGCAACGTGGAGATCATCGCCCGCCTCGAGGCCGAGGGACGGATGCGCGAGCGCGGCCGCGCCGAGGTCGAGCTCGCCCGGGCCGATGGCCGCTGGGAGAACGCCTACGCCGGACCCGCGACCGCCGAGCCTCCGCCCGCGCTGCTCGAGGCGCTCGCTGCCGACCCCGCTGCCGCCGCGGCCTTCGAGGGGCTCACGCGTTCTGCGCGGTTCAGCGTGCTGCACCCGATCCTGTCGGTCACCAGCGACGAGCTGCGCGCGAAGCGGATCGCGTCGGCCGTGGCGAAGCTCGCGGCGACGGGGGAGTGAGGCGACCCCACCCACACCTCACCCCTCGGTCATCGCCCCTGTCGGCAGCCAGTCCGCGCGGAGCAGCTGGGCGACGTCGGTGAGTCCCTCGGTGTCGCCGCCCACGGTGTCGGAGGCCGCGGCGATCCGCTCCACCATCACCCTGCTGACCTGCTCCTCGACCGTGTCCTGGGCGTAGGCGATGTACCACGGGGAGACCTGGTGGTCGCGGTGGGTGCGGCCGGTGACCTGTCGGCCGGCGATGCCGGAGAAGCGCGCCTGGTGGAAGATCCCGACGCGCGGCGCGGTGCTCGCCTGCCCGCCGCCCTCGAGGGTCTCCCCGGCGTGCAGGCTGATCGAGGCGACGGTGGTGAAGACGCATACCGGCGCCTTCCCCGTCTGGAAGCGGAGCCGCTCGGCCTCGACGTCGAAGCGGTCCTGGCCGTAGATCGTGGCGACCTCGATCCCGGTAGCCCGCAGCCGGTCGGTGATCGGGTTGGCGGCGGTGCCGACGAACTCGACGGAACAGGCCACCTGCCGATCCGCCTCGACCTGCTGCGCGATCCACTGCACCGTCGAGTCGACGCGCAGCAGCCCCGCCTTCTGCCGGAAGCGCAGCAGGGCCGCGCGGCCCTTCGCGGTGTTCCGGCCGCGCCTCGCGAGGTCCATCTCGCGACAGAACTCGCCCCAGTCCGCCTCGTAGGCGTCCCGCTCCGCCGGGGTCAGCGCGACCGGCAGGCCCGAGATCGGCACCGGCCCCCAGGGCGCCGCGCGGTGCAGCATCGCGGGCGGCTCCGAGTCCGCGAGCCAGCCGCGCACTCGCGTGAGATCCTCCGCCCGACGGGTCGCATCGCTCGTCCAGGACGGCCCGTAGCGGCCCTTCTCGAGCGCAATCCCGTGCCGTTCGAGGGCGGCCGCGAAGTCTCCCGCGGGATCCTTCGCCGAGGTCCAGGTGGTCATCGGTTCGTCCTGCACCTGCGCGTAGGCGGGCGCGAGATAGGGCAGCTCGAGCGGGGTGTGCCCGGGCGTCGCGGTGGTCGCGATGACGAACGGCGCGTCGTCGTGGCGCTTCCCGTGCCCGGAGATCTTCGCCCAGAGCTTCCACCGCTTCGTAGAGGTGCGCCGCAGGGCGTGGGCCTCGTCGGCGATGATCACGTCCCAGTCGTGGCCCGCGACCTTCTCCAGCCGGTCCCAGGTGATCACCACCCAGTCCAGGCCGCCGTCGCCGAGGGCGGTGATGGTGCGGCACCAGTGGCCGATGGTGATGGCGGCAGGCCGGTCGGCGACGACCAGCACCCGCTCGGCCCCGCGCAGGTCGCCGACGGCGCTCGCCCCCAGCACCGCGGAGATGGTCTTACCGACGCCGGGCTCGTCGGCCAGCAGGAACAGGCGCCCGCCCGCGGCGGCACGTGCGGCGATCGCGTCGGCCGCCTCGTACTGGAGCTGGCGCGGTTCGAGATCCTCCGCCGGGGCGGCGACCGGTGCGGGCGCGCCGGGATTGAGCTCGTTCTCGAGGAACCGTCCCAGCGTGTGGGGCCCGGGGGAGTAGGGCGCGAGGTGCGCGGGCAGGGTGCGGCCGACGTGCAGGTGCATCCGCACCGCCGGATGCCACGACGCCCCCTCGACCTGCGTCCCGTACGGCACGTCCAGCACGAACAGCCGCTCGCCGGGGCCGACGAAGGGCAGCTCCCTGTGTGCGGAGCTCGAGCCGCGACGTCGCGAGTGGCTGCGGCGTCGACGGGTGCTGGAGCGGCGGGAGGTGGGTACCCGGCGACGATAGCCGGGGTCGACGACGATCGGTGCGAGCACGCGCGGTCGAGGAGCCGGCCGCCCGCAGTCACCGCCCCTGCCGCCGGTACTCCCGCGGCGTCATCCCGCAGGCCGCGGTGACGTGCTCGTAGAAGCTGGAGAGGGAGCCGAAGCCGGCGGCGGCCGCGATCTCCGCCGTGGTCATCGACGTGGTCAGCAGCAGGCGCTGCGCCTCCGCGACCCGGCACATCGTCAGGTACTCGCCGAGCGTCACGCCGACGGTGCGGCGGAACACCGTCATCGCGTGCGACGGCGTGAGATGCGCGGCGGCGGCGATGTCGGCGACGGTCAAGGGCTCGCGATGGTGCTCCCGCACGTGCTGCGCCATCGCGGAGACGTGGCGCAGCCGGGCCGTCGGCGCGGAACCGACGGGGGAGCCGCTGCGAGGGCTGATCGGAGAGCCGGCGTCGGGGTCGACGGGGGCGCCGCCGACGGTCGGGTCCGCCGGGGTGCCTGGCCGAATGCCCGCGCGGAGGATTCGTCGCACGGCCGCGTGGATCTCGAGCTCGGCGAGGTCCAGCGGGGCCGGGGCGAGCTCGGCGACCGTCGGCCCCTCGGCCCCCGGCACCTCGTGCACCCACTGCTGCGCGAGCAATGCCGTGCGCGCCGCGAGCTCCGGCGCGCGCGCCACGAGCGGCCGCCCGCTCAGCAGCGGCGCGGTCTCTGCCTCCGGCAACCCCCAGGCGAGCACCGTCGCGAAGGGCACGTGCATCCACAGCGTGTCGCCGGGCCGCGAGTCGACCAGGCCATGGGGCTGCGCCGCCCAGAACACGGCGATCTCCCCTGCGCGCACCGTGAGCGGCCGGCCCGCGAGGAGGTACTGCAGCTGCCCATCGAGGACCACGTTGATCTCGACGTCGTCGTGCCGGTGCATCGAGAGCATGCGCGGCGGGGAGCCGCGGCGGATCCACAGCCCCGCCCGCTCCTCGTCGACCCGGGCATCGAGCCCGAACCCCGGGACCACCGTCGCGCTCGTCATCCTCGCACCGTACCGGGGGCCGCAGGATCCTGGAAGATCCGGGGAGGAATCCGGGAGACCTCCGGTGCGGTGCGGCCCTAGCGTGATGCCATGACGACGACGCATCTGACGAACCCCAAGATCACCCTCATCGGCGCGGGCGGATTCGTGTTCCCGTTCCGGCTGATCGGCGACATCCTCTCCTTTCCCGCGCTGCGCGAGGCGACGCTGACCCTGATGGACGTGAACCCGGACAAGCTCGGTCCGGTCGCCGCCGCGACCCGCGAGCTCGTCGCCCACCACGGCTTCGGCGCCACGGTCGAGGAGACCACCGACCGCCGCGCCGCGCTCGACGGAGCGGACATCGTGATCATCACCTTCCAGGTGGGCGGCGTGGAGTCCTACCGCCACGACGTCGAGATCCCGCGGAAGTACGGCATCGACCAGACCGTCGGCGACACCGTCGGCCCCGGCGGCGTGTTCCGCTTCCTGCGCTCGGTGACCGCGTACGACGAGATCGCGGCCGACGCCCTCGAGGTGTGCCCCGACGCGACCTTCATCAACTACGCGAACCCGATGGCGATGGCGACGGCGTACCTGAACGCGAAGGGCCTGCGCACCGTGGGCCTGTGCCACAGCGTGCAGGGCACCACCCGCATGCTCGCCCGCACCCTCGAGATCCCCTACCACGAGGTCTCCTACCGGTGCGCCGGCATCAACCACCAGGCCTGGATCCTCGAGTTCATGCGCGGCCAGGAGGACCTCTACCCGCGGCTGCGCGAGGTCATGTCCGCCAAGCACCGGCGCGGGCGCGGGGCCGACGATCTCGCCGGCGACGACGGCGACCACTCCGAGGCCGCGGAGGAGGCGAGCACCTACGAGGGCGGCAACGAGCAGGTCCGCACCGCGATCATGAACGCCTTCGGCTACTTCCAGACCGAGTCCAGCCACCACGCCTCCGAGTACCTGCCCTACTTCCGCAAGACCCCCGAGCTGGTGGAGGAGTACATCCCCGAGCGCTGGGACTACTACGAGATCTGCGCCGCCCACGACGACCAGGGCGACATCAATGCACAGCTCGAAAAGCTGAAGACCGAGCTCGCGCCGAGCGTCGAGTACGGGGCGAGCATCGTGAACTCGATCGTCACCGGTACGCCGAGCGTCGTGCACGGCAACGTCCCCAACGCCGGGGCGCTCATCCGGAACCTCCCGGCCGACGCCTGCGTGGAGGTGCCCTGCCTCGTCGACGCCCGCGGCGTGCAGCCCACCGCGATCGGCGACCTGCCCCCGCAGCTCGCGGCCGTGAACCGCACCAACGTCAACGTGCAGACCCTCGCTGTGCGGGCGGCGCTCGAGGGGGACCTCGAGAACGTCTTCCACGCCGTGGCGCTCGACCCTCTGACTGCAGCGATGCTCACCCTCGAGGACGCGCGCGTTATGACCGAGGAGCTCCTCGCCGCCCACACCGACCGCCTCCCGGAGCGGTTGCAGGCGGGGTGAGCGGGCGGGGCGGGGTTCCTTCCCTTCCCGCCACCCCGCAGAACCTCTGCACTCTGGGGCGAATTCGGGCCGGATTCCCCCGAGGCTGCAGCGCTTCTGGGGGGCGGACCGGGCATAGTCCCGTGCTCGTGGCCGCGCCCGCGCGGAGCGTGGCTGCGAAACGGGGCAGATCGGACAGCGTGGTGGCGCGGGGGATGACCCGGTACCGTGCATGGAGTCGGGCGCAGCTGCCCGGCGGCCGTGCGGGTCCGGCTCGCGCGCGCATCTCGACCTCTGGGGGATCGTCACCGTGGAACTGATCACCGTCGCCGGCCATCCCGAGCCGGTCAAGGCCTCGCCCGTCGCCGCCCGCCTGCTGCACGAACGTCTCGACTCCGTGCGGGACAGCCGCGGGGACCAGGCCGCGGCGGCGCTCGAGCGAATGGTGGGGGAGCGGATCGGCACGCTCCTCGCGGCAGGGACGCCGAGCATCGACGTGGCGACGATGCGGTCGATCGTCGACTACATCGAGCTGCCCTCCGAGGACGAGCCCGCGCCGACGGGCCTCGGCAAGACGATCCAGGGCATCAAGGACAAGCTCGCCCAGCGCGGCGGACCGGTCGGCGGCTGATCCGAGAACGCCCCAGACCCCCGCACACCACAGCCGACCCCGGGCACGCCCGCGCTCCACGGTCGCCGCCGTCCTCCTCGCGGGCGAAGACCAGGAGGAAGCCGCGACGGCTCTCGGGCACGTAGTGACCCGCGCAGACCAGCGATCCAGGCGTCGAGCTGGGCGACCTCCTCGGCGGTCCCGCCGCAGGGCAGCCCGGCGCGCCGGAGGCTCTCCCGCTCGAGCATGCGGTGGATGTGGGTGTCGCGATGCTCCGCGCGCACGTCCCAGGGGATGAGGAAGAGATCCATGGTGACCTGCCTTCTCGGGGGCGGATAGTGAGGGGCGGCGAGGGATCGGCGGCCGGGGTGACCGCCGCGCCCCGTGCTGTGTACGATCGTCCCTAGACGTCGGTCGGGTCGTGCCGACGCGCCGCCCGTCCGACGTGCCGCTCAGCCCGTCGCGGCGCCCGCCCACCGCGCCCATCCACCGTGCCCGCCGCTCCGTCCCCGCCGCACACCCCCTCTCGAAAGACGCCTCCACCCCCGTGTACGCCCTCCTCCTCGCGATCATCTACGTCGCCTTCATCAGCCTCGGCCTGCCCGACTCCCTCGTCGGCGCGGGCTGGCCTGTCATGCACCAGGACCTCGGCGTCCCTGTCGCGTTCGCCGGGATCCTCACGATGATCATCGCGAGCGGCACGATCGTCTCGAGCCTCGCCTCGGAGCGCGTCACGCGACGCTTCGGCGCCGGGACGGTCACCGCGGTCAGCGTCGGGATGACCGCTCTCGCCCTGCTCGGCTTCTCGTTCTCGCCCGCGTTCTGGATGCTGTGCCTGTGGGCGATCCCGTACGGCCTGGGGGCGGGGGCGGTCGACGCGGCGCTGAACAACTACGTCGCGCTGCACTACGCGGCGCGCCACATGAACTGGCTGCACAGCTTCTGGGGCGTCGGCGCCTCGATCAGCCCGTTCCTCATGGGGTACGCGATCTCGGCGGGTCATGGCTGGTCCGCCGCCTACCTGTGGATCGGCGCGATCCAGGTCGTGTTGATGGTCGCGCTGCTGGTCAGCATCCCGCTGTGGGGGAGGGTCGACCGCGAGCGCGTCAGGCCGACGGGCCCCACCGGCGACGGGCCCGCCGCCGCGCCCACCGCCTCGGGGCCCGACGCCGCCGCCGACGCGCCCGCGGCAGCCGGTGCGGACGCTCCCGACGGCGCGACCCCCGTCGGCCCCGTGCCGTTGCTGACCGCGCTGCGGATCCCCGGCGTGGTGCTGATCCTCGTGACCTTCTTCGCCTACTGCGCGCTCGAGTCGACGGGCCTGCTGTGGGCGGCGACGTACCTGGTCACGGAGCGGGGCGCACCGCCGGCCGCCGCCGCAATGCTCGGGGCGCTGTTCATCCTCGGCATCACCGCCGGGCGCTTCCTCGCCGGCTTCTTCGCCGATCGGATCGGGGACCGCGCGCTGATCCGCGGCGGCTTCGCGATGATCGGCGTCGGCGCGCTGCTGCTCGCCCTGCCGCTGCCCACCGACGTGGTCGGCCTCGTCGGTCTGCTGCTCGCGGGCGTCGGCTGCGCCCCGATCTACCCCGCGATCATCCATTCGACCCCGGCGAGCTTCGGCGCCCGCAACTCGCAGGCGATCATCGGCATCCAGATGGCCGCCGCCTACACCGGCTCCACGATTGCGCCGCCGCTGTTCGGCGCGCTCTCCGCCGTCACCGGGCTGTGGGTCCTGCCGCTGTTCCTGATCGTCCTGGTGGCGCTGGGCATCGTGATGTCGGAGCGACTGAACCGGCTGGTGGCCGCCCGCGCCGCCTGATCCGGCGGTCGTCGGCTGCTCCGCGCGCCCCGCACCGCGCGGAGGAGCCACGAGGAATCTTTCTGCCGGAGGGTTGTCGGAATAATGTCGCGACCCTAGCGTGGCCGCCATGAGCGGAGACATCGGCGTGCTCGCCCTGACGCGCCGCACCCACGAGCGGCGGGTGCTGGCCGCTCTCCGCTCCCGCGGTCCCTCGAGCCGGGCCCAGCTCGCCGAGGCCGCCCGGCTCTCCCGCACCACCCTCTCCGAGATCGTCGCCGACCTGCTCGCCCGCGGGGCCGTGGTGGTCGCCGACACCGACGCCGGCTGGCGCCGGGGGAGCGGACGGCCCGCCGCGCTGCTGGCCCTCGACCCCGGATCGGCGCAGTACCTGGGCCTGGACCTGGGGCATCGGAGGGTCGCGGTCGCGATCGCCGGCGCCGGCCACGAGGTGGTCGCCCGGGGCGAGGCCGCCTATGCCGAGCACAGCACCTGGCGCGAGCGGGCGGAGATCGCCGTGGACCTCGCCCGCTCCCTCGCTGCGGCGCATGACCTGCACTTCGGGGCGATCCAGGGGGTGGCCGCCGGGGTCACCGGGCGGAGCCGCGCCGAGGCCGAGCCCGTGGTCGCAGGCGTGCTGGGCAACGCCTTCGGACTCGACGTCACGGTGGACAACAACGTGCGCTTCGCGGGGCTCGCCGAGGCGGCCGAGCAGGGCCGCGGCATCGCCCATGCGCTCTACCTGCAGCTCAGCGACGGCGTGGGCGGGGCGGTGATCGCCGGGGGCCGCCTCCACCAGGGCACCGAGCGGTTCGCGGGCGAGCTGGGACACGTGGTCGTCGAGCCCGGCGGGATCCGGTGCCGCTGCGGCAAGCGCGGCTGTCTGGAGACGGTCGCGCGGGCGGGCGCGCTCGCAGGCGCGCCCGCGGGCACGGCCGACGGGGCACCTGTCGAGACGGCCGACGGGGCACCCGCCCAGCACACGGCCGACGGGCAGCTCGACGACCCGCGTCTCGAGCGCGCAGCGCTCGCCGTCGGCCGCGTGCTGGCCGCCGCCGCGATGGTCCTGAACCCCGCGCTGATCGTGATCGGCGGCCGCGCCCTGGACGAGCATCCGGAGCTGCTGGGGCGGATCCGCTCCGTGGTCGAGGAGAACGCCGGCGGCTCGGCCGGCACCCGGCCCGACGTGCGCGCCGCGGTGTGCGGGCCGCTCGCCGGGGCGCACGGCGCCCTGCTCGGCGCGATCCACGAGACCCCGCTGCTCGCGGGCTACGACGACACCGTCTTCCCCGCCGCGCGGGACGACGCCATGGACGACGCCTCTGGCGACGCCGCCCCCGACACCGCCCCCACCACCCGGAAGGCCCTCGGATGACCCGGACCGACATCCTCCTGCTCATGACCGACCAGCACCGGGTCGACACCTTCGGCGCCTACGGCAACCGGTGCGGACTCACCCCGGTCGCCGACCGCGTCGCCGCGACCGGCACCCGCTTCGACCGCTGGTACACGCCCACCGCGATCTGCACCCCGGCGCGGGCGAGCCTGCTCACCGGGCAGGCGCCCTTCCGGCACCGGGTGCTTGCCAATCACGAGCGGAACGTCGGCTACCGCGAGGACCTCCCCGCCGATGCCTTCACCTTCCCCGCCGCGCTCCAGCAGGCCGGCTACCGCACGGGGCTCGTCGGCAAGTGGCATGCGGGGCACGAGCGGACCGCGGCGAGCTTCGGCTTCGACGGGCCGGAGCTGCCGAGCGACGCCTGGCACAACCCCGTCGACGCCCCCGACTACCTGGCATACCTCGCCGAGCACGACCTCCCGCCCTATGCGATCAGCAACCGGATCCGCGGCACCCTGCCCAACGGCGGGCCCGGGAACCTGCTCGCCGCCCGGCTGCACCAGCCGGTCGAGGCGACCTTCGAGCACTACCTCGCGACCCGCACGATCGAGTTGCTCGAGCGCTACGCCGCCGCGCGCACCGCCGACGACGCCCCCTTCTTCCTGCAGCTGAACCTCTTCGGCCCGCACCTGCCGTACATCCTCCCCGACGAGTACTTCGACCTGATCGACCCGGGGCTCGTGGAGCTGCCCGCCTCGATCACGGAGACCTTCGCGGGCAAGCCGCCGGTGCAGGCGAACTACTCCGGGCACTGGGCCTTCGACACCATGCCGCTCGAGACCTCCCGCAAGCTCCTCGCCGTGTACTGGGGCTATGTGGCGATGATCGACGCAGAGATGGGTCGCGTGCTCGACGCGCTGGACCGCCTCGGGCTCACGGACACCACCGCCGTCGCGATCACCTCGGACCACGGCGAGTTCACGGGCGCGCACCGCCTGCACGACAAGGGCCCGGCGATGTACGAGGACATCTACCGCACCGCCGGGATCCTGCGCGTGCCCGGGCAGGAGCCGGGCATCGTCCGCCGGGAGTTCGTGAGCCTGCTCGACCTCACCGCCACGATCCTCGACCTCGCCGGACTCGACACCGCCCCGGCCGTCGACTCCCGCAGCCTGCTCCCGCTGACCACCCGCCATGAGGTGCCGTGGCCGGAGGACGTGGTCTGCGAGTACCACGGCCACCACTTCCCCTACCCGCAGCGGATGCTGCGCACCGACCGCTACAAGCTGGTCATCAACCCCGAGTCGGTCAGCGAGCTGTACGACCTCGAGGCCGATCCCGACGAGCTCGCCAACCGCTTCGCCGATCCGCAGCTGGCGGAGGTGCGCGACCGGCTCACCGCCCGGCTGTACGAGCTGCTGGTGGAGCGCGGCGACAACTTCTTCCACTGGATGACCTCGATGTTCGCCGTCGGCGAGGTCTCCTACGACCCGATGATGAGCGGCCTCGACGATTCCACGTACAGCCGGGGCGACGCCGTGTCCGCTGATTCCGTCGCGTCCGTCGAATTCGCTGCGTCCGTCGACCGTGCCCGATCCGCGACCCCGGGAGCCCCGGCATGAGAACCCAGGCCACCATCACCCTCGACACCTCGGTCCGCGCCGAGGTGGACCGGACCGTGTACGGCCACTTCCTCGAGTCCGCCTTCTTCTCGAACATCGAGGGCGGCGTGTTCGACGAGGGGTCGCCCCTCGCGGTCAGCGGGCAGGGCGCCCTGGACGGCTGCCGGGCCGACGTGATCGAGGCCTGCCGCGAGCTGGGCCTGCCGGTGGTGCGCTGGCCGGGCGGGAACTTCACCTCCGCCTACTGGTGGCGGGACGGGACCGGCCCGCGCGATCAGCGGCCGCGCCGGCTCGAGCTCGCCTGGGGCTGGGAGGAGTCCAACCGCTTCGGCACCCCCGAGTTCCTGGCCTGGATCGAGGCGGTCCGCACCGAGCAGGCGCCGACGTCGGCGTATCTCGCGCACTCCGCCCGCAGCATCGAGGACGCGGTGCGCTGGCTCGAGTACACCAACCACGGCGGCGACACCGAGATGACGGCGCTGCGCGCGGCCGACGGGCACGCGGCGCCCTACGACGTGCAGTGGTGGGGGATCGGCAACGAGATCTACGGGCCGTGGCAGATGGGGCATCGCAGCGTCGAGCGGTACGTCGAGGACGCCCGCGAGCACGTGCGCTTCCTGCGCGCCGTCGACCCGCGGATCCGCTTCGTGGCCTGCGGCTGGGAGCGCGAGGCGTACACCGAGACGCTGATCGCGGGCCTCGGCGACCGGGTCGACGCAGTCTCCCTGCACCTGTACGGCCTGGACCATCACCTCACCGAGGCCACGGTCTCGGAGTTCGAGGACGTGGTCGCGCAGGCGGTCTACTTCGAGCAGAAGATCGCCGACTACGCCGACGAGATCCGGTTCGCCGCCGAGCGCGCGCACCTGGATCGCGCGCCGTCCATCGCGATGGACGAATGGAACAACCGGCACATGCAGTCCGTCGAGCTGGGCGAGCCGGTGCCGGCGGCCGACGGGGGCTTCGAGCCCGCGGGCGCCGGCGCGCGCGAGGACCGCAAGGAGGTGAACCGGCACAGCACCCGCACCCTCGCTGACGCCCTGATGTACTCCGGTGTCTTCCACGCGATCCATCGCGCCGCCGGCCATCCCGTGCCCGTGACCATGGCGAACGCCGTGAACCTGATCAACGCCAACGGCATCCTGCAGGTCCGCCCCGAGGGGGTGCTCCGCACCCCGGTGTTCCACATCTGGCACCTCTACCAGAACCTGTTCCAGCCCCTCGCGGTGCGGGCCCAGGTCACGGCGCCCGCCACCTGGCGGCAGGTGCGTCAGGGCTCCGAGCACCAGGATCCGCGCGGGTACTCGCGATCCGCGCGGCCGACGGCGGTCTCGCTGCTGGACGTCTCCGCCTCCGTCTCGCCCGACGGCCGCACCCTCACGGTCGCCGCGATCAACCGCTCCCCGCACGAGGCGATCACCGCCCGGCTCGCCGACGCCGACGGCGCGCTGCCCGGCACGGCGCACTGTCACGAGCTCGGCGCCGACGCGGAGGACCTCTTCGAGCATCCGACGCTCTCGGACCCGGACCGCTGCGCCCTCCGCGACCGCGGCGAGATCACCCTCGATGACGGCACCCACACCTTCCCGGCGCACAGCGTCACGCTGCTGACGTTCCGCCGGTGACCGGCCCGGACCCCATCTGCGACGAGGAGGTCGCCCCATGACCGCACCGACAGCCCGGACCGCACCGACGGCCGAGACGACGCCCTCAACCGGGAGCGACCGCCCCAACATCCTGCTGATCTGCACCGACCAGCAGCGCTACGACATGATCGGCGCCGCCGGGAACCCGGCGGTCTCCACGCCGCACCTGGATCGCCTCGCCGCCCAGGGCGCCCTGTTCGAGAACTGCTATGTGCAGAACCCGGTGTGCTCACCGTCCCGGGCGAGCCTCATGACCAGCACCTACGTCTCCACGCACGGCCTGCACGAGAACGGGGTGGACATCGATCCGGGCACGAGGGTGTTCTCGAAGGACCTCGCCGCGGCCGGCTACGACTGCGGCCTGGTCGGGAAGTTCCATCTGCACTCCTGCTTCCACGGACGCACCGAGCCGCGTCTGGACGACGGGTTCCGGGTCTTCCGCTGGGCGCACGACCCCTATCCGGGATCGAGCGAGAACGCGTATCACCGGTGGCTGCGGGCGACGCGGCCGGACCTCTACGCCCGGGCCGTGCAGGAGGACGGCGGCTTCGACACGATGCCCACCGCGTTCCACTACAGCCACTGGATCGCGGAGGAGACCGTCTCGTTCCTGCGCACCGATCGTCGGCGCGATGAGCCGTTCCTCTTCGTCGCGAACTTCTTCGACCCGCACCACGGCTTCGGGGCGCCGGAGGAGTACATGCGGCGCTACGACGATGTGGAGCTGCCTCCCGTGAACACCCGGGACGGGGAGCTCGATGACAAGCCAGAGATCCAGCGGTGGACCTCGCTGCACGGCGGCGGGGGGATGCCGAGCTACGCCGACCTCGACGAGCAGCAGCTGGACGAGGTGCGCCGCGCCTACTACGCGATGGTGAGCCTCGTGGACGACGAGGTGGGCCGCATCCTCGCCGCTCTCGAGGAGGAGGGCCTCGCCCAGAGCACGATCGTGGTGTTCACGAGCGACCATGGCGAGCTGCTCGGCGACCACCAGCTGCTGCGCAAGGGCCCGTTCCTCTACGACTGCTCGGTCCGGGTGCCGCTGATCGTGCGCTGGCCGGGCGTGATCGAGCCGGGCACCCGGCGCGGGGAGCTGGTGCAGTGGGTGGACCTCGCCCCGACCTTCCTCGAGGCCGCGGGGATCGAGCGGCCGCGCTCCTACCAGGGGGAGAGCCTCCTGCCGCTGCTGCGCGGCGAGGCGGACGGATGGCGGGACTGGGCTCTCAGCCAGTACCGCTCGAGCGGAGACCCCGCGAACCCGTCGGCGCATCTGACGATGCTGCGCCGCGGCCGCTACAAGCTCATCGTCCACCACGGCGCCCCGAGCACCCCGCGGGAGCGGACCGGGGAGCTGTACGACCTCGAGGCCGATTCGGGCGAGCTCGTGAACCTGTGGGACGACGCCGCGCACGGCGAGGCGCGGCGGGACCTCATGGAGGATCTGCTCGATGTGCTGGCGGGGGTCGAGGACCGTCGGGGCGTGCAGCTCGCACCCTGGTGAGCGGCGCTCGGCGCCTATCCGGCGCCGCCTCGCTCCGAGTCCCCATCCTGGCCCCGCCTCGCTTCGAGCCCCCGTCTCGGCGCCGCATCGCTTCGCGAAACCGCTGCAGACTGGGCGGAATGGCCGCCGGATTCCCCCCAGAGTGCAGCGCTTCTGGTGCCACCGAGTCTCGCGCCGGGTGGCCCCGGTGGTGGGTTCACGGCCGGTCGGTCACGATTCCGTGGTCACTGCTCCGTGGTCACTGCCGGGCGGTCACTGCCCGGCGGCGCGCTCGTCCCGGAGGCGGGCGAGGTTCGGCAACGGGCACCAGGAGCCGATGCGCGGGTAGTCGACGGTCACGCCGGCGACGCCGTGCTGGCCGAAGGACATCGCCCAGTCCAGACCGGCGGGCAGCGGCACGAGCATCAGCGGCGCCGCATCGCCCTCGGTGATCAGACCGTTCGCGATCGCTCCCTCCTTCGCGCGGGTGGCGCTGGTGTAGATCGCGAGCATGTTCCCGGTCGGGGCTGCGAGGAAGTAGGGCCGCGGCTCCTCGGGGGTGCCGCGGTTGATGACCACCCAGTTGTCCAGGGCAGTGACCGCCCGCCACAGGGCGATCTGCGGCTCGATCTCGGTGGGGCGCGCGCTCGAGATCTCGTGGAGACGGTCGATCTCGGCGAGCTGGTCGGGGTGCGGCTCGAGGGATCCGCGGGTGGGCTGGTCGTCCGGGCCGGGGGAGGGGGTGCTCATCGCCCCACCTTATGCGACGGTCCCGGGAACGCCCTCGGCGACCACCTCCGCGACCCGCATGGCCGGATCGGCAGACCAGGGACGGGTCTCCGCCGGCGGGCGTACGCGGCTGACCGCGGGGGCGTCAACACCACCTAGGCGGACTTCTTCGCCGTCCCGGACTTCTTCTTAGCCGTCCCGGACTTCTTCTTCGTCGAGCCGGACTTCTTCTTCGCCGCGCCGGACTTCTTCTTCGTCGTGCCGGATTTCTTCTTCGTCGTGCCGGATTTCTTCGTCGTCGACGAGCGCTTCTCGGTTCCCGACGATCCCGCGCTCCGCTTCTTCTGCACGCTGCGCTCGAGGGCGTCCATCAGGCTGATGACCTTGCCGTCGCCCGCGTCGTCGTCGGTGGAGGAGTCCTTGCCGAAGGTCGCCTCGGTGTCAATGGCATCGCCCTCCTCGAGCTTGGCATCGACCAGCTCGCGCAGCTGCTCCTGGTACTCGTCGGTGAACTGCTCCGGGTCGAAGTCCCCGCTGAACTGCTCGACGAGCGCGGCCGACATTTTCCGCTCCTTCGCGCTGATCGTCGTCCGCGACGGACCGAAGTCGACGTCCCGGAGATCGGTCGGCCAGCGCAGGGTCTGCAGGGCGAGCAGGTCCTCGTGCACCCGCAGCACCCCCAGACGGGTCTTGGAGCGCAGGGTGAAGGTGACCACGGCCGTGCGCTCGGTGTCCTCGAGGGTGCGGCGCAGCAGTACGTACGCCTTCGAGGAGCGGCCCACGGGCTCGAGTAAGTAGGAGGTCCCCAGCAGGATCGGGTCCACCTGATCCCCGGGGACGAACTGGACGACGTCGATCTCGTCGTTGTCCTCCGCCGGCAGGTCCGCGAGCTCGTCATCGGTAAGCACGACGGTCTTGTCCCCGTCGTCGTAGGCCTTGTCGATGTGCTCGTAGTCGATCTCGCGCCCGCACACCTCGCAGATGCGCTGGTACCGGATCCGTCCCTGGTCCTCGTCGTGGACCTGGTGGAAGGACAGGTCGTGCGACCGTGTCGCCCCGTAGAGCTTCACGGGGACGTTGACGAGCCCGAACGTGATCTCACCACTCCATATCGCGCGCATGCCCCATGACAGCACAGTGCTCGCCGCCTGGCCAGGGTCGAGGCCCCGGGGCGCGGGGCCTCGGACCGATCGGTCGTGGGAGCGAGCTGCTCCGTGACGGATCGGCGGAACGGGGGCACAGTGGCACCATGGCAACCGGTGAGCAGAAGGTCGAGGTCGACGGTCGCACGCTGAGGGTCTCGCACCTCGAGAAGGTCTACTACCCCTCCACGGGCACCACCAAGGGCGAGGTGCTGGACTACTACCGGCGCGTCGCCGGGGTGATGGTCCCGCAGGCCGCACGCCGCCCCGCCACCCGCAAGCGCTGGGTCGACGGCGTGGGCACCGCCGAGCATCCCGGCAAGGTCTTCTTCCGCAAGGACCTCGAGGACCACGCCCCAGACTGGATCCCGCGGGCGGACATCGATCATCAGGACGGCACGTCGACCTACCCCCTGGTCGACGAGCCGGCCGTGCTCGTGTGGCTCGCCCAGCTGGCATCCCTCGAGATCCACACCCCGCAGTGGCGCTTCGACGCGAACCTCTCACCGTCGAACCCCGACCGGCTCGTGCTGGACCTCGACCCCGGCGAGGGTGCGGGGCTGGCGGACTGCGCCCGCGTAGCCGGCTGGTGCCGCGAGATCCTCGACGGCATGGGGATGGCGTCCTTCCCGGTCACCTCCGGCTCGAAGGGCATCCACCTGTACGCGCCCCTGGACGGCTCGACCACGGCCCAGGAGATCGCCCAGGTCGCCCACGAGCTCGCCCGGAGTCTCGAGGAGGACCACCCCGATGATGTCGTCAGCGACATGAAGAAGTCGCGGCGAGCGGGCAAGGTGCTCGTGGACTGGTCCCAGAACAACGGCCACAAGACCACCGTCTGCCCGTACTCACTGCGCGGTCGCCTGCGGCCGACGGTCGCCGCGCCCCGCACCTGGGAGGAGATCGAGGATCCACAGCTCGAGCAGCTGGAGCTCGACGAGGTCCTGCGGCGGGTCGAGGACGGCGTCGATCCAATCGCTGACCTGGGGTGGAGCGGCGACGGTGAGCCGGCCAGCGGGCCCGAGGATCGCGGCACGCGGGACCGTCTGGAGGTCTACCGCTCCAAGCGCGACGCTGCCAGAACCCCGGAGCCCGTCCCCGAGCGCGTGCCGGCCACTGAGGCGGCGCAGCACGCGCTCGACGCGGACCAGCCCATGTTCGTGATCCAGGAGCATCACGCCTCGAGCCTGCACTGGGACGTCCGTCTCGAGCACGACGGTGTGCTGGTCTCGTGGGCCGTGCCTAAGGGGCCCCCGCTGGACGTGGGCGTGAACCGCCTGGCCGTGCAGACGGAGGACCATCCGCTCGAGTACGGCACTTTCGAGGGCAGCATCCCGAAGGGAGAGTACGGCGGCGGCGACGTCACCATCTGGGACACCGGCACCGTCGAGATCGAGAAGTGGCGCGAGGGGAAGGAGATCATCGCCGTCTGCCACGGTCGTGAGGACGGCGGGCTCGGCGGGGTGCCGCGCCGCTACGCGTTCGTGCACACCGGCGGCTCGGGCGGGAAGCGGACGAGCCGGGCAGCGAAGGAGAAGGCCCGCGCCCACTGGCTGATGCACCTCATGAAGGACCAGCCCGAAGCCGAACCCGCCCGCGCCAAGTCCCCCGATCCGGCAACCGACGAGGGGGCCGACGCGGCGACGATGGGGGAGCCGATCTCCCCGATGCTCGCCACCCTGGGCCGTCGCGAGGACATCCGCGACCAGGACGACTGGGCCTTCGAGATGAAGTGGGACGGGGTGCGCGTCATCGCGACCGTCACGGCCGGCGCCGTGCGCCTCACCAGTCGCACAGGCAAGGACCTGACCGTGACCTTCCCCGAGCTCGCCGAGCTGCAGGACGCCATCGACCCCGCTGTCCTTGCGGCCGGTGAGACCGTGCTCGACGGGGAGATCGTCGCGCTCGACGATCGCGACCGGCCGTCCTTCTCCCGCCTCCAGCAGCGACTGGGGCTGACCCGTCCGCGGGACGTGGAGCGGGCCCGGCAGGACGTGGAGGTGCACGTGATGCTCTTCGACCTGCTCGTGCGCGGCGGGGAGTCGCTGCTGCGCACCCCGTACCGCGAGCGGCGGGACGCCCTGTTCGACGTGGTCGAGCCGAGCGGGCACGTGCAGCTGCCGCATGCGGACCACGGCGACGTCGACCATGCGATCGCACTCTCGAAGGAGCTGCAGCTCGAAGGCGTCATGGCGAAGACGGAGACGGGCGTGTACCGGCCCGGCAAGCGCAGCCGCACCTGGATCAAGATCAAGAACGCCCGGCACCAGGAGGTGGTCGTCATCGGCTGGCGGCACGGCAGGGGCGGTCGCTCCGGCGGCATCGGCTCCCTACTGCTGGCCGTCCCCGACTCAGGCGGCGAGCTGCGCTACGCCGGCCGCGTCGGCACCGGATTCAGCGACCGCGACCTCGAGCAGATCGCCGCCACGCTCTCCTCACGCACTCGGAAGACGCCTCCGGTGGATGACGTGCCCTCCGCGGACCGGCGCGACGCCGAGTGGGTGCGCGCGGACCTCGTCGGCGAGGTCCAGCACACCGAGCGCACGGCCGACGGCCGACTCCGCCACCCCGTCTGGCGCGGGTGGCGGAAGGACGAGGCTGCAGACGAGGTGCGATGGGAGGAGTGAGCGGGCACGGCCCTCGCCGCGGGCACCGGTGCCGGTTCCCCGCTGATCGGCGAGCAGAACGAGGAGACCCTGCGCGGCAACGCCCTGCGGCTGTACGGCCTCGGGGGCTGAGGGATCGATGCCCTCGCCCGATCACGGCCTGGCGCCCGGACGCTCAGCCCGCGACCCCCTCCGCGACCCGCAGCGCGTTCGCGAGGATCGTCAGCACCGGGTTCACGCCGCCGTTGGTCACGTGCAGCGAGGCGTCGGCGACGAACAGGTTCTCGTGCCCCCACACGTGCCCGTCGGGCGCCGTGGCGGAGCGGGCGGGGTCGGTGCCCATCCGGAGCGTGCCCGCCTGGTGCTGGCCGGCACTGACCGGGGTGGGGAGCGACATCGGCCCCATCGGCACCACCCGCTCCGCGCCCGCCTCCTCGAGCCAGGCGGTCGCGCGCTCGGTCAGCAGGGCGCGTCCGCGCAGGTCCTCGGCGTGCAGACCGCCGGAGAGGTGCACGATCGCGCGCCCGAAGCGGTCCCGTCGGCCGCGATCGATCCGCACCCGCGAGTCGGCGGAGGTGACCTCCTGGATCGGTCCCATGATGCGGCCGAAGCGGAGCATGGCCCGTTCCATCGCCGCGGAGCCCTGCGCGGTGTCGGCGGGGACCAGGCCCGTCTGCAGCAGGGAGCGCTGGGCGGTGGCGGGGGTGGGCACGAACTCGTCAGCGAGGATCCCGCCGCCCACGATCCCCGCGTTCCCGTGGCGCAGATCGCCGGTGGAGATCGACGGGCCGGGGCCGCGCAGGTCCAACACCTCGTCGGCGAAGAGGGCCGACGCCCCGCCGTAGGCATGCCCCTGGAGGTGCCGCCCCACCTGGTCATGGGCGTTCCCGAGCCCCGCCGGGTGGGTGTCGGTCGCGCTGTCCAGCAGCAGCCGCGCCGACTCGATCGCGCCCGCGGAGAGCACCACGGCGCCCGCGGCGACCTCGCGCCGCCAGATCCGTCCGTCGGGCGTCTTGCCCACCAGTTCCACGCCCCGCACCTGGCCCGAGCCGCCGGGGGCGAGGAGGATCCGGGCCACCTGCGCACCGGGCAGGATCGTCGCGTTCCCGCTGGCCGCGGCGCGGGGGAGGGTCGTGTTGTGGCTGCCGGCGCGGGCCGCGACCGGGCAGTCGAAGCCGATGCACTGGGAGCAGCGGACGCAGGCGTCACGCCCGCCGTGGGGGCGGGAGGCGACCAGCAGCGGCACCGGCTGGGTGCCGAGCCCCAGGCGCTGCGCCGCCGCCGCGAGCAGCGCGGTCAGCGGGGAGCGGCCGACGGCGGGCAGCGGCAGCTCGGCACTGCGCGGTCCCGCCCACGGGTCGGTGAAGGGGCCGCCGCTCACGCCGAGCTGCTGCTCGACGCGGGTGTAGAAGGGCTCGAGATCCGCATAGGTGAGCGGCCAGTCGGCGAGGGAGGAGCCCTCGGGGACGCCGTAGGTGCTCGCCATCTCGAAGTCGCGCGGCGCGAACCGCCAGGCCTGCGCGCCGAAGACGCGGGTGCCGCCGCCGAGGGTGAGGGCGTTGTCGTTCCAGCGCCAGTCCCGTGGCGGCACGCTCTCGGCGGGCCCCTCGCCGAGCGACACCTCGCGGTCCTCGCCGCGGGCGCCGGGACCGGTGAGGGTGAGCAGCCCGGTCGCGGCGCGGGGCGTGCGCAGATGCTCCCTCACCAGGGCCGACGGGGCCGGGTAGTCGCCGCGCTCGACGACCAGGATGCGCAGGCCCGCCTCGGCGAGGGTCTGCGCGGCCATGCCGCCGCCCGCGCCGGAGCCGATCACGATCGCGTCGTACTGCGCCGACAGGCGGTCGGGGGTCATGAGGTCCTCCGGTCGCAGCAGCGCCGGGTGCGGGGTGACCTGCGCGGGCGGCGCCCAGTGCGCGGCGTGCGGGGAGAGCGTCTGGCCGACGCGGTCCGGGGCGAGGCCGTGCGCGTACAGCAGGTCGCCCACGAGCGCGCGCTCGGCCGAAGGGTCCTCGAGCGGTCCCGTCGCCCAGCCCATCCGGTCCGAGTCGTCGATCGCGAGCAGGCGGGTCGCGAGCTCGTCGACGAGGGCAGGGCTCGCGAGGGCCGGGTCCAGGGCGCGGGTGATGCGCTCGCGGGCGGCGGTCAGCCGGGGATCGTCGGGGCGGACGGCAGGGGTCACGGGATCCTCCGGTGGATCGGTGCGGGGCCGACGGATGGGTGCAGGGTACGTGGGGACGACGGAGTCAGCTCGTCGACCACTCGTACTCGGCCGTGAAGCCCTCGATCTGCGGGTCGGCCACGACCTCCAGGTAGAGCCAGGCCTCGCGGCCGTCGCCCTTCAGCTCGAGGGCGAGATCCTCGAGGACGACCGGCTCCTCGGGGCTGAGCTCGTACTCGTGCCAGTAGTCGGCGCCCTCGATCCGCAGCATGCCGCTGCCGGACTCGATGGTGAAGGTGCCGCTCACGGTCGCCTGCGAGTGCGTCGGGTTCGAGTCGAGCCGGGTGGACCACTGCCCGTCGCTCGGTCCGCTCGAACGACGCATGAAGAAGACCGGCCCGGGACCCGCGTGGGCGGAACCGGTCGCGATCGGCCCTTCGTCGTCGCGGCACGCCGCCCGCCTCACCGCAGCAGGTACGTCACCGCGTTGCCGAGCTTCCGCAGCGCGGCCTCGGACAGCTCCGGATGGGCACGGGCCATCCCCGCGCGAACCTCCTCGCTGATCCCGATCAGGGAGCCCTGCAGGGGAGTGCGGGGACAGCGCGCAGCCTCGTCGATCAGCGCCTGCACGGCGCGACGCGCGGCCGGATCCGGGAAGCGGGCCGCGAAGGCCTCCTCGTTCCTCCCGGGATGCCGGGCGAGGAGCAGCAGCACCGCCTCGCTCGCGGCCTGGCCGAGGGGTGACGGGGACATGCCGGAACCGTATCCTCCGACGCCACCGTCCCCCTACGATGTCGCCCATGACCGCCGATGATGCGACCGTCCCCGCCCAGAAGGCCGCTGAGGAGCGAGTGCTCCGCTTCGGTGCCGACTACGACGAGCAGTGGCGGAAGGCCGCGTCCGCCTTCGAGGACCGCGGTCCGGGGAAGATGCGCGAGGCCTTCGTGCAGTGGCGGGCGCTGATCGCCGAGCTGGTGCCGCGCCACTTCCTGGATCCCGACCCGCGCGGCCTCAGCCAGTCCTTCGGCGAACCGCCGGAGTACGGCCCGCAGTCGGAGACCATCGTCGGCTCCGAGATGCTCGGCGACACGGCCCGCGTGCTCACCCGCGACAGCTCGCCGCTGCAGCGGATCCACGAGTACACCCTCCAGGCCCAGGGGGAGGACTGGATGATCGACTCGATCGAGGACTACAACGGCGATCCCACCGAGCCCTTCGTCATGGCGGAGGCCGCCGCCGAGCAGCGTGCCACGACCAGCCCCGATGCCGAGCTCATCGAGCTGCCCGAGGGGGAGCGGGGCCTGGACCATGTCCACAACTTCACCCCGCGGGAGGTGTCGGGCCAGTCCGAGGAGGAGCGCGTCCCGGTCGAGCGCTCCCTGATCGGCACCCTCGTCACCTCCACCGGCGTGCTGACGGTCCTCGACGCCGGGTACAACAACGACCGGGCGAGGCCCTTCGAGCGCACCGTGACGCCCGGCTACTACCCCGTCGAGCGGGTCACCCTCGCGGGTCGCAACGCCGCCGTGCGGGTGCTCTTCTCCGAGGAGGCGCCGGTGAGCTGGCATCCGGCCCGGATCGCGAACAGCGGGCACGTGTTCGGGGTCGACTCCGGCAGCGCCTGCATCGTCGACTACCCCGCGTATGCGGCGCAGACCCGGCGGGACAAGGCCACGGCGCTGCAGACCTTCGGGGCCGCCAAGCGCCCCGCCGCGATCGAGATCCCGCTCCCGGAGGGGAACCGCGGCATCGTGGTCGACTCCGGCACCGGCGACGGCTCCTACCCCGTGTACTGGGGCGTCGACGCCGAGGGCCGCGTCGTGCAGCTCGTCGTCGACTTCATGATGCTCGTGCGCCAGGACGACGACGGGATGCTGCGGCACCGCTGAGCGGGGGGTGACCCTCACCGCGCCAGCCCGCCGTTCGCGCGGAGCACCTGCCCGTTGATCCAGCGCCCGTCGGGGCCGGCGAGGAAGGACACCGCGGCGGCAATGTCCTCCGGGGTGCCGAGCCGCTCGAGCGGCGGCGCGGCCGAGAGAGCCGCCACCTGCTCGTAGGTCTTGCCGTCGAGGAAGAGGTCCGTCGCGGTGGGGCCGGGCGCGACCGCGTTGACCGTGACATCCCGGCCGCGCAGCTCGCGCGCGAGGATCAGGGTCATCCCCTCGACCGCCGCCTTGGACGCGGCGTACGCCCCGTAGGTGGGCAGCTGGGTGGCGACGACGGTGGTGGAGAGGGCGACGAAGGCCCCGCCCGGGCGCAGTCGCCGCGCCGCCTGCTGGGCGACGACGAAGCTGCCGCGGATGTTGGTGCGGTGCAGGGCATCGAGATCGGAGAGGTCGAGGTCGGCGACGGGGGAGAGGGCCATGCGACCGGCGGAGTGCACCACGACGTCTACGCCGCCGTAGGCCTCCTCGACCGCATCGAAGGCGGCGGCGACCTGCTGCTCGTCGGCGACGTCGGCCCGCAGGGCGAGGGCGGTGCCGCCCGCCGCGCGGATCGCGGCGAGGGTCTCCTCGGCGGAGGTGTGGTTCCCGGCGTAGTTCACGCCGACGGCGAACCCGTCGGCCGCGAGGCGGAGCGCGATCGCGCGGCCGATGCCGCGGGAACCGCCGGTCACGATCGCGACGTGGGGGCTGGAGACGGGGGAGGGGGCGGTGGCAGGAGTGGTCATGACGACCACGATGCGCGCCATCGGCCGGCCGAACCAGGGGATCCGATCCCCTGTCTCGCCGACCCGCCCGTGCGGCACACTGCCCCCATGACTCCCGCGAGACCCGATGAGCTGGGCGCCTTCCTGCGGTCGCGGCGCGACCGGATCCGTCCGGCCGACGTGGGCGTGCCCGCCGGGCCGCGCCGACGGGTGCCGGGGCTGCGACGAGACGAGGTCGCGCAGCTCGCGGGGATGTCGGTCGACTACTACCACGAGCTCGAGCGGGGCGCCGGATCCCAGCCGTCCGAGCAGATGCTCGCCGCGCTCGCGCGGGCGCTGCGCCTCACCCGCGACGAGCGGGACTACCTGTTCCGTCTCGCGGACCGTCCGCTGCCGCAGACGGGGACCGGCGTGCACGTCCACCCGGGGATGCTCGACCTGCTCTCCCGCCTCCCGGACACCCCGGCGCAGGTGATCACCGACCTCCACGAGCCGCTCGTGCAGAACCCGCTCGCGGTCGCGCTGCTCGGCGACCAGTCCGGGCTGCGGCCCAGGCGCGCGAGCTTCATCCACCGCTGGTTCCTCGAGGAGGAGGCGCGGGGGATCTACCCCGTCGAGGACCACGACCACCAGTCCCGCAGCCTCGTCGCCGACCTCCGCGCCGCGGCCGCCGCCCGCGGTCCCCGGGACGCGGAGGTGCGCGGCCTGCTCGAGGACCTGCTCCCGGGCTCCGCCGAGTTCCGGGCGCTCTGGGCCGAGCACCATGTGGCCGTGCGCCGCCAGGAGCGCAAGCGGATCATCCACCCCGATCTCGGCACGATCGAGGTGACCTGCCTGAACCTCGTCAGCGAGGACGGCCGGCAGCGGCTGCTCTGGTTCACCCCGGCGCTCGGCACGGAGCGCGCCGGGGCGCTCGAGCTGCTGGCGGTGGTGGGCGGGGGGACTCGTCCACCCGAGCCCGCACCGACGCGCCGCCCACCCCTCCCAGGAGCCATCGCATGACCACGACCCGCCCGAACATCCTGCTGATCATCTCGGATGACCACGGCTACGGCGACCTCGCCGCCGAGCCGACGCCCGAGGGGGTGCACACCCCGAACCTCGAGCGCCTGCGCGCCTCGGGCGTGACCTTCACGCGCGGCTACGTCTCCGCGCCGATTTGCTCGCCGTCCCGGGCGGGCCTGATCGCGGGCCAGTACCAGGCCAGGTGGGGAGCGCACTGGTTCGACACCTCGGCCTTCCCGCCGAAGGAGGTCGAGGTGGGGCCGGAGACGCTGCGCCGCGCCGGCTACCGCACCGGCTACTTCGGGAAGATCCACTACGGACCGGACACCCCCGGGTCGCGCTCCTGCCCCGAGCGGCACGGCTTCGACGAGTCGCTGTACGGTCTCGCCGCGCAGAGCATGGGGCGGCTCCACTACCTGCAGCACTCGGCCGCTGTGGCGGCGGAGGAGCCGGAGGTGGCGCGCCGGCACGGCACGCATCCGCTCTTCGAGAGCGGGGAGCCGGTGGACACGGACACGCATCTCACCGAGCTGTTCGCCGACCGGGCGATCGACTTCATGCAGCGCTCCGAGGAGAGCGGCGACCCGTTCTTCTGCATGGTCGCGTTCAACGCCGTCCACAACTTCACCTGGCAGCTCCCGCCGGAGGAGCTCGACCGTCACGGCCTGCCGGAGCACCAGGACTTCGACCCCTCCGTCGAGGAGTACGTGGACTGGTACGACGGCGCGATCTCCCCGAACTTCCCCGAGGGCCGCGCCTACTATCTCGCGCAGCTCGAGCTGATGGACCGGCACATCGGACGGATGCTCGATGCGGTCGAGGCCTCGGGATCCGGGGAGAACACCGTGGTGGTCTACCTGACCGACAACGGCGGCTCGACCTGCAACTACGGCGACAACGGTCCGCTCGACGGGACGAAGTACACCCTCTACGAGGGCGGGGTGCGGGTCCCGTACATCGTCCGCTGGCCCGGGCTCGGGGAGCCGGGGACGAGCAGCGAGGCGCTGGTCTCCTCGCTCGATCTGATGCCGACGTTCGTCGCGGCCGCGGGTGCGCCGGAGGGCGTGCCGGACTACGACGGGCAGGACCTCCGCGCAGTGCTCGGCGGCGGGTCCGACGGGCACCAGGCGCTGTACTTCGACACCGGCTTCCAGCAGGCCCTCGTGACGCCGGAGGCCAAGTGGCGCCGGCTCACCGAGGACTCCGCCCCGATGCGCGAGGCGATCCTCCGCGTCGAGCACACCGACATCGGCGAGGGAGAGAGCCTCGTGCGCTTCGACGGCGGGCTCGCCGACGAGCTCGGAGCGGCCGGGCAGGTGGAGGACGAGGCGCTGCGGGAGCAGATGCGGGCGCGGTTCGCGGCGTGGCAGGAGGAGGTGCGGGCGGGGCAGGGTGCCGGGTGAGGGTGCTCGGGTGGTGACACGGGCCTGGTTGCCGGCGTGATGCCGACGGGGATGCCGCCCGTCGCCGCGACGAGGTGCCGTCGAGGATCGCCCTCGACGGCGCCTCCTCGCGCGTTGTCAGCCCACGCTGCAGGTCCCCAGGAGCAGCCACCCGTCGGGCGAGTGCTCACCGGACGCGGCGAGTGCGATGCCGGGGGTGTTCCCGGCGGTGGTGTCGACGATGGCGATGCCCCAGAGGAGTCCGTCCCGTCGCGGCCCGCTCACCGTCACGTCGAACGAATGGTCGTGCACCTCGCCCTCCGCCCAGCGTGAGGGGTCGGCCGACGGATCAACGAAGAGCTGCACGACCCGATGGTCGGCGTCCGGATCCAGCAGTGCGAAGGCCACCTGGTACTTCCCCTTCCATTGGGGGAGATCCCCGGGGAAGAGGCCCCAGCCGAGATTGGTCCAGGAATGGGTGAGGGTGTGGCGCCGCTGCCGCGGGATCCGTTCGGGGACCGTGACCTCCACCGGCTGGAGCCGGTACCCGCCCCGGGCGATGAAGTCGTCGACGAGCTCGGGGACGTCCTCGAACCACGACGTGGTCTCCCCGATGCGGAAGTCCATGGTGTTCACGTGCGCTTCGATCGCATCGTCGTACTCGCCACGGCGCACGTCCTCGACGGTCTCGTACCCGCGCGGGTCGTCGGAGAAGCTGTGGGACTTCGTCACCCACCCCCCTTCGAACATGATCGGGAGCCTCCCGGCCCACCGGGCGGCGAAGTCCCGTTCCCACTGGCCGTAGTAGGTGGTCATGCCGAAGGCGTCGTGCCGGAGCATGTAGCCCTTGTCGATCGCGTACTCGAGGAGGGCGGCGCTCCCCGGATCCGGGTCGCCCCAGTCCTTCGGGCCCCCGATCATGCGGTGGTAGTTGATGGCCAGAGGCACCTTGCGGAAGGCCTCGGAGTACAGATCGACGCTCCAGTGGAAGACCGCCTCGCGGTTCGCGTCGTCCAGGTAGCGCATCGAGTGCCCCTCGCCCCACTTGCCCAGACCGTACCCGTCGACGAAATCGACCTCGGCCGGTCTGTCGAAGCGCTCGCCCAGAGCTCTGACGAATGCCGCGTACTTCTCCTGGAAGATCGGATCGTCCGGGTACGGGGACCACACGGTCGCGGAGCCGGTCTGGGTCTCGTAGCCCTGGGCACCCGCCTCCCGCACATACGACGGGGTGAAGTCGCTGGACTTGTCACGGCTGTCCACCACGACACGGAAGGCGAGCCGCATCCCCCTCTGCTCGGCCCCGTCGATCATGGTGCGCAGGCCCTCGTGCACGTCCCAGCCGTAGACGCCCTCTTCCGGGTTCAGCACGGTCCAGGAAAGGCGGAAGTACAGCGTGTGCGCGTAGTCGGCGACGCGCACGGTCTCCTCGCGACCGGGGACGACGAGGGCGTCGTAGTCGGTCCAGTAGGTGTCCGCGGGGCTGCCCGTGCCGTACAGCACCCAGCCGGTGAGGGGGTTGCGCAGCACCGTGGTGGTGTCTGCCGTCGGCCTCACGGTGAGAGCGTCCTGTCCGGCCGTGGGTCGACCCTCGTCGGGGAGCTCGCCGGGAGCCTGGCCCTGAGCGGTGGCGGCCGGGAGACCGGCTGCACCGGCAGCCGCCAGCGCTGCGGTCCCCAGGACGGCACGACGACCGGGTCTCGGAACGGAACTGGTGGCGGCGGGGGTGGGATGTGCGGGGTCGTGGAATGCAGAGCGGTTCATGATCGTCTCCTCATCGAGATCGGGGGATGGGATCAGCTGAGCTGTTCGGTGTACTCGGCGCGGATGGTGTCGCCGAAGGAGGACCTCCAGGAGTCGACGGTGGTGTGGACGGCGTCGAGCGAGTCCCGGCCCAGCACGTATTCGGTGGCGGCGGTGAGGACGTCGCCGGACGCCGAGTTCGCCTTCGAGGAGGTGGGGGAGTACAGGCCCGCCACCGCGCTCTTGAGCAGCATGTCCTCGGTGGCGGTCTGCCAGGTGTGGTCGCGGGTGAGCCGGTCCTCGAGGGGCACGGCGGAGAACAGCACCTGCGGCGGGGCGGAGAGGTAGCTGACGGCGGACGGGCCGATCTGGGCCGTGCCGTCCTCGGTCAGGGAGACGGACCCGTCGGCTGCGCGCGTGTGGTGCTCCCCCTCGCTCCCGTAGGTGAGGAAGAAGTTCTCCTCGGAGCCGAAGGGCGCGGCGAGGTAGTTCAGGATCTTCAGCTGCTCGACCAGTCGGGCGTCATCGGCCTTCTTCAGCGCCGTGAACGAGAACAGCGAGCTGCCCTGGTACATGATCCCCGGACCGCCGTCCGCCGCGAAGGGGACGATCGCGTCGTACGGAGTCTCGGGGGACGTCTTGTCGAGCAGCGCCGAGATGCCGTCCTGGTGGAGCAGCGCGGTGCCCGCGGCGAGATACGCCTTCGCCTGGGAGCCGGAGGTCGAGGGGGTGTCGGGGTGGTACACGCCGAGCTCCCACAGCTCCTTGATGTACTCGAGGGTCTCGAAGAACGCCTCGGTCTCGTAGCGGTGGATGAGCTCGCCGTCCACGAGCCCCCACTGGTTCGGGACTCCGAACATGGCCCCGAGGAAGTCCCAGCCCCACTCGACGGCGGATCCGGCGCTCTGCCCGGTCATCGCGAAGCGCCCGGCTCGCGGGTCGGTGACCTCCGTGAGCATCGCGGTGAACTCGTCCTTGGAGGTCGGGGCGGGCTCTTCTCCCAGAACCTCCTCGAACAGATCGGGCCGCGAGACCATGATCGATCCGAAGGCCGGGCGGTGGACGGGGGTTCCGAAGATCCTGCCGTTGATCCGGCAGCTCTCCCAGGAGACGGAGGGGACGTTTGCGAGGTTCGGGAACTCGGAGATCGCGTCCCCGGACAGGAACGGGGTGAGATCGGCGAACTGGGCGTCGAGCAGCTGGGGGTAGTTCGCCGGCAGGTCGAAGGCGATGAACTCGACCATGTCGGGGACGTCGCCGCCCGCGACCACTGTGGCGAACTTCTGGGTGAAGGTCTCCGAGGATGTGATCCTCAGATCCAGGGTGGTTCCGAGCCGGGAGTTCACCTCGTCCAGGAACGGATTCGTGCTGGGCGGCGGGGTCGAGTAGGAGATGATGAACGCCGAGACGGGATCCGTGGGCTGCGGCAGCTGCGCCTCGGAGACGGCGGTCCACAGCTCTGCGGCCTGCGGCGCGGAGAAGTACGCCGGCTGGACGACATCCGTGCCCGGCAGGTCCGGAGCGGGTCCGTCTGTGATCGGGGTGTAGGTGGGAAGCTCTGCCAGATCGGTGCTGATCTCCGCGGCGGAGCCTCCTCCGCCGGCTCCGCCGCCGCAGGAGGCCAGCGCCCCTGCTCCGGCGAGGCCGAGCACGCCCGCGCCGGCACCGGAGAGCAGCCGGCGACGGGTGAGGCCAGGTCGGTCGATGACCCGGACAGCGGGCTGGGGCGTCGAGGGGGTGGACGAACGGGACATGGGAACTCCTTCGTGAGTGATGGACAAGCGGAGGGACGCACGAGCGCGGTGACCGGATCGACTCCGGCGGCACCGGGACGGGGAGGGCGAGGTCAGCCCTTGACGGCGCCGGTCAGGACGCCCTTGGTGAGGTGGCGCTGCACGAACGGGTAGACCATCAGGATCGGGATGATCGCGATCATCACCACCGCCATCTGCACCGACTGCGGGGGAGGGGCGACGGAGTCCGTCGACGTGCCCACCAGGGACGACCCCTGCAGCACGTAGGAGCGGAGGACCAGCTGGAGGGTCCACTTGGAGGTGTCGTCGATGTAGAGCATCGCGTTGAAGAAGGCGTTCCAGTACCCGACGGCATAGAACAGGGCGACGACGGCGATCACGGCCCGGGAGAGCGGGACGATGATCCGGGCGAGGATGCGCAGCTCGCCCGCTCCGTCGATCTTCGCGGAGTCGACGAGCTCTTGCGGGATCCCCATCATGAATCCTCGGACGACCACCATGTTGAAGACGCTGAAGGCACCGGGGAGGATGAGCGACCAGAGGCTGTTGAGGAGCCCCAGCTCCTTCACCACCAGGTACAGGGGGATCATGCTGGGGGCGAACAGGAACGTGAGCATCACGGTCATGAGCACGGGGCCCTGGAAGAAGGTGCGGCGGCTGAGGCCCCAGGCGGCCAGGACGGTGACCACCACGGACAGAGCTGTGCCGACCGCGGTGACGCCCGCCGTGATGAGCAGGGCGCGGGTGACGATCCCGCCGCTGAGCACCTGCCGGTACGCCTCGAGGCTCAGCGAGCGCGGCCACACCACGTAGCCGCCCGCCGCGGTGACGTCCTCGGCGGTGGAGAGGCTCGTCGAGACCACGACGAGGAACGGGAACAGGATCACGGCCAGGATCAGGACGATCGCGAGGGCCTTGAGGGCCAGGGCCAGCGGGGCGGGCTTCCCGGCCCAGGCGGGGCGGATGATGGTGCTCATGACTTCGCGTACACTCCCTGCTCGCCGAGCATGTGGGCGACCTTGTTGGCCGCGAGGATCAGGACCAGACCGACCAGGCCCTTCATGAGGCCGGCGGCGATGCCGGTGGACCAGTTCGCGTCGAGCACGCCGTGGAAGTACACGTAGGTGTCGATCACCTCTCCGGCTCCGGGCCCGACGGCGTTGCGCTGGAGGAGGATCTGCTCGAAGCCCACGTTGAGAGCGTCGCCGAGCCGCAGGATGAGCAGCAGCACGATGATCGGCCGGATGCCCGGGAGGGTGACGTGCCAGAAGCGTCCCCAGACTCCTGCGCCGTCGATCGCCGCGGCTTCATAGAGCGAGTCGTCGATCGCCGAGAGAGCGGCCAGGAAGATGATCGCGCCCCACCCCGCGTCCTTCCAGACCACCTGGGAGGAGATGAGCAGCACGAACGTGTCCGGGTTCGCCATGATGTTGACCGTCTCGAGGTCGAGCTGGCGCAGCCACGTGTTCAGCACGCCGCCGGCGCCGAGGCTCTGCTGGAAGAAGCCCACGACGATGACCCACGACAGGAAGTGCGGCAGGTAGAGCACCGACTGGAGCGTCGCCCGCATCCAGGGCCAGGCGAGGGAGTGGATGAGCAGAGCGAGCGCGATCGGGACCGGGAAGAACAGGACCAGCTGGATCGCGGTGATCTCCAGAGTGTTCACGACCGCAGACCAGAACGCCGGATCCTCGAACAGGATCGTGAAGTTCCGCAGCCCGACCCAGGGGCTCTGGGTGATCGGGATGTAGGGCTGGTACTCCATGAAGGCGATGACGTTCCCGGCCAGCGGGACGTAGACGAAGAGGAGCAGCAGGATCACCGCGGGCAGGACCATGAGGGCGAGGGGATAGTCGCGGCGCACGCGAGAGCGGAAGGCGGTGCGACGTGGTGGCGGCGCGGTTTCCGTGCCCCGTCCGGCGGGAGCCGTCGAGGCGCGCGTCGCACGAGGCGCCGAGCGGGTGGGGGTGGTGACGTTCACGGTGGCTCCTTTGCACGTGGACGGGAGGGCGGTCGGCGGGGTGTGCCCGCGTCCTCGCGAGCTCCTGACGGCGTGCTCAGCATCGACAGGTGGCATGATCACCGTCAAGCAGTTCTGATCATTCGAACAGAGAACGAACATTCGGAGGGGCCATGGATGTCCACGAACGGCAGCAGAGGATCCTCGCCGAGCTGCGGCTGCACGGCAGTCTCTCGGCGGCGGATTTCGCGCAGCGGACGGGTGTCTCGCCCATGACGGTGCGCCGCGACCTCCGCGAGCTCGCCGACGCGGGGCGGCTGCGGCGCTTGCACGGCGGGGCGGAAGCCGTGGATGCCGGGGCCCACGGTGCCGGTCGGCACCGGCCCGCGGCGCGTTCGACGGAGGAGCAGGGCAGGCCGTCGGCTCCGCTGTTCACCCTCGGCCAGGTGAGCCCGGACCCCACGTATCACTTCCCGCCGATCGTCGAGAGTGCCGTCGCCCGGGCGCGCGAGCTGGGCGGACGTATCGTCCTCGGAGTCTCCCGCTATCAACGGGAGCGGGAGAACGAGCAGATCGAGCGACTGGTGGCGGGAGGGGTCGATGCCCTGCTCGTCACGACGACGGTGGCGGACTCCTTCGAGGTGCTGGCTCGCCTGGCCGGGCTGAGCATTCCCGTGGTGCTGGTCGAGCGGTCGGTCGAGGAGGCCCCGGTCGGCCACGAGCTAGAGTCCGTGCGCACCGATCACGCCGCCGGCATGGTCCTGGCGGTGAAGCACCTCGTGGACCTCGGCCACCGGCACCTGCGTGGGATCGCCTATGTCACGCCCACTACCCCCTTCCTCCATCAGGGGCTCGAGCGGGCGATCCGCCACCTGAACCTCCCGGCGTCGACGGAGATCGTCGAGGTGGGCGAGGACCCGGACATGGGGGAGCGGCTGCGGATCCTGCTCGAGGAGGCGCTGGCGAACGGGATCACCGCGCTCGTCGTGCACTCCGACCATCTCGCGGTCGACCTCACGAGCGTGGCCGTCGCGCAGGGGATCGCGGTACCCGGCGACCTGTCGATTGTCGCGTACGACGACCAGGTCGCCGAGCTCGCCGAAGTGCCGCTCACGGCCGTGAGCCGGCCGGGTCGGGACCTCGGAGCGCTCGCCGTGACGATGGCCTTCGAACGGCTCGCGGCGACCGGGACGGTGGCCTCGAGCCGCCACGTGACCCTCAGCCCGTCTCTGACCGTGCGCAGCTCCACCGCGCCACCGCGGTGATGTTCGATAAATGTGCGAGTGAACGATCGTCGTTGACAGGTGGTCGGCCCGACGGCTGGGATGTGATCGCTGACGAGCCTGAGGAGGCCGACGATGACCCGACCGAGGACGAGCGCAGCATTCCTGCTGCCCGAGCCGAGCTTCCGCCGCGTGTTCGCGCAGGTCGACCTGCGACGGCTCGAGTCCGAGCCGGCGCTCGACCTGATCGCCGACAGGCCGCTCGACCTCACGGCCAGGGCGGATCGTGAACTGCTCGCCCGGGCCGAGGTGCTGATCACCGGGTGGGGCACGCCGATGATCGATGGCCACCTCCTCGAGCAGGCGCCGGCTCTGCGGGCGATCGCGCACTCGGCGGGAACCGTGCGCCCGATCGTCGACCCCGTCGTCTACGAGCGCGGGATCGCCGTCAGCTCTGCGGCCACGGCGAACGCCGTCCCCGTCGCCGAGTACACGCTCGCCCTCATCATCCTGGGGGCCAAGCGCGCGTTCTGGGCGGCGGACAGGGTGCGTGCGGGACTGCCCGAGGTCGACCTCGAGTCCGCTTGGCCCGCGGTGGGCATCCGCGGGCGCACCGTGGGCATCGTCGGCGCCTCCACCATCGGACGCCTCGTGATCGAGCGACTCCACCGGCTCGAGCTCGAGGTGCTCCTGTACGACCCGACCCTCGATCCGCTCGAAGCCGCGGAGCTCGGGGCCGAGGCGGTGGAGCTGTCGGAGCTCATCAGCCGCAGTGACATCGTCTCCCTCCACGCGCCGTCCCTGCCCAGCACGCACGGCATGATCGACCGTCGACTCATCGCCGACCTGCGCCCCGGGGCCACGCTGATCAACACCGCCCGTGGGGACCTGCTGGATCAGGAAGCCCTCGCGGATCGCCTGGAGCGCGGTGACCTGGTGGCCCTCCTCGACGTCGCCGCCGAGGAGCCCCTGCCGGCGCGGAGCCGTCTGCGGGCCACGCCGAACACCTTCCTCACGCCGCACATCGCCGGATCGATCGGCACCGAGCTGGGCCGACTCTCCGCCCACGCGGTGGAGGAGACCATCACCTTCGCCACACGCGGCGCCTTCGCCCACCCTATCGATCAGCAGACCTTCGCGCTGCGCGCCTGAAAGAGCACATCGACCATGCACCGGAGCTCACCGACCGCAGCGCAGACTCCTGGCACCTCGCGCGCCGATGCCTCGACGCTGACCGCACTGCTCACTCCCGAGGTGCGTACTGCGGTGCGCCCGCAGGGGTGGTGCGCCGCCCCGTCCGTCGACGACCGACGAGCCTGGGAGCACATCTCTCCGCAGGATCGCGCCGCGGTGCTCGACGGAGCCCGCGCCTTCATGGAGCGGTCCGACCAGCAGGTGCCGAGCCTGAGCCTGTGGAACCACTATGCAGTCACGGGAGAGCGCACCCCGTACGAGCAGGCACAGCGTGGGCTGCTCGGAGCTGTGGGCGGTTCGGCGCTGGCACTCGGCGTGACCGGGAACGAGGAGTGGTCGCAGCACTGTGCGGACGCGATCTGGCGACTGTGCGAGCTGAGCGCCTGGTGCCTGCCCTCCCACTACGCCCTCCCCGAGTCGGGGGAGCGACCGCCGCTGCCCCGACCGGGGCGCGACATCCTCGACCTCTCGGACGGATACGTGGGAGGCATGCTCGCGGCGGTGGACTCGTTCGCGGGGGACCATCTCGAGACGGGGTACCCCGGGCTCCGGGCCAGAGTGCATCACGAGATCCGGCGGCGCGTGCTCGAGCCCTGGCGACGGGAGACCTACTTCTGGCATGGCCTCGAGGAGGTGCCGAACAACTGGGCGCCGTGGATCGTCTCGAACGTCCTGGTGTGCGCGGCGGTGGTGGAGACGGATCCGGAGCTCCTCGCCGCGGATCTCGAGCGCGCGGTGGCGATCCTGGACCGCTTCTGCGCCGGGTACGCCGCGGATGGCTCCTGTGATGAGGGGGCGACCTACTGGTGGTGGGCCGGTGCCACGCTCTTCGAGGCGCTGGAGGTGCTGCGGGAGGTGACCGGCGGAGCTCTGGACGGGATCACTGTCAAGCCGATCCCGGCCATGAGCCGCTTCCCTCAGCGGATGCAGATCGATGCGCATCGTCAGGTGAACTACTCCGACGGCTCCGCCCTGCTGCCGCCGAACGCGAACTGGCATCTGCTGGCCCGGTTCGGGGCGAGGGTCGACGATCAGGAGGTGGTGCACCACGCCCGCTGGATGGGCCGGCAGCATCCCTTCCACCTCCCCGAACAGCTCGCTCCGCAGTACCTGCGTGTGCTGCAGGAGCTAAGGGATCCCGGGTGGCTGTCGGGTCCGGCCGCACCGGGGATGCCCCGGTGCTGGTACGCGCCGGGCACCGAGATCGCCGTGATGCGTGAGCGCGACGGGGCGACGGACGGCTGGTTCCTCGCGGCGAAGGGAGGGCACAACGACGTCTCCCACAACCACAACGACGTGGGCGGGGTGATCGCCTCCCTGGACGGCCGTCCGGTGCTCATCGACGTGGGGGTCGAGACGTATCGCCGGGAGACCTTCGAGGAAGGCACCCGCTACTCGATCTGGACGATGCGCAGCGCCTACCATTCCTGCCCCCTGCCCGAGGGCGTCGAGCAGGAGTGGGGTCCCGATCGGGCCGCCCGCGGCACGACTCTCCTCGAGTCCCCGCAACGCTCCGGCCTGAGGGCGGACCTCGCCGGGGCGTATCCGGCCCGGGCCGGCTTGGTGTCGTCCTGGCGGGAGGCGTTCCTGGATCGCGAGGCCGGCACCGTCACGATCCAGGACGACTGGATCTTCGAGTCGCCGCGTCGCATGACCCTCGTGCTCATGACGGCGCAGAAACCGGAGGACGACGGGGCGGGCGCGGTGCGCCTGGGCACCGCTCGTCTCCGCTTCGACGCGCGGCGTCTCGCCCTGCGGCACGAGCCTCTCGCGATCGACGACGAGAAGCTGCGGGCGGCCTGGGGGCCGGAGGTGCATCGCCTCCTGCTCACGGAGCGTGCCCCTGCTGCTCGAGGATCCTCGACCATCGTGCTCGAGAGATCCGGCGTCGACGACAGCTGAGCGCCGCGTCGGCGCCCTCGGAGCCTCAGCTCTCGTACGCCCGCACCGCCACGATCCGTGCCGTCGGAGCCCCGTTCGTGTCCTCGACCGTGACCCTGACCCGATCGGTAAGCACGCGATCACGCATCGGAACGGTCCACCGCCTCACCCGGTTCCCTGCAATCCGGGCGACCTCTCTCCACGTGTCGCCGTCGTGCATCTCCACCCGCGCGTCCCGCACGAGGGTGGGCATGACCTCCGCGGCGTTGCGGTGGTGATGGAGGTTGATCAGGTCCTCGTTCACGTCGTCGTCGAAGATCACCTCGAGCAGTCCGATCTCCACGGGCGCGGACCAGCTCAGCGCGATCCACGGCTGCGGGTCCTCGCTGACGGCCGCCGAGACCCACATGTTCGGACCGCCGTAGGGACGGAGGAAGCCGCCGCGCACCTGGTCCGGGCGGAACGCCTCCGTCGGCGTCGCCGCGCGCATGCAGATCCCGTGGCCGTGGAGGGTCTCCTTCCAGGCGCGCCACTGCTCGGTGTACCGCTCGTCCTCGGGCATCTCGCGGTGGATGAGGGTCACGGTGCCCGGGAGGACCTCCGCGCCACGGTGCACGGAGAGCTGCGGGTTCGCGTGGAGCACCATCACGGCGTTGCTCGCGGTGCCGGGCGCCCAGCGCACGGGCAGCGGCAGCCAGGAACGGCCGGCCGGGACGTCCACTCCCACCTCGTCGACCTGGTCCGCGGGCAGGTAGTTCTGCGGCGCCGACGTGGCGTGCAGGGTGGCACGCAGAGTGGTGGCCTCGGCGGCGTCGACGAGCACCTCCACCCCGTCCAGCCGCGGATCCACCGGCAGCACCAGTGCCAGATCGTCGACCAGCGGCACTCGCCCCGTGCTCCGCTCCGACGCCAGCGTGGTCAGCGTGGAGGACGCCGTCACCGTGGCCCTCAGAGCGAGATCGGCGGGGTCGTCGGCGCGCGCGCCGAGCACCGCGGCGTCGGCCCGCACCATCGCGTGGCGCAGCTGGTCGATGTGGTCCCGGGCCAGCGAGGAGGGGGTGGTGTCCAGCTCCTGGGAGAGGGCCGCACCGATCCCGGCGGCTTCTCCGAGCAGGGCGCAGGTGGCCATCACCCGGGTGGACCCGAAGGCGACGTGGCTGGCGGAGATGTTCCGCCCCGCCATCCACAGGTTCGTGACGTTCTTCGAGAACAGGCAGCGCAGCGGCACGTGGTAGTTCCCGTCCGGATGCCAGTGCTTCGAGCCGGGCTCCGTCGCGTACACGCCGCCGGAGGGGTGCAGATCGATCGACCAGCCCCCGAAGGCGACGCGGTCCTCGAACTCCACCTGTCCCAGCACGTCCTGCTGAGTGAGGACATGCTCGCCGACGAAGCGGCGGTACTCGCGCTTGCCGGGGACCGCTCCCACCCACTCGAGGGTGAGGGTGTCGGCGTCGAACTGGCCGGAGTTCTTGAGGTGATCCCAGATCCCGTAGCAGACGCCCTGCAGCTCGTCGCGGATTCGCTCGTTGTCGTGCACGACGTCCAGCTCGCCTCCCCACTCGATCCACCAGAAGGCACAGCCCTTCATGTCCTGGCGGATCACGCGATGCTCGGGGATCCCGGCGGCCGCGAGGTCCACCGCGAAGGCGGGGGGCACGAACTTCGAGGGCTCACCCGTGTCCTTCGAGTAGAACAGGATCGTGCTGCCCAGCATGTTCTGATCAGGCACCTCCGGAGCCCACGACTCCCTGAACTCCGCTCGTGGCTCCCGGCCCGTCATGTACTCGGCTCCGGCGAGGTGCCCCACCAGCCCGTCGCCCGTGCAGTCCAGGAAGGTGGGCGCCTCGATCGTGATCCGGCGTTCCGAGCCGCTCATCCAGCCCCGCACGCGCCGGATCACCCGGGCATCGTCGGGTCCCTCGGCCTCCACCTCGGTGACGTCCGTGTTCAGCAGCAGGGTGATGTTCTGTTCGGCGCGGACCTTCTCCAGCAGCAGCAGGTCCCAGTAGTACGGGTTGCCCTCCGGGTTGCGGAACTGGTTCTCCACGAACAGCTCGCCCATGATCCCCGTCTCGCGGGCGAACAGGTGTATGCCGTGGGCGGTCGCGCCGCACACCCACACCCGCACTTCGCTCGAGGAGTTCCCGCCCAGGACCGGTCGGTTCTGGGCGAGCACCACCCGGCGGCCGCGGCGGGCCGCGGCGATCGCGGCGCAGATCCCGGCGAGGCCGCCTCCCAGGACGGCGATGTCGGTATGGAGGGTCTGGTCGATCACGGAGTGAACCTTTCGAGCAGGGGGTGTCGGTCGGGGGCGGGGATGCCGGGAGCGTCAGGTGCGGCGCGACGGTCGATCGTGGGAGGTCGGGGCCACGAACGCCCCGTCGTCGAGGTACCGCATGGAGTCATCGGCCGATCGCCGCTGAGCCACGAGCACCCACAGCAGGCTGGTGACGAGGGTGTCGCTGACGCGACCGGAGTAGTACTGGGTCCACACCTCGCCGTTGCGGATCCCGGTGAACACGCTGATGTCGGCGCCGTCGTCGACCGGAGAGCCAGGTGCTCCGTGGATCGCGATGGTGGTGGCCCCAGCTGTTCGGGCATCGTGCAGCAGCTGGGCGCTGGACTCGTCCTCCCCGGAACGGTTCAGCACCAGAACGGCATCGCGGGGGGTCAAGGTGTTGGACATCGCGCGGAGGGTGACGGGCCCGCCCTCGAGGAACCAAGCCGCGACGCCGATGCGCTGCAGTCGCAGATGGAGCTCGCGCAGAGCGATCGAGTCGCCCCATTCGCCGTAGAGGTGGACTCGTTCGGCGCCCGCGACCACCGTGGCCGCCTCCTCGATGCGGTCCACGTCGATGGCGGCCACCGCCTCGCGCAGCGCCCGTGCCGCCGTTCCGGCGAGGATGTCGAGCACCTCGGCAGGGGAGTCGTGCGGGGTGATCGCCCCGCCGATGTCCCGTTCCCAGCCCGACTGCGCCGAGCGCCCGTTCTCCACCGCGATCGCCGAGCGCAGCGCGGGGAACCCCGAGTAGCCCAGTCGCGCGGCGAGCCTGGACACCGAGGCGGGCGCCGCCCGTGCGGCCTCGGCGAGGGCCGTGATGCTCGCGGAACCGGCAGCGCCGGGATCGTCGAGGATCGTGTCCGCGACGCGAGCCATCGTGGGGTGGAGCTCGCCACGGATCTCGCGCAGGGCGGAGAGGACGGGCTGAACCGGGGCGGGGGAGTCAGGTGTCATCGTCTCTCCGAGATCGTGAGGCGGGGCGGCGGTGCGCACTCGGTCGAACCGGTGCTGTGTACAAGATTCACCGATTCGGAAGGTCGCGTCAACCTTAGTGGTAAAACATGTGCACGTTCCGCGAGATGCTTCCACGCTGCCGGGTATCGTCCTCCAGCACCGTGTGCGGATCGTCGCCCGGCGGACGATCCCGCTGTTCTCCCTCCGACAGTGCCGCCTCGTGACCGGCAGCACCGCAGGCACCGCGAAGGAGCACCCATGACCGACCATCGCCGCCCTAACGTCCTGATCCTCTACGCCGACGACCTCGGCTGGGGCGACCTCGGCTGCTTCGGCGCCGAGGACATCCCCACCCCGCACCTCGACGCGCTCGCCCGCGACGGCGTGAGGCTCACGCAGTGGTACTCGAACTCGCCGGTCTGCTCACCCTCCCGCGCCGCGCTGCTCACGGGGAAGTATCCGGCGCACGCCGGCATCGAGACGATCCTCGGCGGCTCCCGCCGCACCGCGGGCCTCGCGCCCCAGCCGACGCTCGCCAGCCTCCTCACGGAGCGCGGCTACCGCACCGGCCTGTTCGGGAAGTGGCACCTCGGCGCGGACGCCGACTACGCCCCGGCGCACTACGGCTTCGACGAGACCTTCGGCTTCCGCGCCGGCTGCGTCGACTACTACTCGCACATCTTCTACTGGGGCGGCCACGACCCGGTGCACGACCTCTGGGAGGACGACGAGGAGGTGTGGCGCAACGGCGAGTACGTCACGACAGTCCTCGGCGATCGCGCGGCCGAGTTCATCACCCGCACCGCACCCGAGGGGCCGTTCTTCTGCCGTGTCCCCTTCAACACCCCGCACTATCCGATGCACGCCCCGGCCGAGCACATGGACCGCGTCGCGCACCTCCCACCGGGCCGGCGCGAGACCGCCGCGATGATCGCGGCAATGGACGATGCGATCGGCGACATCTCGAGGCGCTCGAGGCCAGCGGCACCCGCGACGACACCCTCGTCCTGTTCTCCTCGGACAACGGCCCCTCCCGCGAGAGCCGCAACTGGCTCGGCGGCGAGGAGATCTCCTACGAGGGCGGCTCGACGGGCGGGCTGCGCGGCTCGAAGGGAAGCGTCTTCGAGGGCGGGATCCGGGTGCCGTGCATCATGTCGTGGCCGTCCGGCCTGCCGACGGGGGAGGAGCGGGACCTGGTCGGTCTGATGATGGACGTGGTCCCGACGGTGCTGCACGCCGCCGACGGGGTCGCGCCGACGCTGCCGGACGCCGACGGGATCTCGCTGCTCGACGCGCTGCGCGATGGGACCGACCCGGGGGAGCGGCCCGTCTGCTGGTCCTACCAGGGGCAGTACGCGGTGCGCCGCGGGAGGTACAAGCTGGTGCTCGGGCCGTACGAGGGGATGGACCCGCCGGCGGTGCTGGAGCGGGCGCTGTTCGACCTCGAGGCGGATCCGGGGGAGAGCGTCGACATCGACGGGCGTGAGCCGGAGGTCGTGGCCGAACTCGAGCGGGATCTCGAGGGGTACCGGGCGGCTGCGGAGGGGTGGTCGGCGGAGCTGGAGGCGGCGCGGGGGAGCTGATCTCGACAGGTTGCCGCGTCGATGCCGTGCCGATGAGGCCTGGTCAGGCGTCCTTCAGCATCCACACCCGGCGCAGCGGCAGACGCTCGGTGATCTCCTCTGGCAGCTTCTCGTAGTTGCGCAGCACGGCCTCGACGATGTCGGTCGAGTCCCAGACCTTCACGCGGAAGCGCTGATGCTTCACCGCGTCGCGCGCGGGCTTGGTGAGGCCGGCCCAGGTGGCGAGGAGACCGAAGTCGGCTCCATGGGTATGGACGAGACCGTTCAGCTGGGCGACGACCTCGGAACCGATCTGCGGAGTCTTCACCTGCACGATCAGCTTCGGGGACTCGAGCCCGAGCAGGCCCCGACCGGCGGTGATGTCGATGCCCCCGTCGGCGCCGGGCGGGGCTTCCTCCGCCTCGAAGCCCTCCGCACGCAGGAGCTCGGCGACCAGATGGGCGAAGGAGTGCCCGGAGAACTCCTCGGCGATGCGACTGCTGATCTGGTCCAGGGCGATGACGGCGATGTCCGGCTGAGACTCCGGCTCGTCGACCACGTCGGCGCCCGAGGGCTGCGTCGGAACTGCAGGGGAACTCGGCGGGGAGGCGAGCGTCACCGACCCCTCATCCGTTCCCGTCGCGAGAACGTGCTCGAGTCGGGCGGCGGCGTTGTTACGACTGGGGGAGAAGATCGTGAGCGCGCTGCCGAGGGTGTAGAGGAGGTCCTGCTTCAGCGCGGAGCGCGGCACTTGGCGGATCCACTCGACGCCGACGACATGGCGGTACCCAGGTTCGTTCTCGGAGAGATACATGTACGGGCTGGTCACGCGGCCGAGCGCGATCTCTCGGGTGGTCTTCATCGGCATCGCCAGGAGGTCGCCGACCTCGATCCGTCCCCGGAGCGCCCACAACTGGGCAACGGAGTTGGTGCGGGCGCCCGCGGAGTCCCGGGCGTAGACCTCGTCGACGATCCGCTGGACGTCCTCACGAGTGGAGGCGTGGGTGAGATCCGGGACCTCCCGCCAGCCGCCGCCGGAGCAGCTGTTCTCCAGCGCCCACTCGTCGCGCTCGCCGTATCGGCCGGACCGGATCACCCACGCTGTGCTCGCCATTCCTGCACTGTAACTGCGCAGGGCCACGGGTTTCGCGCCGTTCGGCGAGCGCGCGTCGACTTTGAAGTCACGAAGCGCCTACGGCGACGGTCCTCTGATGGTGGTAAAGGCGGGCGAGGCCGTGCACGCCCGCCATTCCCCCGACCTCCGCCCGGTCAACGACGCCATCGATCCTGACCTCGACCAAACGTGCCCGCTCGGTGACCTCTCCGACCCTAGTGCGCGCGATGCACGCGTGGCCGTGCGTTGGAGATCTCGTTCTCGCGAGCGATCAGGGCAGGACTGCGCCCCCGGGCGACCTGGTTCTTGGGAGGTCCATCACGGTGAAAGGGCGGACGGCGCTCGGGCGCAGGCCAACCTCTGTGGATCGAGAGTGTGGGGGTGGCTTCGACGCGCGCAGCATCAGTCCCGTTCCTACGCCGCCCGAATATGCAGTTCAGCAGTCCCACGGCGCTCCTCGTCCTAGACCCCTTAGGGGCAACCTTCCTCATGATCTCGGATAACCACGACAACCGTCTGATGCTTCCGCCGGCAGGAGAGGAGGGACTGCTCTGCCTGGAGCCCCCTCGGCCTGCCGCTAGGAGGAATGCGCGGCCTGGTAGTCGGCGAGGAGTCGTGAGCTGAGGCGGCCGCGGTCGCCGACGTCGTACCCGTTCTCGCGAGCCCAGGCGCGCACAGCGGCAGGGCTTGGCGGAGACTCAGTTGACGCCATGGGAGGTGACGTGGCGGGTCCAGCAGGCTTGGCGGGTGGCGGAGTCGTGGTGACCTCGCTCCATGCCGAGATCTGGTCCATCACGTGTTCGGGATCCGGTGCGGCCGCGTAGACAGTGAGCTCGAGATATCGATCGTTGTCCTCGATCGGTAGCGACTCCAGCGGATGCTCACGAAGCCGTACCACCCGGTGCCCTTCCCCAAGCAGGCTCTGCGTCTTGCGGAGGTCGATCTCCTGCTTGCCGCGATGCCAGTACGCGCCGTCGTACTCGATCAGGAGCAACTCCTCGCGTGACAGTTGCACGGTGATATCGACGTGCCAGCCCCGCTTGCTCTGCCCCTGCCCGGTGGAGACTCGTTTCCCGGAGGCGGCATGACCGAACCGGCCCTGGGCGGCTCGATGGTGATCGAGCTCCACGCGAGACTTTCCGTGCTCACTGCATTCCGGGCAGCTCCCTCCTTGAGTTCGCGACGCAAGACTCATCGAGAAGACGTGCGTTGGCTCCGTACTGCACACCCAGGTCGGGGTGAAGCCTGCAGCGGTAGGACGCACCTGCCATGCAGAGCGGGGGTTGTCCGGCGACCACTCGGCGGCCAATTCAGGATGGTGGTAGGCGAGCGAGTCGAAGATCGAACGGCACTGCGGACAGCGGAGGGAGGCTGCGTAAGACCTGTCCTTCGGCGAGGCGAGCCATTCATGACCGCACTCCGCACACCGCCACGTGAACAAGCGCTTTGACCGTGGCGACACCGAGCGGATGTCCCACCCGGCGTTAGCGGTCGGATGCCACTGCGACGCTATCTCCGGATCAAGACGCATGGGCGTCGAGGGGGACTCCTGAGCCTGTGCTTGCATCGCGCGCGTCTCCGCGGCCCGGCAGACATTGCACCCGTACCTCATGTACGTCAGAGGCACTAGGCGGGGGTGATGTCCGTTGGGGCAGGTAAACCGTCGAAGGGGAAAGTTGTCCGTCAGGCCGACGAGTGCTGGATCAACGTCCTCGTCCCATGCCTCGACCAGCTCAGGGACATCAGATACCCGCATGGAGCGGTACCGGTCCATCTGGCGCTGCCACTCGGCGCGCTCGCGCTTATCGCACTCGGGGCAATGTGGCGCGCCCGAGGTCATACGAAGGACCTTCTCGGTGAAGCGGTGGCCGCAGGTGGGGCACAGCCAGTGCGCCTCCCGGCTTGCACGGAGTGTCGCCGTGGCAAGGGAGGCGGGGTCGCTGGCCTCGTGGTCCCACCACTGCAGCGCAGGGTGGTCCGAGGACTTCAACAGCGTCTTGGATGTCGATGAGGAGGATTGTCGACGGGTGCGACGCTGACACGAACACCCCCACGCGATATCGCCGGGCCTCTCCGCGGAGAGGCGCCCACAGTGCAAGCATCGCACATGGTGGGGATCGTTCTCCAGCGGGGGAGTGGTGAGTGCGCCGAGGTACTCGTAGTCCTTTCTCTCGGCCAGCATGCGGACGCTGTCGAGGGATACCTCCTCCCGGACACCCCAGCTCACGCTCGAGGCGGCCCAGCTCCGCCAATAACATGCCCGACAGGTCATCTCTCCTGCCGCGTGTGTGGAGAGAGCGTACTCGAGCTTGTAGTGGGCCTGGCAGTTGCACGAACGGCAGCGAGTCAGGGTGAAGGTTGCTGCTTTTTGGATTTCCTCGAGAGGGTCAAGGCCGCATTCACGGAACCTCTCCGCGGCGTGCTCTTGGCACCATGCGGCCTTCGTCTTCGCTCCCCAGGCGGCGGATGCTTCACATCGCGGTTCATCGCACTGCATAGGCTTCACAGTAGGACCTCAATGCGCTCCATGATTGACAAAGATTCATATAGGTAAGGGTGTCTACGCCATAATTCTTATGGGCGCATGGAGCGTTGGATTTGTATGCAACCGAGTAAAAGCTCGTGGCCACTGGATCACTCTAAGCCATTCAGTAGGAGATAGACCCGCTCCCGCAGCAGCGGATCCACCACATACACATACGTCCCCCTCATCCCCCGGGTCAGCAGCACGCGGTACACATTCTTTATGTACCGCAGCAGGTCCTCGTCGGAGGTGGTCCGGCCGCGCATGGTGTTGTTCGCCTTGCCCTTGGCGTCGAAGTAGTTGGCGCGGTCGGCGACGAGACGGCCGGTCTCCGCATCGATGCGCAGATCGCCGCCGATGATGACTCCGGCGTAGTCGAGGTCGTAGCCCTGGACGGTATGGATCGAGCCGACCTCCTCGAGGGAGGTCTTCGACGCGATCCAGTCGACGTCGGATCGGTTCCAGTCGAGCGCGACGCCGTCGAGCTCGATGTCGTGCAGCCCGGTCTTCCCCTTGCTGCGCCACTTCCAGGCGTAGCCGGCGACGAGCCGGGCGAGACCGTGCTCGGCATCCCGTTCCCGGATCCGCTGGTGCATCGCGCCGAGGTCCTCGAAGAGCTCGAACTCGTAGTCGTCGAGGTCCGGGATCGTCGTCGGCGGATCGTCGGTGACCAGGGCACGGGCGAACTCGAGGTAGGCCTTGCCGCCCTTCACCCGCATCTGGGTGTCCAGCGGGTACAGCCGCTTCTGCTCGCGGGTCTCCGCGAGGACGCGCTCGAACACCTCGGGCTCGATGTCGATCGGGCGGACGCTCTGCGCGGTGTCCAGCAGCAGGATCGTGTGCCGAGCGCGCCGACGGATCCAGTCCAGCTGGTTGATCGCGAGATCGTCTGCGCCGAAGAGCCGCCGCGTCGTCTCGCCGAACCGCTTCGTGAGCGTGCCGTGCGCCTGGGCGCCGCGCTGGGTGAGCCGATGCGCCTCGTCCACGACGATCACGTCGAAGTCCTCGTCGGCGTCGGCGACGTCGTAGGGCGTGAGGACCTGCGCGTCCCGCAGTGCCGGGACCTTGCGGAACACCCTGCTGATCGACTTCCGCAGCGACTTCTGGGGGACGACCAGGCCGATCCGCAGATCCGTGAACCGCTCCCGCGTTCCCTCGACGAACAGATCGGAGAACATCGAGTCGCCCTCGACCTCATCCGTCGGATCGAACTGGGCGAGGTCCCGCATGAGCTTGATGAGGTAGATCCCGACGATCGTCTTGCCGGTGCCGGGGTCGCCCTGGATCGCCGCGATGGTCCGTCGATCGGGGTGTGCGAGGTCCTGGGCGAGGCCTTCCATGATGTCGAGGACGGCCACGCCCTGCTCGGTGTTCAGCGACTTGTAGGGCGAGAGCTTAAAGAGGTCGGAGTTCTCGATCTGGGGGATCGTGCGCTCGAAGTAGCCGCGGGAGCGGAGTTCCTCGAAGATCTCCTTGAAGGTCTCGTTGTACTCGCTGCGCTGGTAGTAGTCCTGGTTGGTGATGCCCTCGTTGCGGTTCAGGAGGTCGTACTTCCCGTCGCCGTCGAGCAGCCGGATCAGGAGCGATTCGAGGTCCAGGCAGGCGGAGCCGTTGAAGCGGTCGTCGAACACGATCCGCACCTCGCGGAGGTGCTGCTTCTGCGCCGACTTGAGGTGCTGCGCCATGCGGCGGTCGGCGCTGCCGGTCTCGCCGACGTAGATGTCGTGGCCGTCCTCGATGAGGTAGACGACGGGCCAGTTGGAGAAGCGGGGAAGGCGCTCCCGGGTCTCGCGCACCGACTCCGCGGTGAAGGGGAGCTCCTCGATCTCAAAGCCGGTCATACTTCGTGCTCCGTCCCTTCGCCTTCTCGACGGGGTACTTCTCCCGCGTGCGCTCGAGCTTGTCCAGCACGATCTGCTCCGGGTCCAGGCCGAGGTGGTCCGCGAGGGTGAGCGCATAGGTGAGGACGTCGGCCAGCTCGCCGGTCACGTCCTCGAGATCCGCCTCCGCGCTCCACTGGAAGCACTCGAGCAGCTCCGCGGCCTCGATCGAGATGGACTTGGCGAGATTCTCCGGCGTGTGGAACTGCTGCCATTCGCGCTCGGCGGCGAACGCGCGGAGGGTGTCCATGACGGATTCGCTGGTCATGGGCTCACCGTAGCAACGAGACGCCCGACGCGGCTCCGGAAGCGAGGCGCCCCGCCGCCCACGCGCCGGCCCGCCCCCACCTCAGTACGCGTAGTCCTCGCCCGCGACCCAGTCCGGGAACTCCCAGTCCGTGCGGGCCACGGTCGCGCCCTCCGCGGCGGCCGCCTCGATCGCCTGGTCGAGCGCGGTCGAGTTGGCGTCGGAGAGGTCGATGAGCGCCTGCTTCAGGTCGGTGATCTCGCCGCCGAGGTATCCCTGGATCACGTCGCCCAGCTCGGGGGTGACGGGCGTCCGGCGGGCGTCGACCTGCGCGACCTCGACGTTGCGGACGATCGCCTGGGGCGCCCGGAACACCTGGGTGGAGAAGTTCTCGACCATCTGCTTGTAGGGCGCGATGACGTCGGCGTCGGCGACCACGTCGAGCAGGATCGGCGGCTGGTCCATGCCGGTCGCGAGCTCGCGCTGGTAGTCCTCCTGCGTGAACGACTCGATGAGCAGCGACGCCTGCTCCGCCATCTGCGTCGACCCGGCCATCACCCAGTCGGCCCCGCGCGCACCGCGGGAGGCGACCACGGGCTGACCCTCGGGCGTCGGCATCCCGGCGAGCCCCATCGTCGGCAGCATGTCCGGGTTCAGGGAGCGCACGCCGCCGGGGGAGTAGGGGCCGTCCATGTGGAAGCCGATGCCGCCGGCGGCCCACCGCCCGCGGGCGTCGGGGATCTGGAACCCGGCGCTGCCGGGGAGCAGGAACCCCTTGTCGTGGATCTCCTTGTACAGCTCGATCGCCGTCACGTACGCGTCGTGGTGGTACTCGTACTCACCGGTGTCGTAGCGGAGGCCCTGGTATCCGGGGAAGCCGCCGGCCTGGGCGAGGTCGTCGATCTGCTCCCGCATGCGCCCCGCCGCACCGAGCGCCATCGTCATCGGGGTGAACTCGCCGTGGTCGGCGATGGCCTGCAGCGCGGCGATCAGCTCGTCGTAGCTCGTCGGCGGCTCGAAGCCGACGGCCTCCGCCACGTCGGTGTTGTACCAGGCCAGGCCCACGTACTGCTTCTCGCTGAACGTCGGCATCCCATAGATCTTGCCGTCGAGCTGGGTCAGGCCCTCGACGAAGGCGCCCTCGGGCAGGCGCGCCTTCACCTCGTCGGAGACGGTGATCTCGTGGACCCAGCCGGCCTCCACGAGCGCCGGCAGCGGCAGACCCACCAGCGCGGTGTACACATCCGGCAGGTTGTCGGACTGGTTCGCGAGCTGCAGCGCCTCGGTCGCGGCGCCCGGCTCGTTGTAGGTGTGCTCGATCGTCACGCCGAGCTTCTCGCCCTGCTCCTCCGCCCAGCGGGCGTGGAGGTCCTGCAGGCCGCCGAAGTGATCCCACCAGCGCAGTGCGCCGTTCGCCCCGCCGCCACCACCGGCCGACGGCGGGGCGCTGGGGCCGCCGCACGCGGCGGCGAGGGAGGCGAGACCGGCGGCCCCGAGTCCGGCGAGGGCGTGCCGACGGGAGAGTCGGGTGCGGGGGTGATGCATGGGAACTCCTCCTTGAGAACGTGATGCATGGGTCGAGCGGGGACTGCGGGGTCGTGCGATGAAGGGCCCGGCTCAGGACTTCACGGAGCCGGCGATGCCCTCGACGAAGTAGCGCTGCATGAAGGCGAACAGCGCGACGATCGGGATCAGGGAGATCACGCCGGCGGCGGCCATGCCGGGCCAGTCCGTGGAGTTCTCCCCGACGAAGGCCTGCATGCCGACGCTGACGGTGCGCAGCGCCGGGTTGCTGAAGGAGAACACCAGCGGCAGGAAGAAGGCGTTCCAGGTGAAGAGGAACGTCAGGACCGCGACGGTGGCGGTCACCGGCATCGACAGCGGCAGCATCACCTGGGTGAAGGTGCGCAGGAACCCGGCGCCGTCCACCACGGCCGCCTCCTCGAGCTCCGCCGGGAGGCCCCGGAAGTAGCCGGCGTAGATCAGGATCGCCGCCACGTTCGCCCCGCCGGAGAGGGCGAGGATCATGCCGGAGAGCTGGTCCAGCAGCCCGAGCTCCATCGAGAGCTTCACGATCGGGATGATCGTGTACCCGGTGGGGACGAACAGCGTCGCCACCAGGATCCCGAGGATCAGCCGCGACCCCGGGAATCGGTACCTGCCCAGCACGTAGCCGGCGAGGGCGCAGCGGACCACCACGATCACCACCGTGCCGACGGTGACGATCACCGTGTTGAGGAGATAGCGCTGGAAGTTCCCGTCGGTCCACGCCCGCGCGTAGTTCTCCCACCGCATCTGCTCGGGGATCAGGCCCAGCCCGCCGGCGAAGATCTCCGCCGGGGACTTGAACGAGGCCGAGAGCATCCACAGGAAGGGGTAGATCCACAGCAGGGCGATCAGTCCGAGGACGCCGACGACCAGCCACCAGGGCAGCCGGCGCCGCCAGCGCGGCCGACGGGGAACGGGGACTCGCGGCGTCGGCCGTGCGACGGCGGAGGGGCGGGTCGAGGCGGTCATGCGCGGGCTCCAGAGCGTCGGGCGAGCATCGTGACCCACAGCTGAACGCCGACCACCACGAGCACCATCAGCCCGAAGAGGACCGCGGCGGCGGAGGCGAAGCCCAGCTGGGGGATGGTGGCCGCGAAGGCGAACCGGTAGATGTAGATCTCGATGATCTCGGTGCTGAAGAACGGGCCACCGGCGGTCATCGTCTGCATGAGGTCGAAGGCGTGGAAGCAGTCCTCGACGGTCAGCACCGAGATGATCAGCAGGAACGGGATCAGGAGCGGGAGCGTGATGTGCCGGAAGGTCTGCACCGCGCTCGCCCCGTCGATGCGCGCCGCCTCGTAGAGGTCCCGGGGGACGGTCTGCAGCGCGGCGAGCCAGTAGATCAGGGTGATCCCGAAGAACTTCCAGACGTACACCAGCGCCGCGGTGACCAGGGCGGTGCTCGAGGATCCGAGCAGGTCGATGCTCCCCAGCCCCAGCAGCCGGGCGATCGCCGAGAGCGGCCCGCTCGCCGGGTCCAGCACGAAGCGCATCACGACGCCGACGATCGCGGTGGTGGTCACCACGGGCAGGAAGTACATGGTGCGGAAGAACGCGGAGAACGGCAGCTTGGGGGAGTTCAGCACGATCGCGAGGAAGAACGCTCCGAACACCCGCAGCGGCGCCACGATCAGCATGAACACCAGGGTTATCCGCACCGCCGACCAGAACATCGGATCGGCGAGCACCGCGCGGTAGTTGGCCAGGCCCACGAACCGCTGGTCGGAGGTGAAGCCGTTCCACTCCACGAGCGAGTACCAGTAGCTCGCGAGCATGGGGTAGAGCGTGTACATCCCGTACAGCACGAAGGTCGGCAGCAGGAAGGCGTAGATCCACAGGTTCCGACGGCGCAGCCGTGCTCTCCGGGCCGGCCGACGGCGGGGCTCGGGGACGGGGCGCGCCGCGGGTGCCGGATCGGTCGTCGCTCGGGTGAGCACCGGGGGACTGGTCATCGGAGGCCCTCCTTCCGGGGCTAGATGAGAGGACATCGCTGCACCGCGCGGGAGGTCAGCGGATCTGGCTGATCGAGAAGGTGGACGGGTCGCCCCCGATGCGCTGCCCGGCGTCGAGGGCGTCGATCCGAGCCGTCTCCTCCTCGGTGAGCGCGAACCCGTCGAGGTCGAGGTTCTCGACCAGGCGGGCGCGGGAGGTGGTCTTCGGGATCACCACGAAGCCGTTCTGCAGGTGCCAGCGCAGCACCACCTGCGCGGGCGTGACCTGGTGGTCGGCGGCGATCCGGGTGATCTCCGGGAGGGAGAGGTCCGCCCCCTGCCCGAGCGGCGAGTAGCTCTCCACTGCGATGCCCAGCTCCGCCTGCAGCGCACGGAGGTCCCGCCGGGCATGGGTGGGGTGCAGCTCGATCTGGTTCACCGCCGGGAGCATCGAGGCGGTGCGGGCCAGCTCCTGCAGGTGCTCGGGGAGGAAGTTGGAGACGCCGACGGCGCGCACCGTCCCCTCCGCGTGCAGGCGCTCGAAGGCCCGCCAGGTCTCGGGCCACAGTCCCGCGGCGGGGTTCGGCCAGTGGATGAGGTAGAGGTCGAGGTGGTCCAGCCCCAGCCGCTCCAGGGAGTCGGCGCAGGCGCGGAGCGCCTGGTCGTATCCCTGCTCACCGTTGCGGAGCTTGGTGGTGATCACGACGTCCTCGCGGGGGATCCCGGAGGCGCGGAGCGCGGCGCCGACGCCGGCCTCGTTGTTGTAGGCCGCGGCGGTGTCGATGTGGCGGTAGCCCACCTCGAGCGCCTCCTCGACCACGCGCTGCACCTGATCCGGCGGGATCTGGAAGACGCCCAGCCCGAGCTGGGGGATGTCGACGCCCGGGGCGATCTCGGTGCGGTGCCGGTACGGGGCGGCGGGGGAGGGGCTCATCGGAGCTGCTCCAGCTCCAGCAGGGAGACCGACGGCAGCGGGAGGTCGACCTCGAGGGTGAGCACCCCGTCGTGGCCGACGGTGATCTCGCGCGGGGGCTCGAGCTCCTCGAGGCCTTCGCGGGCATGGATCCGGGCGAGCTGGTCGGCCGAGGGGACCTGGGGGGAGCCGAGGTCCTGCCACACGGTGTGGCTGTTGGAGTGGTCCTCGTCGATGCGGTGGTGGGTGAGGCGGTGGCTGCCGGGGGTGAGGCCGCGCAGGGTGAGGGTGACGGGGGTGGGGGCGTCGGCGGTCTGGTACTGGTCGTCGGTGTGGCGCCAGATCGCGGCGGTGATCCGGCCGTCCTCGTGGCGGGAGGCGAGCACGTCGACCTCCTCCGGCATGGACCGGCCGTTCGCGTCGTCGAGCAGCTCGACGCCGTGTGCTGCGTCGCTGGTCGCCGCGATCCGCGTGGGGCCGAAGTGGGACAGCATCCGGTACGCGTTCAGCAGCGGCTTCTCGACGCGGTCGGCGGTGAGGAAGGCGCGGGTGCCCTCGAAGTACCGCTCGCCCTCGAAGTAGAAGCTCCAGGACATGGCCTGCTGGAGGTTCGCGTCCTCGAGGGTGTTCAGGTCGAGGAGCTTCTTCATGAGCTTGACCTGGAAGACGGGGTAGTACTCGGTGTTCTGGAAGCGGAAGTTCGCGTTGTCATAGACCGAGAAGTGCGCCGGCACGCCGGCGTCGCATTCGTCGACGATCGCCGGCAGCTGGCGATAGGCCGGGAACTCGGCCATGACGCGGAGCATGGAGCGGACCTCGTGGAGCATCTTGTGCGCCGAGGGGTTCTGCTTCTCCGGGGCTTCGCCACCCGTGATGCCGTAGACGCGCCAGGGGGTGAAGCTGGAGCCCTTGGTGTGGAAGGAGACGAAGTCCAGCGGCAGGTCCTGCTCGTTCGTGTAGGTGAGGAAGCCGCGGAGGAATTCCGTGCCACCACCGGTCACAGCCGGGCCGCCGACCTTCGCCTGCGGGAGGACGCTGCGGATCCCCTCGACGGTGGCGCGGTAGAGGTCATGGAACTGTTCGGGGGTGCCGCGCCAGTAGAAGATGTCCGGCTCGTTCCACAGCTCCCACAGCCAGGTGTCGACCTCCCCCGCCCCGTACCGCTCGAGGCAGTGGGCGGCGGTCGCGGCGAGGAGGTCGCGCCACTTGTCGTAGTCCTTCGGCGGGTACGCCCACTGCCCCGCCTCATACGCCGAATAGGCGGTCGGACTCGAGGGGATCGTCAGCTCCTCCGCCTCCGGGGGGAGGAGGTCGCGCGGGGTGAAGCCGATCTCGACGAGGACGTGGTGGCCGGCCTCGACGATCGCGTCGTAGGCCTGGTCGAGGATCGTGAAGTCGTAGAACGGAGTGCCGTCGGCGTCCTCGTGGTAGACGTTCCCGTTGCCCCAGTGCGGCAGCCCGAACCCGGTCCCCGAGCAGAGCGCGTAGTGGGGGCGGATGTGGAACCCCGTCTCGGTCATGCCGCCGAAGGTGTTCAGTAGGTGCCGGCCGGTCGGGGTGTAGGTCCAGTTGATCTCGTCATAGCCCACGCTCTCCCACAGCCGGGTCAGCGGTCCGAGCTCGCTCGCCGCATCGATCTCGACCCTCGCGGCGTCGACGTGCGGGGCGTCCGGATCACTCGGGGCGAACGGCGGGAAGGCACGGGCACTGGTGAGGTTCGCATGGGTGGGCTGGGCGGTCGTGGACACGCGGGTCACTGCCTTTCGAGGGGCTCGCGGTGGCTGCGAAGTGGGGGAGTCACGCCGGGCGTCCGTGCCCGGAGCGGTGATGCGGTGGCACTCTCGTCGCCGACGAGCGATCTGCTCATCCGGAGGACGATCGCGGTGCGTCCCGGCTCCTGTGCCGGTCCGCGGAGGCGTACTGGTCGCGCCTCTTGGTGTGCAGCGAGCATAGGAAGACAGATTGCAGGTTGTCAACAATCTACGAGAGGTGAGCTGCGGCCGGGATGCTTCGGAGCGCGGGGGAGGAGACCGGGCGTGCCGGTCAGAGCCCGGACTTGCCCTCGGGTCCCGGCCCGGAGAGCGGCGGGGTCTCCGCGGGGTCGTGCTCGAGATCGCGCATCTTCCGGATCTGGCGCAGGGTCCAGCCGATGTGCTTCTCGATCGAGCCGACAGCGGCGACGGGATCGCCGGTGGCCAGCACGTCCCGCATCTCCTGGTGCTCGACGTGGAGCTTCGCGCGGAAGTCGGTGCGGTCTGTGCGGGCGTTGAGGAACATCGAGACCTGGCTGCGCAGCGTCACCCAGGCGCGCCGGAGCCGGTCATGCTGCGCCGCGGCGTACACCAGGTCGTGGAACTCGAGGTCGAGGCTCACGTGCTCGTTGTCCGGGGCGTCGGAGGGGATCCGGCGCATCCTCTCGATGACCTCGTCCATCTGCGCGAGCACGCCCGGGGTGATCCGCTCGGCGCAGCGCTCCATCGCGAGACGCTCGATCGCCAGCCGCATCGAGTAGATCTCCTCGATGTCCCCGTAGTCGAGGGTGATCACCCGTGCCCCGCGATGGCGCTGCGACTCGGCCAGACCCTCCCGGGTCAGCTCCGAGATGGCCTCCCGCACGGGGCCGCGGCTCACGGACATCGACTCCGCGAGCTCGACCTCCTTCAGCCGCTCCCCGGGGGCGAGCGCACCGGAGGTGATCATCTCCCGCAGCCGATCGGCGATCACCGTCGACAGGGCGGGAGGGGTCTCCACGCCGACCAGGAGTCTGGGCGTCGACATCGAGGCATCCTCCTCCGGATCGGACGGCTGGGGTGGGAACTGCGGATGAGTGTAGTGCTGGGTTCGACGTGGGCTTCGCGTCGGTGATGCCCGGCGCGGAGGCGCGGCCACCATCTCAATCGTCGAGTCGACCGACTAATGCAGGATCTGCGCTGAGCTCCCGACCAGTTCCTCGAGGAACGGCGGCTGCGCCCCGAGTCTCCCCACGGTGATCGCGGCACTCCGCAGCGCGGTCTCGGCCCAGGCCTCTGCGGCACGCTGAGGGACGGCGCCGTTGCGGAGCTCCAGATCTGCAGCCGCGGTGAGGATCGCGAAGAGCAGGCCCGACATGAACGCATCGCCCGCCCCGATGGTGTCGGCGACGGTGACCGGCAGCGCCGGGATCTCGGCGGTCCAGTGGGCGGTGCTGAGCGTGCAGCCCAGGGCACCACGGGTCACGACGAACAGCGCCACCCCCGACGCGTGCATGCGGTCTGCGACATCGACGACGCGCTCGGCGGGATACAGCCACTCGAGGTCCTCATCGCTCATCTTCACGACATGCGCCAGGCCGGCGATGCGCTCCACCCGGCTGCGGATGCCGGCCACAGGCAGGCCGAGCGACGGCCGGACGTTCGGGTCGAAGCTGAGGAGCGTGCCCGGGTGTGCAGCGGCGAGTGCTGCCTCTACCGCGGCGGCACCCGGCTCGATCGCCGTCGCCAGCGAACCGGTGTGGACGAGGCGCACCGGGTCGAGCCGAATCTCCCCGGGGTCCCATTCGATGTCGAAGCGGTAGGTCGCCGCGCCATCCGGACCGATCTGCGCCTCAGCGGTCGACGTCCTCTCCGGCGGCTCAGTGCCGGCCTCGCGCAGCCTCACGCCCGACTGCTCGAGGTGCTCGCGCAGAGCGTCGCCGTTCACGTCGGTGCCCAGGCGGGTAAGCAGCGCGGTGGGGACTCCGAGCCGCGCGAGACCCACGGCGACGTTCGCGGGACTGCCCCCGGGCCGAGACCGCACCGTGCCGTCCGCCTCGTGGACGATGTCGGTCAGAGCCTCCCCGATGACCAGAGCGGTGGGCTCGCTCATGCCGCGGGTTCGGTGAGAACGGTGACCGTGCGAGCACCTGGGAAGATCTGCTGGGAGATCAGGGCGCGGCCACCGTCGAGCTCGAGGTCCACGCACGAGCGGTCGACGACGAGATCGAAGGCGACCGTGGCCCCGGCCCGTGCCGAAGCGTAGGGCTGGGAGTGCGTGTGCTCGGGGGCGAACGGCTCCTCATGCGCGCTGCTGCGATCCAAGGAGACCTGCCCCTCGGAGTCGATGGCGAGCACCAGATCGCGATCACGCCCGCCGTCGCCGAAACGCAGCACCAGCCGGTGCGCGGAGGCGGTGGGCAGCTCTCCGCGCAGCCGGAACGGCTCCTCCGCATCGAGCTCCGCCAGCACCGTGGAGGCTGCCGGCACCTCGAGATCGAGAGTCCGGATCTCCTCGGGGATGACCAGGTGCTGGATCACCTGGAGCGTGCCGTCGGCCGCCCGCTCGAGGTGGAGCGTGCGGGGGAGAGTCATCGAGGAGCGCCACGGAGCCGTCGGGGTCTGCTCCGCGTAGGCCCAGTTGTTCATCCAGCCCAGGAGCACCGGATCCCCCTCGACACCGGAGAAGGAGACCGCCGCATAGCAGTCCGGGCCGAGGTCCAGCGGCTGCGGCGTCGTCTCGGCCGTGAAGCGGCGACCGTCGAAGCGCCCGATCAGACTGTAGGTGCCGGAGCCGCCGGCCGGGCCGCCGGGATTGGTGCTCAGCACGAGGACCCATGAGTCCTCCCCGCCGTCAGGGCTCGGCACGCGCAGCAGATCGGGGCACTCCCAGATGCCGCCATCGAGACCTGGGTGGGTGAACACGGAGATGGGCTCCCAGGCCAGCAGATCATCAGAGGCATGGAAATGGACGCTGTGGTCGAGGGCCTCGACCGCGACCATGATCCAGCGGCCGCTCTCCCGGTGGAAGAACACCTTCGGGTCGCGGAAGTTCTCGGAATCACGAGTGAGAACGGGATTGTCCGGATAGAAGGTCCAGGTGGCGCCGTCGTCCTGGGAGAAGGCGATCGACTGGGCCTGTATGCCCGGCGTCGTGGGATGGGTCTGCGTGAAGGCGCTGGTGTAGAACGCGACGAGCGGGCCCTCTCCCCCGGGGGTGCCGAGGCCGGAGGTGTTCTCGTGATCGTGGACGATGCTTCCGGAGAAGATCATCTCCGTCTTGGAGAAGGGCAGTGCGACGGGCAGGTTGGTCCAGGTCGCCAGGTCGCGCGACATCGCGTGACCCCAGGACATGTTGCCCCACGTGCTCCCGAGAGGATTGTTCTGGAAGAACGCGTGCCACATGCCGTTGTGCCGGATGAGGCCGTTGGGGTCGTTCATCCAGGTGTCCTCCGCGGTGAGATGGAACCTGGGGCGGTGGATGTCGGTGAGCGCGACGGGCGATGAAGTCGAGTTCATGATCTCTCTCGGGAGGCGGGTAGGGCAGGAGTCGTGGCTCCGAGGCGTCGGGGGCGTCAGGAGTTCGCGGTGAAGCGGTCGTAGGCGGCCTGGTAGACCTCGATCACCTCGGGCAGGCCGATCGTCTCCAGCTGGTTGACGTAGGCGTCCCACTCCTCCTCGATGCCGCCCCGCACGATCCAGGTGGCGATCTTCTCGGTGACCAGGGTGCTGATGTCGGTCTCGATGGTGCTGATCCGATTCAGCTCATCGACCGAGAGCATCACCGGCGGGTACTTCTCGTTGGCGCGGTGGGGCTCGTAGAACTCGGCGATCTGGGCCTGGCGCTCGGCGGCGCGGGGCTCGGCCAGCACGACTGTCTCGAAATCCTGCGCCGTGATGATCTTGGGGCCGCCCGGGGCGACCTTCACACGACGCTCCTGCTCGGTCTCGCCCTCGCCGACGGGGATCTGCTCGAGCAGACCGTCCTCGTTGATATGCTGCGAGACCCCGATCGGTCCCCAGTTTGCCTGTGCGCTCATCGCCGGATCGAAGAGCATGTCCGCCCAGCGCAGAGTCGCCGCAGCGTACTGGTTGGTGCGAGTGATCGCGAAGGCGCCGCGGTTGATCTCCTGGTTGTTGGCGACGCAGGCACGCTGGACACCATCCGGGCCCGGGAAGATCGGGACGATCGCGTAGTTTCCCGCACGCTCGGGGCCGACCACCTCAGGGATCTCCCAGAAGTAGAACGAACCCAGGGACTGCGGCTCCGCCTTGCCCTTGGCGACGAACTTGACGTAGTCCTGAGAGAAGGCCTCCTGGTCGATGAGGCCCTCGCCGTACCAGGTGTGCAGCTCCGCGATCGCGTCGCGGAACCCGTCGGTGTTCGCCGTGAACACGACCTTCCCGTCCTCGACGATGCGGTGGTCAGGGTTGTCGGCCTGGCCTCCGATCGCTGCGATCAGGTCGGCGATGTCTCCGATTCCGAGGAAGGAGAGCGGGATGGCGCCCTCCGGCCCGTTCTCCTTGAAGACCAGCAGCGCCTGGTGGTACTCCTCGACAGTCGTGGGCAACTCCAGATCGTGCTCCGCGAGCCAGTCCGTGTTGATGAACAGCATGCGGGGGAACTCGACCAGCCCCATCTCCTCAACGGACGGAAGGGTGTAGATGTGGCCGTCGGATGCGGTGATGGCGGCCTTGATGTCCGGACGCTCTGCGAGGATCCCCGCCAGGGTGGGGGCGTGCTCCTCGATCAGGTCCTCCAGAGCGATCAGGGTGCCATTGGCCCCGTACTTGGCGACCTCGGCATCGGAGAGCCCGGTGTTGAAGAGAGCGTCAGGGAGCTCGCCGCTGGCCAGCAGCAGGTTCTTCTTCTCGCCCCAGACCTCGTCGGGCTCGTTGTTCCAGGTGATCTCGATCCCGGAGTCAGCGCTCCAGGTCTGGACCAGCTCCATCGACTCGTAGTCCGGCGCAAGCGGAGACTTCGCGCCGCCGAAGGAGAGAGTCAGCTCCTCCGTCACGATCGGCAGGCCCGAGTCGGTCAGTCCGACCTCGGAGGAGAGGTCATCGGTGGTGCGCTCCGAGGGGCGGGAACAGCCAGCGACGCCCAGCATCGTGACTCCGAGGGCGGTGGCTGAGAGGGTGAATCGACGACGAGAAAGCATGACGGAACTCCTTTGTAACGGTGTGCATTGTGGGTGGGACGGAGCGGGAGAAGCGGAGCGAGGCAGGCGGCGACGGGTCAGCTCTTCAGGGCGCCGAGCGTCGCGCCCTTGACGAAGTGGCGCTGGAGGAACGGGAAGGCGATGAGCAGGGGAATCGTGGAGACGACGATCATCGAGTACTTCAGCAGTTCACCCATTCGTTGAGCTGCGGCGGTGCTCTCCATCGAGGCCATGTCCATTCCGGAGGAGGAGGCCTGGGACTGGATGAGGACATTGCGCAAGATCAGCTGCAGTGGATACTTCGACTCGTCGTTCAGGTAGATCATCGCGTCGAAGAACGCATTCCAGTTCGCGACCAGATGGATCATCACCATCAGGACGATGAGCGGCTTCGACAGCGGTATCGCGATGCCGAAGAAGAAGCGGAAGTCGGATGCTCCGTCGAGCTGCGCGGCTTCGCGCAGCTCCGGGGAGAGGTTCTGCTCGAGGAATGTGCGCGCGATGATCAGGTTCCAGACGCCGACGGCACCGGGCAGCACCACCGCCCACATCGTGTTGAGCATTCCCAGATCCTTGACCACGAGATATCGGGCGATCATGCCGCCGTCGAAGAACATCGTGATGACGAAGAGGACCATGAACAGGTTGCGACCGGGCATGTCCTTCCGACTCAGCGCGTAGGCGCCGGTGAGGATCATCGTCACGCTGAGCGCGGTGCCGACCACCGTGTAGAGCACGGAGTTCGCGAAGCCGCGAACGATCGTGGACGTGCTGAAGATCGTCAGATACCCATCGAAGGTGATGCCTCGCGGGAAGAAGACGACTTTGCCCTGCTGGACCAGGTTCGGGTCGGAGATCGAGGCGATCACGATGAAGTAGAGCGGATAGACGATCGCGAAGATCGACAGGCCGATCAGGCCGTAGGTGACCAGTCCGAACAGCGGGTCGGCCAGTCGGCGGTGGAGAGGCTCCCGGTGCAGCGGGATCCTGGCGGAGGTCGGAATGCTCGACATTTTCGTCACCACAGGCTCGATTGGTTGGCCTTCTTCGCGACCCAGTTGAAGGTCAGGAGGAGAAGGAGGTTGAGGACGGAGTTGAACAGCCCGATAGCTGCGGAATAGCTGAACTGGGCGTTCTGCAGGCCGGTCTTGTAGACATAGGTGTTGATGACCTCGGAGGTGGGGAGATTGAGGTCGGTCTGCATGAGATAGACCTTCTCGAAGCCGAGGTTGAAGATGTTCCCCACTGCGAGGATGAACAGAATCGTGATCACCGGGAGGATCCCCGGGATATCGATGTGCCGGATCCGCTGGAAGCGGTTCGCGCCGTCCATGCGGGCGGCCTCGTGCAGTGAGGGGTCGATCGCCGTCAGCGCTGCGAGGTAGATGATCATCGAGAAGCCGGCGTTCTGCCAGATGTCCGAGCCGATGTAGAGGGGTCGGAACCACTCGGGGCTGCCCATGAAGTAGATCGGATCTCCGCCCAGGAGCGAGATCGCATGGTTGACCATGCCGGAGCTGGGTGAGAAAAGCAGGTGGATCATGCCCACGACGACCACGACCGAGATGAACGAGGGGGCGTAGAGGACGGTCTGCGTGAACCGCTTGAACCGTTCGCTGGGCAGCTGGTTCACGATCAGCGCGAGGATGATGGGGACGGGGAAGGCCACCAGCAGCCCGACGGTGTTGATCGTCAGGGTGTTCGCGACGAGGCGTTCGAACTGGAACGAATTCACGAAGGAGACGAAGTGGTCCAGTCCCACCCACGGGCTCCAGAAGAAGCCGTCGACCGGGTTGTAATCGCGGAAAGCGATCTGGGCTCCGTACATCGGCCAGTACTTGAAGACGAAGAGGTAGATCAGCGATGGCGTCAGTAATACGTATAACTGCCAGGCGTGAAAAATGCGGACCGGGAGTCGCCGTTTCGCGCGCGGGGAAGGTGCTTCGGTCGTCGACGCGGCGACTTCGGCACCGTGGTCAGCGGTGACCGGGTGCGCGTTGTCGACCACGTCGACAGCGGGTGAAGGAGACATCATCGTCCTTTCGGTGGGGCAACGGACTGGCGATGGATGACCGGACAGTGGATCAGGTGGACCTCCGCCGGAGCGTCTGCATCGAGCACGAGAGCTGCCGCACGATCGCCCATTTCGGCGAAGGGCAGGCGAACGGTGGTCAGCGGCGGATGGAAGAAGTCGCGCAGCAGATCCTGGTCGTCGAAGCCCACGATCGAGACGTCCTCGGGGATCCGCAGACCGAGCTCGGCAAGGGCTTGGTACGCGCCGAGAGCGCTGCGGTCGTTGCCGCAGAAGATGGCTGTCGGGGGCTCTTCGAGGCTCATCAGGTGCCGGGAGGCCTCGAACCCGGAGCGCTGCACTCCTTCGCCCCGGTAGGCGAGGGCCGGGTCCGGATCGATGCCGGCCTCGCGCAGGGCTCGCTCGTACCCCTCGCGCCGTCCGCGCGCCGCGGGCAGGACGTCATGGATGTTGATCATCGCGATCCGGGTGTGCCCGGCATCGAGCAGGACCTTCGTTGCCTCGTATCCACCGGTGACCTCGTCCGGCGTGACGCTCGGGACCCTGTTGTCCCGCTCCCGGGCGTTCAGGCATACCGCCCGCGTGCTGAGTGCTGCTGCCGGGATCTCCACCTCGCGGTGATACATGGCGGTGTAAATGACTCCGCGCACGCGGTGCGAGAGCATCGTCCCGATCGCTGCACTCTCGAGGGCGTCGTCGCCACCCGTGTCGATGGTCATGAGCATGTGGTCGTCCTGCCAGGCGCGGTCCTGGGCGCCCTTGATGAGCATTCCCGAGAACGGCGCGGTGGCGACCTCGTCGCCCAGCAGCCCGATGATCTCGGCCACGCCTGTCTTCAGGCTCTTCGCCTGGAGGTTGGGGCGGTAATCGAGGTCCGACGCGGCGTCCCGCACGCGCTGCGCCGTAGTCTCCGAGGCGCGCCCTACGTACGACCCGCTGAGGACGATGGACACCACGGCCTGGGAGACGCCGGCGGCTGCGGCGACGTCTTTCATGGTCGGGCGTTGCGCCATCTCTCGCACCTCCGGTTCTCGTCAATCGTCGCCTCGGGCCGGTCACGTCCACGCTGGCGTTATTCGTATGACGCAGATCGTGGATCACGGAGCCCCTCCTGTCAAGCGCGGTGCGGATCTCGGTCGCCCACGCGCCGCAGGACGAGTGGACGAGTACGAGCACAACACCGTCGGCTTCGCGGGCGACGGCGAGTCCGACTCCCCGATCCTCGACCCCTTCGTCGCCGACGACGAGGTGCAGATGTGGGTCACGATCGGCGGGAGCGTCACCTACGACACGCAGATCGGTGGCAGCACCACGGTGCCCGCCTACCTGATCGACGCGATCGAGCTGCGGTGATGCCGGGCCTTCCTCCTCGTCACGGAGCGCACCTCCCGGCCGCTGACGCACCTACCGTCGGCGGACCGACCCGCCCGTGATCAGGCGCGGCATGAGCAGCACCCGCTCCGGACCCGCGCTCGGACCCCCGTCGAGTCGTGCGCGGAGTCGGGCCGCGGCGTGCGCCGCGATCTCGTGCTCGGGCTGCTCGACGTGGGTCAGGGCGGGCTGCAGGGCGCGCGCCAGATCCGTTCCGTCGAATCCGATCAGCGAGATGTCCTCGCCGATCCGCAGTCCGGACTCGTTCATGGCGATCACGGAGCCGAGGGTGAGCTCGTAGTTCGAGGAGAAGACGGCGGTGGGCCGATCGCGGCGCAGGAGGATCTCGCCCATCGCGCGTCGGCCCTGCTCGATGGTGAGCGGCCCGCTGGTCACGAGCTCCGGCGCCACCGCGGCGCCGGCGTCGGCCGCCTCGCGAAGGAAGCCCTCGGTGCGGTCGTTCGTGGTGGAGATGCTCCGGTCCCCGCCCACCACGGCCAGCGCGCGATGGCCGTGATCCAGCAGGTGGCGGGCGGCGATCCGGCCGGCCTCGCGATTGGCGAGGAAGACCCCGTCGCTCCCGGGGACGTCCGCCTCCCAGTCGATCAGCACGACGGGGATCTCCGACGCGGCCCGGCGCAGGGCCTCAAGATCGTGCGGCGAGGCGACGGCGACGATCCCGTCGACCTGGCGACCGCGCAGGAGCTCCGTCGCGCCGGTGGAGGCGTTTGGGCTCGAGGAGACGATGACGCTCAGCCCGGCGGGACGCAGCGCCGCCTCGACCCCCGCGATGAGCGCGAGGTGGAAGCTGTTGTCGAGCGCGGGCAGAAGCACGCCGACGGTGCGCGAGCGCTGTGAGCGCAGGGCGCTGGCGAGGGTGTTGGGCCGGTAGTCGAGCCGGGCCGCGGCCGCCTCGATCGCCGACCTGTTCTCTGGGCGCACGGGCAGGCCGTTGAAGTACTTCGAGATCGTGGAGAGGGCCAGGCCGGTCTCGGCCCGGATGTCCTTGTACGAGGTCATCGGATCTCCCGTGCTCCAGGAAAGGGTTGACGAGCAGTTCCGGCCATCCTACCGTCGGTGAGACGAAACGATTCGCCCACTCAGTGGACCCTCGGTGGCCCCGCGACGGCGCCGCAGCGGCGCCGAGCACCGTACACCGACGCGCCGACCTCCCCGGAAGAGGACCCCATGACCGCATCGCACGGCCTGCCCCGTCTCGACCCCGACTCCCTCCCGCCGGCGGTCGACACCTCCGACAGCACCGCCGCGCTCGCGGAGGTGGACGAGGTGATCGGCCGCGGTCCGTACAGCGCGGACTGGGACTCCCTGCGCGCCTACGAGGTGCCCCGCTGGTACGCGGACGCGAAGTTCGGGATCTTCCTGCACTGGGGGGTCTACTCGGTCCCCGCCTTCGGCAGCGAGTGGTACTCGCGCACCATGTATCTCGAGGGCACCCGGGAGCACTCCCACCACCTGGAGACCTACGGCCCGCATGCCGAGTTCGGCTACAAGGACTTCATCCCCTCCTTCACCATGGAGCACTACGACCCAGGCGCCTGGGCGGCGCTGTTCCGTCGGGCGGGCGCCCAGTACGTCGTGCCCGTCGCCGAGCACCACGACGGCTTCGCGATGTACGACACGGCCCGCTCCCGATGGAGCGCGGCGCAGATGGGGCCCCGCCGGGACGTCCTCGGCGACCTGCTCGCCGCCGTCGACGACGCCTCGATGACCCGTGGCGCCTCCTCCCACCGCGCCGAGCACTGGTTCTTCATGAACGGCGGCACCCGCTTCGACTCCGACGTGCGCGATCCGCGGTTCCAGGACTTCTACGGTCCGGCGCAGCGGGAGGAGACCGCTCCGAACGAGCGCCACCTGGAGGACTGGCTGCTGCGCACCGTCGAGATCATCGACCGCTACCGCCCGCAGGTGCTCTGGTTCGACTGGTGGATCGAGCAGCCCGCCTTCGAGCCCTACCTGCGCAGGCTCGCCGCGTACTACTACAACCGCGCCGCCGAATGGGGGCGGGAGGTGGTCATCAATTACAAGTGGGAGGCCTTCGCCGAGGGCAGCGCCGTCTACGACATCGAGCGCGGCACCATGGGCGGGATCCGCCCGGTGCCCTGGCAGAACGACACCTCGGTCTCCCGCTCCTCCTGGTGCTGGATCGAGGGCCACGAGTACAAGACCGTCACCGAGCTGGTCGTCGAGCTGGCCGACACCGTCTCCAAGAACGGCAACCTGCTGCTGAACATCGGCCCCCGGCCCGACGGCACCATCGCCCCCGAGGAGCAGCAGATGCTCGAGGAGATCGGCGACTGGCTCACCGGTCACGGGGAGGCGATCTTCGGGACGCGCCCGTGGATCGTCGCCGAGGAGGGCCCCACCCGATCAGTGGCCGGCTCCTTCGTGGACGGCGCCGCGGTGCATCACACCGCCGCCGACGTCCGCTTCACCACTCGCCACGACGTGACCGGCGACTACGTCTATGCGATCGCCCTCGCTCATCCCGAGGACGGCGTGCTGCGCATCCGCTCCTTCGGGTCCGGCCTGCGACTCCTGCCGCAGGAGATCCGCTCCGTGACACTCCTCGGCGGCCACGATCCGCTCCACGTGGAGCGCACCGCGGAGGCGCTGGAGGTCGCCGTCGGCCCCGGGACCGGCTCCCCGGTGGGCCCGGTCGTGAAGATCCGCCTCGAGCCCGAGACCGTGCCCGAGCGCACCGACCACCTCCACGGCTGATCCCGCCGCGGCGCTTCCTTCGGTGTGCGGCGGGGCGGCTCAGCGACGCGCGGCGTCTGCCTCCGTGAGCACCTCGAGGTAGCGCTCCACCCCGGCGTTGGTGAACGCCGTGACGTACTGCTCCCAGTGGGAGTCGTTCGTCGGATCCAGGTCGCCCAGCGCCATCTGCGTGGTCAGCTGCGCGTAGGTCGAGTCGAGGTTGGTGCGCAGCTCGCCGATCTCCGCGGACTGTGCGGAGGTGAAGAAGGGATTGGCGTAGATGCTCTCGATCGGCGAGCGGAACGGCTCGTAGAGCTGTCCGGCGCGGAACAGGGCGGGCTCGATCGACGTGCTCTCGTCGACGGCTTCGCCGTGGCGCACGTCGAGGCTCGAGTTGTGCGGGCTGAACTCGGGCCATGCAGCGTTGTCGGGCTTGTCCTCCTCGGCGGGCACCTTGGCGTACAGCGCCGTCCGACCGTCGATCCCGAGCTGCGTCCCGTCGGCCCAGTCCCAGAACACGCCCTGGGCCCCCATGCTGCGATCGAGCGACGGGAGCAGCCCGAGCTGCGCATCCGCCCAGCGCACGAGAGTCGCAGGATCGTCGCAGGTGCTCGAGATGACGAGGCCGACGGCGTCGCCGTGGGACTCGTTCCACGGCACGATCGGCGCCTTCCCTCCCGGGCCCGTGAAGGGCGTCAGCGGCACGAACTCCTTCCAGCGGTCATTCCCATCGCCGAAGTCGATGTTGGCGAAGGCCCAGTGGTGGGGTGCCTGGAGCACGCCCACCAGAGACTTCTCCTCGTTCATCGTGAGGCGCTTGAGCTGGTCGTTGTTCTGCGAGAAGGTGTTGCGGTCGATCAGGCCATCGGCGGTGAGGCGCGCGACCACCTCCATCACCTGGCGGAAGGGCTCGTCCAGCGGGGTGTAAACGATCGTCTCGCCATCGCGGCGGATGCGCTGGATGCCGAAGTCCATGAAGGCCGCGGCGATCAGTCCGAAGGGCAGCATCCCGGAGTCGCCACTGAAGGGGCGCAGCTCTGGATCCTTCGCCTTCATGTCGCGGAGCATCTGCTCGAACTCCTCGAGGGACTTCGGGTGCTCAGACCAGCCGGCCGCCTCCATCGAGGGGGTGTGGACCCAGGTGCGGGTGTCCGAGGAGGCGCAGTGGTAGCACTGGTTGACCGCCGGGATCGCGTACATCGCCCCGTTCGGGGCGGTCCACGCGGCGCGCAGGTCCGGGTTCTGCTCGAAGAGCTGCTGCAGCTCGGGCGCGTACTCGTCGATGAGCTGATCCAGAGGCTGGAAGAGGCCCTGCTCGCCGTAGGCGTAGAGCTGGGCCTTGGTGAACCCGCCCATCCATTCCGGTCCCAGCATGAACGCGTCGGGGAGGTCGCCGCTGGAGATGATGGCGTTGACCTTCGGGGAGCCCTCCTCACCCTGGGGGACGGTCGAGTACTCGATGTGCACCCCCGTCTTCTCCTCGAGGTAGTCGGAGTGGCCGTTGGTGGCGAGGTCGAGACCGTTCTCGCTGCGCGTGAGCACGGTGAAGGTGGTGGAGCCGTCTCCGAAGGGCTCGAGCTCCCGGGCGCGAGGGCCGACGTACCCCTCCGGGTACGGCACCCCGTCGATCTCCGGGCCCAGCTCGACCTTCAGCGCTGAGGACCCCTGCTCGTACTCGACCAAGGCCACGTCGGAGTCGGTCCCGCCCGCACCGCCGGAACAACCAGCCAGCGAGATCGTGGCGGGCAGGACGCCGAGCCCCAGCAGCAGGCTGCGTCGCCCGATCCTGTGCGGGGCGCCCGGGGGCGGGGTCGACGTCTCGGACTGTGTCGTCGGATGTGCTGCGGATTCGTGGGAGGGCATCGGATCTCCTGACCGGGGGCTGACTCGTGAACGGCAGGCCTCCGCAGCCGGGTTCGCTGGTCGTCGTCGGCAGCGTCGGCGGCGTCGGCAGATGGCGAACACCTCGGAGGGGCGGGAACCCCGTCCGAGCACCTCTTCGCTGACGTGTTCCGTGAGAGTGACATAGGTCCGATGTCTGGGTCAACGGATTTCGCGAATCGTTACGTTTTTTGTTCGGCGAGGGCTTCCGGGCCGACCGATGTGCTCGAGGGCGGAGAGCCCCGGGTGTTCAGTCCACGGACCAGAGGGCGTCGCACGCCTCGCAGGACCGGTCCCCGAACGGCGGAAGGCAGCCGTGCCAGTCGACCCAGTCGGGAGCCGGCGGCTCCGTGCGCGGGTCCGGGGCGCCGAGCAGGTGGTGCCTCACACGGGACGACCCGCACTCGGGGCACGTCCCCCGGGGCTCCGTGTACGGCGGCTCCGGCTCCTCGCCGAGGATCATGATCATGGCGGGAGCGTAGGGCCGGAGTCTGACATGTCGAGGTACCCCGTCCCGCCACCGAGGGCCAGGGCGCCAGGTCCGCTCACTCGAGGCCGGTGATCTCGCTGATCCGTCCCGCGCGCTGCTCCTGCCCGGAGCGGTACCAGCGCGAGGAGGTGGCGTTGTCGGCGCGGACGTAGCCCCCGTCGTCGACCACGACGGACCAGATCCGGGTCAGCGTGCCCGGGGTGGTGCCGTCGGCGCGGTAGGGAGCGATGTGGAGGGTGTCGGACTCGTCGATGGCCTGCAGCTGCTCAGGCGTCGTCCTCGCCGGCCGGCAGCGCGCCGTACTCCTCATCGGTCACCGGCTCGAGCCATTCGTTGCGCACGCCCTCGCCGGGCGTGATGAGGGCGAGGTGCGAGAACCTCGATCCGGCCGCCCGGGAACCAGGCCCCGACAGGGCACCCTGCGCCGCCGCACCTCCCGCTCCATGTCCATGCACCGCCCGTACATCCGCCAGATCTCGTCTTCGAGCTCGCGGACGAGGGCTCGGGCCCGGGCGTCGACCTGCCGGGCGCGCGCTCCGCGGCGCCGTCGGCCGGAGCGCCCTCTCGAGCACGACCCGACTCGCCCTGTCGCGGCGAGCGGCCTCGTACGCTACGCGCATGAGCCCCGATCGTCCCGCCTCCCGTCCCGGCGCGTGGTGGGTGGTCGGCCTCGCTGTCGTGGTGGCTGCGCCGCTCCTGGCCGCGTCGCTGCGCGCCGAGGGCGAGGGGCCGGGGACCGTCGCGGGCTGGGCACTGGGAATCGCCCTGACCTGGACTGTCGGCGGACTGCTGATCATGCGGCTGGCACCTACGGATCTCGCCGGCCGAGCCCCGGGGCGCGCACCGCAGGTCGCGGTGGCCGCCGCAGGCGTCTGCCTGGCCGCGGCCTCGCTGGCAGGCGGTCTGGTCCTGGCCGAAATCCCGACCACCGCCCCGTGGGTGGCACGTCCCGTCGCCGCAGCGACCGACGGGCGGTGGGGTGTGCTCGCGGTCGCGCTGGTGGCGGGCGCCGCTGAAGAGGTGTTCTTCCGCGGCGCGCTGCCTCGGCTGCTCACCGGCCCGGCCCGCTGGGTGGTCCCCACCGCGGTGTACGCCCTCGTCACGCTGTGCACCGGCAGCCCAGCTCTCGCGGTGATGGCCCTCCTGCTCGGACCGGTGGCGATGTGGGCCCGCGAGACCTCTGGCTCACTCGCCGGGGCGCTCTTCGTCCACGCCCTTTGGACGCTCACCATGGTGGGACTGTTCCCCGCCGTCATCGTCCGTGTCGGCGTCGTGGGCTGAGGCGTCCAGCTGCTCGAGCCGAGCAAGTCGATCCGCGGCCTGACGGCGGCGCTCGTCCTCGGGGCGCTCCCACCATGCGGGGCCCCGCTCTCCGAGGCCTTCCTTCGCGAGCTGGACGCGGTCTCGAGCTGAGCGGACGCTCGCCGGGTCGTCGTCGCGGCCGGCGCGCCCGACCTGGGAGCGGGCTCTGCCCAGATGGCTCTTCAGCGCCCGGACCACGTCGGCCTCCAGCGCCGGGTCCGTGCGTCGCCATCTCCGTCCCCGGATGACCAGAAAACGGTCGTCGCCCTCCGAATCCTCCACGCCAGGCCTCGCCTCGTCGCTGCGGTTCATCCCACCCACTCCAGAACTCCTCCGCCGTCAGCACGGGCTTCTCCCACCGTGCGGCGTTCTTCGCCGTGGTCGACTGCGAGCCGGCCTCGGCGACGACCAGCACGTCGGTCGATGACCGTCACCGCCGGGGCGTCGGCCGGCGGCTCCAGGACCGGCTCCGCCCACACCTGCACCCGGACCGGCAGCGCGCGCGGTCGACCGCTCGCCCAGGAGCCGAGGGCATCGAGGCCCAGGGCGAGGCTCACCTCGCCCCCGCCCGCGGGCACCTCGACGCGCCGTACCGCGAGGACGGTCCGGCCCCGCGGCAGGATCCCCTGCTCGTGCCGTCGGCCGTAGAGGATCACCGGCACGGAGACGCTCTCGTCGGCGTCGTTCCCCACCCGGACCACCACGTCCACCGTGCCGCCGCCGGCCAGGGCCTCCGCCGCGATCGAGGCATCCCCCGAGGTCACCACCGGCTGGACCCCCTCCGGCAGCCCCGCGCCGAGCAGCGGGCCGCGCACGTGGCGGTGGTCGAGGTAGCCGCGCGCGGTCTCGAGCCGCTGGTCGTGGGCGACGGGAAGCACGCCGTCCGCCACCGGCAGCGTCGCGGGGAGCAGCCCGCGGACCCCCGAGCCGAACAGCGCCCGGGCCACGGCGTGCCCGCCGGACGGCCCCGGGAAGGGCACGAAGAGCACCGCGTCGGCGAGCTCCATCAGCTCGGTGAGCGCGCGCGGCCGGCCGTCGATGACCACCGCGATCACCGGCCGCCCGGCGGTGCGCGCCGTGCGGACCACGTCCAGCTGCGCCTCCGGCAGGGCGACCTGGGCGAGGTCCACGCCCTCGCCGTTCGTGGTGTCGGCGGCGGGACCGTCGGCCGCGCCGTTGTCGGCGAACTCGTCCTCGTAGGAGCGCCGACTGGTGCCGCCGAGCACGACCACGCTCGCCTCGGCATCCGCCGCCGCCCGCGCGACCTCGTCGAGCGCCTCGGCGCCGCGCGGACCGCGCAGATCGCTGCCGCGTGCGTGCGCCACCGCGTCCGCACCCAGGTGCTCCGCGAGGGCCGCGCGCACGGTGACGACGCCGCTCTCCTCGGGAGAACGGGGCGGCGTGTAGTCGCCCAGCAGCGCGTTCTCGTCGTCGGCGTTCGGGCCGACGACGGCTACCGTCGCCGCGCGCAGCGGCAGGTGCTCCGCGCCGCTGAGGACGATCACGCTCTGCGCGGCGGCCCGCTCGGCCAGCGCGACCGTCGCCCGGGACCGCGCGGAGGGCCAGGCGGCCAATGCGGGGTCGGTGGCCGGCCCGTCGGCCAACCCGCCTCCGTCGAGGAGCCCGATCCGCCGCTTGAGCGCGAGCACGCGGTCCACCGCGCGGTCCAGTGCGGACTCCTCGACGAGACCCTCGTCGAGCGCTGCCTCGAGGCGTGCGAAGGACTGGTCCCACAGGCTCAGGTCCACGCCCGCGCCGAGCGCGAGGGCGGCGGCGTCCTCGAGCCGCCCGGCGGTGGAGGCGGTGAGGCGGTCGATCGCCCCGCCGTCGGACATGACCACGCCCTCCCAGCCCCAGTCCTCGCGGAGGGTGCCGGTGAGCAGGTCGCGGCTGCCGGTGCACGGCACCCCGTCGAGGTCGTTGTAGGCGGACATGAAGCCGGCGACCCCGGCGCGGGCGGCGGCGAAGGCCGGGCGCAGGTGGATCTCGCCCAGCTCACGGGGCCCGATCGGTGCGCCGGAGCCGTTGCGCCCACCCGTCCCGGCCCCCTGCCCGGCGAGATGCTTGGCGACGACCGCCACGTGCTCGGCGTCGATCGCCTCCCCGGGGCCGGCGCCCTGCATGCCCTGCACCGTCGCCTCGACCAGCAGGGCGGCGATCGCCGGGTCCTCGCTGAAGCACTCCTCGGCCCGGCCCCATCGCGGATCCCGCAGCACGTCGAGGCCGGAGACGAGCAGCAGATGAGTACCGCGCTCGCGGGCCTCCGCCGCGACGGCCTCTCCGAGCTCGCGGGCGAGGTCCGGGTCGAATCCGGCACCGAGCGCGAGGTTCACCGGGAGGGTGTTCCCGCCGAGCGCCATCAGTCCGTGGGGCGCCTCCTCGACGAAGAGCACCGGCACGCCCTCGCCGTACCGCATCACGTAGTCCTGCACGGCGGCGTACGCCTCGGCGCTGCGCTCCGGCGGGATGCCGGTGCCCCAGCGCACGGCCGACCACGGGTCCGCGCGCAGCACCCCGTACAGCGCCCCGATCCCGCCGAAGCGGTCCACCTCCGCGCGCAGCACGTCGGTGACTCGCGGCGCCCCGTCGACCCATCTCACCGCCTCCCAGCCCTTGAGCCGCTGGTTGACCTGCCCGACCTTGGCCAGTCGGGAGAGCGGGGGAGTGTCGATCATCGTCGGGGTCAGCCCTTCATCGCGCCGGAGAGCAGCGCCGTCGATTCGCCGCCGCGGCCCCGAGTACATCAGGTCGACCGCCAGGCGGTCACCCCCGCGCCGCACCCCGGCCCGCGGTTACGGTGGGAGCACTCCCACCACCCAGACACCGTCGTCCGCCCCGAGGAGATCCCCGCGATGCCCACCCTGCTCCTCCGCGGCGGCCGCGTCGTGCCCGGTGACGGGCACGAGCCCTGCCGCGCGGACGTGCAGGTCGACGCGGGCCGGATCACCGCGGTCGGCCCCGACCTCCCCGTCCCGCCGGACGCCGACGTGCTCGAGGCGGACGGCCGATTGATCGTCCCGGGCTTCGTCGACGCGCACTCCCACGCCGACGCGACCGTGTTCGAGCCCGAGGTGCAGCTCGCGCTCCTCCGCCAGGGCGTGACCACCGTGATCGGCGGACAGGACGGCGTCTCCTTCGCTCCCGGCGACGGCGCCTACGCCTCCGAGTACTTCGCCCCGATCAACGGCCGCCATCCCACCTACCGCGGCCCCCGCGTCGCGGATCTGCTGGCGAGCTACGACGGCCGGATCCCGCTGTCCGTCGCGTACCTCGTGCCCGCCGGGACGGTGCGCCACGAGGTCATGGGTCGCACCGACCGACCCGCGACGCCCGAGGAGCGCGCCGCCATGGCCGCCCTCGTCGCCGAGGGTCTCGCCGACGGCGCCGTCGGCCTCTCGACCGGGCTCGACTACGTGCCGGGCCTCTTCGCGGATGCCGACGAGATCGCGGCGCTCGCCGCCCCGCTCGCGACCCGCGGTCTGCCGTACGTGACCCACATGCGCGGCGGCTACGAAGCGAACGCGCAGGTGGGGGTGGAGGAGGCGGTCGCGATCGGCCGCGCCGCCGGGGTGCCCGTGCACCTCTCCCACTTCCACACGCCCGCCGCCGAAGCCGAGCGACTCCTGGCCTGGTCGCAGGAGCAGGGCGTGCCGACCACCTTCGACGCCTACCCCTACACGCGGGGCTGCTCACTGCTGGCGATGACGATGCTGCCGCCCGCGCTGAACACCGCCCATGTCGAGGAGACCCTCGCGATACTGCGACTCCCGGCCGGGCGCGAAACCCTCCGCGAGGAGTGGTTCCCACAGGTCGCGCGGAACCCGAGCCTCGGCCCCGGCTGGCCCGAGCTGATCACCGTGGCGCACACGAGCGCCCCCGAGCATGCGCACGCCCCCGGCCTGACCCTCGCCGAGATCGCTCGCCGCCACGGCACCGATGCGGTCGACGCCGCGCTCGACCTGCTGCTCGCCGCCCGGCTCGACGTCAATGTGGTCATGGCCGTGCAGGACCAGCGGCCCGTCGCCGACCTCGGCGCGCTCATCGCGCACCCCGCGCACCTCGGCGGGTCCGACGGGATCTTCGTCGGCGCCCATCCGCACCCCCGCGCCCGCGGCACCTTAGCCGCCTATCTCGCCACCTACGCCCGCGATCGCGGGGACCTCGACTGGCCCGAGGCGGTCCAGCATCTCTCCACGGCCGCCGCGGACCTCTTCCACCTCGGCGACCGCGGCCGGATCCGCCCCGGCGCGATCGCCGACCTCGCACTCGTCGACCCGGATGCCGTGCGCGAGGCCGCCACCTACGACGCGCCGCTCGCCCTGGCCGAGGGCATCGACGACGTCCTCGTCGGCGGCACCCCCGTCCTCACCGGCGGCCGCCTCACCGGGGCCCTCCCCGGCGGCGGACTCCGCGCCACCCCTGACCACCGAGAACCCCGACCGAAGGAGCACCCATGACCACCCCCGCCAAGCAGGCCATCGTCACCGACCGCGCCCCGCAGCCCGCCGGCCCCTACAGCCAGGGCATCGTCAGCGGCGACCTGCTGTTCACCGCTGGCTTCGGCCCGCAGGACCCGGCGAACGGCAACGCGATCGCGGACTCCGTCGGCGAGCAGACCCGGCAGGTGCTGCGCAACATCCAGGCCGTCCTCGCCGAGCACGGCGCCACCCTCGACCAGGTCCTGAAGACCACCGTGCACCTCGCCGACCTCGCGGACTTCGCCGAGTTCAACGACGCCTACCGCGAGTTCTTCACCGAGCCCTTCCCGGTGCGCACCACCGTCGGCTCGCAGCTCGCAGGGATCCTGGTGGAGATCGACGTCGTCGCCCGGGTCGCGCCGTGACCCGGAGCGTCGATCTGCTGGCGATCGGCGAGACCATGGCGCTCGTGGTCCCCGCCCGGCCGGAGCCGCTGCGCACCGCGGGCGAGTTCCGGCTGTCGATGGGCGGCGCCGAGTCGAACGTCGCCTGCCACCTCGCCGCCACCGGGCACCGCGCCGCCTGGTTCAGCGCGCTCGGGGCCGACGCCCTCGGCGACCGGGTGCGGGACGAGATCGCCGCGCACGGCGTGGACGTCTCGCGCGTGCGCCGGGATCCATCGGCGCCGACGGGGCTGTATCTCAAGGACCCCGGCCAGGGCGTCCTCTACTACCGGGCGGGATCCGCCGCCTCGCGCCTCGGCCCCGCGGATCTCGCCGCCCTCGACCTCGAGGACGTGCGGATCGTGCACCTGACCGGCATCACCCCGGCGCTCTCGGCGAGCTGCCGCGCCCTGGTGCCCGCCGCGATCGCCGCCGCCCGCGCCGCCGGCGCCCTGGTCAGCCTCGACGTCAACCACCGCCCCGCCCTCTGGGCGAGCGTGGACGAGGCCGCCGCGACGATCCGCGAGGTCGCGCTCGCGGCCGACGTGGTGCTCGTGGGGCGCGACGAGGCGGAGACCCTGTGGGGCGCCGCCACGCCCGACGAGATCCGCGCGCTGTTCCCCGCCGTCCCGCACCTCGTGGTGAAGGACGCGGACGTCGAGGCGGTCGAGTTCACCGCCGACGGCCGCACCGCCGTGCCCACGCCGAAGATCGAGGTGGTCGAGGCCGTCGGCGCCGGCGACGCCTTCGCCGCCGGCTGGTTCGACGGTCTGCTCCGCGGCGAGGACGCCTTCGGCCGCCTCACCCGCGGCCACGCCCGCGCCGCCCGCGCCCTCTCCAGCACCCAGGACATCCCCACCCCCGACGCCCCCGACGAAGGAGACCCCTCATGACGGACACGACCGACCCCGACCTCCAGCCCGACCTCGTCGACTCCACCGAATATTTCGATCAGGCCTTCGCGGGCGCCCCGCTGATGGCGATCCTGCGCGGCATGGGGGTCGAGCGCAGCCTCACCCTCGCCACCACCGCCTGGGACCTCGGCATCGACCTCGTCGAGGTTCCGCTGCAGACCCCCACCGACCGCGAGGCGCTCGCCGCCGTCGTCGCCGCGGGCCGCGAGCGCGGCAAGGACGTCGGCGCCGGGACCGTGCTCGACATGGCGACCGTCGAGGCGGCGGCCGAGGTCGGCGCGCGCTTCACCGTCAGCCCCGGCCTCGACCTCGAGGTGGTCCGCGCGAGCGAGGAGGCAGGGCTCGCCTCCCTCCCCGGTGTCGCGACCGCGACCGAGGTGCAGCGCGCCCACACTGCGGGCCTTCGCTGGCTGAAGGCCTTCCCCGCCTCGCTGCTCGGGACCGGCTGGTTCCCGGCGATGCGCGGCCCGTTCCCCGAGGTCCGCTTCGTCGCCACCGGAGGGATGAACGCCCGCAACGCCGCCGACTTCCTCGACGCCGGGGTGCGGGTGGTCGCCGTCGGCAGCGCGCTCGAGAGCGACGCGGAGCTCGCCCGGCTCGCGGAAGTCATCGCCCGATGAGCACGGCGGGCGGCCGACGGGTCACGGCGCAGGACAAGTCCTTCCCGGTCGAGCTGATCGGTCGCGACGTGCGCGACCTCCAGGCGCCGCTCGCCGGCTTCTCCACCCCGCTGCTGGTCCTCGACGAGCCCGCGATCGAGCACAACCTGCAGGTCATGGCCGCCTGGTGCGCGGAGCGCGGCCTTGAGCTGCAGCCCCATGGCAAGACCACCATGGCGCCCGCGCTGTGGGCGCGGCAGCTCGCCGCGGGCGCCACCGGCATCACCGTCGCGACCGGCTGGCAGGCCGACGTGGCGCTCCGCGCCGGGGTGGGCACGGTGCAGATCGCGAACCACTGCCTCGACCCCGCGCTGCTGCGCCGCCTCGCCGCGCACCTCCCCGAGCATCCGGAGCAGGAGGTCGTGTGCTGGGCTGACTCGCCGGCCGCGGTCGAGCTGATGGAGGCGGCGCTCCCCGCGGGCGCGCGGCTCGGGGTGCTCGTCGAGCTGGGGGCCGACGGGGGCCGCACGGGTGCCCGCGAGGAGGACCTCGCCCTGGCCGTCGCCGAACGGGTCGCCGCGTCCGACCGCCTCGTGCTGCGCGGCGTCGCCGGCTACGAGGGGGCGCTCGGCCACGATCGCTCCGAGACGGCGCTGCGGGCCGTGCGCACCTGGTGCGAGCGCCTCGCCGCCCTGGTGGGGAGGGTGGCGCCGCTCGTGGACGGCCCCGCGTGGATCACCGCGGGCGGCAGCGCCTACCCGGATCTGGTGGCCTCTGCGATCGCCGGCATCCCCGGCACCCGGGCGATCCTCCGCTCCGGCGCGTACATCGTCCACGACAGCGGCTTCTACCGCGGCATCTCCCCGCTGGACCGCGACCGGGGCCTCGACGCGGGGCAGGCGCTGCTCCCCGCGATGTGGGCGCACGCCCGGGTGATCTCCCAGCCCGAGCCCGGCCTCGCCCTGCTCGACGTGGGCAAGCGGGATGTGCCCTTCGACGAGGGCCTGCCCGTGCCCGTCGGCGTCGCCGACGAGATGGGCGGCCCGGAGCGGCCCCTGCCGGAAGAGGCCCGCGCCGAGATCACCGCCCTCAATGACCAGCACGCCTTCCTGCGCTGGCAGGGCGAGGCGCCGGTCGCCGTGGGCGAGGTGGTGCGGCTCGGCCTCTCGCATCCCTGCACGGCCTTCGACAAGTGGCGCCTGATCCCCGTGGCGGGCGCCGACGGGATCGTGCGCGAGGCGGTCGAGACGCTGTTCTGAGCGGCGGGCCGGGCCGGGGCGGGGCGAGCCGGGCCGGGCCATGGCGGCGCGGGAACCGTTCCTCCCCATGGCCCGCTTGTCCACCGCGCGAACTCGTCGAGCGCACCGCATCCCGACGTCGGGCAGGCTCCCGGCATGGCCCGTCCCGACCAGCGCCCTGTTCCGGAGCCGCGCGCGTGCGGCGGATCACTGACGTCCCGCCCCGGCGCGCGTACCCTGGGGCGACGAGCAGATCACCCGATGGAGAGGGGCGGTGAGCGTCCGATGCACACGGAGGCCCTGGCAGACGCCCTCATCGCACGATTCGACAGCGTGCTCGACAAGACCAAGCTCCAGAAGCTCATGTACTACGCGAACGCGTGGAATCTGGCCATCACCGGTGAGGCGCTCGTCCCCATCTCGTTCGAGGCGTGGGCCAACGGCCCCGTCCTCCCGCCGATCTGGCGGAGTCGGCAGGACTCGGAGCGGCGCGATGGGGCGCTCATCGCCACTCCTCGTCTCGAGCCGTTCACGTCCGCGCTCCTCGACATGGTGGTCACCGAGTACGGCCACCGCAGCAGCTCGGAGCTCAGCGCGATGACGCATGCGGAGGAGCCCTGGCTCTCCGCCAGGGGCACGACACCTCAGGGGGAGCGGTCGAATGCCCCCATCGAGACCAGGCTCATCGCTGCGCACTACCGGTCCGAGCACGAGCTGTGCGGGTTCTCCGCCTCGGAGCTGGCGGTCCTGGGCCTGCCTCACGGCGAGGCGCCGACCTCGAACGGTCGGATCCAGGTCGCGGAACCGACGCCGATCGACGACCTGCCCGAGGACGATTGGGGCGGCGCGAACCTCTTCGTGCTGCCGGACCGACACAGCGCCTGAGGACCACGATGAGTCGGGTGCTCGTCGTCGTCGACTGCAACGTCTTCCTCGACGTGGCCCGGTTGCTCGGGTCGCCGTTCACCGCCGACGCCTTCCACGAGGCGGCGATCACGCACGCTCCGGAACCGTTTCCGCATCCGCGGGCCGAGATCGACTCACTCCGTTTCCTCGCCGCCTGCCGCGGCGGGCGGTTCGGACCGGGCCGGACGCTCGAGGTCTGGACCAGCACACATATTCGGGACACCGTCGCCTACAAGGCTCGACAGGACGTCGAGCCAGCACCCGACACCGGTCATCGAGGCCTGGGGTGGAGCGAGGACGCTGCCTGGGGCTTCGTCGACGCACTGATCGACGACCTCGTCGCGCGCACGCGCGGTGGCAACCTCACGACCGTTATCGGCGCTGTCGACAACCCGCCGCTCGACCACGAGGACGGGACCGTCTTCGGGGCATGCCGGCACCTCGAAGGCCAGAACCCTTTGGCCGAGGTGTTCTGCGTGACGCGGGACCGTGGTTTTCTCCGGGATTTCCGTGCCGGCCGCCTCAGCGGGTCGGTGCAGGTGATCACGCCGGCGGCGATGTTCCAGGCTCTCCGCACGGCACGCCGCGGCATCATGCCGCCCCCGCCGCGCCGTCGCTGAGCCGCCCCCGTGGCCAGCACGGCGCCTGAGGGAGCATGCTGCGGCGAACATGCTCCCTTAGGCGCCGTAACCCGGGGTGGGGCCGGGGAATCAGGCGCCGACCACCTCGAGTGCGATCCGGACGTCCTCGAGCCCCTGCGCGCTCACCGTCACGGTCGCGCTCCCCGGCTCGACCGGCCGCACCACCGCGAGCACGCGCCCGTCGAAGGTGCGCCAGGTCGGCTCGGCGAAGCGCTCCTCCGTGGAGGGGCGCGCGCTGGCCATGCCGGCGAGCACGGCCGCGGACCCGTCGACGGCCACGGTCACCGCCCGCTCCGCGTCCGTCGAGGTCACGAGGATCCCGTCGGCGTCCCGCGGCTCGATCGCCGACGATCACGTGGAAGAGGCCGTCGTGGAGGCGCAGGGTGGGCGCCCGAACGCCCATGTTGGTGGGCACGTCGGAGATCTCGAGCTGCTCCGGGCGGGTGGCGACGTTGCCGATCTGCTTGATCAACCCGCTGGGCAGCAGCTACGGCCGTGAGATCACCGAGGAACGGATCCGGGAACTGCATCGCCGCGGCTACACGGGGATGCTCGTCGTGACCACCCGCTTCGCGCCGCGCTCCGCCGCGGTGTGCGCCGAGCTGGACTTCCCCGTCGTCCCCATCGATCCCACCAACGAGCTCGACGCGAGCGTCCCCGGCGTAGGCTCCAACGCCTGGTCGGGCGGGAAGCAACCGACCGAGCACCTGATCGCGCTGGGGCATCGGCGGATCGGCTTCGTCGGCGGCATCGCCAGCCACGCCGGCTTCCGCGAGCGGCGCAGCGGCTACCGGGCGGCGCTCGAGGCGGCCGGGATCCCCGAGGACTCTGCGCTCGTCGCGGAGACCGGCATCGAAGGGTCGGGGGAGGCGGCGCTGGCGATGCTCGCGTTGCCCGATCCGCCGACCGCCTTCTTCTGCGTGACCGACCCGGGCGCGCTGCTGGTGGTGCGGGAGCTGACCCATCACGGGATCTCGGTGCCGGGTGACGTGAGCGTCATCGGCCCGGCCCGTCTCCCACCACGTGCAGCTCGCGACGACGCTGGTCATCCGCGAGTCGACGGCGGCGCTCGGCTAGCCGGCGGCCGTCACGATGCCCCGGCCCAGGGCAAGCAGGGCGCCGACGAGCGCCAGCACCGTCACGATCCGCATCCCCCGTTCGGGGTCGAGATGCTCCGACAGCCGCGTGCCGACCGCCAGCCCGGCGACGAGCGCGAGGGCGAGGCCTGCCCAGCCGGCCCCGGGCAGTGTCGGCAGGCTCCCCTTGGCGGCGAGGGAGGCGATGCTGAGCACCACGAACTGCAGCTGCGCCGTCGCGGCGAAGCCCCGGTGTCCCCAGCCGACGGCCCGCGCGTAGACCACCACGCCCGGTCCGCCCACGCCCGTCAGGGTGGTCAGGCCGCGGAGACGGCCTCCACCTCGAGGAGGGAGACCGACGGCAGGGGGAGCGCGACCTCGAGGGTGAGCGTCCCGTCGACGGCGACCTCCACCTCGCGTGCGGGCTCCAGTTCCTCGAGTCCTTCGCGGGCGTGGATCTGGCTGAGCTGCTCGGCCGAGGGGACCTGGGGTGCGCCGAGGTCCTGCCAGATGGTGTGGCTGTTGGAGTGGTTCTGGTCGATGCGGTGGTGGGTGAGGCGATGGGTTCCGGGGGTGAGACCGCGCAGCGTGATCGTGACGGGCGTCGGGGTCTCCGCGGTCTGGTACTGGTCGTCGGTGTGGCGCCAGATCGCGGCGGTGAGGCGTCCGTCCTCGTGGCGGGAGGCGAGGACGTCGACCTCCTCGGGCATGGACCGGCCGTTCGCGTCGTCGAGCAGCTCGACGCCGTGGGACGCGTCGCTGCGGGCGGCCACGCGCGTTTGCCCCAGCCGGGACAGCATCCGGTAGGCGTTCAGCAGCGGCTTCTCGATCCGGTCGGCGGTGAGGAACGCACGGGTGCCTTCGAAGTACCGTTCCCCTTCGAAGTAGAAGCTCCAGGACATGGCCTGCTGCAGGTTCGCGTCCTCGAGGTCGTTGAGGTCCAGGAGCTTCTTCATGAGCTTGACCTGGAAGACCGGGTAGTACTCGGTGTTCTGGAACCGGAAGTTCGCGTTGTCGTAGACCGAGAAGTGCGCGGGCACCCCGGCGTCGCACTCGTCGACGATCGCGGGGAGCTGCCGGTAACGGGGGAACTCGGCCATGACGCGGAGCATCGAGCGGACCTCGTGGAGCATCTTGTGCGCGGACGGGTTCTGCTTCTCGGGCGCGTCGGCGCCGGTTGCGCCGTAGACGCGCCAAGGGGTGAAGCTGGAACCCTTGGTGTGGAAGGAGACGAAGTCCAGCGGCAGATCCTGCTCGTCCGTGTAGGCGAGGAAGCCGCGGAGGAAGTCGGTGCCGCCGCCGGTCACGGCCGGTCCGCCGACCTTCGCGTGCGGCAGCACGCTGCGGATGCCTTCGACGGTCGCGCGGTAGAGGTCGTGGAACTGCTCCGGCGTGCCGCGCCAGTAGAAGATGTCCGGCTCGTTCCACAGCTCCCACAGCCAGGTGTCGACCTCCGCCGCGCCGTACCGCTCGAGGCAGTGGGCGGCGAGGGCTGCGAGGAGGTCGCCCCACTTGTCGTAGTCCTTCGGCGGGTACGCCCACTGCCCCGCCTCGTACGCGGAGTACGCGGTGGGGCTGGAGGGGATGGTGAGCTCCTCCGCCTCCGGGGGAAGCAGATCGCGCGGGGTGAAGCCGATCTCGACCAGGACGTGATGGCCCGCCTCGGTGATCGCGTCGTAGGTCTGGTCCAGGATGGTGAAGTCGTAGGAGGGGTTCCCGTCGGCGTCCTCGTGGTACACGTTGCCGTTGCCCCAGTGCGGCAGCCCGAACCCGGTCCCCGAGCAGAGGGCGTAGTGCGGGCGGATGTGGAATCCCGTGCTGGTCAGATCCCCGAACAGCCCCAGCAGGTGTCGGCCGGTGGGGGTGTAGGTCCAGTTGATCTCGTCGTAGCCGACGCTCTCCCACAGCCGGGTCAGCGGGCCGACCTCGGTGGACGCATCGATCTCGACGGTCGCGGCGGTGACGTGCGGGGCATCGGGATCGCTCGGAGCGTGCGGCGGGAACGCGGGCGCGCTGGTCAGATTCACGGCGTCAGTGCCTCTCTGGGGTCGAGTCCGACGAGCCTAGGAGCGGTCAGCAAACGCTGTCCAGGAGAGTCTGCCGCGTCGCGGTGGTGGCCCATGGTCAGTTACTGGCGCGTAGCGTTTCACTACGGCGATATATCCGTACTCGCACGCCACACGCCAGTAGTCGTCACCGCCCCACCCGACCACCCGACCACCCGACCACCGCCCCCGGCCCGTCGCTCGCCGCCCCCGCCCGCCGCCCGCGCTGTCTAGGAGAGTCTGCCGCGTCGCGACGGCGGCCGGTGGTCAGTTACTGGCGCGTAGCGTTTCACTACGGCGATATATCCGTACTCCCACGCCACACGCCAGTAGTCGTCACCGCCCCACCCGACCACCCCCCGCCCCCGGACCACCCACCCCACCCCCGCCCCGCATGCGCTACAGTCCCCTCCATGCAGAACCGTTGGTTTACCTATGCGATGTCGGCTCCGGAGGGGCCGGCCGCCGCGTAGCGCCAACCCTCTCCAGAGCCGACACGGGCAGAGCAGATGCTCTGCCCGTCGCCATTTCCCGGCGGGCTCTGAGCATCGGGTCCGCCTCTCCCCTCAGAGGACAGGACCCATGACCGCACTCGCCACCCCCGCCGCCGTCGACCGCCACGTCGAGCGGATCACGCCGCTGCCCGCCCCGGAGCAGCTCCTCGCCGAGCTCCCCGCCGATCCCGCCGGCGTGGTCGCCCACCGCGACCGGATCCGGGACGTGCTCCGCGGCGACGACGACAGGCTGCTCGTGATCGTCGGCCCCTGCTCGATCCACGACCCCGAGGCCGGCCTCGAGTACGCTCGCCGCCTCGCCGCGCTGCGGCCTGTCCTCGAGGACGACCTGCTGCTGGTGATGCGCACGTACTTCGAGAAGCCGCGCACCACCGTCGGCTGGAAGGGCCTGATCAACGACCCGCATCTCGACGGCTCCCACGAGCTCGAGACCGGCCTGCGCACGGCCCGCGCCTTCCTGCGGGAGGTGGACGCCCTCGGCCTGCCCTGCGCGACCGAGTTCCTCGAGCCGATCAGCCCGCAGTACATCGCCGATCTCGTCTCCTGGGGCGCGATCGGCGCGCGCACCACGGAGTCCCAGATCCATCGCCAGCTCGCCTCGGGGCTGTCGATGCCGATCGGTTTCAAGAACGGCACCGACGGCGGCATCCAGGTCGCGCTCGACGCGATCCGCGCCGCGTCCGCCCCGCAGACCTTCCTCGGCATCGGTGCCGACGGGCGGGCGAGCCTCGTCGCGACCTCCGGCAACCCGGACACCTCGCTGATCCTGCGCGGCGGGAGGGGTGGTGCGAACTGGGGTCCGGGACCGGTGCGTGCCGCCGCGGAGCAGCTCGCCGCTGCCGGCCTGCCCGCCCGCTTGATCATCGACGCCTCCCACGGCAACAGCGGCAAGGACCACGTGCGCCAGGCGGAGGTGGCGACCATGCTCGCCGATCAGGTCGCGCACGACGGCGCCGCGATCGCCGGGATCATGCTCGAGAGCAACCTCCTCCCGGGCGCGCAGTCCCTCGACGTCACCGCGGGTCCGACGGGCCTGGTCCGCGGCCGCTCGGTGACCGACGCCTGCATGGGCTGGGAGCGGACGGAGCGGGTGCTGCGCGATCTCGCCGCCGGAGCCCGTCGCCGCCGGGAATACTTCCGGGCCGCCAGCCATCGGCCGATCGATTGACGCCCGCCCCTGCTCTGCCTACCGTGCAGGCAGCCCCTCTGGAGGAGGACCCCGCATGAGCGATGACGTGATCGTCCGAGACAACCCCGAGCACCACCGCTTCGACCTCCTCGTCGACGGCGTCCAGGCCGGGTTCTCCCTCTACACGGACGTCGCCGAGTCCGCCGAAGACCCGGAGAACCCTGCGGACCAGCGGATCTTCCATCACACGGTGGTCGACGAGGCGTTCGGCGGGCGGGGTCTGGCCGGCGTCCTCACCCGCGAGGCGCTCACCGCGAGCGTCGCGGCGGGACACCGGATCGTGCCCGTGTGCCCGTACGTCGTCCGCTGGCTGCGGGATCACCACGAGGTGGACGAGTCCGTGGACCGCGTCCGCCCGGCGCACCGCC
>NZ_JBVDDO010000002.1:0-149277 GCF_055454375.1 Brachybacterium sp. B718/18 | reverse complement strand
CTCGAGGCGGTGCGCCGGGCGGACGCGGCGGAGTGACCGTCAGCGGGCGGAGTCGTCCGGGGTCCCGCGGAGTCCGTCCACGGCACCCTTGACGGTGTCCTTGGCGTCCTGCACGGCGTCGGCGACGTCGGCCTTGCCCTGCTGGACCTTGCCCTCGGTCTCGACCTCCTTGTCGCCGGTCAGCTTGCCGGCGCCCTCCTTCAGGCGGCCGCTCAGCTTGTCCTTGCTGTTCTCGAACGTGTCCTCGGTGCTCATGGTGCCTCCTGGGTTCGATCGGGCCGGGGTGTGCGCCCGGCTCAGTCCACGATAGACCTCGCGACCGGCTGCTGGAGCTCGGTCAGCCAGTTCCGCTGATCCGTTCCCTCGGAGCGCAGGTAGACCTCGCGGGAGGGCCAGACGGGCTCGCGGCCGCGCGCCGCGACGGCCTCGTGGAGGGTGCCCCAGCTCGCGCCGATGCCCTCCATCGTGCCGACGTGCACGAGGCAGAAGGATTCTTCCGCCGCGGGCAGTTCCACCGTCTCGAGCCCGGCGGGGATCTCGCCGTCGACGGTGTAGCCGACGGTGACCTGCAGCCCCGTCGCGTCCATCGCGTAGGCGGCGATCGGCAGCTGCGGGGTGAGGCCCGCGGCCTCGAGCGCATGCTCGACGCGGGCGAAGAGGGGGCCGACGACCTCGCCCACGGCGGCCTGCTCGCGGACCGCGACGTGCAGCGCGGCCAGGCGCACGACGGGAAGGGGACGGACCGTGATCTCGGGTGCGCTCATGCGCCAGATCCTCCTCCTCGGAGCGGCCCCGCGCCAGACCCCGTGCCCGGGTAAGGTGAGGCTCTGTCGAACGGAGGCCACGGACCTGAGGGGTGCATCGATGTCGTCTCACCCGCGCGCACCCCGCCGGGGCCCCGTGACCCTCGCGGAGGTCGCGCGTACCGCGGGCGTCTCCCCTGCCACCGCCTCCTTCGTCCTGTCCGGCCGCGGCTCCGCCCGCTCGTCGGGGTCCCCGGAGACGAAGGCGAAGGTGCGGGCCGCCGCCGAGGAGCTCGGCTACGTCCCCAACCGCAATGCGCAGGCGATGCGCACCGGCCGCGGCGGCGGGATCGTCCTGGCCCTCGGCGACCTCGCCGATCCCTGGGGCGTGCAGCTGACCAACCAGGTCGCCGCCGACGCCCTCGAGCACGACTTCTCGACCCTGGTCCTCGCCGACGAACGCTGGTTCGAGTACCTCTCCTCCGCCTCGGCCGATGCGGCGCTCGTGACCTCGATCGACCAGGTCCCCGGGGCGCCCGACCGGGTGCGCCGTCTCGCCGCCTCGGTGCAGAGCGGCATCGTCGCCTTCTCCGGGATCATGGAGCCCGAGGGCTTCGACGTCATCTCCTCGACCCCGTACCGGGCGATGCGCGAGGCGTTCCAGCGGCTCCGGGCCCGCCACGACCGGGTCCACCTCCTGGTGCAGCGGATCGGTGCGGCGCCCGAGGCGGTGCTCGGCCATCCGCGCGCCGCGGCCTTCCTCGACGCCGCCCGGGAGGCGGGGGACAACCCCTCGACCCTCGCCCGGATCATCGAACCCGGCGGCCTCGCCGCGTTCACCGGTGGCCAGGAGTGGCTGACCGGCCCGGACCGTCCCGAGGCGGTGGTCTGCTTCACGGGATACCAGGCGCTGTCGCTGCAGATGGCCGCGATGCAGGCCGGACTGCGGCTGCCCGAGGACCTCGAGATCATCGCCATCGGCGACGTCCCCCTCGAGTCGCAGTACTTCGGCTCGATCAGCTACTACGGCGTGGACCGCGTGTTCCACCGCTACTCCGAGGTGCTCGTCGGCAGCGCCCTCCGCCGCGGCGATCATCCCGGCACGCTGCACACCTTCGAGTGGGAGTTCTTCCCCGGCTCGACCACCCTCGACGAGGAGCCCCGATGAGCGAGAGCACCTGGACGCAGCCCGGACTGGTGCTGCGCGACCTCACCCTCCCCGTCCCGCTGGACCACGCCGATCCGGCCGGCCCGCGGCTCGAGCTCTTCGCCCGGATCGTCGCCGCGCCCGGCGGGGAGGACCGACCCCTGCTGGTCTACCTCCAGGGCGGCCCGGGCTCGGAGGCGCCGCGCCCCGTCGGCCCCGGCACCCCGCCCTGGCTCCCGCGCGCCCTGCGCGAGCACCGCGTGGTGATGCTCGACCAGCGCGGCACCGGGCGCTCGACGCCCGTCGGCCCCGACGCCCCGCTGCCCGAGGGCGCGATCCCCGGTGCCCGCACCCTGCGCGAGGCGACCCCCGCCCAGCAGGCGCAGTACCTGACCCTCTTCCGGGCCGACGCGATCGCCCGCGACGCCGAGCTGCTGCGTGAGCACCTCGGCCTCGAGCGCTGGTCGCTGCTGGGCCAGTCCTTCGGCGGCTTCACGACGCTCCGCTATCTCTCCGCGCACGCCGGCTCCGTGGAGAAGGCCCTGTTCACCGGCGGGCTGCCGACGGTGGGGCCGGGGATGGACGCGGTCTACGCCACCACCTGGGCGGGGATGATCCCGCGCAGCGAGCGGTTCTGGGCGCGCTTCCCCGGGGACCGCGACCGCTTCCGCGCCCTCGCCGACCGCGCCGCGGCCGGCACGCTCCGCCTCCCGGACGGACAGCGGGTGGGCGTGGAGAGGCTGCGCCGCCTCGGCCACCTGCTCGGCGCCTCCCAGGGGCAGGACCGGCTGCACCTCCTGCTCGAGCTGGACCCTGACTCGCCGGCCTTCGCGCACGACCTCGCCGCGGCCCTGCCCTTCGGCGGCCGCAACCCGCTGTACGCGGTGATCCACGAGTCCTGCTGGGCGGACGGCGTCGCGACCCGCTGGGCGGCCGATCGCATGATGCCGCGCGAGGTCGCCGAGGACCCGACGCTGCTCGGCGGCGAGCACATCCACCGTGACCTCTTCACCGAGGACCTCGAGCTCGCGCCCTGGGCGGAGGCGGCGGATCTCCTCGCCGCGCACGAATGGCCCCGCCTGTACGACGCGGACGCGCTGCGGGCCGCGGACGTGCCCGGCGCCGCCGCCGTCTACTACGACGACGCGTACGTGCCCCGCGAGCAGTCCCTCGCCACGGCCGCCCTGCTGCCGCGCCTGCGGACCTGGGTCACGAGCGAGTACGAGCACAACGGCCTGCGTGCGAGCGGCGAGGGCGTCCTCGACCACCTGCTGGATCTCGCGGCGGGCCAACGGGAGGCCTGAGCCTCAGGCGAGGACCTCGTCGGCCGCCGGGATGCTGGGGGAAGCACCGCGCCGCGTCACCGCGAGGGAGCCCGCGACCGCGGCGATGCGTGCCGCCGCGGCCAGCTCGTCCCCGGCCGCGAGCCGCGCCGCGAGGTAGCCCGCGAGGGCGTCACCGGCCGCGGTCGTGTCGACCACTTCGACCTCCCGCGCGGGGATCTCGGTCGCCCCCGCAGCGGTGACCAGCAGGCTGCCCGCCGCGCCGCACGTGATCAGCGCCGCCCGCGTCCCCCGGTCGAGGAACCAGCGCCCGGCCGCCTCCGGGTCGGCTGCGCCGGTGATCTGCTCGGCCTCGGGCTCATTGGGGGTGACGACGTCGAGCAGCGGCCACAGCTCCGCGGGCAGCGGCTGCGCCGGGGCCGGGGCAGGATCGAGGACCGTCGCGATCCCGCGCTCGTGCGCGGCCGCGAGCGCGTGCAGCGCCACCTCGGTGGGGATCTCCAGCTGGGTGAGCAGCACCCGCGCGTCGCCCTCCGCGAACGCGGCGTCGACCTGCTCCGCGGTGAGGCGACCGTTGGCGAGCGGCACCACCACGATGTCGTTCTCCCCGGCGGCATCGACGCGGATGTGCGCGATCCCGGTCCGCCCCGGCACCGTGCGCAGATGCGCGAGGTCGACCCCGGCCTCCGCGAGACCGTCCCGCACCACGGCGGCGAAATCGTCCTCGCCGACGCAGCCGACGAAGCGCGTCGGCGCCCCGGCGCGGGCGGCGGCGATCGCCTGGTTCGCGCCCTTCCCACCGAGCACGAGGCTGAAGGACTCTCCGAGCAGGGTCTCACCGGGAGCGGGCCGACGGGTCGAGACGGCGGTGAGGTCCACCGAGGCCGAGCCGACCACGACCACGCCGGCGGGGGATGCAGTGCTCATCCGGCCACGGTACCGGCACAATGGCGGGACCCCGGAGGACGCACCACGACGGAAGGCCCCACCCCATGCTCATCGGCATCGACCCCCTGCTCACCGGCGACCTGCTGCGGATCCTGGACCACATGGGCCACGGCGACGTGCTGCTGATCGCCGATGCGCACTACCCGGCCCGCTCCATGGGCGCCCCGGTGCTCGAGGTCGCCACCAGCACCCCCGAGCTCGTGCGAGCCGTGCGCACGGTGCTGCCGATCGACATGTACGAGGGCCCGTCGGCCCTGCTGATGACCCCGGAGCCGGGGCTCGGCGGGGAGGTGCAGGCGGAGCTGCGCGCCTCAGCCGCGGTGCGCGAGGACCGGGTCGGCTCCCTCGACCGGTTCGCCTTCTACGAGGCCGGACGCTCCGCCGTCGCCGTGCTCCGCACCCTCGAGACCCGGAAGTACGGCTGCCTGCTGCTGCGCAAGGGCGTCGTGGGCGACGACGAGAGCTGAGGCGAGCAGCACCACCGTCATCAGGGCGGTCACGGCGAGCATGGTGACCTGCAGGGAGGTCAGCGAGATGAGCGCGCTCGCCGTGATCACCCCGAGAGCGCTCGCGGTGCGCAGCAGGGCGAACACCTCCGCGCGGTGCGCGGGCTCGACGAGCCGGTCCAGGGCGAGCGAGTAGTGGGTCGCGAGCGGGGCGAGGACCGCGCCGACGAGCAGGGCGCCGAGCAGGGTCGAGGCGACCGAGCCGCCGAAGCCGACGACCGCGACACCGGCCCCGGTGACCGCGAGCCACTGAAGGACGGTGCGGGGCCGCGCCTCCCGGTTGTGCACGCTCACCCAGACCCCGCCGAGCACCGAGGTGGTGCACAGCGCGACCGGGAAGACCACGCCCCAGGCCGCGGGCATCCCGAAGCCGACGGCGAGGGAGACGGCCCCGATCTCGATCGCGGCGATCGCGGCCCCGCTCGCGGCGGCGCAGGCGAGCCAGAGGGCGATCCGCGGCGTCCAGCGCAGGCCGCCGCGGCGCTCCGCGGCCGGGACCGCGGCGATGCGCCGGCCGCGCGGCAGCAGGAGCAGCGGTCCCGCGCCGAGCAGCGCCATGGCCCAGGCCGCGAGCTGCGGCGAGGAGGAACCGAGGGCGGCGGCGAGCACCGGGGCGGAGACGAAGACGACCTCGTTCAGGGTCGCCGCGACGCCGAGCGCGCGCGGCAGCCGGTCCGCGGGGACGAGGTCGTTGAGGGCGGCGCGGAGATACCCGTAGGCGGCGCCGTTGACCAGGCCCGCGAGCGCGGCCGCGGCGATGACCAGTGCGAAGGGCGCGTGCAGTCCCGCGAGCAGGGCGATCGCCACGAGGGCGAGGGTGCGCAGCGCGATGAGCGTGCGGAGGACGGCGATCGGCGGCAGGCCGCGGCCTAGACGGGTGATCGGCACGGCGCCGAGCACCTGGGCGGCCGTCATCGCGAGCACCATCGCCGCACCGCTCGCGGGATCGCCGGTCAGGGGCAGCGCTATGAGCGAGAAGGCGATCGGGGCGGCGGCCTGGGGGAGGGCGAAGCTGCCGTAGGAGGCGTACCAGCGGGGGAGAGGAGCGAACACGTGAGCAACATAGTGCTCACTCCCGGCGATGCGCAATATAGTTCCCATCACCTCGGGTGGGATACTGGCGCGCACGACCTGCAGGGGGTGAGCGATGAGCGGTGGCATGCGACCAGCCGTCGCCGCGAGCCTCGGCGCCCGGATCCGCGCCGCGCGGCAGGAGCTCGACCTCTCCGTCGCCGCGCTCGCCGAGAACAGCGACGTCTCCCGACGCATGCTCACCCAGATCGAGCTCGGCCAGGCGAACCCCTCGATCGCGACCCTCGACCGGATCGCGGCGGGCCTCGGCACCACCTTCGCCGCGCTCATGGGCGTCGGCGCCGACGCCCCGCCCGACGGGGTCGAGGTGTGGTCCACGGAGACCGGCAGCTGGGCGGTGCTGCTCGACGCAATCGACACCGCGGACCTCTCCGTGGAGACCTGGAAGTGGAAGCTCGTGGGCGAGGACGTCCACCCCGGCGGCTCGGGCGTCCCGTCGGCGGGCTCGATGGTGCACGTCATCGAGGGCTCGCTCGAGGTCACAGGTGCCTCCGGCACGCAGGTCCTCCCCGCCGGTGCCTCCGCCCGCCTGCTCACCGACTCGGGCCGCTCATATCGCGCCGGCGACGCCCAGGTCGCCGTGTTCCTCTCCGTCTCCCTGCAGCCCCGCTGAGCCCTCGCCGGGAACCATCTGTCCTGTGATGCACGCTACGTCGGACGGTCCCGGCGAACTAGGCTCGTCGGATGACCTCGCTCGCCGGCCATCGCGTCGCCCGCATCGATCCCCTCACGATCCGCTCCCGCTACCCGCGCACCATCGGCCGCAATGCGCGGCTCGGCGCGCACGGTGACGGCCCGACGACGCGCGCGTGGCGCGTGGAGACCGACGCCGGCGCCGTCGGCTGGGGCCTCGACGAAGGACCCGAGGCGGACCAGAACCCCCTCGTCGGCCGCCCGCTCGAGGAGCTGATCGCGCCGGAGAGCGGGATCCTCGACCATGCCGCCCGCCCGCTCGACGTCGCCCTCCACGACCTCGCCGCCCAGGTCCTGGGTGTGCCGCTGCACCGGATGCTCGGCGGCACCGACCCCGCCCCGGTGATCCCCTGCTACTCCGGCGCGATCTACTTCGACGATCTCGACCCGGAGGAGACCCCCCGCGGGATCGACGGGGTGCTCACCGCCTGCGCCGCCGACCACGCCGCCGGCTACCGGGCCTTCAAGCTCAAGCTCGGCCGCGGCAACCGCTGGATGGAGACCGAGGACGGCTTCGCCCGCGACCTCGAGGTGGTCCGCGCCGTCCGCTCCGCCTACCCGGACGCGCGCCTGCTGGTGGACATGAACGACGGCTACGACCCGGAGCGCACCGTCCGTTTCCTCGCGGAGACCGCGGAGCTGGACCTGTTCTGGATCGAGGAGCCCTTCGCCGAGCACGCCGCCGGCCTCGAGCTGGTCCGCCGGACCGGCACCAGCGTGCTGCTGGCCGACGGCGAGTTCGACCCGGACGTCCCCGCCGTGCTCGAGCTCGCCGCCGCGGGCCTGCTCGACGTGCTGCTCATGGACGTGCTCTCCTTCGGCCTCACCGCCTGGCGGGAGCTCATGCCCACCGTGCGGGAGCTCGGCGTGCAGGCGTCCCCGCACGCCTGGGGCCACCCGCTGAAGACCCTCTACGCGGTCCAGCTCGCGGCGGGCCTCGGATCGGTCCCCGTGGTCGAGGCCGTGCCGGGGACGACCGACGGCGTCGACGCCTCCGCCTACCGACTCGAAGGCGGCGCGATCCACCTCCCGGACGCGCCGGGGCTGGGGATCGCGCTGCGATGACCCACCGTCTGACCTGGGCGGACCTCCCGTCGGCCGTCCGCGCGCGGATCGAGGGACTGCTCGGCGGGCCCGTCGTCACGACCCGCTCCTGCGCCGGGGGCTTCTCCCCGAGCACCGCCGAGGTGGTCACCACCACCGACGGCGCGAGCCTCTTCGTCAAGGCGGTGCGGGATGCGGACAATCCCGGCTCGGTGGCCCTGAACCGTCGGGAGGCCGCGGCCCTCGCCCGCATCCCGCCCTCGGCCCCGGTGCCGCCGTTGGTCGCGGCCTTCGACCACGAGGACTGGTTCGTGCTGGTGACCGGTGCCGCCCCCGGGCGGATGCCGGACGAGCCTTGGCGTCCGGAGCAGCTGCGCGCCGTGCTCACCGCCCTGGACCTCCTGCAGGCCACCACCACACCCTGCCCGGTGCCCGGGCTCCCGACCGCGCTCGAGTGCCTCGGCCCGGACCTGCGCGGCTTCGACCGCATCGCCGCGGACCCGCCCGCGGACCTGGACCCCTGGTACGCCGCTCGACTCCCCGCGCTCCGGGAGGCCTCCGAGCGGGGCATCGACGCGCTCGCCGGGGACACCCTCTGCCACGCCGACGTGCGCAGCGACAACATGATCGTCGCCGCGGACGGCGCCGTCGCCTTCGTGGACTGGGCGTACGCCTCCGTCGGCAGCCGCACGGCGGACGCGCTCCAGCTGCTCTCCTCGGTCGATGATCCGAGCGGCGCGCTCGGCGTGGACGGCGCGGTTGACTCCCTGATGGCCGCGCACGACCTCGACCCCTCGGTCGCCACCGACGTGCTCACCGGGATCCTCGGCTTCTTCGTCGACGCCGCCCGCCTCGCGTCCCCCCTGCCCGGGCTCACCGCCCACCGGACGGCGCGCCGCGACAGCCTGGCTTCGCTCGTGCGACGCCGCTGGGAGCGGGAGGGGCGCTGACCGCCCGTTCACGATACGGTGAGAGTGACCGTCGTCACCTCTCCCGGGACTCCCTCCGCTCCACCCGCACCCGCTCGATCAGCCCCGAGAACTTCGACGGCCGCCCCGGCGGCGGCGCCCGCGCCACCGAGGGAACCGGTGCCCGAGAGGCGCGTGACCTGGGCCGCGGCTGGAAGGTCTCGCCCAGCGTCGACGTCCCGGCAGGGGAGACCTTCACCCTCGCCGACATCGACGAACCGGGCGTGATCACCCACCTCTGGATCACCACGCACACCGACAACTGGCGCCGCCTCGTGCTGCGCGCCTCCTGGGACGGGGCCGAGGAGCCCGCGGTCGAGGTGGCCTACGGGGACTTCTTCGCGTCCGGCTGGGGCTGGTTCGCGCAGGTCGATTCGCAGATGATCGCTGCGAACCCGCACGGCGGCTTCAACTGGCCTATGCCCTTCCGCGAGGGGGCGCGGCTCACCCTCGAGAACACCTCCGAGCACGACGCCCGCGTCGACTACCAGGTCACCTACGAGATCGGCGGCGGCCACTCCGAGGACGCCTACCTCCATGCGCAGTGGCGCCGCTCGAACCCGCTTCCTGAGGCGACGCCGCACGTGCTGCTCGAGGGCATTCGGGGGGCAGGGCCACTACGTCGGCACCTATCTCACCTGGGGCGCGCATTCCAATGGCTGGTGGGGCGAGGGCGAGATGACGTGCTACCTCGACCGCCCGGTGACCGCCCGCCCGCCCGCGCCGACGGCCGACGGCATGGAGGTCCACCTCGGCACCGGTGCCGGCCCCCGTTAGCCCGTGACGCGCACCACCCGCGCGACATAGGCTCTTCCCCATGAGCGCACCCACCCGCCGCCTCGGCTCCCTGACCGTCTCCGCCCTCGGCTACGGCGCGATGCCGGTCTCCCTCGGCCGCACCCCCGCCGTCCCCCACGAGCAGGCCATCGCCACCGTCCACGCCGCCCTCGACGCCGGCATCACCTTCCTCGACACCGCGGACATCTACGCTCCCACCTGGGACACCATGGGCCACAACGAGAAGATCGTCGCCGAGGCCCTCGCCTCCTGGGGCGGCGACCGCTCCAACGTCACCATCGCGACCAAGGGCGGCATCACCCGCTCCGAGGGCGAGGTGTGGGGGCGTGACGGCTCCGCCGCCTATCTCCGCTCGGCGCTCGAGAAGTCCCTGACGGACCTGCGGCTCGACGCGGTCGACCTCTACTACTGGCACCGCCCCGACCGGTCGATCCGCTACGCGGAGGGCGTCGAGGCGCTCGCCGCCCTGCAGCAGGAGGGGCTGATCCGCGAGGTCGGCATCTCCAACGCCAACGTCGAGGAGATCGACGTGGCCCGCGAGGTGCTCGGCGAGGGCGGCCTCGCCGCCGTGCAGAACCAGTTCTCGCCCACCTTCTTCCACACCAGCCTGCGCGAGCTGCAGCACTGCGGCGAGCACGGCATTGCCTTCGTGCCCTGGTCGCCGCTGGGGGGCACCGGCGGCGGCGCCCGCGGCCTGCGGGACCGGTTCCCGCAGGTGCGCCGGGTGGCCGACGCCCACGGCGTCAGCGCCCAGCAGGTCGTCCTCGCCTGGGAGCTGTCCCTCGGCGAGCACGTCATCCCGATCCCCGGCGCGGGCCGGCCCGAGTCGATCCAGGACTCGGCGAAAGCGATGACGCTGGAGCTCGGCGAGGAGGACCTCACTCTCCTTGGCGAGATCATCGCCTGAGGCGTAGCGTGGCCGGGTCCACGAGCGAAGAGGAGACGTCATGCGCAGCGCGCTGACAGGAAGCGGGGCGGCCCACGCGGCCTGCTCGGCGTGATCGGCCTGCCCTGACCGATCACCCCCTTCCTAAGGACCCTCCATGCTTCCTCTCACCGAGGACCAGATCCGCCTCTCCTTCGTCAACGCCTCGAAGGGCGACGCCAAGCGCGCCCAACTGCCCGAGCTCGACGCCGTCCCCTGGGACCGGCTCGACTATCTCGGCTGGCAGGACCCCAAGCGGCCCCGCCAGCACTATGTGACGCTCGAGCTCGACGGCACGCCGGCCACGCTGCTGCTGCGCGGTGCGGAGAACCCGCCCGCGAAGAAGCTGCTGTGCGCCTGGTGCGAGGACATCGTCGACGGCGTCCGCGCCGCGAGCTTCGTCGCCCCGCTCGGCGGGGAGTCGGGCCGCCGCGGCAACACCGTCGGCACCGTCATCTGCGCCGATTTCCGCTGCTCCCGCAACGTGCGCCGCGCCCCGAGCTCCTTCGAGCTGCGCACCGAGGACCCGGCGCTGCTCGCCTACCACCGCGAGCAGAAGATCGCGGGGCTGCGCGAGCGCTCCGCCGCCTTCGTCCGCGCCGTCGCGCAGGGCTAGTGCAGGGCTAGTCCGGAGCGACGATCGCGTCGGCCCGGGACCGGGTGGCCTGGACCCTTCGAGCATTCGCCTCGTCGGGTCCGAGCGCCCAGTCCCGGGCCGCCGCGGGCGATTTCCCGAACTGCTCGTGGCGGGCGATCAGCCGCTCGTGCCGCAGCTCCTCGTCGACCTCGACGAACCAGCAGGCATCCAGCAGCCCCCTCACCTGCGCGAACGGGCCCTCGCCGAGCAGCAGGTAGTTGCCCTCGGTGATCACCAGCGGCACCGCGGCCGGCACCTCGAGCGCCCCCGCGAGCGGCTGCTCGAGATCCCGTTCGAACATCGGCGCCCAGACCGGCGGATCCTGCGGTCGCGCGCTGCGCAGCCGCTGCAGCAGCGCCGCGTAGCCGGCGGCGTCGAAGGTGTCCGGCGCCCCCTTGCGGTCCCGGCGCCCGAGCCGCTCGAGCGCGACGTCCGCGAGGTGGAAGCCGTCCATCGGCACCAGCACCGCCTGCTCGCCGAGCGCCGCGACGAGCCGCGCGGCGAGCGTCGACTTGCCCGCCCCGGGCGCCCCCGCGAGGCCGACCAGCCGCCGCGATCCGCTGCGCAGCGCCTCGTCGAGCAGTGCTCGCGCCGCCTGCACCGGGTCGATCATGCGAGCTCGACCTCGAGCACCTCGCCGCGCAGCGGCAGGTGGATCAGCACCCGCGAGGCCGGGAGCCCGGCCGCCGCGAGCGCCTGCGCGTAGGTCGCCATCTGCCCGAGGTACTTCTCCCGCACATGCCTCTCCGGATCGTCGCCCGGATACGACTTGTGATCGACGAGCACGATCCCGCCGTCCGGCAGCCGCAGCAGGGTGTCGATCCACCCCTCCATGACCTGCGCGTCCTCGTTCCACCAGCTGATTGGCTGCTCGGTGAGCTCCTCGGCGCCGGGGAACTCGGCGGCGAGGAACGCGGCCCACGCCTCCCCGGCCTCGAGCAGCACCGACGGCTCCACGGCCCGGGCGACCGACCAGCGCTCGACGAGCCGCGCCGCGGCCGCCTCCCGCTGCGCCGCGGCCATCTCCGCGAGCGGCAGCGCGAGATAGGCGTGCACCGCCTCGCCGACCCGTTCCCACTGCGGGCCGCCGCTCGTCACCAGCCGACGGCCGATGCTCCGCGGCGCGCCGACGCGGCCCAGCGCGTCGTCGGAGGCGACGCCGGAGGCCTGGAAGCGGGCGCGCACCCGGGGGACCTCGGGCCGCGGACCGGAGAGGTCCGTGGCGGCGAGCGGGCTGCGGGGTGCCGTGAAGTGCGGCGCGTCCTCCGTGAGCACCCCGGCGGGGGTGCGCACCACGGCGGGCAGGACCCCACCGCCGCGCACCGCGATGCCCTCCCCGCCGGCGCTCCACGACAGCAGCGGCGATTCCCCGGGCACCAGCAGATCGAACGCGGGAGCGGAGCCGGCGCCGCTCAGCACCGTGACGTCGGCGGCGCGGGTGAAGGCGACGTACTGCAGCCGCCCCGACTCCTCCCGCTCCCGGCCCGACCGTCGCCGGGCGTGCTCCGAGGCGGCGAGACCCTCCTGCAGCTCCGCGTACCGGGGCAGCAGCTCCGGCCAGTACCGGGTCGCCCGTCCCGCCAGCGGCGCGGTCACGTCGAGCCGCGCGGCGGGGACGATGAAGGCGCCGGAGGTCTGCGGGCGCTCCGTCAGGCTGTGGTCGAGCATGACCACGACCTGCGGCCATTCGAGGCCCTTGGCGGTGTGGATGGTGCCCACCCACACGGTGCCCGGCGTGCCGGTGAGATCCGGGCCGGTTTCCATCGCGTCGAGCTCGAGCCGCAGCCCGGTGAGCGTGATCGGCGACGAGTCCGCGCGAGCCCGCTCCGCGTACTGCGCCGCGACCGCCCGCAGCGCGTCGAATGATCGAAGCCGCTGATCGGGCTGCGACCACGAGCGGATCCGCTCGGGCAGGTCGAGCGCGTCGATCAGCGCGGTGATCATCTCGACGGGGGTGAGCGAGATGCAGTCCTCCCGCAGCACCCGCAGTCCCGCCATCGTCCCGTCCTGCCACCACGCCTCGAACAGCGCCGGCCGGTCCTCGGCTGCGGCCAGATCCGCGAACCAGGTCCCGTGTGCGGGATGGTCCTCCAGCAGGTCCACCAGCTCGGTGAGCGCGAGCGTGTCGGAGAGGTCCAGGGTGATGGCGAGCGCGGCCCGCACCAGGCGTCCCTCGCGCGTGGCGAGCAGCGGCGCACCCTCCCCGGAGGCGGGGATGCCGCGCTCGGCGAGCGCCGCGATCACCTCCCGCGCCCGGTCGTTCTTGCGGACCAGCACGGCCACGTCGTCCGGCGTCGTGCCCGGCTCGCGCAGCAGCGCGAGCACCCCGTCGGCGATCGCGGTCGCGTGCTGCGGGTAGGTGAGCTTCTTCGGGACCTCAGGCACCCAGGCCTCGAGCCGACCCTCCGGGTGTCCGACCGCCGCCCGCCGCGCCACCGCGCCCGGGGCGGCGGTGGTCACGACCCGCTCGCGCGGCAGGTGCGGGAAGACCTGCGGGAAGACCGCGTCGACGAGGGAGAGCACCTGCTCCTGCGACCGCCACGAGTGGCTCAGGTCCTCGACCTCGCCTTGGGGGAGCAGGTCGAGGATGCCGAGCATGAGGGTGGGGTCCGCATCGCGGAAGCCGTAGATCGCCTGCTTGGGGTCGCCCACCCAGATCTTGTCCGTGATCAGCTCGGAGAGTGCGAGGAACAGGGCGAGCTGGACGGGCGACGTGTCCTGGAACTCGTCGACCGCGAGCAGCCGGAACCGGCCGCGGATCACCTCGCGCGCCCGCTCGCTCGTGCGCAGCAGCTCGAGGGTGCGCACCTCCTGGTCGATGAAATCGATGAGTCCCAGCTCGTCCTTGAAGCGCGCGTACGCCTCGAGGGACTCGGCGGCGGTGCCCATGACCAGAGTGATCAGCGCGAGGACATCCGCCTGCAGGACGGGACTCGCGAGCAGCTCGTCGGCGATCGTCGTCGCGATGCCCGCGAGCGCGAGGTCGACGTCCTTGCTGTAGACGTACGTCGTCCCGTCCGGGTCCACGGCCTTGCCCTCGGTGACCTTCGCGATCTTCGCCCACGCGCTCCATGGCGCCCGCTCCAGCGCCTCCACGTCACGCAGCACGCCGTCGAGGGTCAGGGCGTGCTTGCGCACGGTCGCCGCGCCCTTCCCGTCCTCGTCCACGAGGACCCACAGGTCTCGCACCGCGGCACGCAGCCCCGACCGCCACGCCTCGCGCCGGTCCTCCACGGCCGGCTCCGGCAGCGCCGCCGCCCGGTACTCGGCGAACGACGCCGCAGCCGCCTCGCGCAGCGCGTCAGCGCCGATCAGGTTGGTGCGGGCGAGGGAGGCGAGCTCCCGCACGTGCGCGCGCCAGGACGGGACCGAGCCCCAGGGCCGGTCCGGGTCCTCCACACCGTCGTGCTCGGTGCGGGCCAGCAGGTCGGCGGCGCGCGATCCGGCCGCGGCCGCGGTCTCGTCGATCGCAGTGCGGAAGGCGGCCTTCTGCCGGTCCTCGTCGAGCACTTGGACGTCGGGAGAGATCCCCGCGTCGAGCGCGAACTCGCGGAGCAGTTCCCCGGAGACGGCGTTGACGGTGTTGATCAGGGCGCTGTCCACGCCCCGTGCCGCCTCGACCTGGCCGCGCTCGAGGAGAGTGCGGCGCACCCGGTCGCGCAGCTCGGCGGCGGCCTTGCGGGTGAACGTCGTGGCGATCAGCTCCGACGGGTCCAGTCCGGCGGCGATGCGGTCTGCGATCCGGTGCGTGAGGGTGTGGGTCTTCCCGGATCCGGCCGACGCGTTCAGAAGTGTCGTGCTCATCGAAGGCCTCCGATCGTGCCGCACAGCTGGGCGTGGGGGCCGCGCGCGCAGTGCTCCTCGACGAGCAGCCCGCCCGCCGCCCGGTCCGCGGCGCGCGCCTTGTCCAGGGGCAGGTCGCGTTCCTGGAGGGTGCGGCATCCGCAGCGGACCTCACCCGCGGCGATCTCCTCGAGGCGCGCTCCGGCCGCCGCGACCATCCGGGCGACGGCCGAGTCCACGTCCATCGGGCTCCGCCGGTGCGGGTCGAGCACCGGGTCCGCGGAGACGAACTCCCCGCTGCGTAGCAGGAAGTAGCCGACATCGGCCGGCGCCTCCTCGGGATGCTCCTGGCCGAGGGCCCACGCGTATCCGGCCAGCTGGATCGCCTCCGAGGTGTCGAACAGATCGCCGTAGCGGGTGCGGCTGTAGGACCACTTCAGGTCGAGAACGGTGCGGCGCCCCGCCGCGTCGATCGCGTCGAGATCGCGACTGCCGCGGAACGGCATGGTGCGGCCCGCGAGGGTCAGAGGCACGTCGAAGCCGGTTTCGGTGCCGGTGATCCGTAGCCCCGCCTCGGCGAGCCGGGTGAAGAGGGTGCGCAGCGAGCGGACGGCGCGATCGCGCACCTCCTCCCGCTCGGCGGCGCGACCGGACAGGTCCAGCTCGGAGGCGAGCTGCGGGATGAGCCCGTCGAGCACGTCGAGGATCTCCGCGTCCGACGGGACGCCGCCGTGCTCCGCGACCAGCGTCTCGACGACGGCGTGGATCAGCGTGCCGATCATCCGCGACCCCGTCGGCAGCGCCGCGACAGCGGCAGGGCGCACGCCGAGGGCCCACTCCAGCGCCCAATGGTGCGGGCACGCGATCAGCGCCGCGACCTGCGTGTACGACAGTTTCGTCGGCAGTAGGTGCGGGGCCGGGGCGATGTGGTGCACGAGCGGCGCGGGCTCGGGATCGGGAGTCTCGGCCGGTGTCGCGACGGCGACCGACCGCCCCGCGAGCTCCCACCGACCTTCGGTGATCAGGTCCTCGGGCCGGAGCGTCGTCGCCGCGCCGAGGTGGGCGAGCAGCCCGTTCGGGGGAAGAGCCTTCTCGAGCCGCCGCCCGGGCAGCACCACGACCACCTCGTCGGCCCGCCGCAGTCCCGCGAGGGCCGCGTCGACCTGCAGCGACGCGAGCTCGGTGGATGTCGGCACCGCGCCGAGCGCCGTCCTCTCGGCGGCGTCCCAGCGCGGCCCGGACGCCATGTCCTCGGTCGACGGCGCCCACCACAGCACGGTCCCCGGCCGCACCTGTGCGGGGGAGGTGGTGACGTGCCAGGGCGCGACCTCGGGCACGGCGCGCGGCGAGCGGCCGGCACCGCCGCAGCTGTCGATGATCTGCTGAAGGGTGCGGCGGCTGAGCGGTCGGTCGGCCTCGAGCATCCCGAGCACCTGCTGGAGCACCTGCACCTGCGTGAGGCTCGCGAGCAGGTCGCCGTCGCCGCGTCCCACGGCGCGCAACCGGTGGGCGAGCCAGTCGAGACGGGCCGCGATCGCGCCGGGCCGCAGGTCGTCGGCGGGCAGAGGGTCGGTCACCAAGCGATCGATGACCTGCGCCGCCTCGTCGTCCGTGATCGCAGCACGCCAGGCGGGGCCGCCGACGCCCGGTTCGGCGTTCAGTGCCCGCAGCAGCTTGCGGCGAGTGCGGGCGGGGACGAGGCCGATGGGCTCCCGGTCACCCTCGAGCACGCGCAAGTCCAGGAGGGCGGCGAGCTGGTGCACGTCGACGGGGGCGGTCGCGACGTCGAGGAACAGGCCGAGCACCTGGTGGTGGGCGCGATCGCGGGAGGACTCGACCCGACCGATCGCCGGCAGGCCGCGCCGGTGCAGCGCCCGGTCCAGCACGTCCGTGTCGCCCGACGCGAGCACCGTCACCTGCGGGTCCGCCGCGAGGAAGCGAGCCGCCGCATCGGCCGCCGACCACTCGTCCAGCGCCTCGACGATCGTCACCGAGGGTGCGTCGCCGGCGGCAACAGGCACGACTCGGCACGGCAGCCTCCCCAGCAGCTCGGGCCACGGCGCTGGGAGCCGCTCCGGCGCCTCGGCCAGCAGGATCTGATCGATCCCGAGCGGCCAGTCGACTCCGTCCTCCAACAGCTCGAGGATCTCCCGCAGATCATCGCCGAGGGCAGGTCCGAGCCGCCCGGGATCGGCGGGCTCGAGGTCGCGGAGGATCGCGAGCCGCTCCGAGAGCGGGCCGGGCTCGGGCCGCCACCCGGTCCCGATCGCCGCATCGCGCCAGCGGAGCAGCTGTGCAGCGGTGCTCCACGGGTCCGCGGCAGCGGAACGGGCAGGCCAAGCGTCCGGATGGCTGGCCAGGTGGTCCTGGAGGAGACGCAGGTACTGCGCCACCCGCACCGCCGGTTCGACGTCGGGCCGGGTCAGCCCCAGCCGTCCTTGCAGCAGCCGCACCAGCCCGCGCGGGCCGAGCCGGGGGCCTCCGTCGGCCCAGCCGGCGCCGTCCAGGGACCACCCGAACTCGATCTTCATGCGCTCACCCTAGGGGAGGGGGCGGACAGCCATGGCCCCGACCACCTGCTCGACGATGCGGAGCGCCGACCCGAGGAGCTCATGGCCTCCCCCTCATCGGTTGAAGGGATCATCCCCCCGGATCCCCCAGCTGAAACCGCGATCGTAGAGCATCCTGCCGGACTCGTCCGGGGCGAGCACCAGGTCCTGGCCCTCGCCGGTGACGTGCAGCGTGCCGTCCCCTCGCTCCTCGATCGTGAGCACGAGCGTCTCGCCCTCCGCCGCGAGGTACTCCTGGACCGGCTGCCCCTCCTCCCGCAGGTCCTGCAGGGTCAGCTCGATGCGCGAGCCGTCCAGTCGCCGCCAGGTGCCGGTGCGCAGCGTGCCGTCGGCCTGGCGCAGCTGGGCCCGCGCTTCGCCACCGCTCGAGATCGACCCCAGCGCGAGGGCGCTCCACCGGGTGTCCTCGGAGAGCTGGGCGGCGGGCTCGGCGGTGTCCGACGCGACGCTCCACACCCCGGCGGGCACGGACTCGTCCACCGAGCGCGGGGCGTAGAGCCCCGAGATACCCCACAGGCACAGCCCCGCGAGAGCCAGGGCCGCGACCGGGCCGACGATCGCCCCGACCCGTTCGGCGGGCCGCCAGGGGATCAGCCGCGGGGACGGGCCCTGGGGGATCTCGCCGCTGGTCAGGAAGGCCCGCGTGAGCCGCGGCAGCCACGGGATCAGCACGATCAGCGAGAGCACCAGGTAGATCAGCGTCGGCGTCTTCACCATCACGTCGTAGCCGAGGTTGAGCACCAGCACGAGCGACATGGAAGCCGCGCCGAGCAGCGCCCCGAGCGGGACCGAGCGCCGCCACAGGAGGGCGAGCCCGGCGCCGAACTCCGCGAGTCCGGCGAGGAACTGGAACAGCGGCGAGAAGGCGACCATCCGCCACAGCAGCCCCATGGGGCTCATCTCGCCGTGGGCGATGAGGGCGTCGCCGGTGTCGGAGAACCCGAACTGGCCGAACACCAGCTTCGCCCCGCCGTAATAGAAGAACACCACGGCGAGCAGCAGGCGGATCGCCGCATGGGCCCACCAGGCGATGGTGATCCCGACGTTCCGGGCCAGCTTCTTCTCCGCGGTGTAGTCGCTCATGCCCCCACCTCAGCGCAGGAGCGACCCCGCGCGACTCACCCGCTGGTCGCGACCTGCTCCGACGAGAGTCGGATCTCCCGCACCCAGCTCGGCGCGGGCTCCCTGCCTCAGCCCTGCTCAGCGCTGCCCGGACGCGCCCACGGCGGCACCGAGCCGCCTTGGAAGCCGGGCACGCGCCGCTGCTGCTGCGCCTCGCCCTGGGCGCGCTGCGCCTCCCGCTGGGCCTGCTCGGCCTGGGAGCGGGCCTGCTCGCGGCGCCGCTCCTCCTGGGCGCGCAGCTGCTCGGCGGAGATCCGCTGCCGCTCGTGGTGCTCATCGACGTCGGCGTCCTGGTCGGCCTGGTGCGCGGCCTGGGCCTGCAGCATGGCGGAGCGGATCTCGTCGCCCATCGAGCCGACGGCCCCGGGGTTGCTGGGCAGGTACAGCACGTTGGAGCGGCCGTTGCGGGCCACGTCCTGCATGGTGTCGAAGTACTGGGTCATCAGCAGCAGCTGCTCGGCCGAGTTCTCGATGCCGACCTTGCGCAGCATCTCGTACTGCTCGGCGATGCCCAGGGCGATCGCCTTCCGCTGGGCGGCGACGCCCTCACCCTGCAGGCGCTTGGACTCGGCCTCGGCCTCGGCCTGGGTGACGCGCTTGATCTTGTCCGCCTCGGCGAGGGACTGCGCGGCGACGCGGTCGCGCTGGGCGGCGTTGATGGAGTTCATCGAGTCGCGCACCCGCTGGTCCGGCGAGATGTCCTGCACCAGGGTGTTGATGATCCGGAAGCCGTACTCGAGCATCCGCTCGGAGAGGGTCTGCTCGACGCTGCGGGCGATGTCGTCCTTCGACTCGAAGGCCGCGTCCAGCTCGAGGCCGGAGAGGGCGGAGCGCACCGTGTCGAAGACGTACGAGCGGATCTGCGCCTCGGGGTTCGACAGCTTGTAATACGCGTCGACGACCTGGTTCTCCTGGATCTGGTACTGCACCGCCACCGGGACGGTCACGAACACGTTGTCCTTGGTCTTGGACTCGATGTTCACCTCGAGCTGCTGGACGCGCAGCGAGATGGGACGGGTGATCGAGTCGATGAACGGCGTCTTGAAGTTCAGACCGGCCGAGGCGACCCGCTTGAACTTGCCGAAGCTCTCCACGATCACCGCCTCGGAGGAGTGGACGGTGAACATGATCGACGTGCGCAGACCGCCGAACAGCAGCGCGAGGATGACGATCAGCACCACCACCACGACGGCGATGACGATCAGAGTGACGACGATGCCTTCCACGAAGGCCCCCTATCTCTTCGGTGTGGACTGTGACCCACGCTACCGGAGGTCGGCTGAGAGGCGGCGGGCGATGCGCGCCGGCGGTACCGGCGGGGCGTACCGCCGCAGCACCTGGCCGTCGGGGCCGATGAGGAACTTGGTGAAGTTCCAGGAGATCCGGCCGCCCAGCACCCCGGCCCGCTGTGCGACGAGCCACTGCCACAGCGGATCGGCCGACGGCCCGTTGACCTGCACCGCGGAGAACAGCGGGAAGGTCACGCCGTAGCCGGTGGAGCAGCGCTCGGCGGTCTCCGCGTCGCTGCCGGGGTTCTGGCGGAACTGGTCCGACGGGAAACCGAGCACCGTCAGCCCCTGGTCGTGCAGCTCCTGCAGCCCCGCCAGCTGCGGGGTGAACGCGCACTCGGTGGCGATGTTGACGACCAGGGCGTGCTCCCCGCGGTGGCGGCTCATCGCATAGGTCTCGCCGTCCGCGGTGAGAGCGGTGAAGTCGTGGAAGGAGCTCACGCCAGGAACTCGTCGACCTCGGCGCGGGTGGGCGCCGACTCGGTGCCGCGCCGGGTGACGGCGATCGCGGCCGCCGCATTGGCGCGGGTCGCGGCCGATTCCCAGTCCGCCCCGAGCGCCCGCTCCGCGAGCAGCACCCCGGTGTGGGTGTCGCCGGCCCCGTTGGTGTCCACGGCGGTCTGCGGGAAGGCAGGGATCTCGGTGCCGCGACCGTGGTGGAAGACGAGGCAGCCGCGGTCGCCGTCGCGCACGATCACCACGGCGTGGGATCCGATGCGTCGACGCAGAGCTTGCGGGGTGTCCTCGAGGGCGTCCAGTCCGGTCAGCTCCCGCGCCTCATCCGCGTTCGAGGTCCACACCGTGGTCCGGGCCAGCACGCGGTCCTGCAGGTCACGGGGGAACTCGGCGAAGGGTGCGCCGGGATCGAGCACCACCTCGACCCCGTCCGGCAGCGACTCGAGGAAGCGCAGCAGCGGCTCCCGCGTCGGCTCGAACAGCGTGTAGCCCGAGACGCAGACGAGATCGCCCGGGACGGGCGCGAGACGGGCCAGTGACTCGGTGCTGACCTGCCGCTCCGCCCCGTAGACGGTGAGGAAGGTGCGCTCGGCGGAGGGCTCGAGCATGACGATGCAGTAGCCCGTGTCGGCGTCCTCGCGGGGCTCGTCGCTGAGGGCGATCCCGTCGGCCGCGAGCCGCTCCCGCACCAGGTCGCCGTGGGGGCCGACGCCGTGCGCGCCGCCGTGCACCGCCTCCGCGCCGGTGCGCGCCGCGGCCAGCAGAGTGGTCACCGCCCCGCCCGCGTACCACTGCTCGCGGCGGACGTTCGCGTTCCCGCCGCGCGGCGGGAGGGCGTCCACCTCGACGACGACGTCGACCAGGGCCTGGGCGGTGTGGAGCACGCGGGGCATGCTCCCGAGTGTAGGGGCCCGGTCACAGCGCGGCGGCGACCTCGACGGCCTGCCGGATCGCGCGCTCCGCATCGAGCTCGGCGGCGAGGTCCGCCCCGCCGACGACGTGCACCCGGGGCGAGGAGCGCGTGGCCGCGGCGCCCAGGTCGGCGGCGAGGCCGGCGACGCTCACCTGACCGGCGCAGAGCACCACGGTGTCCACCTCGAGCACGCGCGCCTCGCCGTCCTCCACGAGATGCAGGCCCTGCTCGTCGATGCGCTCGTAGGTGACGCCGCGATGCTGGATCACGCCGGCGCGGCGCAGCTCCGCCCGGTGTACCCAGCCGGTCGTGCGCCCGAGGCCCGCGCCGATCTTGGTCTCCTTGCGCTGCAGCAGGTGCACCTCGCGGGCGCGTCGGCCGTCGTCGGCCTCGGTGCGCTGCGGCGCGGCCGTGACGCCGCCGCGCACGGCCGAGGGGTCCGTGACGCCCCAGTGCTCTCGCCAGGCACGCGCGTCGAGGGTGGGGGAGGGGATCGCGGAGGTGAGGTACACGGCGACGTCGACGCCGATCCCGCCCGCGCCGATGATCGCGACGCGCTCGCCGGCGACCGCCCGCTCCTCGAGCAGGTCCTGGTAGGTGACGACCTGCGGCCCCGCGGCGGGCGGCGCGGCCGACGGCGCGAATCCCGGCAGGTCCACGGGGCGGGGGGCGACGCCGGTCGCGACGATCACGTCGTGGAAGCCCGCGAGGTCCGCGAGGGTGGGGCGCATCCCCAGCCGGATGCCGACGCCGGCCGCGGCGAGCCGCATCCTCCAGGAGCGCAGCGCGAGCGCGTAGTCCTCCTTGCCGGGGACGCGGGCGGCGAGGCGCAGCTGCCCGCCGAGCTCCTCGGTCGCCTCGAAGAGCGTCACCACGTGCCCGCGCTCGGCGGCGGCAAGGGCCGCCTCGAGACCTGCGGGACCGCCGCCGACGACCGCCACCTTCCGCACCCGTCGCGGGGCGACGGGGGTGAGCACCAGCTCCGTCTCGTGGGCCGCGCGGGGGTTCACCAGGCAGCTCGCCCGCTTCCCGACGAAGACCTTGTCGAGGCACGCCTGGTTGCAGGAGATGCACGCGACGACCTGACCTGAGCGGCCCTCGGCGAGCTTGCGCGGCAGGTGCGAGTCGGCGAGCAACTGGCGGGCCATCGAGACCAGGTCGGCCTCGCCGCGGGCGATGACCTGCTCGGCGAGGTCGGGATCGTGCAGTCGGTTGGAGGCGATGACGGGCACGTCCACCTCGCTCCGCAGCTGAGCGGTGAGCGGCACGAAGGCCCCGCGCGGCACCGAGGTGACGATCGTGGGGACGCGCGCCTCGTGCCAGCCGATGCCGGTCGAGAGGACGTCCACGCCGCGCTCGGCGAGGCCCTTCGCGAGCACCACGGTCTCGTCCCAGGTCTGCCCGCCCGGGACCAGGTCGAGGAGGGAGATGCGATAGCTGAGCAGGGCGTCCTCGCCGATCGCGTCGCGGACCGCGGCCGCGATGGCGAGCGGGAGAGCGCGCCGGCCCTCCGCGCCCCGGCCGAAGCGGTCCCGTCTGCGGTTCGTGGCGGGGGCGAGGAACTGGTTCAGCAGATAACCCTCGGAGCCCATCAGCTCGACCCCGTCGTAGCCGGCGTCGACCGCGCGCCGGGCCGCGAGGGCGAACTGCTCGACGGTGCGTCGGGTGCCGCGCCGGGTGAGGCGCCGGCTGCGGAAGGGGGAGAGCGGGGAGCGGCCGCCGCTGGGGGAGGCGGCGAGGGGCTGCGCGGCGTAGCGGCCGGCGTGGAGCAGCTGGAGGATGATCCGCCCGTCGGCGTCGTGCACCTCGCGGGTGATCACCTGGTGGCGGGTCATGGTGCGCTCGTCGGCCTGTGCCCCGCCGGCGGTGAGGCGGCCGGAGCGGTTGGGGGAGTGGCCGCCGGTGACGATGAGTCCGACCCCGCCGCGGGCGCGCTCGCCGAGGAAGGCGGAGAGGCGGGCGAGATCCCCCGGATGGTCCTCGAGGCCCACGTGCATGGACCCCATGACGAGACGGTTCTTCAGGGTGAGGCGACCGAGGTCCAGCGGGGAGAGCAGGGCCCGGTACCGCGACGCTGCGGACGACGGGTGCGGGGAAGTCATGCCCGCGATTGTGCCAGGCCCGGTCAGTACGGCGGGTCGCCGGGCGGGGGCGTCGACCGCGGGATCACCCGGCGGCCCCGGTGGCGGTCCAGCAGAGCACGTCGCTGCTGCGCGATCCCTTCGCCGGGGGGCCTGCTGCTCTCCGCCGCGTGGAGGGCGCGAGCCTCGGCGGCGCGGCGCTCGTGCTCCTGCCGGGCGTGCTCGAGCAGCCGCACGGTGTGCGGGGTGAGCAGGTCGACGGCCTCCTCGCTGCGGGTGCGGAGCTGGTCATCGAGGGTCCAGGTGGTGCGCAGGGGCATGCCGGTCTCTCCCGGGTCCCGGGTGGGATCGATCGTGCCGGCGGTCTTCAGCCGGTGGTGCGTGCGGCACAGGCGGTGCAGGTTCTCCAGGGCGGTCGGCCCGCCGCGGGCGGGATCTGCAGGGTCGAACTCGAGGACGTGGTCGTCCTCCGCGGCGAGGGCGGTGGAACGGGAGCAGCCGGGCACCGCGCAGACGGGGTGGCGCAGCCGCAGCTGGAGCCGCACCTGGGCGGAGGGCCGATAGGTCGTCGCGCTCGCGGGGAGATAGGCACCGGTCACGGGGTCGGTGAGGATCCGGGTCCAGGTGGCCTCCCCGGCGGCGAGGTCGCGGGCCAGCTCCGCGGGGAGAGGCGTGGTGCCCTCGATCAGAGCGGGGGCGTCGTCGCGGCCGAGCAGCGTCATGACGGGAACCGTCACCAGGAGACGGTACGGCGAGGCGGTCTCCTGCACCGGATCCGTGTCCAGCACGGTGTGGGTGAGGATCGCGTAGCGAAGCGTGTTCAAGGAGTGGGGGCGACCGCGCGCGGCGAGGTCCTGGTCGAGGTCGAAGGGGAGCGGCCCCTCGGCGCCCTCCTCGAGGGCGTGGCGCTGGGCCTCCTGGACGGCGCGCGCGGCGACATCGAGACGGTGCGCGAGCCCCTGGATCTCGAGGATCGGCCCGGTGACCAGCAGGGAGGCCGTGCCGGAGGCGGTGTCGACGTCGACGATCTCCACGCCCCGGCTCTCGGAGGGCGGGGAGGGGAGGGCCCCGGCGCTCGTGAGGTCGACGGCGAGCCGGAGGTGCCGGGTGAAGGTGTCCACCGAGACCGAGGGCAGCTCGAGGGTGGCCAGATGTGCGTCGACCTCCGCGGCCTGCTCATCGGTGAGGCGGCGCACCGCGCGCAGGAGGCGGTGGTGCATCGACTCCGGGAGCTCCCCGCGGCGCACGTACTCGAAGGTCAGCGGCATGACCTCGACCGCGGTGCGGGCATCGCGCACCTGGCCCCAGGCCTGGTCCAGGGTGAGTCGCAGCCCGACCGCGACCTTCAGTGCGCTGAGATCCGCGTCCTCGGGGCGGCCCTGCACCTCCGGATCCTCCCGGAAGAAGGTGGCGAGCAGGCGCAGATGGTGGGCGTACATCCGGGTGCGGGCGAGCGACGCGCGATGCAGCGCGAGCACCCGGCCCGCCTCGACGCTGCCCGGCGCGACCTCCTCGAGCATCCGCTCCGCGGTCAGCGGCCGACGCGCCCGCACCGTCCACTCGGGCAGCGCCGGCCGAGCGACGGGAGGCAGGAGCGAGCTCGCGTCGTGGTCGTCCACGAAGTCGCCCATCCGCCCCACCTCCCCTCACCCCTGCGGGCCGCTGGTGCATGCCCGATCGATGCTCCGAGGATATTCGGCGAGAAAGCCCGACGGAAGGCCGATCGCCGAATGGGGATAAATATGTGGATAACCCTGTTGTGGGGAGGAACTGCTGCCCCGAACATCGCATTCTGTGGACGGGCGAACTCGTCTGTCGGACCCCTGTGCGAGGATCTCGCCGCAGGTACTGGGCGCGGAGTCCGGGGTCCGCCAGGGCTCGGGGACGGGGTGGGGCGGAGGGGAATTCCCCGGACTTCGAGAACTCCGGAGAATTCCTCCGCGCCCCGACATCACACCCGCGCCAGGGCCACCCCCACATTGTCCGGGCCGCCGGCGTCCAGTGCGAGATCGACCAATCGCGCCGCGAGGGATTCCAGATCCTCTCCTTCCGCGGCCAGCGCCTCCGCGAGGTCCGCCGGATCCACCACGGCGTGCAGACCGTCGGAGGAGAGCAGCACCAGGTCGCCCGGCTCGAGCCTGCGCACCAGCAGGTCCGGAGCCGTCGGGGCGCCCGCGGCGAGCGCCCGGTTCAGCAGGCGTCGGTCCGGATGCCTCGCCGCCTCCTCGGGAGAGAGCCGGCCCGCCTCGAGGAGCGAGCGCACCTGGGTGTGGTCCTGGGTGATGTGCTCGAGGCGTCCGGCGCGCACGAGCGAGATCCGGGTGTCTCCCAGGTGGGCCACGTGCAGGCGGTCGCCCTCCAGCAGCGCGGCGGAGAGGGTCGAGCCCGCGGCGCCGGAGGTCGGGACCAGCGCTTCCACCGCCATCCAGGCCGTCTCGAGGGCGGCCAGGGGCGGGGCCGAGGCGGCGGCCTCGACCGCGTCGGCCAGGGCACGCAGCAGTCGCGCGGACAGATCGTCGGACCCGCCGAAGCCGTCGGCCACGGCGAGCAGCACCCGGCCGCCCGGCAGCTCGCGGATCAACACGGCGTCCTCCTGGGTGGGTCGCTCGAGGCCCTGGTGCAGGGCGAAGGCGGTGCGTGGGGTGGTCGTGGACGTGGTGGTGGAAGTGGTCATGATGTCCTCCGAGTGATGCTGCCCGAGGTCACGGACCAGGTCGGCGACGACGGCGGCGCGGGAGAGGGCGTCGGCCTCCTCCTGTCGCCACCAGGAGCGCAGCTCCGCGGCGGCGGCTGCGTCGTCGTCGAGATCGCACACCACGCGGATGCGAGCCAGGCCCATGCCCAGCCCCCGGAGCGCGGCGATGCGCCGCGCCCGATCGATCTGATCCGGTCCGTAGGAGCGGTAGCCGGTGAACGGGTCCACCCGACGCGGGGGCAGCAGCCCCGACTCGTCGTACAGGCGCAGCGCCTTGGGGCTGAGACCGCTCGCGGCGGCCAGTTCCCCGATGCTCAGCAGTGTCCCGTCCATCGGTTCTCCTTCCGGGCGCCGGGTCCGTCCCGGCAGTGACCACCCTCCGGATTGTCCCCGGGGGAGGGTCAAGGGGGGCCGGGAAAAACGCTCGCGCGGTCCCTCGTCGGCGTGGTCGACTGCCCTCATGTCTGTCACGATCCGTCTTCTCGACACCACCTCCGACGCCGAGCTCGAGCAGTTCAACGCCCTGGATGACGCCCTGGACCTCGACGCCTTCGGCGGCGTCCAGCCGTACTCCGTCGCCGAGCGCCGACTGGCCTGCGAGGACACCGAGTACTCCCGCGCCCAGCGCTGGGTCGCCGTCTCGGAGGGGCTCGAGGGCGGCGAGATGATCGTCGGCCGCGGGTCGGTGCATCTCCCGCTGCAGGAGAACACCGAGCTGGTCGAGGTGGGGCTGAGCGTGCATCCGGCCCATCGCGGTCGGGGGATCGGCACCGCGATCGTCGAGGAGGCGCTGCGGCCCGCGATCGCGGAGTCCGGGCGTCCGCTCGTGGGCGCGTGGGGCGAGATCCCGGCCGACGGGGATCCCGACGATCCCGCGCTGCCGGTCAACCGCCTCGCCGCCCGACTGGGCGTGAGCCGGAAGAACATCGGGGTGTGCCGTCGGCTCGACCTGCCGCTGGAGGCCGCGCTGCTCGACACCCTCCGCACCGAGGCGGAGGAGCGACAGGGCGGGTACCGGATCGAGATCTGGGACGGCCCCGCCCCCGAGGAGCACCTGGCTTCCTACGGGGCGCTGCTTCGCCAGCTCGACCTCGACGACCCTGACGAGGACATCGAGTACGAGGCCCCCGAGTACACGCCCGAGCGGATCCGCACGGGGGAGCGGCGGCTCGCCGAGCAGGGCATCACCCAGTTCCAGTCGGTCGCCGTCGCCCCCGACGGAACGATCGCCGGGAACTCGGTGATCCATGTGAAGACCGCCCCGGGGGCGAGCCTCGGGTGGCAGGAGAACACGCTGGTCATGCCCGATCATCGCGGGCATCGCCTGGGTCTCGCGCTCAAGGTCGCGACCCACGCGCTGCTCGCCGAGCGAGCGCCCGAGGTGCGCAGCCTGGTCACCTTCAACTCGCACGTGAACCCGTGGATGATCTCGATCAACGAGAAGCTCGGCTACCGGGTGTCCCACCGGGAGGTGGGGTACCAGGGGAGAATGGGCGCATGAGCACCCTGCGCACCGCCTCCCGCGAGATCGCCGCCCCCGCCGCCGCCCTCTTCGAGCTGATCGCCGATCCCGCCCAGCAGCCGCGCTGGGACGGCAACGGCAACCTGGCCGAGGCTCCCGAGGGGCAGCGGGTCTCCGCCGTCGGCGACGTCTTCACGATGCGCAACACCTCCGGGAAGCAGAAGGACAACCACGTCACCCGCTTCGTCGAGGGGCGCGAGATCGGGTGGCTGACCGCGCCGGCGGGCGAGGAGCCGCCCGGTCACGAGTGGATCTGGCAGCTCGAGCCGCTCGCGGAGGACCGCACCCTCGTCACCCACTCCTACGACTTCTCCCGGCTGGTCGACGAGGCGCGGATCGCCCGCTCCTCCCGCACCACCGCCGAGATGCTCGCCGCCTCGATCGAGAATCTCGCGGCGCTCGCCGAGGGCCGGTGATCCGCCGCCTGCTGCTCGTCGGGCTCGGCGCGACCATGCTCGTGCTCGCGGCCGGACAGGTCGCCGCCGCGCTCGGGGCGCAACGCGTGCGCGCGGCGCTGCGGCCGACGGATCCGACGGGGCGGGAGGTGATCGTGGTCCTCGGCTACGGCAACGACGGCACCGAGCTCAACGCGGTCAACCGCTGGCGCCTCGACGTGGGCCTGCGCTCGCGCGACCCTCGGGCGTCGTCCTCGCTGCTGGTCCTCAGCGGCGGGGCGGTGCGCGGGGCGCATTCGGAGGCGGGGCTGATGGCGCGGCACCTGCGGGAGCACCTGGGCTTCGAGGGGGAGGTCGCGCTCGAGACCCAGAGCCGGTCCACCTGGGACAACATGGCGTGCACGGTGCCCGTCCTGGAGGACGCGGATCGGATCGTGGTCGCCTCTGATCCGCTGCACGAGCTGCGCGCCCACGGCATGCTGCGCACGCAGCGTCCCGACCTCGCCGCCCGACTCGCGGCGGCCGACAACTGCCGGCCCGGCGAGCAGCTGCTGCGCGGGCCGTGGACGACGGTGATCGGCCTCGAGGGGCTGCGCCGGGCCCGACGGGACGGGCAGATCCGTGGCTGACCCCGATCCTTTCGACCTCACCGGGTCGCCGCTCGCGGGGAAGCCGCTGCGGCTGCCGGAGACCCACGACCCCGACTGGTGGGTCAAGCAGCGCCTCGAGAGCGGGGACATCGACCCCGAGGCGGTGCTGCCCGTCGTCGTGCTGCTGCGCCGCGAGTTCGAGCGCCGCGCGGAGACCCTCGCGGAGCTGCGCGACGAGGCGGCCGTGCGGGAGTACGCCGCGGACTTCACCCGCCGGGTCCACCAGGACCGGCGCGAGCACCCTTTCCAGCGGATGCTCGCCCCGGCCTGGGACGGGGACGACGCCGTCGCGCAGTGGCGGCGGCTGCGAGAGGGCTGATCAGGGCATCCAGTCCTCGGGATCCGTCGCCGACTCCGGAGCGCCGTGCGCCCGCAGCCAGGTGCAGAGCGTGCGGCAGTCGCGCTCGAGGAACTCCCGGCCGTGCGGATTCGCGATCAGGTCGATGACCTGCGGGACGTCGATGATCACCGGGTCCGGCTCCGCCTGCCGGGTGTCGATCAGGACGTTGTAGGGCGAGAGGTCGCCGTGGACCAGGCCCATCCGGGCCATCTCCGCGACGGCGTCGCGCAGGTGTCGGGCCCAGCGCTCCGCCTCCTCGGCCGACGGGCGGGTCTCCTGCAGGCGCGGTGCGGCGACCGCGCCGCGCTCGTCATCGGTGCCGACGAACTCCATCAGCAGCTCGGTGCCCTGGATCTGCACGGGATAGGGGACGGGGATGCCCGCCTCCCACAGCCGGCCGAGGGCGTCGAACTCGGTGCGGGCCCACTGGCCCGCAGCGGCCCGGCGGCCGAAGGCGGTGCCTTTCGCGATCGCGCGGGCCTCGCGCGAGTCCTTGGTGCGGCGGCCCTCGGTGTAGGCGCTCGAGCGGTGGAAGGTGACCTGGTCCGGGTCGCGGTAGCGCTTGGCGACCAGCAGCGTCACCTCGCCGGGGGCGCCGGTGCACAGCTCCTGCGGGAGGCCGCGCTCGAGGAGGAAGGCGTCGGCCTCCTTGCCGGTCTTGAGGATGCCGAGCTCGGTGTCGATCGCGCCGTCGTGCTGCACCACCCAGTCGGGGAAGGGCTGCGGGCCGCGGTCGAGGGTGTGCGCGGTCTCGGGCCAGGTGGACCAGCGCTGGTCGTCGTCGAGCTCGGGAAGGAAGAAGTCGATCGGGGTCATGGATTCTCCTGAGGGAAGGGGCGGACGGCAGGGGTCAGCACGGTGACGCTCATCAGCTCCTCCTTCCCTCAGGGGCGGCCCGATCGGGACGCGCTGGGAGCACCGTAGGCGGGGTGCCGGCGTCGACGCCACTGATTAACCGGTCCAGTTCCTCCCCTCCCGACGCACCCTCACCCGCCGCGGGCTCATGGCCGATCCTGAAGCACTTCCAGGACACCGCGACCGAGAACGACCTGCTCGTGTGCGGGCCCTCGGGGGCCGGGTACACCGACGGCGACTCGTGGCCGCAGGAGGACTGGGGCGTGTTCACCCGGCTCTCCGGCGACTACCAGCGGCGCACTGGCCTCGACGTCGTCTACGCGTACTCGACCCCGCGGCCCGGGGAACCCGCCGAGCCGCTGCCGGACTGGGCGCTCGAGCAGTACGCGGCCGACGTCGACCTGCGGGGCATCCTGCAGACCGACGAGTCCGGGGCGATCAGCGAACCGCGGGCGGCGGTGCCGCTGATCGGCATCCTCTACCCGGCCGGATCGGTCTCGCGGACGAGTTCTTCGACCTCTTCGCGCGGACGGCCTGAGGCCCCTCAGCCCCTGGCGGCCACCATGGTCGCCAGGGGCCGCACCTCGGTGAGCCGGGCCGCCGCCTCGCGGGTCGCGGCGGCACTGGGGACCTCCTCGAACGGGTCCTCGGCGAGGAGCACCAGGTCCGCGGGGCCGCCGACGGCGAGCTCGCGCACTCCGTCCGTCGAGGCGAGGAGGGCCTCGTGCGGCTGGAGGGCCTGCTCGGGGTGCCAGGCCCCGCGCTCGTCGGCGCTGCGGTGCACCGCGGCGGCCATCGCGAGCCACGGATCGACGGGCGCGACCGGGGCGTCGGAGCCGAAGAGCAGCGGGACGCCCGCGGCGAGCAGATCCCGGAACCGGTAGGCGAGGTGGGCCGCGTCGGGCATCAGCTCCTCCGTCGGGTCGCGGTCATCCAGCAGGTGCGCCGGCTGCACCGACGCCCGCACCCCGAGCGCCGCCATCCGGGCCACGTCCTCGTCGGCCAGCAGCTGGGCGTGCTCGATCCGACCCCTCGCCCCCGTCGCCGCGAAGGCGTCGAGCACCACGCCGACGGCCGCGTCGCCGATCGCATGGATCGCCGGCTCGAGGCCGAGTTGCGCCGCGCGGGTCAGCAGCTGCGGCAGCTCGAGGGCGTAGTCGCTGAGCACGCCGACGGGTCCGCCCACATGCCGGCAGTACGCGGAGCGGGAGCCGAGGGAGCCGTCGGCGATGACCTTCAACGGCCCCATCGTGACCAGGCCCGAGGGGCCGAGCACGGTGCCCGTCGGCCCCGGCACGGCCGGAAGCCCCGAGGCGTAGGTCGCGGTGCGCACCCGCATCCGCACCCGGCCCTCCTCGTCGCGGCGCCGCCACAGGCGCCAGGACTCGCCCCACTCCATGTCGGTCAGGCCCACGAGCCCCCGGGAGAGGGCGTCCTGCTGCAGCCGGTCGATCCCCGCTTCGAGGCCCGCGGCGACCCCCGGCAGCTCCTCGAGCCGGGCGACCGCGTCGAACCACTCGTCCTCGGCGACGACGCCCGTGCGCTGCGGCAGGCCCAGGGCGGCGAGCGCCGCGGAGCTCATCCACGCATGGTGCGCATCGCCGCCGATCAGCACCACCGGCACCCGGTCGCCGCCGACCGCGTCCAGGGCCGCGACCGTCGGCTCGCCCGCGAGATCCACCAGTCGGTGCCCGAAGCCCACCAGCACCGGGTCCGCCCCGAGCACCGCCGCGACGCGCGCGACGATCTCCGCCGTCGAGGCGGCCCCCGCGGTGTCCAGCCGGGCATAGCCCTGCGCGGTCTGCCCCGCGTGCACGTGCTGATCCCACAGCCCGGGGATCGCGAGCGCGCCGCCCGCCTCGTGGACCTCCTCGCCCGCGCGCCGAGGGAGGGACGGGCCGATTTCCACGATCCGGCCCGCGGTCGCGCGGAGATCCGTCGGCGCGTCCGCACCGCGCAGCATCACCTGTCTGATCAGCATCGACACAGCATGACAGCTGTCATGGGACCGGGGCGGGATCCGCCCGCACAGTAGGGGCATGACCTCGAGCACCCCCGCCCTCGACCTCCGCGGCGTCCGCCGCACCTACGGCCCGGTGACCGCCGTGGACCACCTCGACCTCACCGTGCCGCGCGGCCAGATCCTCGCCCTGCTGGGCCCCAACGGAGCCGGCAAGTCCACCACCGCCGAGATGATGCTGGGCCTCGCCACCCCGAGCGCGGGCACCGTCCGGGTGCTCGGCGTCCCGCCCGCCGAGGCCGCCCGGCGCGGGCTGATCGGGGCGATGCTGCAGAACGGGACGCTGCTCGAGGACGTGCCGGTGCGCCTCCTTCTCCGGCTCGTCGCCGCGGTGTGCGCGCACCCTCTGCCGATCGACGACGTCGTGGAGCGGGCAGACATCGCGCCCCTCCTGCGCCGGAACACCTCGAAGCTCTCCGGCGGCGAGGCGCAGCGGGTGCGCTTCGCCCTCGCCCTGCTCCCCGACCCTGAGGTGATCCTGCTGGACGAGCCGACGGTCGCGATGGACGTCGGCACCCGGCACCGCTTCTGGGAGTCGATGCGGGCCGTCGCCGTCGAGGGCCGCACCATCGTCTTCGCCACCCACTACCTCGAGGAGGCCGACCAGCAGGCGGACCGCGTGGTGGTGATGAGAGCCGGGAGGCTCGTCGCCGACGGCACCGGGGCGGAGATCAAGGAACGCATCGGCGGACGGGTCGTGACCCTCGCCCTCGGCTCGGGGGCCACGGGCGATGACCTCGAGCGCCTGCCCGGGGTGGGCGGCACCGAGCTGCTCGAGGACGGCCGGATCCGCCTCGCCACGAGCGACTCCGACGCGACCCTCGCCGCCCTGTTCGCCCCCGGCGGGCCCGACGTGCGCGACGTGCTCGTCGGGACGCCCTCCCTCGAGGACGCCTTCCTCCAGCTGACCACCAGGAGCACTTCATGACCGCCACCGCCACCACTGCCGATGTCCCGCAGCTCACCCGCACCGTCCGCTACACCCTCGCCGACATCCGCCTCACGCTCCGCAACGTGCTCTTCGTGTTCTTCACGGTCGGTCTGCCGGTGATCATGTTCCTGCTCTTCGACCAGATCTATGGCGGCCAGCAGCTGCCCGGCGGGGCCACCGTCGGCACCTTCATCATGGTGAACATGGCGTCCTACGGCGGGCTCACCGCCGCCCTCAACACCGGTTCGCTGATCCAGGTCGAGCGGACCAACGGCTGGCTGCGCCAGCTCATGGTCGCGGGGCTCGAGCCGCGCAGCTTCGTGACCGGCAAGCTGATCGCTGCCCAGGTCGTCGTGCTGCCCGCACTGATCGGCGTGATCCTCGCGGGAGTGCTCCTCGCCGGGGTGGAGATCACCGCCGGTGAGGCGCTGCGGGTGCTCCTCGTGCTCTGGATCAGCATGGTCCCGATGGTGCTGCTCGGCCTCGCCGTGGGGCTCGCGCTGAAGCCCAGCGCCGTCGGCCCCGTGGTGACCATCGGCACGATGCTGCTCGCCGTCGCGGGCGGGCTCTGGTTCCCCTTCGAGATGTTCCCCGACTGGCTGCAGCAGATCTCGGTGCTGCTGCCCACCTACTGGCTCGGGGAGATCGGCGCCTGGGGGATCGTCGGCGGGGACCTGCCCCTGCGCGGACTCGCGGTCCTCGCGGCCTGGACCCTGGGGCTGGTGCTGGCCTGCGCCCTGCTGCTGGGCAGCGCCGCCCGCCGCGCCTCCCGCCGCTGAGGCCTGCGAGGATGCTCCCGTGACCGACATGCCGCCGCCGCCCCCGCGCACGCTGCGCGGGGTGCATCGCGCCGCGCTCGACAGCGGCTCGCTGTTCTACAACGTGCCCTCGCTGCTGTTCCTGCTGTACATCCTGATCCCGGCGTGGACCGAGCTGAGCGTGCCGCGGGCGCTCCTGGTGACCCTGATCTGCGCGCTCTACGCGGTGCTCTTCGCCTACACCGCGGGGCTGCGCGCCTATCCGGTGCGGGACCGGCTGGTGTGGCTCGCCGCGGCCTGGGTCCTCCTCGGCGCCCTCTGGGGGGTGATCGGCCTCGAGGTGCTGTACATGGTGATGTTCCAGCAGGTCATGCACGGGATCATCCTGCCGCTGCGCTGGGCGCGGGTGACGGTCCCGGTGATCGCCGTGGCCGTGCTCGTCGGCGCCGCGACGACCGACCGGCCGATCGCCGCGGTGCTCGCCCTCGTCGGCCTGGTGCTGTCCCTCGGGCTCGCCGAGGGCATCGAGCGCGGGATCCTGCAGGAGCGGCTCGATGAGGCCGAGCGGCGCAACGCCCATCTCGCGGTCGCCGTCGAACGCGAGCGGATCGGCCGGGACCTCCACGACATCCTCGGGCACTCGCTGACCACGATCACCGTCACCGCCCAGCTGGCCCAACGGCTGCTGCCCACCGACCCCGAGGCCGCCCGCGCCCGGCTCGGCGAGATCGAGCGGATCTCCCGCCAATCCCTCGCCGACGTGCGCACGACCGTCTCCGGCATGCAGGAGGTGCGCGCCGCGCACGAGATCGCCGCGGCCCGCAGCGTGCTCGGCGCCGCCGGGATCGAGGCGGTCACGCCCACCGCGCTGCCCGAGCTGACCGAGGAGCGCTCGGAGCTGTTCGGCTACGCGATCCGCGAGGGGGTCACGAACGTGGTGCGGCATGCGGGCGCGACCCGCTGCACCCTCACCCTCGAGGAGGATGAGGTGCAGGTGCTCGATGACGGGACCGGCCTGCCGCCGTCCCGTGCCCTCAGCGGGCTGGCCGGTCTGCGCCGGCGCCTCGAGGCGGCGGGAGGCAGCCTCGAGATCGCCTCGCCCCCGCCGAGCGGGAGCGGCACGCTGCTCATCGCCCGGGTGCCCCGCGACAGGAGCCGGGCATGAGCGCCCCGCTGCGCGTCCTGCTCGCGGACGACCAGGCGCTGCTGCGCAGCGGCCTCGCCGCCCTGCTGCGCCTCGAGAGCGATCTCGAGGTCGTCGGCGAGGCGGCGACCTGCGCCGAGACCCTCGACCTGGTCGAGCGGGAGCGACCCGATGTGCTGCTGCTCGACGTGCAGATGCCCGCCGGGGTGCGCGCCGGTGGCACTACCGGTCCGGCGGACGGCCTCGAGGTCGCCGAGGCGCTCCGCGGGAGGGGAGTCCGGATCATCGTGCTGACCACCTTCGGCCGCGCCGGCTACCTGCGGCGCACGCTCGCGGCGGGAGCCGACGGGTTCATGGTCAAGGACGCCCCCGTCGACCGGCTCGTCGACGCGATCCGCCGCGTGCACCGGGGGCTGCGCGCGGTGGATCCCGAACTCGCCGCCCAGTCCCTCGCCGTCGGCCCGAACCCGCTCACCGCGAAGGAGACCGAGGTGCTGCGCGCCGCGGCCCGCGGCGGCACCACCGCCGACATCGCCGCCCGGGTCTTCCTCTCCGAGGGGACCGTGCGCAACCACCTCTCCGCCGTCATCGGGAAGCTCTGCGTCGCCAACCGGGCCGAGGCCGTGCGCACCGCGACCGAGCACGGCTGGATCTGAGGGCACCGGCCCCGCGTAGGCTTCTGCGGTGCACACCCTCGAATCGGTCCTGGTGGCGCTGATCCACATCAGCGTGCCGATCTTCGCGATCGCCTCGATGCTGTCGATGGGCCTGCGCACCCCGATCCACGCCTTCGCCGCCCAGCTGCGGGACCGCCGCACGGTGCTCGCCGTGCTCGGCGCGAACTTCGTCGTGGTCCCCGCCGTCGGCACCCTGATCCTGATCCTGGTCAGCCCGCTCCTGCCGGAGAAGGCGGGGGAGGGGTTCATCATCGCGCTGTGCGCCGCGGGCGCCCCCTTCGTGCTGCAGCTCGGGGCGATGGCGAAGATCCCCTACGGGGAGACCGCCGGGCCGATGGCGGTGCTGTTGCTCGGCTCGATCGTGTTCATGCCGCTCGTGGTGCCGGTGCTGCTGCAGGACGTGCAGGTCGACGGCTGGGCGGTGGCCCGGCTGCTGCTCGGCACGATGCTCGCGCCGATGGTCGCCGGGATCGTCATCGCCGCGGTCTTCCCCTCCCGGGCGGACCTGTTCGCGCGCATCGCCGGGAGCGTCGCCGCGGTCTCCGCGGTGCTCATGTTCCTCTCCGGCTTCGGGTCGAACAGCGCGCTGCTGCTGGACCTGCTGCTGTCCCCGGCGATCCTGGTCGCGGTGGGCCTGGTGGCACTCGCCTTCTTCGCCGGTCGCTCCGCGGGGGACCTCGCGGGGGAGACCCTCACCGTGCCCGACGGGCCTGCGATCCTCACCAGCCAGCGGAACATCGCCGCGGCGCTGCTGGTGGCCCGCACCGGGGCCAACGACGGCTCGATCGTGGTCTCCATCCTGCTCGTGAGCGCCGTCGGCTTCGTGCTGCTGGTGCCCTACGCGCTGATCACCGGGGCGGTGCGCCGTCGCCGCGCGGGGGAGCGCGTCACCGTCGGGGTGCTCCTGGGGATCGTCGGCCCCAAGGCGGACTGAGGCGGCCCGCGAGCCCCTAGGCTTGCTGTCCGTGTCCTCCCTGCTGCGCATCGTGCGCTTCACCCGCTCCCTCGCGCCCCTGTATACCGCGGTCATTCTCTGCTCGGTGCTGACCTCCCTCGCGGCGCTCGCCGTCCCCTTCCTCATCGGCCGGGCGACCGACACGGTGGCGGGCGCCGTCTCGGACGCGACCGGGGCCGGCGCGGCGGTGCGCACCGTGCTGCTGCTGGCCGGGGCGGTGCTGGTCGCCGAGCTGCTGAACACCGTCGTCTCCAACATCGGCGGCTGGTACGGCGACGTGCTGAGCAACCGGATGCGCACGATCCTCTCGACCCGCTACTACGAGAAGCTGCTGCACCTCCCGCAGAGCTGGTTCGACGGGGAGATCACCGGCACGATCGTCGCCCGGCTGAACCGCTCGATCGCCGAGATCTCGCAGTTCATCAAGACCATGTCCAACTCCTTCGCCGCGATGCTGATCACCACCGCGGCGGTGCTGGGCATCAGCGCCTACTACGCCTGGCCGCTCGCGCTGCTGCTGCTGATCGTGTTCCCGATCTACGTGTGGCTGACCTCCCTCACCTCCGTGAAATGGCAGCGGCTCGAGGGCGAGAAGAACGAGCAGGTGGACATCGCCTCCGGGCGCTTCGCCGAGGTGATCGGTCAGATCCGCGTGGTGAAGTCCTTCGTGCGCGAGCGCGGGGAGCTCGCCGACTTCTCCCGCCGCTTCGGCGCGACCGACGGCCTCACCCGCGCCCAGTCCACGCACTGGCACACCATGGACGTGCTGCGTCGGGCGGTGCTGAACCTGGTGTTCTTCGCGATCTACGCGATCATCTTCGTGCGCACCGTGCAGGGGCAGTTCACGCTCGGCGAGATGGTGCTCCTGGTGCAGCTGATGAGCATGGCCAAGGCCCCGGTGGAATCGATGAGCTGGGTGATCGACTCCTCGCAGCGGGCGATCGCCGGCAGCCGCGACTACTTCCGGGTGATGGCCACGCCGGTCGACCCGCGCACCGCCGCGATGCTCGCCGCGGGTGAGGACGGCGCCCCGGCGCAGGACCTCGTCGAGCCGGTGCCGGGAGCGCCGGTGGTCGCCTTCCGCGAGGTGTCCTTCGCCTACGAGGACGGCGAGGACGTGCTCCACGGGATCGACGTCGAGATCGCCCGCGGCGAGAAGGTCGCCCTGGTGGGCGAGTCCGGCGGCGGCAAGTCCACGATCGTGAACCTGCTGCTGGGCCTCTACGAGCCGCGCGAGGGCAGCGTCGAGGTGGTGGGGCGCTCGAGCACCGAGCTGCCGCTGGACCAGCTGCGCTCGCGGATCGGCGTGGTCTTCCAGGACGCCTCCCTGTTCTCCGGGACGATCCGCGAGAACATCGCCTACGGACGACCCGGCGCGAGCGACGAGGAGGTCGTCGACGCCGCCCGGCGCGCGAACGCCGACGCCTTCATCTCCCGCTTCGAGCACGGCTACGACACGGTCATCGGGGAGCGCGGCCTCAAGCTGTCCGGCGGGCAGCGCCAGCGGGTCGCGGTCGCCCGCGCGATCCTCAAGGACGCCCCCGTGCTGGTCCTCGACGAGGCCACCTCCGCTCTCGACACCCGCGCCGAGCGGCAGGTGCAGAAGGGCCTCGACGAGCTGATGGAGGGGCGGACCTCGCTGATCATCGCGCACCGGCTCTCCACCATCGCCGCGGTGGACCGGATCATCACCCTCGAGGACGGCCGGATCGACGAGATCGGCACCCCCGCCGAGCTCGCCGCCTCCGGCGGGATCTACGCCCAGCTGCTCGACCTGCAGAACGCCGGTGACCGCAAGCGCCTCGCGCGCTTCGACATCACCAGCTGAGGGTCAGCCGCTCCGCTCCGGCAGCAGGCGCGGCAGCACCCGCACCAGCAGCACCATCCCGACCAGCTCGACGAGGGTCTGGGTGACCACCGCCGCGGGGACGAGGCTCCCGGGCAGGGCGAGAGCGAGGGGGAGCACCACGAGCGAGTTGCGGGTCGCGCCCGAGAAGGTCACCGCGCTGGCCGAGGCCGTCCCGAGCCGCGCGAGGCGGACGACGAGGATCCCGGCCGCCGTCGCGAGCACGAGGAAGCCGACGTAGACGGGCAGCAGCACGAGCAGCGCGCTCCCGGCACCGAGGACGCGCGGGGCCTGCGAGGCCGTGACCGCGAGCAGCACCAGCGCCATCAGGGGCACCATCGCCGGGGCGAGATCGAGCCGCGGCGCGAGTCGCTGCAGCAGCGCCGCAGCCAGGAGCGGCAGCAGCACCAGCAGCACGAACGCGCGGAGGAAGGGCGCGGGCTCGATCAGCTCCCGCGCCGCCCCGCCGCCGAGCAGCGGGACCAGCACCGGAAGGGCGAGGACCTGGGCGAGCATGAGCAGCGGGGTCGCGGCCAGGAGCCGCTCGTGGGCGCCGCGGGCGAGGGCCGTGAAGACCACGACGTAGTCGATGCAGGGGGCGAGCAGCACCAGCAGCGCGCCGAGCAGCAGATCGGGGGAGCCGGCCAGCGGCCGCGTGAGCGCCCACACCAGGAGCGGCACCGCGAGGAAGTTCACCGCGAGCAGGGCGACCAGGAAGCGCCCATCGCGCAGGGCGTCGCCGAGGCGGCGCAGCGGGATGCCGTGGAAGGTGACGAGCAGCAGCGCCGCGATCGCGGGCTCGACCGCGCGCTCGAGGTCCGGCGCGGCGCCCGGCAGGACGGCGCCGAGCAGGATCCCGGCGCCGATCGCCAGGAGGTACAGGGGGACCTGGCGGCGCTCGAGCAGCTGCTGCACGGCGTCAGGAGCCGAGCAGGCGCTCGAGGGCGGAGAGGGTGTCCTCCCAGCCCAGGCGGTAGTTCTCGACCTGCCCGTCGCCTTCGGACCAGGGGCCGGTGTGGTGGAGCGTCAGCAGGGTCCCGGCGACTTGCGGGGCGAGCGTGATCTCGACGGCCTCGTCGGCGGAGACGCCGTCGGCATCGGCCCACTGCCAGGTGAAGGCCAGGTGGCGGCCGGGCGCGGCCTCGAGGCAGGTGCCGCCGAGCTCGACGCCGATCCGCGGCGCGCGGATGCGGTAGGCGCCGCCGGGCCGCATGTCGGCCTCGATGCTCACGTCGTCCCACGGCGTCCACCACCACGAGCGCAGGCCCTCGGTGCTCGCGACGGTCTCCCACACCCGCTCGGGCGGGGCGGGCAGGAGACGCGTGATCACGAGCGGGGCGCGGGTGAGACCGCGCCAGCGCTCGACGGCCCGCTCCTCGATCTCTTCGTCCGCCGGCGCGTCGGCCTGCCAGGACCAGCAGACCTGCACGAGGTCCTCCTCGCAGGCGAGGACGCCGCCGATCTCACCGAACCAGCGCGCGAGGCGCTCGGGGTCTACGAGCGCGCGCCGCAGCGCCGCGGGGCTCGTGCGATCAGTGCGGACGAAGGACAGTCGGGGGTGGTCGGCGCTGCCGGTCAGGGCGCGCGCGGTGGGGCGGTGCATCAGGTCTCCTCGGGGAGGGCGCGGTTCTCGCGGGCGAGCTCGGTCTCGAGGGCGTCCAGGCGCTGCGGCCACAGGCGCGAGTAGCGGTCCACCCAGGCGGCGACCTCGTCGAGGCCGCCCGGGCGCAGGCGGTAGATGCGGTGGGAGCCGGACGGCTCGACCTGCACGACATCGGCCTCGCGCAGCACCCGCAGCTGGTTGGAGACGGCCGGCTGGCGGATGTGGAACTCCGCGGAGACGGCCTCCCCGATCGTGCCCGCCGACTGCTCCCCGTCGCTGAGGATCTCGAGGATCCGTCGGCGCACGGGATCGGCGAGCAGGGCGAAGGAATTCACACTATGATGATATCAGTGTGCGCTGATATAGAAAGGGGTGGGCGCTCAGCGAAGGCCCGGAGGCGGGCGGTAGCATGTCGCCGATCACACGCTCGGGGGCTTCGAAGGAGCTGACATGGGATTCATCCAGGCATTCAAGGGCGCTGTCGGCGGCATGCTCGCCGATCAGTGGAAGGACTTCCTCACCGTCCCGTCGGGACTGCCGCAGACCGCGGCGCTGTTCCCGGCGGTGCCGCAGGGGACCAACGCCGGTCGCGGCTCGAACACCCGCGGCTCGGAGAACGTCATCACCAACGGGTCGAAGATCATCGTGCCGCAGGGGTACGGGCTGATCACCGTGGTCGATGGGCGGGCCACGGGCCTGGTCACCGAGGCCGGCGGCTACGAGTTCACCGACTCCTCCCCGGACTCCCGCTCGGTCTTCGCGGGCGACGGCATGCTCGCCTCGACCGTGCAGACCTCCTGGGAGCGCTTCAAGTTCGGCGGCCGCCCCTCCTCGCAGCAGCTCGCCTTCTTCGTCAACCTCAAGGAGATCCCCGACAACCGCTTCGGCACCCAGTCGGAGATCTACTGGGACGACGCCTACCTGAACTCGCAGGTCGGCGCGGTCACCCGCGGCTCGTACACGCTGCGGATCGTGGACCCGCTGCTCTTCGTGCACAACTTCGTGCCGGCCGCCTTCATCTCCGCGAACGCCGGGGTGTTCGACTTCTCCGATCCGGACAATGCCGCGGGCAACCAGCTGTTCCGCGAGGTCGTCGGCTCCCTCGCCGCCGCTTTCTCGCGCTACACCAACGATCCCGACAAGGGGAACCGGATCACGAAGATCCAGGGCGACTCCGTCGGCTTCGCCCAGTCCCTCTCCGCCGCCGTCGAGGAGGGCTACCGCTGGTCCACCGACCGCGGCCTCGCGATCGTGAAGACCGCGATCGTCTCCATCGAGTACGACGCGAACACCCGCGCCCTGCTCACCGAGGTGCAGAAGGCCGACGCCCTCTCCGGCGCCCGCTCGCAGTCCTACCTCAACCAGTCCGTGGCCCGCGGTGTGCAGGCCGCCGGCGAGAACGGCGGCGGGACGGGCCTGGCCATGTTCGGCGCGGGTGCGGGTGCCGTCGGCGGCCTCGTGAACCCGGTCCAGCAGACCGGCGCCCCGCAGCAGCAGGCGGCCCCGGCCGCTCCGGCGGCCCCCGCCGCGGAGGACCCGGTCGCGAAGCTCGCCCAGTACAAGCAGATGCTGGACCAGGGCCTCATCTCCGAGGCGGACTACGAGGCGGCGAAGAAGGCCGCGCTCGGCCTGTGACCGACGACCGCATCGTCGACACCAGCTCCGGCAGGGACGACGGCCTCGACAAGTGCCCGCGGTGCGGGTCGGCCGAGATCCACTACGAGATCTCGGTCGGCTCGCTCGTGTGCGGGTACTGCCGCTTCCAGTGGAACGAGGAGGTCGCCGAGACCGCGTTCGGGCTCGACTCCGCGATCGCGGAGCTGCGCGGGCACACCATGGCCTCGGGCACGGCGGACGTCCGCGAGGACCTCTCGGTCGTCACCCTGAAATGCCAGGGCTGCGGGGCGGAGGTCGTGATCAACGCGGCGGAGCAGGTGCAGTCGCGGTGCCACTGGTGCCGCCAGACCCTCTCGCTGAACACGCAGATCCCCAACGGGGCGATCCCCGATGCGGTGCTGCCCTTCGCGCTCACCCGGGAGCAGGCGATCGCGCAGATCGACGCCTTCGTCGCGAACCGACGAGCCTTCGCGCACGCCCGCTTCAAGGAGCAGTACGTGCCCGACAACGTCATGGGCGTGTACATCCCGTACCTGGTGGTCGACGGGAACATGCACGCGGTGCTGCAGGGCACCGGCGAGGTCACCACGAGGCAGTACACGGTGACGGTCGGCAGCGGCGACAACAAGCGGCGCGAGACCCGCTACGACGCGGACGTCTACCGCGTCCAGCGGGCCTTCGACCTCCTGGTCGACGACCTCACGATCGAGTCGGCGCAGCGTTTCTCCGCCCAGGACAACCGCTCGGCGACCAACAACGTGCTCAACGCCGTGCAGCCCTATGACACCGAGAAGGCCGTCACCTACAACGCGAACTACCTCAAAGGCTTCACCTCGGAGCGCCGCGACCTGAACGTCCGCGATCTCGACGGCCAGGTGGAGGAGAAGTTCCTCGCCATCGCCCGGGCCAAGGCCCAGCCGACCGTCCGCGGTCTCGACCGCGGCGTGCGCTGGGAGCGGGAGGGGGTGGCCGTGCACGGCACCCGCTGGGTCGCGGTGTACGTGCCGGTGTGGCTGTACTCCTATGCCGACTCCGCGCGCGACGGCAGCTCCCTCACCCACTACATCGCGGTCAACGGCCGCACCGGGACGACGATGGGCTCGGTGCCCGTCTCCCATCCGAAGATCTTCGCCGTCGCCTGCGCCTCGGGGGTCGTCGCGACCGCCGTGGCCGCCGCGCTGTCCCTGGCCTTCTTCGTCGTCAGCTGAGGAGCATCCGATGATCGAGCTCTATCCCCTGCTGCTGGCCGGCTCCGGCGACTCCTCGGCGGCCGGCTTCCTGTTCCCGCTCCTGGCGGGGCCCGCGGTGTTCGCCGCCGTGTACGGGCTGATCTACCGCTACTACCGCAACACCGACAAGCGCCACGTCTTCGAGAAGGAGACCGAGGTGCGCGTCGGGAACCTGCGCAGCAACGACCGCAAGGTCGGCGAGAACAACCGCCAGAGCAGCGCCCGCATGAACGGCGACAACACCGGGGACCACCTGCGGCGCGTGCAGCGCATCCGGGTGGAATGACGTGCTCGCGGACCTGCGCCGGCGCTGTCACCGATCCCCGGGAGCGTGCACAATGGAGACCATGTCGCCGAGAATCAGCCGTCGTGGAGCCCTCGTCGCCGCCGCAGCCGCCGGACTGGGGGTGCCCGCCGCCGCGGAAGCCGCCCCGCAGCCCGCCCGGCGCGGCGGAGGCAGCACCAGGGTGCGGGTGGCCACCTACAACGCCTCCCTCAACCGCGCGACCGAGGGGCAGCTGCTCGCGGACCTGGCCACTGGCGAGGACCCCCAGATCCGCGCCGTCGCGCAGGTCATCCAGCTCAACAACCCCGACGTGCTGCTGCTCAACGAGGTCGATCACGACGAGGACGGCCGCGCGATCGACCTGCTGCGCGAGAAGTACCTCGAGGTCAGCCAGAACGGCGCGACCCCCGTCCACTACCCCTACGCCTACACCGCCCCCGTCAACACCGGGGTGCCCTCGGGCCTGGACCTGAACCGCGACGGGACCGTCGGCGGGCCCGATGACGCCTGGGGCTTCGGCGCCTTCCCCGGCCAGTACGGGATGGTGCTGCTGTCCCGTCATCCGATCCTCACCGAGCAGATCCGCACCTTCCAGAACCTGCGCTGGGCGGCGATGCCCTCGAGCCTGCTGCCCGTCGAGTTCTACGGCGAGGAGATCGCCGAGCAGCTGCGCCTGAGCTCGAAGTCCCACTGGGACGTGCCGGTGCGGATCGGCTCGACCACCGTGCACGTGCTCGCCGCGCACCCCACCCCGCCCAGCTTCGACGGCCCCGAGAAGCGCAACCAGCGGCGCAACAACGACGAGATCCGTCTCTGGGCGGACTACCTCAGCCCCGGCCGGCGCTCCCGCTGGATCACCGACGACGCCGGCGTCGTCGGCGGCCTCGCCCCGCAGGAGGAGTTCGTGATCCTCGGGGACTACAACTCGGATCCGGCCGACGGCGACTCCTGGCCCGGCGCTATCGACCAGCTTCTCACCCACGCCCGCGTGCGCGACACCCGACCGAGCTCCGAGGGCGCGGAGGAGGCGGCCGCGCAGGGCGGCGCGAACGACGCCCACCGGAGCGATCCTCGCTACGACACCGCCGACTTCGGCGACAGCCCCTCCCCGGGCAACCTGCGCGTGGACTACGTGCTGCCCGCCAAAACCCTCCAGGTGGTCTCCTCGGCCGTCTTCTGGCCCCGCTCCGGGCGCCCCGGCAGCGAGCTGACCGGCACCTACCCCTTCCCCACCTCCGACCATCGCCTGGTCCGCGTGGACCTCGAGGTGCGCTCCTGAGCAGTAGGCTCGCCGCCATGGCTGCTGCGCTCGACCCGATCATCGACTCCGCCCGCCTCCACGAGCTGCTGGAGGCCAAGGCCCCCGTGCGTCTGCTCGACGTGCGCTGGGCCCTCGACGGCTCCACCGGGCGCGAGGCCCATCTCGCCGCGCACCTGCCGGGCGCCCACTGGGTCGACCTCGACACCGAGCTCGCCGCCCCGGCGAGCCCCGCCGTCGGCCGCCATCCGCTGCCGGAACCCGCCGACTTCGCCGCGACCCTGCGCCGCCTCGGGGTGGACGAGGACACCGTCGTCGTCGCCTACGACGACACCGACGGCGCCCCCGCGGGACGACTTGTCTGGATGCTGCGCGCCGTGGGTCAGGAGGCCGCGCTGCTCGACGGCGGGATCGCCCACTGGGACGGGCCGCTCGAGAGCGGCGAGACCCCGCCGCCGACCCTCGGCACGGTGCTCGAGCGCCCCTGGCCCGCGGGGCGGATCGCGACGATCGACGAGGTCGCCGCCGGGGGAGCGCTCCTGATCGACGCCCGCGCGCCCGAGCGGTACCGCGGCGAGGTCGAGCCCGTGGACCCGCGCGCCGGCCACATCCCCGGGGCCGTCAACCTCCCCTACGCCGGAAACCTCGACGCCGAGCGCCGCTTCGCCGCCCCCGAGGCGCTCCGCGAGCGCTTCCTCGCCGCGGGCGTCGACCCCGAGGGGGAGACCGTCGTGTACTGCGGCTCGGGGGTCACCGCGACCCACGACCTGCTCGCCCTCGAACGGGCCGGGATCCACGGGGCGCGGCTCTTCCCCGGCTCCTGGTCGCAGTGGAGCAGCGATCCGCAGCGACCCCTCAGCCGCGGGGATGCACCCGCCTGATCGCCTCGGTGATCGCCTGGTGGCGGCGGCGCTGCACCAGGGTGAGCGCCCCGCCCGCGTCCTGCCCCAGGACCGCGGCCCAGATCGGCACCATCTCCTCGTGATACGAGTGGCCGTGCCCGCCGGACGCCTTGATCGACAGCGGCATATCGGCCGCGACCTGCCAGAACGTGATCCACGGGAACCAGCGCATGGCCGGGGTGACATCGTGCCCCACCCGCTCCCGCAGCCATCGCGGCTCGTCCCACAGCAGCGCCGGCTGCCACCACACCACCGGGTCCGAAGGGTGCTGGGCGTAGACCACCCGCGGGCTCTTCCACTCGGCGTAGAGGCCGCCGTGGTAGTTGCGGTGCAGATCCGCCTCGCGGGTGACCACGCGGATGTGCCGGCCGTCGTCGAGGATCGGGGCGATCGCGGGCGCACCCTCCCGGCTGCGCGAGACCAGCTCGCGCCACAGCGGGGTGAAGCTCGGGGTGCCGGTCCACACGGCGCCGTCGACGCTCGCGAGCATCTCCTGCAGGTCGCGGAAGGCAGCCTGCCCGCCGAAGGAGCCGAGCGACTCCCCGGCCACGAACAGCCGCGGCCGCTGCCCCGGCGGCAGGGACTTCAGGCGCCGGCGCACCGCGTGCAGCAGCAGGTTCCCGGCGCGGCGCGGCGAGCGGCGGTCGACCAGGTAGCTCAGCGCGCTCGTGTACACCGAGTACTGGAGGGAGGCGGTCGCGCAGTTCCCGCCGGTGAGGAACTCGATCGCGGAGAGCGACCACTCCTGCAGCCAGCCCGTGCCGGTGCCGGTGAACAGCACGAGCACCTCGCGCTCCCAGGCGCCGGTGCGGTCGAGCTCGGCGATCACCGCCTCGACGGTCTCCTCGAGGGAGCGCGCGGAGGACTTCCCGGCGTACACCCGGATCGGTTCCTGCGCGTCCTCGCCCGTGGCCGCGGCGATCTGCTCGGCGCTCGCCCCGGAGGAGACGATCTTGCGTCCCGGGGCGCCCAGGGACTGCCAGGTCTCGTGCGAGGCGGGGCTGCCCGAGCGCAGCGGGGAGACGGGACGGGGGACGTCGGGCGAGATCAACCGGTTCGCGGCCTCGGCCCGCTCGATCATCTGCTCCAGCAGCCGGCCCCGGATCAGCCGCTCCACGAGCACGCCCACCGTCACCGCCGTGAGCACGAGCGACACGGCGCCCACGATCCGCGGCGGCAGGTACGGCCGGAGCATCGCCCGGTACAGCTGCGCCGTGGAGCGCACCGCGCGGACCGCGACCAGCGCCGCGGCGGAGAAGGCGACCCCGCCGACGGTGCCCACCGCAGCGGTCGAGAGGCCCTTCGGCTCGGCGCGCACCAGATGGCTGATCTCGCGCTGGCGCATGACCCCGCGCGCCCAGGAGTAGGCGGAGATCCCGATCAGCGCCGCGGCGCCCGCCCAGCGGGCCCGCCGGCGGTGATCCGGGGCGATCGACATCTCCAGGCCGATGCCGGCGATCGCGCGCCGCACCACCTTCCCGGCGAGGACCCCGGCGGCGTAGCCGTAGATCTGCGAGAGGCCGATGTTCGCCGACCACATCCACCAGGTACGCGGCAGGAAGCTGGGCGAGGTCGAGATCCAGCCGGTGACCGAGGCGCCGAGGAAGCCCCCGGTGTCCAGGGGCTTGCCGATCTCGGCCCGGCGCACGCGATGACCGGCGCTCGAGGTGGTGCGGTGCACCCGTCGGAGGGTGGCACCGAGAAGGCGCCGGACGGCGGACGAGGAGTGGCCGGATCCCATGGGTCGAGCGTATCGGAGCGGGGCAGGAGCCGGTTCCGTAGCCTGGAGCCATGAAGCTCCTGCTCCCCGACACCATCGCCCTGTCCCCGCAGCTGCCCGAGGGGTGGGAGGCCGTCGTCGTCGACGCCCGCGCCGCGATCCCCGCCGAGCACCACGACGCCGCGGCGCTCGTGGTCTGGGGCGCCTCCCGCGCCCACCTCGCCTCCGCCGCCGAGCAGCTGGGGGAGCTGCGCCTGGTGCAGTCGCTCTCCGCCGGGGTCGAGGGGATACTCGCCGCCGGCTTCGCCCCGGAGGTGGTGATCGCGACCGGTGCGGGTCTGCATTCGGCGACGGTGAGCGAGCACGCCCTCGCCCTCCTGCTCACCCTCGTGCGGCGCCTGCCCGAGGCGGCCGCCGCCCAGGAGCGCCACGAGTGGTCCTCCGAGCTGGGCGGCCTGCAGCCCCTCCACCCCGAGGACCGAATCACCACGCTCCTCGGCACCCGAGTGCTCATCTGGGGCTTCGGCGAGATCGGGCAGACCCTCGCCCCGACCCTGCGCGCCCTCGGCGCGCAGGTGCGCGGAGCCGCCCGCTCGGCCGGGACCCGCGCGGGCTTCGAGGTCATCGCCGAGAGCGACGTGCCCGCGGCCCTGCCCGAGACCGACGTCCTCATCGACATCCTCCCCGCCTCCGAGGCGACCCGTCACGCAGTGGACGCGGAGGTGCTTGCGGCGCTGCCGGATCACGCCCTGCTGATCAACGTGGGCCGCGGCGCGACCGTCGACCAGGTCGCCCTCCGGGAAGCGCTCGAGGCCGGCACCCTGGGGGGTGCCGGCCTCGATGTCACCGATCCCGAGCCGCTCCCGGCCGAGGACCCGCTGTGGGACGCGCCGCGCCTGCTGATCACCCCGCACGGGGCGGGCGGACGGCCCGTCGGCGCCGAGGAGCGGATCTCCGCGAACCTCCGCGCCCTCGCCGAGGGCGCGGAGATCGCGCACGTCTCTTCTCGCTGAGCCTGCTGAGGCCGCTGCGCCTCAGCTGCGCTTGGTGTCCGCGTCCAGGTGCTCCTGCACCTGCTCGCTGACCTGCTGGCTCAGCTGCGCCTGGAACTGCTGGCCGACCTCGCCCCCGAGCTGGGTCGCGACGGTCTCCTCGACCTGCGCGGTGAGGGTGTCGGAGTAGCGCTCGAGGAACTCGCGCTGGCGGATGCGCAGCTCGAGCCGCTCGATCACCTTCACCTCGCGGGACAGCGAGCGCCACAGCGAGATCATCATGCCGATCATGACGATCGAGAAGGGCAGCGCCGAGAGCAGCGCGAGGGACTGCAGCGCCGTCATGCCCGAGGTGGCGTCCCCGGAGACGGCACCGGCCCAGATCAGCGCCGCAGCGATCACGCCGGAGGAGCTGGCCCAGAAGATGCGGGTCAGGCGCGGCGGGTTCGGATCGCCCCGGTGGGCGATCATGTCCATCACGAAGGCGCCGGAGTCGGCGCTGGTGATGAAGAAGATCGACACCAGGATCACCGCGATGCCGGAGAGCAGCGCGCCGGCCGGCAGGTGGGAGAAGGTGTCGAACAGGGCGGTGTTCGCGTCGATGTTGCCGTCGGCGTCGGTGAAGTCGACCCCGCCGATGACCGCCTCGTAGAGGGCGGTGCCGCCCATGATGGTGAACCACAGGAAGGTCACCGCGGTAGGGACCAGCAGCACGCCGGTGATGAACTCGCGGATCGTGCGCCCCTTGGAGATGCGCGCGATGAACACGCCCACGAAGGGCGACCAGGAGATCCACCAGCCCCAGTAGTAGGTGGTCCAGCCGTTGAGCCAGCCGGCGCCCTCGTCACCCCGGAAGGGGAGGGTCTGGAAGGACAGCTGCAGGATGTTCTGCAGGTAGTAGCCGATGTTCGAGACCACGTCGCGCAGCAGGAAGAGGGTCGGGCCCAGGATCAGCACGGCCACCAGCAGCAGGGCGGCGAGGCCCATGTTGAGGTTCGAGAGGATCTTGATGCCCTTGTCCACGCCGCTCGCGGCGGAGAGGGTCGCGAGCGCGGTCACCACGAGCACGATCGTCACCTGCACGACCGGCGCATTGGGCAGCACCCCGAGGTGGTCCAGGCCCGCGGCGATCTGGTTCACGCCGAAGCCGAGAGAGGTCGCGATGCCGAAGAGGGTGCCGACGATCGCGATGATGTCCACCAGATCGCCGATCCAGGAGTCGGTGCGCTTGCCGAGGACCGGCTCGAGCGCCCAGCGGATCGAGATCGGACGACCCTTGCGGTGCACCGCGTACGCGACGGCGAGGCCGACCACCACGTAGATGCCCCAGGCGTGCAGGCCCCAGTGGAGGAAAGTCTGTCCCAGCGCCCGCTCGGCGCGGACCGGATCGTCCAGGCCCGCGGCGTTCGGCGGGATGCCGGGGACGTCGCCGCCGGTGTCCGCGAAGAAGGTGAGCGGCTCGGCGGCGCCCCAGAACACGAGGCCGATCCCCATGCCCGCGGCGAACAGCATCGAGAACCACGAGAACAGCCCGTACTCCGGCTCCTCGTCGTCCTTGCCGAGCTTGATGTTCCCCATGCGGGAGACCGCGACGACGATGCCGAAGGCGACGAAGGCGGTGACGACCAGGACGAAGTACCAGCCCACCGAGTTCACGACGGTCGCGTTGAGCGTGGAGATGACGCTGTTGAACTGCGCCGGGAAGACAAGCGCGAAGAGCACCGACAGCAGGATGATCCCGCCGGCGATGAAGAACACCGGCTTCGACAGGGAATAGGAGTGCGGCGGCGACTGGGCCGTGGAGGCTGACACGTTTCCTCGTTCCGGGGTGGGGGATGGGACGTGACCGCGTCGCCCCCTTGGAACCCCGGATCCTGCGGTGGGGTCTCCACGGGCGGACGGGCCGTGGGGCACCCTACCCGTCCCCGGAGCGCGAGAAAAGGCCTCCGACCTCGGATGATGCGCTCCGAGGCTGCTGATCCCCGCCGTGACCTGCGCTTCGGTCAGTCCGACAATCCGGCCGCGAGGGCCTCCACGGCCGTGGCGGAGATCTCGGCGACCACGTCGATCTCGAGGTGGAACTGCTGGCCGGCGGCGGGTCCGCAGAGGTCCGAGACGGCGCGCAGGGCGACGAAGGGCACCCCCAGCGCCTCCGCGGTGCGCGCGCTCGCGGTGGTCTCCATGTCCGCGGTGAGCGCGGCGGGGAAGCGCTCCCGCATCGGCTCCGCGAGGGGAGCGGTCACGAAGGCATCGCCCGCGAGCATCAGCCCGCGTCGCCAGCCGCGCGCCGCGACCGCACGGGCCGCGGACTCCGCCGCGTCCACCAGGGCGGGGTCCGCCCGGTGCCGCTCGGGACCGCCGGGCACCTGCCCCGGGGCGTAGCCGAAGGCGGTCGCGTCCGCGATCGACCAAGTGAACTCCTCCCCGATGATCAGCGTGCCCACCTCGACGTCGGCCGCGAGCCCTCCGCAGGATCCCGCGGAGACCACGGCGCGCGGCCGGTGGGCGAGGATCCCCCAGGTCGCGGCGGCGGCCGCGGCCGCGACCCCGATGCCGGTGGTCACCACGACGGTGTCCCGCCCTGAGAGCAGACCCCGCCGGGCGGTGACGGGGGTGGCGAGCGGGGTGGGCAGCTCCTCGGCGCCGACGAGGCGCGCGTGCAGCGGCGCGGACTCCTCGGGCATGGCGGCGAGGACGAGCAGAGGGGCGGGGGCGGAGGTCATGGCCGCAGCGTACCGCCGCCCCCAGGCCCGTTCGTTAGGCTGGACGGACCCGCAGCGAGGGCGGCCCCCGGGGCCGCAGGAGGAGGCAGTCATGGGTCGTGTCCGCGAAGCCGTCGTCACCGGAGCCCGCGCGGTGAGCCGCATCCCCCTGCCCTCGACCCTCACGCATCAGGCGCTGCGCGAGGCGCGCCGCCCGAACCCCCCGTCGGCGGTGCTGAAGTCGCACGCCGTCGAGCACGAGATGATCGGTCGCACCCGCACGGTGTGGCTCGACGGGCACCGCGGGGATCGTGGCCTGATCGTCTTCCTGCACGGGGGCGCGTACGTCTCCGGCCCCTTCGCGAGCGACTGGCTGTGGCTCTCCCGCCACATCGACGCGCTCGGCTGCGCGGGGCTCATGGTCGACTACCGCACCGCCCCCGACCACCAGCACCCCGTTGCCCTCGACGACGTGGAGGCCGTGCTCGCCGGCCTGCGGGACGACGGCCGCCTCGCCGGTCAGCCGTGGGTCCTCGCCGGCCAGCACGCGGGCGGCGGGCTCGCACTGACCGTCGCGCGCCGTCTGCGGGAGTCGGCGGAGGCGCCCGCGCCCTCGGCGCTCGTGGCCATGTCGCCCTGGCTCGACCTCGAGCTCGCCAACGCCGGGATCACCGAGACCGACCAGGCGGATCCGGTGCACGAACGGCGCCTGCTGCGCGATGCCGCGATCCGCTACGCGGGCCGCACACCGCTCGAGGACCCGGACCTCTCGCCGCTGAACGCCGATCTCTCCGGGCTGCCGCCGCTGCACCTCTCGGTGGGGATGCGTGACCTCTTCCTCGCCGAGGTGCGCATCGCCCGGCTGCAGCTCGAGGAGATCGGTGTCGAGGTGGCCTATCGCGAGATCAGCGGCCGGCTCGGCCTGCAGCTGCGGGTGCGCCGCGGCGAGGACATGGAGCGGCTGCACCGGGAGCAGGCGGCGCTGATCACCCGCGCGCTGCGGGACTGAGGGTCAGCTCTCGACGATCACGAGGGCGGCGCCCGCGGGCGCGATCGCCCAGCGACGCTGCGGGAGGGCGCGGAGCAGGCCCGCCACGAGCAGGGCCTGGCCGATGATGTAGGTGACCATCACCCACACGGTGCTGTACAGGATCGCGGCGCCAGGCAGGAACCAGGTCATCGCCAGCAGCGAGCTGGACAGCAGGAGCAGCGTCCCTCCCGACCAGGTCAGCCCGTTGCCGCCCGCGGAGAGGAAGGCCGTCACGGCGAGGGCCACGGCGTAGGCCGCGACCAGGGGGAGCATCGGTCCGGCCCCGTCGGCGCAGGCGACGAACAGGCCGATCACCACGCCGCCGTAGGGGATCGCCAGCGCGATGCGCATGGGGTCCCGGTTGCGCCGCCACAGCGGGGCGAGGGCGCAGGAGTAGGCCACCAGCGCCCCCAGGAAGAACAGCGCGGAGATGGTCTCGACCTGCTCGGGCGCGATCTGGCTGAAGAAGTCCCCGCACCAGGCGCACAGCAACCCGATGAGCAGCAGTCGCGAGGTCCGCGACAGGTGTGGGACGGCGGTCAGCACCACGCCGATCAGCAGCGGGGCGAGCAGCGACTGGGTGACGCGCTGCAGCCCCTCGACCTCGGTGAGCATCGCGGTCAGATGCACGCTGCCCACGAGGGCATAGACCACCCAGAGCAGGGTATGGGCGGTTCGGGACGGCTGCACCGTCTCAGGCTAGGAAGCGGACCCGGCGGTGACCAGCGGTATGACGGCGCATTCGGGCACGATCGGGTAACGCTCGGTCACATCTGCGCGGGAGCGTCCACCCCGAGGGCGTCCAGACCCTCCACCAGCACCCGCTCGGTGAGCTGGGCGAGGGCGAGCCGTCCCGCGCGCAGCGCCTCGTCGCTCTCCTTGAGGATGGGGGAGGCCTCGTAGAAGGCGGTGAAGGCCTGGGCGAGGGAGAACAGGTAGGCGCACAGCCGATGAGGCTCGTAGCCCTCGCCGGCCTGGGTGAGCACCGGCGCGAACTCGAGCAGCGCGAGGGCCAGCGCCCGCTCCGCATCGTTCTCGACGAGCGGTGCCGCGGCGGCGGTGACGCCCTCGGCCGCGGCGCGGCGGGAGATGGACCGGATCCGGGCCACCGCGTACTGCAGGTACGGCGCGGTGTTGCCGGTCAGGGCCAGCATCCGGTCGAGGTCGAAGGTGTAGTCCGAGTCGTGCGCGGTGGAGAGGTCCGCGTACTTCACGCCGCCGATGCCGATCGAGCGCGCGATCTGCGCCCGCTCCGCCTCGGGCAGGTCGGGGCGCAGCTCGTCGATGACGGTTCGGGCCGTGGTCACGGCCTCCTCGAGCAGCGCCATCAGCCGGAGCGAGGCGCCGGAGCGGGTGCGCAGGATCTTGCCGTCCTCGCCGAGGACGGAGCCGATCTTTACGTGCTCGGCGCGCACCTCGGCGGGCAGCCAGCCGGCCTCCCGCGCGATCGCGAAGACCATCTGGAAGTGCAGCTCCTGCGCGGAGCCGACCACATAGGCGATGGCGTCGGCGCCGAGATCGCGCACGCGGTGGCGCACCGCCGCGAGGTCGGTCGTGGCGTAGCCGTAGCCGCCGTCGGACTTGCGGATGATCAGCGGCAGCGGCTGCCCGTCGCGTCCCGTGAACCCCTCGGGGAAGACGCACAGCGCGCCGTCGGAGATCCGCGCGATGCCGGCCGCCTCGAGATCCGCGCAGACCGCCTCGAGCTGATCGTTGTAGGTGGACTCGCCCGCGAGATGCTCGTCGCGCAGCGTCACGTCGAGCAGGTCGTAGATGCGGTGGAAGTACTGCTTCGACAGCTCGACGAGGTCGGTCCAGATGCGCAGCGACTCCGGATCACCGGACTGCAGGGTCGCGACCCGCCGACGGGCGCGCGCGGCGAAGTCGCCGTCGGACCCGCTCTCTGAGGCGTCGAACTTGGCGCGCGCCGCCTGGTAGAAGGCGTTCGGGTCCGTGCGCAGCAGATCCGCCTCGGCGCTGTCCTCGCCCACCTCGAGGAGGTGCTCGATGAGCATGCCGAAGGGGGTGCCCCAGTCGCCGATGTGGTTCTGGCGGACGGGCGTGTGACCCAGCTTCTCCAGGGTGCGCGCGATCGAGTCGCCCACCACGGTGGTGCGCAGGTGGCCGACGTGCATCTCCTTGGCGACGTTGGGCGCCGAGTAGTCGATCACGACGGTCCGCGGCAGCTCGGGGAGGGGCAGTCCGAGCCGCTCGTCGGCCGCGAGCTCGGCGGCCTGCGAGGCGATCCAGTCGGTGCGCAGGCGGATGTTCAGGAAGCCCGGGCCCGCGATCTCGGGGGTCTCGGCGATGTCGTCGAGCTCCACGGCCGCGAGGATGTCCGCCGCGATGTCGCGCGGCTTGCGGCCGAGGGTCTTCGCGAGCCCCATCGCGGCGTTGCACTGGAAGTCCGAATACTGGGAGGGGCGGATGATCGGGTCGGCCTGCGCGTGCTCGGGCCCGAAGGCGGCGGCGAAGGCGGACTGGAAGCGCTCGGTGAGCGCGATCTCGGGTGCAGGCATGGGGACCAGGGTAGTCGCGCGCGGCGACGGACCCTACGCTGGCGGCATGCGCTCCCTGATCTCGCTGATCCTCAACGTCATCTGGCTGCTCACCGCGGGCTGGGCCCTGTTCCTGGGATACGTCGTGGCGGGGCTGCTGGCCTGCCTGCTGATCGTCACCATCCCGTTCGGCCTCGCCTCCTTCCGCATCGCGGGCTTCGTGATCTGGCCCTTCGGCCGGGAGGTGGTCGACACCGGACGGGTCTCCGCCGTGGGTGCCCTCGGCAACGTGATCTGGTTCGTGGTCGCCGGCTGGTGGCTCGCCCTGGGTCATGTGGCGACCGCCCTCGCCCAGGCCATCACGATCATCGGCCTGCCCCTCGCCTGGGCGAACCTCAAGCTCATCCCGGTGACCTGCTTCCCCTTCGGCAAGGAGGTCGTCGACTCCGACGACGCCCGCGCCCGCATGCTCCCGACCGCCCGGTGAGCACGCCCGTCGATCTCGAGGACTACCGGCGCGCGAGCGATCTGATCGCCGCGGGCCTCGCGGTGCTCTCCACCCGGCAGGGCCCGCACGACCTGCTGGTGACCGTCGACTCGTATCTCGACGTCTCCTACGACCCGCCGACCATGCTGGTGGCGCTCTACGGCATGGGCCGCGCCGCGGAGGCCGCCGAGGAGGCGGGGCACCTGTGCCTGAACGTCCTCGCGGAGGACCAGCAGCATCTCGCCGACCGCTTCGGCACCCCGGGCGCCCCGCTGCAGGGGATGCTCGCGGGCCTCGAGGTCTCCCGCACGGCCGACGGCGACGCGATCCTGCCCGGGGCCCTGGCCCATTTCGCGCTGCGCCTCGAGCAGGCGGTCGACGCCGCGACCCACCGCCTGCTGATCGGCCCCGTCGTGGAGATGGGGGAGGGGCGCCCCGGGCCGGGTCCGGCGATCCGCTTCGCGGGGGAGCGTCGCGCGCTGCGCTGAGAGCGACGGCGCATCCGGCCTGCGGCGCGCCGACCGTCCGCGGCGTCCCGGCGTCCTTATCATCGAGACCGCCTGCGCGCACAGGGCGAGCAGGTCAGCAGGGCAGGAGAGCCGGGGAATGGACAGGCACCCAGGGGACGCGGACCCCCAGGACGCGGACTGGATCTTCGCCTCCGACGACCCCCGCACGCTACCGACCGATCGGCTCCCGGACCGTGCCGAGTTCGATCGCTACTCCGCGCCGCTGCTCGCCGAGCGCGAGGAGCGCCGCGCCGCCGCCCGGCCCGCCCCCGCGAGCTACGCCCGCTCCGGCACCACCCCCAACGCCGAGCACGAGGAGCTGCCCGCTCTCGGCTTCACGGTCCCCGCGCGCTTCGCCGACCTCGGCATCTTCGACGCCCTGCGGGACGTGATCGCGCTGGTCTGCCTCAGCGCGGCGATGACCACGACCTTCACCGCCGCGCCGGGCCACTGGCTCGCGGGCCTCGCCCCCTGGGCGATCGGGCTGGCCCTGGTGTCCCTCGTGGTGGTGCTGCTGGTCCGCTGGCTGCCGCCGGACCCGCCGCTGGGAGCGGTCCGCTCGGTGCGCGTGATCGGCCTCGCCCCCGCGCTGCTCGTGGGTCTGCTCGCGCTCGTCGTCGACCTGGTCTCCTCGCTGCCGGTGCTCTTCGCCTCGCTGCCCGAGGGGCCCCCCGTCGGTATCGGCGTGGGGGTCGCCCTGCTGCTGCTCGGCGCGATCATCGGCATCGAGCCGCGCGCCCACGAGGGGTATCTCCCGCAGGCGCGCGCCCGGCGCACGGCCCGGCTGATCCTCGTGGGCGTGGGCGTCGCCGCCGCGGCCCTGCTGCTCCTGGCCCTGGTGATGCTCATCGGGCGGCTGTTCACGACCGGCTGGGGGTACTCGCTGGTGACCTTCGCGGACGCCTTGGTCTCCGCGCTGCTGCTGGGCATCGTGCTGGCCTCGGCCCTGCTCCGGGAGCGCTCCTGGTTCGTGTTCTCGACCGCGGTCACCGCGGGCCTGGTGCTCGCGGCCCTCGCCGACAACTCCCTGCGCCTGCAGTTCGCCGCGCCCACCAGCGTGGCCACCGGCTACGTCTACCTGCCGCTGCTGTTCATCGCCTTCGGGGTGATGATCTCGCGCTCCTTCGTGCGCACGATGCCGGTCACCTTCCGGCGCACCGACTGGCTCGTCTACACCGTCCGCGCCTTCGAGTTCTCCGCCGTGATGCACGTCGCCGCCGTCGTGTGGCACCTGCTGACCGCGATCGCCGCCCCCACGGGGCAGGCGCCCGGCGGTGTCGCGATCCACCTCATCGACGCGGGCGTGTGCGCCTGCCTCGCGGCGATCTCCCTCTTCGCGCGGCACACCCTCCTCACCCGTCCCGCGGGGCCCGCGCGCAGCACCGGTGTGATCGCCGGTCTCGCGCTCGTGGTGATCGGCTTCCTCGACGTGATCGTCAACTCCCTCGCCCTCGGCGCGGGCGCGGGCCTGGTGACGGGCGGGCTCGCGGTCGCCTCCGGCATCGCCGCCGCGCTCATGCTCACCGTCCCCTCGCCGGTGCGCGACGAGCACGGGGCCCCGGACCTCGCCCGCATGTTCGCCGACTTCCGCCATCGTGACGGCGGCCGCGTCTCCCTGCTGAGCCTGGTCCCCGACGTCACGGTCGAGACCGCGCGCCGCAAGAACTTCCCCGGCGCCTGAGGCGCCCCGCATCCCTCCCAGGAGAGCCCATGTTCCGCTGGACCCTGCACGGAGACGGCCGCACCGTCGCCCCCGACGCGATCGTCCGCCCCGAGGAGCGGCTCGCCTGGCCGCTGACCATCGGGATCGGCGCCCAGCACGTGATCGCCATGTTCGGCGCCACCTTCCTGGTCCCGGTCATCACCGGCTTCCCGCCCTCGACCACGCTGCTCTTCTCGGGCATCGGCACGCTGCTGTTTCTCACGATCACGAGGAACCGGGTGCCCAGCTATCTCGGCTCCTCCTTCGCGTTCATCGCCCCGATCACGGCCTCCACCCAGGCGGACTCGATGGGCGCCGCGCTCGGCGGCGTGATGGTCACCGGCGTGCTGCTGGCGCTGCTCGGCCTGCTCGTGCAGCGGATCGGGACGGGCTGGATCGGGACGCTCATGCCGCCGGTGGTGATGGGTTCGATCGTCGCGCTGATCGGCCTGAACCTCGTCCCCACCACGTACCAGAACAACTTCTCCCAGGCCCCGGTCACCGCGACCCTCACCCTGATCGCGATCCTGCTGTGCACTGCCCTGTTCCGCGGTCTGCTGGGCCGGATCAGCGTGCTGGTGGGCGTGGTCGTCGGCTATCTCATCGCGCTGGCCCGCGGCGAGGTCGACTTCACCCCGGTGCGGGAGGCTGCCTGGCTGGGCCTCCCCGAGTTCCACCACCCGGAGCTCAACCTCGGCCTGCTGCCGATCTTCCTGCCCGTGATCGTCGTGCTGCTGGCCGAGAACGTCGGCCACGTGACCAGCGTCGGCACCATGACCGGGCGGAACCTCGACCACATGGTGGGGCGCACCCTGTTCGCTGACGGTGCCGCCACCGCCCTCTCGGCGGGCTTCGGCGGCTCGCCGACCACCACGTACGGCGAGAACATCGGCGTGATGAGCGCCACCCGCGTCTACTCGACCGCCGCCTACTGGGTCGCGGGCGTCGTGGCGATCCTGCTCTCCCTCTCGCCGAAGGTCGGCGCGCTGATCAACACCATCCCCCCGGGCGTGCTCGGCGGCGTGACCTTCGTGCTCTACGGCCTGATCGCGATCGTCGGCTTCCGCATGTGGATCGACGGGGAGGTCGACTTCTCCCGGCCCAAGAACCAGATGACTGCGGGCATCGCCCTCGTCATCGCGATCGCGGACCTGCACTGGGAGATCGGCGGCTTCGCCTTCACCGGCATCGCGCTCGGCACCCTCGCGGCGCTCGTGATCTACCACGGCATGGATCGGCTCGGCCGGCTCACCGGCACCGAGGTCGGGACCGAAAGGGAGCCCGAGCCCGCTCCCGCCGATTAATGCGCGGACGCTGTTTCGGAATCTGATGAGGTGAGGCTAAGCTACCGCGCGTGCCACTTCAGCTCGTCCTCGCGACCGACCTCCCCGCGCCCTCGCTGCGCGGTGCCGACCTGCGCCTCGGCTACGCCAAGGACGAGGTCGTCCACGGCGTCGACCTCGTGCTCCGCCCCGGCGAGGTCACCGCTCTGCTGGGCCCCAACGGTAGCGGGAAGTCGACGGTGCTGCGGGCCCTCGCCCGCCTCCACCCCGTCGGCGGCGGCGAGGTGCTGCTCGGCGGCACGACCGAGCGCAGCACGGCGCTGCTGTCCGCCCGCGAGCTCGCCCGCGAGCTGACCCTCTTCTCGCAGACCCGCACCGCCCCGCAGGGTCTCAGCGTGCGCGAGGTCGTCGCCTTCGGCCGCCATCCGCACCGGCGGCGCTTCGCGGGGCTCACCCCCGCCGATCGGGCCGCGATCGACCGCGCCATGGATCTGACAGGTGTCAGATCCTTCGCCGCCCGCGGCGTCGACGAGCTGTCCGGCGGCGAGATGCAGCGCGTCTGGCTCGCCTCCTGCCTCGCCCAGGACACCGCGATCGTGCTCCTCGACGAGCCCACCAACCACCTCGACCTGCGCTACCAGATCGAGACCCTCGACCTCGTGCGCGACCTCGCCGAGGAGCACGGCGTCGCCGTCGGCATCGTGCTGCACGACCTGGACCACGCCGCCCGCATCGCCGACCACGTGGTGCTGCTGCACCACGGCGCCGTGCACGCGGCCGGGCCCGCCGCCGCGGTGCTCACGAGCGAGCACCTCACCGAGGTCTACGGCCTCCCCCTCACCGTGACGCGGGAGGCCGACGGCCGCCTGCGCATCGACGCCCGCGGCCGCCACGAGCGCCGCGTGCAGCCCGACCGGGCGACCGCCATCTGACCGAGGACCCCATGCACACCATCACGCGCCGCCTCGCGGCCACCCTCACCGCCGCCGCCGCGACCCTCTCCCTCGCCGCCTGCGGCACCACCGAGGTCCCCGAGGCCGCCGCCCCCGCCGGGGACGCCGCCGCGATCTCCGAGTCCTGCGCCGCGGACACCACCGCCACCTCGACCGACCCCGTCACCCTCACCGACGACCTGGGCCGCACCGTCGAGCTCGACGCACCCGCCGAGCGGGTCGCCGTCCTCGAGTGGCAGCAGACCGAGGACCTGCTCTCGCTGTGCATCGCGCCCGTCGCCGTCGCGGACGTCGAGGGTTTCTCCACCTGGGTCAGCGCCGAGACCCTGCCCGAGGGCACGACCGACGTCGGCACCCGCGGCGAGCCGAACCTCGATGCCCTCGCGGCCGCCGACCCCGACCTGATCATCGTCGAGGTCAGCTCGCCCGATGACGAGGTCGTCGCCCAGCTCGAGGCGCTCGGCGTGCCCGTCCTCGCGACCGTCGGCGCCGACGCCGCCGACCCGGTGCAGAACATGAAGGACCTCTTCACCCTGATCGGCGAGGCCACCGGGCGCAGCGAGCGCGCCGAGGTCGTCCTGGGGGAGTTCGACGCCCACGTGGCCGAGGCGAAGGCCGCGGTCGAGGGCGCGGGCCTGCCCACCACCAACTTCGTGTACTTCGACGGCTGGGTCGACGGCGGCAACGTCACGCTGCGGCCCTTCGGCAAGGGCGCGCTGTTCACCGCCCTCGGCGAGGAGCTGGGCCTCAGCTCCGCATGGACCGAGGAGACGGACCCCGTCTACGGCCTCGGCCAGACCGACATCGAGGGCCTGACCACCGTCGGTGACGCGACCCTCTTCTACACCAGCACCGACGACCCGGCCGGGAACTACGTCACCGAGCTCGAGAAGAACGAGCTGTGGACCTCCCTGCCCGCCGTCCAGGAGGGCCGCGCCTTCGGCTTCCCCGCCGGCATCTGGACCTTCGGCGGCCCCCGCTCCTCGGAGCAGGCGATCGACGCCTACGTCGATCTGCTCACCGCCTGATGCGCGGTCCGCTCGGCGGCGGCGCGGTCCTGCTCGGTCTGGGACTCGCCGTCGCCGCCGTCGGGCTGTGGCACCTCACCCAGGGCACCTCGGGCGTCGGCCCCGGCGACCTGCTCGCCCATCTCACCGGCTCCCGCCCCGATCCCGCGGTGGCGGCGATCCTCACCGCCTCCCGTCTGCCGCGCCTCGCCGCGGGGGCCCTCGTCGGCCTCGCCCTCGGCGTGGCCGGCGCCCTGCTGCAGTCGATCTCCCGCAACGCCCTGGCGTCCCCGGACACCCTCGCGGTGACCGCGGGCTCCTACTTCTCGCTGTGCCTGGTGGCGGCGCTCGGCCTCTCCGTCCCGCTGTGGGCGAGCAGCGGCGTCGCCGTCCTCGGCGGGCTCCTCGCGGCCGGTGCGGTGCTCGCCCTCGCCGGGGGAGCGGGCACCTCGACCACGCGGCTGATCCTCGCCGGCTCCGCCGTCGCCCTGGCCCTCCAGTCCGGCACGTCGATGCTGCTGATCCTCTTCGAGCAGGAGACCACGGGCCTGTACGCCTGGGGCAGCGGCTCCCTCGCCCAGCTGAACCTCGACGCCTCCGCCCGGGCCCTGCCCGTCATCGCCCTGATGTTGCTGCTCGGCCTGCTGCTGGCCCGACGCCTCGACGTGCTCGGCCTCGGCGAGGACGCCGCCGCCTCCCTCGGCGTGCCGGTGCGCCCCACCCGGGTGCTCGCGATCCTCGCCGCCGTGGTGCTCACCGCCGTCGCGGTCACCGTCGCCGGCCCCCTCGCCTTCGTCGGCCTCGGCGCCCCCGTGCTCGCCCGGCTCCTCGCCGGGGCGGTCCCCGCCCTGCACCGCCATCTGCTCCTGCTGCCGACGGCGGGGCTGCTCGGTGCGCTGGTCGTGCTCACGGCCGACGCGACCCTGCGCGCGGTGCTCGGCGCCGCCTCCGCCGCGCGGATCCCGACGGGGGTGCCGACGGCGCTGCTCGGGGCGCTGGTCATCGTGCTGATGGCGCGGCGGCTGCGGGATGCCGGCCCCGCCCGCCGACCCCCGCAGGCGCGGACCGGGCTGCGCTCGGGCCGGCGCCTGGTGATCGTGCTGGCGGTGCTGGTCCTCGCGCTCGCCGCCGTCTCCGTGACCGGTCTGCTCGCCGGCTCCCTGTGGCTGCGCCTCGGCGACGTGCTCGCCTGGATGCAGGGCGCGGCCCCGGACCTCATCGCGCGCTCCCTCGGCGAGCGGCTGCCGCGGATGACCGCCGCCGTGCTCGCCGGCATGACCCTCGCCCTCGCGGGCTCGCTCGTGCAGTCGATGGTCCGCAACCCCCTCGCCGAACCGGGGCTGCTGGGGATCACAGCGGGCGCGGGCCTGGGTGCTGCCGTCGTGGTGACCGCCCTCGGCGGTGGCCGACCGGTGATGATCGGCCTCGCGGTCCTGATGGGCGTGGCGACCTTCGCCCTGACGACGCTGCTCTCCTGGCGGGGCGGCCTCGCCCCTGAGCGCTTCGTGCTCGTCGGGATCGGCGTCGGCTACGGGATGACGGCGCTGACCACCTTCGTGCTCCTGCGCGCGAACCCCTTCGACACCCCGAAGGTGCTGACGTGGCTCTCCGGCAGCACCTACGGCCGCTCCCTGGTGGACGTCCTCCCGGTCGCGATCGCCCTGGCCCTCGCCCTGCCGCTGGTCCTCGCGGTGCAGCGGGAGCTGGACCTGCTCGCCCTCGACGAGGACACCCCGACGGTGCTCGGGGTCCGCACCCAGCGCACCCGGGTGCTGGTGCTCACCCTGGCCGCGGTGCTCGCCGCGATCAGCGTCGTCGCCGTCGGCGTGGTGGGCTTCGTGGGCCTCGTCGCCCCGCACCTCGCCCGCGCGCTCGTGGGCGGGCGCCATCTGCGGATGCTGCCGGTCGCGATGCTTCTCGGCGGGATCCTGGTGGGCCTCGCGGACCTGCTGGGTCGCAGCCTCATCGCGCCCGCCCAGATCCCGGCGGGACTGCTCGTGGCGCTCCTCGGCGCGCCCTACTTCCTCTGGCTGCTCTGGCGGTCGCGGGCCTGAGGGGTCCCCGCGTCACCGCCACGGTACCGTCGGGGCGTGACCAGCGCGCAGACCTCCCTGACCCGGTACCTCGACCGACTGCTGGCGGCGCTCGCGACCGCGACCGCGAGCGGCGACCCCGACGCGGTGCTGCCCGATCGCGGGATCATCGGCAGCGCCGAGGCGGACGGCGAGATCCCCGCGCTCTCCCGCCTCTCCGGGGCGCGCGAGGACCACCTGGGTGCGGCGGTCTGCTCTGCCGACGGGGAGATCACCGCCGCCGGCAGCGACCATGCCTTCCCGTTGCAGTCCATCTCCAAGGCCTTCGCCTACGGCGCCGCGATCGACCTCCACGGCATGGAGTACGTGTACTCCGTCGTGGACGAGGAGCCGACGGGGGAGGAGTTCAACGCCCTCAGCATCGACCGCCACACCCGCAAGCCCAAGAACCCGCTGGTGAACATCGGTGCGATCCGCACCCACGCGATGCTCGGCACCACCCGGCAGGAGCGCACCGAGCGGCTGCGCGCGGTGCTCGACGCCGCCGCCGGGCGGTCCCTGGAGCTGCACCGCGAGACCGTCGACGAGGAACTCGCCACCTCGGACCGCAACCTCGCGCTCGCCTACATGCTGCGCGCGGCGGGATCGATGGACGAGGACGCAGAGGAGGTGGTCGAGGGATATGTCGAGGGCTGCGGCGTGCTCACCACCGTCACCGACCTCGCCGTCATGGCCGCGACCCTCGCCGCGGGCGGCCGCAACCCTCTGACCGGGGAGCGGGTCTTCTCGCGCATCGCCGCCCGGCAGGTGCTCTCGGTGATGATGACCTGCGGCATGTACGACAACGCGGGGGACTGGGTGAGCGATGTCGGCCTGCCCGCGAAGTCCGGGGTGGGCGGCGGCATCATCGCGGCGCTGCCCTCCCGGTTGGGGGTCGCGAGCTACGCCCCGCAGCTGGACCTGCACGGCAATTCGGTGCGGGGCACCCTGTTCTTCGAGCGGCTCAGCGCCGATTTCGACCTGCACATGCTCGACGGGACCGCGGCGCTGGATCTCGAGGAGCGCGCCCGGGAGCTGCTCGCGGCGGGGGAGGCGCGGTGATCCTCGTCCGCGCCCTCGAGCAAGCCCAGTGGGCGATCTGGCGGGAGCTGCGCCTGCGCGCGCTGGAGGATTCCCCCCAGGCCTTCGGCAGCACCCTCGCCGCCACCCTCGAGCGGGAGGCGCGCGAGGGCGAGGCGTTCTGGCGCGGCTACTTCTCGCCGACCGGCCCCGTCCTCATCGCGGAGCTGGACAGTACGCCGGCCGGGATGGCCCGCCTGGTGGTCGAGGATCCGGCGGGGCCGGCCCACCTCTACTCGCTGTGGGTGGCCCCCGAGGCCCGGGGGCGCGGCGCGGGTGAGAAGCTGCTCCGGACCGCCGCGGACTGGCTCGCCGCCCGGCATCCGGGGACGGCGCTGCGCCTCGACGTCGTCGCGACGAACCGGCCCGCGCGACGCCTCTACGAGCGCCTGGGCTTCACCGTGCTCGGCCCGAACCCCGAGGACGACGCCGAACTGGTGATGGAGCAGCGCCTCGAGCCCCGCCCCGATCGGTAGACTCCCCGCCATGAGCTCCACCTCCGGCAACGCCCTGGTCCGCCGCCCCTTCGAGGGCCTCCCCGTCGAGCAGGAGCTGGTCGCCATGCGCCAGCTGATCCCCGCCGCGACCCTGCGGGCCCGCACCACCGCCGAGCTCGGCGGCCTCGACGTCCAGCTCGCGACGGTCCTGCCGATGGCCTGGCCCGGCGTGCGCCGCACCGACGGCACCGTCACCGTCGGCGTCCAGGCGCCCTATCCGGGAGGGGACCTCTCCCGCGGTCTCGGCGCCGCGATCGTGCAGGCCGCCGCGCTCGAGCCGGGCAACGCCGTCACCTCCGTGACCGTCGAGGACGACTCGCCGCGGCTGCAGGACGTCCTCGACCTCGACGGCGAGTTCGCCTTCGAGATCCACGACACCTTCGACTTCTGGCTCGACCCCAGCGCCGAGCGCACCGGCGAGATCCAGCAGGCGATCGAGCAGGCGAACGACGCGATCATGACCACCCGCGCCGTGACCGGCCTGGACCACGCCTACTGGGTCGACGCGGGCGCCAAGGACCACGTGCGCTGGGTGCTCGACGCCGACGAGGACCGCGTGATCGACGCCGTGACCCGCCTCCACGCACGGCGCCAGTCGGCGATCTGCGAGGGCTCGAAGTACGTCGGCTCCTTCCGCGCCGAGGGCCTCGCGATCCCGGTGTGGGACATCGACAAGGGCCTCGGCGTCGAGGCCGTCGACGCGGCGGCCGAGGAGTTCCGGGCCCGCTTCGAGGAGGCCCTCGCCTCGACGGAGCCGCTCACCCCCGCCGAGCGCCGCGCCCGCGGCGGCATCGTCGCCCGTCAGGTGACCCTGCGATGAACGGCGCGGGGCCGCTGACGACCCTCCGGCCCGAGCGGGTCGCCGTCGTCATCCCCGCCAAGAACGAGGCGGAGCGGATCGAGGCCACGATCCGTTCCGCGCGCGAGATCCGCGGTGTGGACCTCGTGGTGGTCGTCGACGACGGCTCGACCGACGCCACGTCCGCGGTCGCCATGGGGGCCGACGCCCTGGTCGTGCGCCACCGCTCCAACCAGGGCAAGGCCGCCGCGATGGCGACCGCAGCCCAGATGGTCGCGATCCGCGACGGCGCCGAGCGGGCCGAGGGCGGGGAGCGCTTCCGCGAGGAGCTCCACGCCGAGCCCCGCACCCCGGGACACACCGGCCCCCTCCCCGCGATCGACCCGGGCACCGACGTGCCCCGCGCCCTGCTCTTCCTCGACGCCGACATGGGTTCCTCCGCCTCGGCCGCCCAGGGGCTCGTGGACGCGGTGCTCGACGAGGGCGTCGACATGGCCATCGCGCTGCTGCCCCCGCAGGAGGGCGCCGCCGGGATGGGGATCGTGGTCCGCACCGCCCGCCGCGGGATCGAGCGCGCGACCGGCTGGCGCCCCGAGCAGCCCCTCTCCGGGACCCGCTGCATCACCCGCGAGACCTGGGAGGCCTGCCAGCCGCTCGCCCCCGGCTGGGGCGTCGAGACCTCCCTCAGCATCGACGCGCTGAGCAGCGGCTTCTGGGTCAAGGAGATCCCCGCGGACCTCCATCACCGCGCCACCGGCAAGGACCTCTCGGGGCAGCTGCACCGCGCCGCCCAGCTGCGCGACGTGCTGCGGGCCCTGGCCCGCCGGCGCCACACCATCGCGGACCTCGAGGAGTCGCCGGAGCCCGTCGGCGGCGAGGAGACCGAGGTGTGGACCCCGGAGCCCGAGTCCACCACCAGCCTCGCGCCCAGCGAGACGGCCCCCGCCGGCCCCACGCCCGATGCGTCGGCCGAGGAGCGCGCTGAGCGGCGCCGCGCCACGCTCGCCGACCTCCCGGTCGACGGCGCCTTCAGCGACGACGAGACCCGCGCCCTCGGCGACGTCGACGCGGACGCGCTGGATGCGGCGCTGCGCGCCCTGCCCGTGGACGGCCGCTTCGCGCCCGACGACGTCGTCTTCCTCGCGGGGACCGACCTCGCCCTGCTCGCCCAGCGCCTGGGCCGCGCCCCGGTCGACGGTCGCTTCACCCCCGAGCAGGCGGTCATCATCGCCTCGCACCTGGGGACCCCGGAGCCCGAGCTGCCGGAGGGCCTGCGCCCGCCGATCAGCCCCGACGAGTACGCCTCCCTCATCGTGCACACCGCGGTCGAGGCCGAGAACTCCTGATCAGACCCGCTCGGGATCCGGCAGCACCGCCGGCAGCAGCACCAGCCACACGCCGAGCATCGCCGCGACCAGCACCGGGCCGGTGTCGTTGACGGCGTAGCCGACCCACGCGCCGACCACGAGCGCGATCCGCACCCGGTGGGCGACGGGGTGCGCCGCATCGAGCGCCGCGAGCCGCCGCCAGCGGATCCGGCCCGGCAGCAGGATCGCGACCGAGGCGAGGACCGCGAGCACCAGGACCACTGCGAGCGCCCAGTAGCCGGTCGCCATCGCCACGTTCTGCGCCAGCTTGCGAACGACCACGGAGACCAGCTCACCGCTCAGCAGCTCGTCGATGAAGCGCCCCAGGTGGGTGCGGTCCTCCGGGGGGCGCAGCCAGTCCAGGAAGGACACGCCGAGCACCGCCGCCGCCCCGCCCGCGCCGAGCGCGAGCACGTGCCACACCCGCAGCCGGATCCCGGAGACCAGCAGCGCCAGCAGCCCGAAGGCGGGGATGGTCGCGAGGCCCGAGCCGAAGTCCGCGCCCATGGAGGGGGCGACGCACACGGCGGCCGTCACCAGCCCGACGCCGACGGTCCACAGCACGCGCGCTCGCGGCGGGCGCACCACCGTGAACAGGCACAGCAGCGCCATCAGCGCCGCGGCGAGCACGAGGCCGAAGAGATGGTTGGACAGCCCGTAGAAGCGCCCGCCGGAGATCGGCTGCGCCCCGAGCGGGGAGGAGAGCTGCAGGCGCGACCCGGTCGCCGACTCGAGCAGCACGATCCCCGCGATGAGCGCCGCGGAGACCCCCGCCGGTCCGAAGCGGCTGCGCCGCCAGGGCCCGCCGAGCACGAGCACGGACAGCAGCGCGCACCCGCCCCAGACCACGCCGGCGAGGGCGAGGGTGGGGTGCTCGGCCCGCCACCACGGGACCAGGGAGGCGCACAGCCCGACGGGCAGGGCGAGCGGGGCGATGGTAGCGAGCGAGCGGCCGACGGCGGCGAGCCGCGGGCGCCGCGCGAGCGCCGGGACCAGCACGATCACGAGGCCGACGACGCCGAGCGCGAGCCAGGAGCCGAGCGCGGGGAGTGTCGCGGCGTCGACGAGTCGCCCCGCCTCGGAGCGGTCCCACGCCAGCTGCTGCGGATCGGCGTGGTCCGCGCCGCGGAACGGCTGCCCGGGGATCAATCCCTGGGGGCTCGCCCCGTGCGAGTCGAGGATCGTGGCGAGCACGTCGGTGAGCACGACGACTCCGGTCTGCTTGGTCGCGCCGCTGGTCAGGGCCTGTCCGGCAAGTCCCGTGTCCATCGCGACCTGCAGGCCGACGGTGCGGGAGGCGACCGCTCCGGTGCGCTCGACCTCCTCCGGATGCGCAGGGTCGGTCGCCGCGACGGAGACGAGGAGGGTACGGGGGAGGTCCGTCGCCGCGCAGCCGCCGAGGTCCTCGAGCGCCGCGGCAACCGTGCCGTCGAGCGCGGTGAGGGCCTCCGCGCGAACGGGGTCGTCGTGGTCGGGGATCGACGGGGCGAGCAGCTCGACGAGGTCGTCGTCCGCGAGGGCACCCGCGACGGCGGCGGGGTCGTCCGTGGAGGTCACGTCGACCGGGAGCTGCTGCCACTGGTCCGTCGGCGGGGTGGGGATGCCGCTCGTGCGCGGGGCCTCCTCGGCGAGGCCCCGGTAGCCGGTGCGCAGCGTCTCGAGCCCCTGCCGCTTGGTGGAGACGACGGTGGTGGAGGTGGTGTTCATCGCGCCGACGCCCGCGCGGTCCGCGAGGCACTGCAGCGTCGGCGTGCTCTCGGCGTCGATGTCCTCCCAGGTCAGACCTGCCGTCGCGATCACCAGGCGCACGGGAGCGTCGGCTGTCTCATCGTCGGCGCGGGCGGCGGCGGAGGGAAGGAGCAGCAGGACGGCGAGGAGGGCGAGCAGGAGCGCGCGAAGCGGGCTGCGAGCTGGGGAGGCGGGCACGTCCCGATGCTACGGGGCGGGTCATGCGGCAGCGGTGGAGAAGTTGTGTCGGGGTCTTGACACAAGTGTGGGGATCGGCGCATTGTGTCATCACGTCGGTACAAATCGGCGTCGTCGGGCATCGCCGCCCGTTCCTCCCGGAGGTCCTCATGGTCGTCGGCCCGCTCCTGCCCCTGATGATGCTGGTCGCGCTGCCCGTCGTGCTCATCGCGCTCCTGCTCGCACGCGCTCTCGGCGCCGAGCGCACCGGCCTGCACCGCGGCGCGCTCGCCGCCCGCTGGGTGGGCCTCCCGCTCGGCATGGTCGTGATGATGCTGGTCATCGTCGCCGCCGCGTCGGGACGGACGGCCGACACAGAGTCCCTCGCCGCGCTCGGACCCGCGGCGGGCGGCATCGTGCTCCTCCTCGCGATCGCGGCCGGCGAGCTCACCCTCCCCGCTCCGCAGGTCGCGGTGCGCCGGGCCTCCCTGCGCCGACGCACCCTGGGCACGCTCCTCCCGCGGGCCGCCGCGGTACTCGTCGCCCTCACGCTCACAGTCCTCGCCCTCGTGGCCCTCACCGGGCTGCTGCTCGCGGCCGACGGGTCCACGTTCGCGATCGAGGCCCCGCCGTCGGGCGACGACCTCGGCCAGGGCGTGGCCTACGGCCCCTTCCCGGGCGGCGACTACACCGTGACGATCGCCGCCGGGATGCTCATCCTGGTACTCGTCGCGGGTGGAGCGCTCGCGCTGATCCTCCGTCGCCGGCCGAGCGACGATGTGCACGACCTGCTGCTGCGCCGCCGCTCCGCGACCTCCGTGGCCGGGGCCGTGGTCCTCGCCGCGGCTGCCTGCACGGTGCCGGTCGCGCTCGCGCTCCTGCGTCCGCTGCTGCTGGTGCGCGGCGAATTCGCGATCACCGCGGGGATGCAGGCCGGCACCGGGATCGCCGCGGGTGGGATCGTCGTGGGCCTGCTCGCCCTCCCACTCGGCCTCGCGATGGTGATGGTCCCCGAGGTTCTCGCCCGCTCGGGGCCGCGGGCTCGAGCATCGGCTGCGACCGTCGCGGTCGAGGGGGTCGCGGGATGACCCATATCGTGGTCGACATGGACAACCCCACCCCGCCCTACGAGCAGGTCCGTCGCGAGATCCTCGAGCAGATCCGCGGGGGAGAGCTGCGCCCCGGCGACCGCCTCCCCGCGATCCGCGTCCTCGCCGGCGACCTCGGCCTCGCCGCCGGCACCGTCGCCCGCGCCTACAAGGAGCTCGAGGAGGCGGGGATCGTCAGCACCCGCCGCGGCGCGGGCACCACGGTCGCCGCGGGGGCGGAGATCGAGGCCCGCCGGCTGCTCGGCGCGCTGCGCCTCCCGGCGGCGGGCGCGGCGGATCCGACCCTCGTGGAGCTGCTGACCGCGCCGCTCGAGGAGGCCCGCGCGCTGGGGGCCGACGACGCCGCGATCCTCGCCGCCGTGCGGGCGGTGCTGGCCCACCGACGGTGAGGATCCGCCTCGAGCCCCTCGGCCCGCAGCACGGACCGGAGATCCTCGCCGGCCAGGACGAGGCGCTGGAGCGGGAGACCATCGGGCGGCCCTGGACCGCCGCCTCGCTCGAGGAGTTCCTGGCTCGGTGCGCTCGCTGGCGGGCCGACGGGCCGCTCCGCGAGCTCGCCGCGGTCGAGTCGAGCAGCGGCCGGCTGCTCGGCGGGGGAGGGCTGAACCGGTTCGCTCCGGGACTCGCCCGGGACCAGGTGGCGCTGACCTACTGGCTGCTGGCCGACGCGCGCGGACGCGGGCTCGGCACCGAGCTCGCCGCCGCGGTCCTCGCCCGCGCGGCGACGATGCCCGGGGTGCGCGAGGCGGTTCTGCTCATCGATCCGGCGAACGGCTCCTCGCAGGCGGTGGCGCGGGGGATCGGTGCCCGGCCGACGGGGGAGCGGGTGCCCCATCCGGCGGGCCGCGGGCGGACGGCGGAGCGCTGGGTGGCGGCCCTCGGGGAGTGATCGTTCCTCCACGCGCGGAGTTATCCACAAAATCGGCGGGTCCGGTCCAAATCCTTGTGTGAGGGGTCCTGTGGGAGTAGCCTGGAGGAGTCTTGGTTCGAGGGGCTTACGAACGGACATTCGATAACAAGCGGGGGGGGGGGGGCGACATGGTCACTGTGCTGGATCGTCGACGCTCCGAGCCCTCCCGGTCCGTCCGGGCCCGCTCGCCGCTCACCGAGGACTCCCTGCTGCGCCGGGGCGGTGTCGACAGGGGCTCGGCGGACGCCCGCGCGATCACCCGGCTGCTCGAAGCCGAGCGCGAGGAGTCCCGTCGGCATGCGCGTCGCCTGCAGGAACTCGCCCCCTTCTGGATCGATTCGGAGGATCCCGAGCTCGCCGACTCCCGGGAGGAGCGCAGCCTCGCCGTCGCGATCGCCCTGCGCACCACCAGCTCCCGCGCCGCCGGCGAGATCCGTGGCGCGCACATGGCCGTGGTGGAGATGCCGCGGACCCTCGCCCGCCTCGCCGCAGGGGAGATGCCCCGGGAGTGGCATGGCCGAATGCTGCGGGAATGCCGAGACCTCACCCCGTTCCAGCGTGACGAGGTGGATTCCGTCATCGCCGGATGGGATCTCGCCTCGATCCCCGCGGAGCGATTCCGGGACGAGCTGCGACAGGTCATCGCCTGGCAGCGCTCGGCCGATCCGCTGCCCCGGCCGGAGGACCTCCGCGACGTGGTTCTCGAGGGCGGGCGCGAGGGGGACGGTACCGCCTCCCTGCGCGTCACCGGCCCGATCCCCGAGATCCTCGATCTCGCCCGACGGCTCGACGCCGGGGCGCGGGCCGTGCAGGCCGCCCAGCGCCGCGCCCTCGACGAGGGCGCCCCTGTTCCCTTCGACCTCGACGGCACGGTCGCCGGCGCCGGTCGGGCGATGAGCCTCGCCCAGCTCCGCTACGCCATCATGCTCCGCTCATTCCTGGACACCGGCGGCGTCGAGGTGCCCGCACCCCGCTTCCGCCTCAACGTGGTCATCCCCGTCCTCACCCTGATGGGGCTCGACGACACCCCGGCCACCCTCGACGGCACCCACCCGCTGCCCGCGGAGATGGCGCGGGATCTCGCCGCCGCCGAGCCGGTGTGGCACCGGGTCTTCACCGATCCGATCAGCGGCGAGTTCCTCCCCCTCCCCGCCGAGCGCTACCGGCCCACCGAGGCGATGGTCGAGCACCTCCGCCTCCGGGATCCGCTCTGCGCGGTCCCCGGGTGCACGCGGCACACCACCGATGACGCCGAGACCGACCATCTCGAGGAGTTCGACCACGCGGACCCCGCCCGCGGCGGGCCGACCTCCCTCCACAACCTGCACCGCCTCCACTGGGGCCACCACGATCTGAAGACCGCGGGCCGGATCGACCCGGTGCGCGAACCCGACGGCTCCACCATCTGGACGGTCGGGGCGCCGGCCCTCGTCACGATCCGCGTCCGCCCACGCGGCGACCTCGCGACGCCCCGTCTCGCCCGGGCGCTCCAGGAGTCCTGGGAACACCACCGCTGGCACGAGGAGCTCGAGGCTCTCGAGCGCAGCGGCGAGCTGGAGCGGATGCTGCGCGAGTGGGGTCCCCCTGATCCGCGCGAGGGCTGGATGCCGGGCGACGCGGTGCCGGACCCGCCCTTCTGAGTACCCTTCCCCTCATGCGGTACGGATTCCTCGGCCCCGAGACGACCTTCACCCACCAGGCCCTCCTCCAGGCACTCGCCGAGATCCCCGCGGAGCCCGGCGCGTCGGCCCCCGAGACCGTGCCCTTCTCCTCCGTGGCCACCGCGACCACCGCCCTGCTCGCCGGGGACGTCGACGCGCTCATGGCCCCGATCGAGAACTCCGTCGAGGGCGGCGTCTCCGGCACCCTCGACGTGCTCGCCGCGACGGAGTCGATCACGATCGTCGCCGAGCAGACCGTGCAGATCACCTTCGTCCTGGCCGCGCGCGAGGACACACCGCTCGACGAGCTCACCAGCGTCTCCTCCCACCCGCACGCCCAGGCGCAGGTGCAGGGCTGGCTCCGCGCGAACGTGCCGACCGCCCAGGTCGCCGCCTCCTCCTCGACCGCCGCCGCGGCCCGCGACCTCGCCGCCCTCGACGCCGAGTCCGCTCGGGGCCGGGCCGCCGTCTGCTCACCGCTCGCCGCCGAGCACTTCGGCCTCACCGTCCTCGCCGAGGGCATCGAGGACCACGAGGGCGCGATCACCCGCTTCGTGCTCGTCACCCGCGAGGGCCGCATCCCCGCCCGCACCGGGGCCGACAAGACCACGGTCGTCATCCAGTTGCCGCACAACCGCTCGGGCGCCCTGCTCGAGGCGCTCGAGATCCTCGGGTCCAACGGGGTGAACATGTCCCGGATCGAGTCCCGACCCGTCGGCGACTTCCTCGGCCGCTACTCCTTCTCGATCGACCTCGAGGGGCACCTCGAGGACCGCCGAGTCGCCGCTGCGCTGCGCGCCCTGCACCGCCTCTGCCCCGTCGTGCACTACCTCGGGTCCTACCCGCGGGTCGACGGCGCCCAGCCCGAGGTGCGCGAGGACTTCGTCGACCACGCCTACGACGAGGCCCACGCGTGGCTCGAACGGCTCAGCGGCATGATCACCCCCGCCGATCCCGGGGCGGCGATCTGACATGGCGGCCAAGACCCCCGTCACCGTCTCGGGCCGCGCGGAGGTGCGCGCGATCGGCGAGCGGCTGATCCTGCCGCTGCCCGAGGACCTCAGCGCGAAGCTGCCCTCCCGCGGTCAGGTCGCCGTGGAGGGCACGCTCGAGGAGTATCCGCTGACCACCGTGCTCGAGCCCGACGGCCGCAAGGGCCACTGGATCGCCCTCGACGCGGCGCTCATCGACGACCTCGACCTCACCGAGGGCACGAGCCTCGCCGTCACCCTCACCACCTGCGCCGAGTGGCCCGAGCCGGAGGTTCCCGGCGATCTCGCCGCCGCCCTCGAGGAGGCGGACGACCTCGCGGACACCTGGCCCGCCCTCACCCCCATGGCCCGCTGGGAATGGGTCCGCTGGGTCCGCGCCACCCGCAGCGGGGACACCCGTGCCCGCCGCGTCGAGGTCTCGATCGACAAGCTCCGCCACGGCTCCCGCCGCCCGTGCTGCTTCGACCTGTCCTCCTGCACCGACCCGGAGCTCGCCCGCAGCGGCAAGCTCCCGGAGTGACGGGCCGACGTCAGCCCGCCGTGCCGTCCAGCCCCTCCGGCACCCGCAGGTGCAGCGCCCCGGGGTCGACGGTCGCGATCAGGTGGGTCGCCTCGACGTCCGTGTCCCCGTCGAGCTGCACCGGCTGCGGCTTCGCGGTCGTGACCTGCACGCCCGTGGTCAGGTAGCGCTCGAGCGTGGAGAGCTTCGGACCGAAGGTCGGGCGCAGCTTGGGGTTCACCACCTGCGCGGCGACCTGGCTGAAGCCTGCTGCCCCGCGCCAGCCGGCCACGACCACCTCGAGCCGGCCGTTGTCGATCGTCGCATCGGGCATGAGCACGAAGCCGCCGGGCAGCTTGCCGACATTGCCCAGCAGCACCGTGCGGGCCTTGTGGGCGTGCCGGGTCTCGTCCGGCAGCTGCACCACCACATCGACCGAGCGGCCCACCACGGTGCGGATCCCGCCGAAGATGTACGCGATCCAGCCGATCCGCTTCTTCATCTGCGGATCGGTGTAGCCGATCATCTCCGCGTCCGCGCCGAAGCCGGCGATGACCAGGAAGATCTGCTTCTGCGCGGAGCGGGCCGCGCTCGCCGAGGCGCCCACGCGCAGCCAGCCCACATCCACCGGGTGGTCCTCGCCGGTGAGGGCCGCGACCATCGCCGCCGTCGGATCCTCGAGCGGGATCGACACATTGCGCGCGAGCAGGTTCCCGGTGCCCGCCGGGATGATGCCCATCGGGGTGTCGGTGCCCGCGAGCACGGAGGCGACCATGCGCACGGTGCCGTCGCCGCCCGCCGCCATCACCAGGTCCGCCCCGTCGGTGAGGGCCTGCTCCGTCTGCCCCCGACCGGGATCGTCCATCGTGGTCTCGTAGAACGCGGTCTCCGCCCCCTCGATCCGCTCGACCGCCTCGGTGATCTGGCGGCGGAAGGCGTCGGTGCCGGAGAACTTCGAGGGGTTCAGCACGACGGCGACCCGGCGCAGCCGGTCCGTCGGGCCGGTGACGCCGGTGGCACCGGCGACGGCATCTGCACCGTCCTCCGTCGGCGGCTCCTCCCGCACCGCGCTGCGACGCTCGGCGGCGGACTTCAGGGCGGTGAGCTCGCGGCGGTGGCGGCCGAGGCGGCGCAGCACGACGACGAGCAGGGCGATCGTCACGATGGTCGTGACGACCGAGACGATGCTGAGGGCGAGCAGGGTGACGTCCATGCGGTCAGGGTAATCGCGAGCGGGGCCCCGGGTACCCTGGGGGAATGATCGATCTGCGGCACCTGCGCGAGAACCCCGAAGCCGTCCGCGACGCCCAGCGGGCCCGTCGTCGTGACCCCGAGACCGTCGACGCGGTCCTCACCGCGGATTCCCGCTGGCGCGAGGCGACCACCGCCTTCGAGAACGCGCGGGCCCAGCAGAAGGCCTTCGGCAAGCAGGTCGCCCAGGCGACGGGTGAGGAGAAGCAGGCGCTGCTCGGCGAGGTCAAGCAGCTCGCGGCCGACGTCAAGCGGCTCGAGGCGGAGGCCGCGGAGGCCGCCGTCGCCCGCGACAGCGCGCTGCGCGCCATCCCCAACCTCGCCGAAGGCGCCCCCGAGGGTCTCGAGGAGGACTTCGTGGTCCGCGAGACCGTCGGGCAGATCCCGAGCTTCGAGGCCCCGGTCAAGGACCACCTCGAGATCGCCGAGGGACTGCGCGCGATCGACATGGCGCGCGGCGCGAAGGTCTCCGGCAGCCGCTTCTACTTCCTCACCGGCGTCGGTGCCCAGCTCGAGCTCGCGGTCCTCAACGCCGCGATCGACCAGGCCACCCAGGCCGGCTTCACCCCGATGATCACCCCCACCCTGGTGCTGCCCGAGTCGATGGAGGGCACCGGCTTCCTCGGCGAGCACGCCGACGAGGTCTACCACCTCGACAAGGGCGACGACCTCTACCTCGTCGGTACGAGCGAGGTCGCGCTCGCCGGCTACCACAAGGACGAGATCCTCGACCTCTCGGACGGCCCCCTGCGCTACGCCGGCTGGAGCGCCTGCTACCGCCGGGAGGCGGGCAGCTACGGCAAGGACACCCGCGGGATCATCCGGGTGCACCAGTTCCACAAGGTGGAGATGTTCTCCTACTGCCGCATCGAGGACTCCTACGCGGAGCACGAGCGGCTGCTGGACTGGGAGCGGCAGATGATGGCGAAGATCGACGTGCCCTACCGGATCATCGACACCGCCGCCGGCGACCTCGGCACCTCCGCGGCGCGCAAGTTCGACTGCGAGGCGTGGATGCCCTCGCAGGAGACCTACCGCGAGCTCACGTCCACCTCGAACACCACCCAGTTCCAGGCGCGGCGGCTGAACATCCGCGAGCGCACCGAGGACGGCCTGCGCCCCGTCGCCACGCTCAACGGCACCCTCGGCACCACCCGCTTCCTCGCCGCGATCCTCGAGAACCACCAGCAGGCCGACGGCTCGGTCGTCATCCCGGAGGGGCTGCGCCCGTACCTCGGGGGTCGCGAGGTCTTCGAGGTCGTCGCATGATCCGACGGCTCCTGCAGGCCCTGCGTCACCGCAGGTTGACCCGGGGGTCAGATCGGCCTGGGACAGTGGACGGCGTGACCTTCCCCGCCGCCGCCCCCGACCGCGCCCCCACCCGCGATCTCCTGCGCGAGCATCTCGGGGAGCTCTCCGGGGAGCAGCTGCTGATCGGTCTCGACGTCGACGGCACCCTCGTGGACCACGACGGCACCATGTCGCCCGCCATGCGCGAGGCGCTGCGCGCCGCCGCCGCGGAGCACACCGTGGTGATCGCGACCGGCCGCTCGCTCGGCGCGACGGTGCCGATCGTCGAGACCGCCGGCATCACCCGCGGCTTCGCCGTCTGCTCCAACGGGGCGGTCACGCTCGAGATGGACCCGGAGGCCGAGGGCGGCCATCGCGTGATCGGCACCCGCAGCTTCCAGCCCGGTCACGCCCTGCGCACCCTGCGCGAGGTCGCCCCGGACGCGCACTACGCGGTCGAGATGGCCGACGGCACCTTCCACGCCACGGCCGGCTTCCAGGATGCGAGCTTCGGGGTCGAGGCGATCGAGAGCGATCTCGACACGCTGCTCGAGCTGGAGGCGGTGCGCGTCGTGGTCCACGTCCCCGATCTCTCGCCCCAGGAGTTCAGCGAGGTCATCGCGGAGTCCGGGGTGCACGGAGTCGAGTACTCGATCGGCTGGACGGCCTGGCTGGACATGGCCGCGCCCGGCATCTCCAAGGCGAGCGCCCTCGAGGAGCTGCGCGAGCGGCTGGGCATCGATCCGAGCCGCACGGTGACGGTCGGGGACGGGTTCAACGACGTCGAGATGCTCGCCTGGGCGGGCGTGGGGGTCGCGATGGGCCAGGCACCGCAGGGCGTCAAGGACGTGGCGGACGTCGTCACCGAGTCGGTCTACCAGGACGGCACGGTGCTCGTGCTCGAGTCGCTGCGCGGCTGATCCTCCGGCGGGGAGCCCAGCATTCCCCAGGCCATCGCCTGCGACAGCGCCTGCTCCCGGTTCGAGGATCCGGGCCAGGAGGACCGCGCGCTCGACCAGCAGCGCCCCGAGTCGTAGGTCTCCCTGCAGGTCCGGACAGGCCTCCTCCGTCGCGGGCATGTCACCTCCTCGGGCCGTGGCCTGCACGAACGTAGAACCTGTCCTATCGTATGTGCCGAGCCTCACAGGGTGAATGAGGGGGTGAGGTTTGTGGATACCTGTCGGAAACCATTGGTTTCCGAGGCATTGTTGTCGGGCCGAGAAAACCGGATGGCGACGACCCAGGATCGAGGAGCACCTCCATGGCAGAGCAGAACGAGCCGCGCGAGAGCCGCGGAGCCGCGGCGACCGAGCATCGTCGTTCCGTGCACTGCCCGGACCGCCTCACCAGCGTCTGCCGAGAACCCCTCCCGCATCCGACGTGTCGGAGCCGTCCGGAGGACTCCGCCGCCCGCGTCGCCTGGAGCTCGGTCCGCTTCACCATGCGCCGCTGAGATCCACCTCGAGGATCACCTTGCCGAGGTGGCCGCCTCGGCGGAGCATCGCGTGAGCTTCCTCCACCTCCTCGAGCGGGAGCCGTGCGTGCACCGGCACCCGGACGGAGCCGTCCGCGAGGAGCGGCCACACCAGGTCCTGGGTGCGCGCGAGGATCTCCTGCTTCTCCGCGACGGGTCGTGAGCGGAGGGTGGTCCCGATGATCCGGGCTCGGCGGCCCATGAGGAGGCCGATCGGCAGCTCGCCCCGTGCCCCGCCGAGGGTCCCGATGATCATCAGGCGGCCCCGCTCGCGCAGCATCGCCACGTTCTCGGCCAGCAGCGACCCGCCCACCACGTCGAGGATGACGTCGGCCCCGCCCTCGGCGGCGACGGCCGCGGGGAGATCCGTGATGCGGCGGTCCCAGGCGGCGTCGGCCCCGAGTGCGCGCGCCGATTCGCGGGCCTCGGGGGAGCCGGTCACGGCGAGCACCCGGGCGCCCAGGTGATGGGCGATCTGCACCGCGGCGGTGCCGATGCCGCCCGAGGCCCCGTGGATCAGCACGGTCTCGCCCTCGCGCAGCCCCGCCTCGAGGACGAGGTTCGAGACCACGGTCGCGGCGACCTCGGGCACCCCGGCCGCCGTGACCGCCTCCACCCCGGCGGGAGCGGGGAGGAGCTGGCCCTCGGGAACCGCGACGACCTCGGCGTAGCCGCCCCCGGCGAGGAGCGCCACGACCGGTGCCCCGGTGTCGCGGCGCCGACCGGCGACCTCGAGCCCCGGCAGCTCGGAGGCCCCGGCGGGCGGCGGATAGCCCCCGGCGACCTGCAGCAGATCGGCACGGTTCACCCCCGCGGCGACCACGTCCACGAGCACCTCGCCGGGGGCCGGGGAGGGCTCCGGGAGGTCGGTGAGGAGGAGGCGGTGCTCGGGGGTGATCGTCATCGCGCGCATGGGGTCACGCTACGCCCCCCGCGGGAGGCGTGACCCGAGGCTGGTTCCATGGTCGACGAGAACCGGCCGCTCGTCGCGGTCGTCGCCGACGGGCGGTCCGGGCCCTGCGCGCCCGCACCCAGGTGCGCTGAGCGCAGCCGCTCAGGCCCGCACGTCCACGACGGTCCGGCCGCTCACCTGTCCGGCGAGGATCCGCTCCGCGAGCGGCAGCACTCCGGCGAGGCCGACGGTCGCCGTCAGGGAGTCCAGCAGGGCGAGGTCCAGCTCCGCGGCGAGCCCTGCCCACGCCCGCTCCCGGGCGGCGCGGGGGGCGTCCACCGAGTTCACGCCCGCGAGCGTCACCTGGCGCAGGATGAAGGGCAGGACCGTGGTCGGCAGATCCGGGCCCTGGGCGAGGCCGTAGGCGGCGACCGTCCCGCCCCAGCGGGTCTGCGCGAGGACGTTCGCGAGGGTCGCGGAGCCGACGCCGTCGACCGCGGCGGCCCAGCGCTGGGACTGCAAAGGCCTCCCGTCGGCCGCGAGCAGCTCGCCTCGGTCGATCACCTCCGCGGCGCCGAGCGCGCGCAGCAGCTCGCCGTTCTCCTCCCGCCGCCCGGTCGCCGCGACCACGCGGTGCCCGCGGGCGGCGAGCAGCGCTACCGCGATCGAGCCGGCCCCGCCCGAGGCGCCGGTGACCAGCACGTCCCCGTCCTCCGGGGCGAGTCCCGCGTCCTCCAGGCGGTGCACGGCGAGCATGGCGGTGAAGCCCGCGGTGCCGATCGCCGCGGCGCGGGCGGGGGAGATCGCCTCCGGCAGGCGCACGAGAGCGTCGGGCCGCACCCGGGCGCGGGTCGCGAAGCCGCCGTGCCGCGTCTCGCCGATCCCGTCGCCGTTCAGCACCACCGCATCGCCCGGCGCGAAGCGCCCGTCGGCCGACTCCGTGACCGTGCCGACCAGGTCGATGCCCGGGATCAGCGGGTGGCGGCGCACGATGCCCCGCCCCGCGAGGGCCATGCCGTCCTTGTAGTTGAGGGAGGAGTACTCCACGTCCACGGCGACCGCGCCGTCCAGCAGCGACTCGTGGGCGTCCTCGAGCAGACGCGGGGTCGCCCCCTCGGACTCGATCAGGATCGCGCGCATCGGGTGCTCCTCGTGCTCGGGGGAGGGGGCGGCACCAGCGTATGCCTCGTCCCGCCCGGCGCTGCGCCGCAGGTCCCGGTAGACTCCCGCGGGTGCCTCCGGGCACCGGGAGGGTTGTCAGAGCGGCCGAATGAGATGGTCTTGAAAACCATTGTGCAGTGACCCTGTACCGCGGGTTCGAATCCCGCACCCTCCGCTCACCGCGCCACCTCGGCCCGCGCCCAGGCGGTGACCCGTCGTGCCTGGTCCCGGTCCAGCGCGGCCGCGGAGCGGCGCCGCAGCGTCGGCCGCCCCCGCAGCGCCCCGCGCCCGTCGGGCCCGATGTAGGAGCCGGGAGGGAGCGGCTGGGTCGCGGCGAACAGCACCGCGGCGGCGCCCTCCTCGGCCGGCATCGCGAAGGGGCGGCTCGCGGCGGTGACCACCCGGTCCAGGCGGGCGGAGCCGGTCGCGTTCTGCAGGTTCGTCAGCACCCAGCCCGGATGCACGAGCTGGAGGTCCACGCCGCCGGGGCGATCCTGCAGACGCTCGGCGAGCTCGAGCCCCCACAGCATCGTCACCAGCTTCGAGCGCCCATAGCCGGCGCGCAGCGACCAGCCGCCCCGGGCGAAGTGGGGATCGGCGAGGTCGATGGCGCCGAAGGTGTGGGCGTGCGAGGCGGTGACCACGATCCGCTCCCGCACCAGCGGCAGCAGCAGATCGGTCAGCAGGAGCGGTGCCAGGGCGTTGACCGCGGTCATCCGCTCGAAGCCGTCGGCGGTGACCTCGCGGCGCCGGGTGACCGTCCCGGCGACGTGGATCAGCAGGTCGATCCCGCGCCCTTCCACCGCCTCCGTGATCCGGGCGGCGCCGGCGCGGACCGCGGCGAGGCCCGCGAGGTCCAGCTCCACCAGCTGGATCGCGTCGGGGCGGCCCGTCTCCCGGACGATCCGCTCCCGGACGATCTCCCCCTTGGCGCGGCTGCGTACTCCGAGCACCAGGTCGGCGCCCCAGCGGGCCAGCTGCAGCGCCGCCTCCCGCCCCAGCCCGTCGCTCGCCCCGGTCATCACCGCGGTCCGGCCCCGGAGGTCGGGCTCGCGGAGGTGCTCCCACGCCATCGCCGTCATGCGGTCATCGTAGGATGGCAGGGCAGGTCCCGCGCCGTCGTCGCACCGAGGAGAACACCGCAATGGCCCAGTACACCGGCGTCCCCGTCAGCCCCGGCCGCGTGGTCGGCACGATCCGCACCATGGCCCCGCCGGTCGCCGAGCCCGCCGCCGATGCGACCCTCCCGGAGGGGGCCGACGCCGCCGCCGAGGCCGAGCGCATCCCCGCCGCCGCCGCCGCGGTGCAGGCCGCTCTCACCCGGCTCGCCGAGCGCGCGAACGGGGACGGGAAGGCGATCCTCGAGGCCACCGCGCAGATGGCCGCGGACCCGTCCCTGACCACCACCGCCAAGGGCCTCGTCCTCAGCGCCGGCAAGAGCGCCGAGCGAGCCGTGTGGGAGGCCGGTGACCAGGTCGCGACGATGCTCGAGGGCCTCGGCGGCTACATGGCCGAGCGCGCGACCGACGTGCGCGACGTGCGCGCCCGCATCGTCGCCGAGCTGCGCGGCGAGCAGGCCCCGGGCATCCCCGACGTCGACGAGCCCTTCATCCTCACCGCGATCGACCTCGCCCCCGCCGACACCGCGACCCTCGATCCGGAGCGGGTCCTGGCCCTGGTCACCTCCGACGGCGGCCCCCAGTCCCACACCGCGATCCTCGCCCGGCAGCTGGGCCTGCCCGCGATCGTCGCCGCGAAGAGCATCCACGAGTTCGCCGACGGCACCGAGGTGTTCGTCGACGCCGGCTACGGCACCGTCACCGACGAGGTCACCGAGGAGCACCACCGCTACGCCGCGGCATGGGCCGAGCTGCAGCGCAACCCACTGACCTACGAGGGCGGCGGCGGGGTCCTCGCCGACGGCCACACGGTGCAGCTGCTCGCCAACATCGGCGGCGCCAAGGACGCCGAGAAGGCGGTCGCCGCGCACGCCGACGGAGTGGGCCTGTTCCGCACCGAGTTCCTCTTCCTGGACCGCGAGGACGAGCCCACCGTCGAGGAGCAGACCGCCGCCTATCGCGAGGTCTTCACCCTGTTCCCGGGGAAGAAGGTCGTGGTGCGCACGATCGACGCCGGCGCCGACAAGCCGCTGCCCTTCCTCACCGACGCCGAGGAGCCCAACCCCGCCCTCGGCGTGCGCGCCTACCGCACCAGCTGGGAGAAGCGCTCCGTGCTCACCAACCAGCTCGACGCGATCGCCGCCGCGGGCGCGGACACCGAGGCGACCCCGTGGGTGATGGCCCCGATGATCTCGACCGTCGAGGACACCGAGGACTTCGCCTCGCTGTGCGCCGAGCGCGGCCTCAGCCCCGCCGGGATCATGGTCGAGACCCCGTCGGCCGCGATCACCGCGGACCGGCAGCTCGCCGCGTGCGACTTCGCCTCGATCGGCACCAACGACCTCACCCAGTACACGATGGCGGCCGACCGCATGCTCGGCTCCCTCGCGCACCTCAACAACCCGTGGCAGCCCGCGGTGCTCGCCCTCGTCGAGGCGACCTGCACCGGCGCCGCCACGGCGGGCGGCAAGCCCGTGGGCGTGTGCGGCGAGGCGGCGGGCGACCCCGGCCTCGCGGTCGTGCTCGTGGGCCTCGGCGTGACCTCCCTGTCGATGACCCCGCGCTCCCTGCCCGCGGTCGCGAAGGTGCTCTCCACCGTGACCCTCGAGCAGGCGCAGGAGCTGGCACGGGCCGCCGTCTCCGCCCGCACTGCCGAGGAGGGCCGCGACGCGATCCGCGCGGGCCTCCCGGTGCTCGGCGAGCTGGGTCTGTGACCAGCCACTGACCGCAGGACGCGCGAAGGGCGCCCCACCGCGAGGTGGGGCGCCCTTCGTCTGTCGTGCGCGGGGCTCTCAGGCGTCCGCGTCGAGATCCGTCTCGAGCAGGTCGCCGAGGGCCTTGAGGGACTCCTCGGCGCCCTCGCCCTCGGCCCGCAGCACGACCTGGTCGCCGTTGCCGGCACCGAGGGTCATGAGCATCAGCATCGAGGCGGCGGGGACGGGGTTGCCGCCGACCTTCTCGATGGTGACCTGGGCGGGCTGCTCGCCGGCGGCCTTGGAGAAGATGGTGGCCGGACGGGCGTGGAGCCCGGAGGCGCTGGCGATGGTGACGGTGCGCTCTGCCATGGGATGGCCTTTCAGTCGGGGTGGTGGTGGCGGGTGCCTACGGGATGGGACCTTAGCGGACCCGTCCCGTCAGAGCTGAGCCTTCCGGGCGGCGATCGCGTCGCGCACGGCGGGGAACAGCGGGTGGTCGGCAGCGAGGCCGGTCACCTCGGTGGTGGCGGCATCGGCGTCGGACGTCCGCAGGATCTCCTGCAGGCGCTCGACCTCCTCATCGCCCTCGGGGGTGAAGGCGAGGGCCGCGGCGAGGGAGCGCAGCAGGGCGTCGGCGGTGAGGCCGCGCTCGGCGAGCTCCGCGGCCGGGCCGATGATCCGGTCGTCCCGGGAGAGCTTGCGCAGGGGAGCGCGGCCCACCCGCTCGACCGGATCGGGCAGCGCCCGGTTCGCGAAACGGCCCTGCACCTTCGTGCGGTAGGCCTCCATCTCCTCGGGGGCGAAGCCGTGCTTGGCCACCAGCAGCGAGGAGGTCTCCTCGAGCACCGCCGCGACCTCGGCCGAGACCTGCGGATCCGCGACCGCGTCGGCGATCGTGGCGTGGCCCGCGGCGAAACCGTGCCAGGCCGCGGTGGCATGGCCGGTGTTCACCGTGAACAGCTTCCGCTCGATGTACGGCCCGAGCTCGTCGACCCAGGTGATCCCCGGGACGTCCGGCTCGGCACCGCCGAAGGGGCCGCGCTCGACGGCCCACTCGTGGAAGTCCTCGACGGTGACGTCGAGGCCCGAGCCCTCGGCCTGCACCGGCACGATGCGGTCCACGGCGGTGTTCGCGAAGAAAGCCTTCTCGTCGAGGTCCTCGCCCGGGTAGTTCGCGCGGATCTCCTGCTCGAGGAGGTCCGTCGCGTTGATCGCGTTCTCGCAGGCGAGGACCGCGATGCGCGGGGCGCCCTCGGGGCGCGCCGCGATGCCGGCCGCGATGGCCGGCGCCACGAAGCGCAGGATGTGGGCGCCGACGGCGGTGGTCACCAGGTCCGCGTCGGAGAGCTCCGCGGTCAGGGTCTCCGGGTCGCTCGAGGAGTTCACGGCCCGGAAGCCGTCGACGACGGTCTCCGTGGGGTGCTGGCCGACGGTGCGGACCGTGTACGAGTCCGCCGCCTGCAGCTGGTCGATGAGCGCCGCGGCGACATCGGCGAAGACGAGCTCCGCCCCGGCCTCGTGGAGCAGGAGCCCCACGAAGCCGCGTCCGATGTTGCCGGCGCCGAAATGGACGGCCTTCATCAGTGCCTCACTTCCCGTCCTGGAAGATCGCCAGGATCTCGTCGGCCGTGGTGGCCTGCTCGAGCTTGTGCACCTGGGAGGCGTCGGAGAAGGCCATCGCGACCTTCTGCAGCAGCTCCAGGTGCTCGTTGCCGACGCCCGCGATGCCGATCGCGAAGCGCACGGTCTGTCCGTTCCAGTCGATGCCCTCGGGGTAACGGACCACGCTCATCGCCGAACGGCGGATCGAGGACTTCGCCTCGTTCGTGCCGTGGGGGATCGCGAGCCCGTTGCCCATGACCGTCGAGACGGTCGCCTCGCGGTCGTGCATCGCCGTGACATAGGCGTCGTCCACGGCCCCGGCGGCGACGAGCAGACCGCCCGCCTCCTCGATGCCGGTGGCGGCGTCGGTCGCCGAGCCGGAGAGGATGATCGACTCGCGGGTGAGGATCGAGCCGCCGGCCGGCTGCTCCGCCGGCGCTGCCGCGACCGGTGCCGCTGCGGCCGGTGCCGCTGCCGCGTTGTTCCGCTGGCCGACGAGGTCGACGACCTCGTCGTAGCGGGGCGAGTTCATGAACTGGTCCACGCTCACGTGCACGGCCGAGCCGGTGCGCTGGCGGGCACGGTCGGTGAGCTCCTTCTGGGTGACGACGACGTCCCACTCGTCGCTCAGGTTCGAGATCGCCCGGTTGGTGACCTCGACGTCGTCGAAGCCGGCCGCGCGCACCTTCTTGCGCAGCACCGTGGCGCCCATGGCGGATGAGCCCATGCCCGCGTCGCAGGCGAAGACGATCTTGCGGATCGGCCCGGTGTGGCCGGACGCGTCGGCCGCGGCGGCGGCACCTGCCCCCGCACCCGCGCCGGTGAGCGCGCCCGCGACGGAGGACTTCTTGCCCTTCATCTCCTCCATCTTGGCGGTGGCGGCGGCGAGGTCGCCGTCGTCCTGCTTGCCGATCTTGAGGAACAGGGTCGCCAGCAGGAAGCTCACGAGCGCCGCGCCGCCCACGGCGAGGGCGATGCCCAGGTAGGAGTCTCGAGCGGCGACGCCGAAGATCGCGAAGATCGACCCGGGGGAGGCCGGGGCGATCAGGCCCGTGCCGAAGGCGACGTTGATCGCGACACCGGTCATGCCGCCGCCGATCGCGGCGAGGATGAGCAGCGGCTTCATCAGCACGTAGGGGAAGTAGATCTCGTGGATGCCGCCGAAGAAGTGGATGATCGCGGCGCCCGGGGCGGAGGCCTTCGCGGCCCCGCGGCCGAAGACGGAGAAGGCGAGCAGGATGCCGAGGCCCGGGCCGGGGTTCGACTCGAGCAGGAAGAGCACCGACTTGCCGTCGACTGCGGCCTGGCTGATGCCCAGCGGCGTCAGCACGCCGTGGTTAATGGCGTTGTTGAGGAAGAAGACCTTCGCCGGCTCGATGAGGATCGACACCAGCGGCAGCAGCCCCGCGTTCACGAGGGCGGCCACACCGTTGGAGAGCAGCGTCATCAGGCCGTTCACGACCGGGGCCAGGCCGAAGAAGCCGACCACCAGCATGAGGAAGCCGAAGATGCCGGCGGAGAACATGTTCACGAGCATCTCGAAGCCCGCAGGGATGTGCTCCTGCCACAGCCGGTCCAGCCGCTTCATGAGCCAAGCCGCGAGCGGGGCCATGATCATCGCGCCGATGAACATGTGCACCTGGCCGAGGGCTGCGAAGTCCGCCTCGGCGTTGCCGGCGGCGACCCACTCCTCGAGCAGCTTGACGTTCTCCTGGGCGATCAGCCAGTCGGAGCCGCCGATCACGCCCATGGTCGCGATGACGCCGACCACGGCGCCGCGCGCCTCGTAGACCATCCGGCCGCCGGTGTTCGCGATCAGCAACGGCAGCAGGTAGTGGATCATCGGGCCGACGACGCTCGCGAGCGGCTCGTTCGGCGTCCAGCCGTCAGGGATGAAGAAGGCAGTGAGGATGCCCCACGCGATGAGCGCGGGGATGTTCGGCATCACCATGTTCGACAGGGAGGTGCCGACCTTCTGCAGCGCCACGCGCGGGGAGAACCCGCGAGGCGCCTCGGTCGCTGTAGTCATGATTCGTCCTCGACTCCGGGGGCCGCGGCGCACCGAGCGGGGCGCCGGGAGCCCGGGATCGGCACTGACCATGAGGGGATGGGGTCGTCACAGGCTCAGGGTCAGTCTAGGACGGTCCCGCAGGTCAGCGCAGGAGGACCAGGGTCCTGGTGGGAACACGACGCGCGTGCCGCACGGGGCGAGCGGCTGCCCGGAGCGAGGCATGTCACCCCGGCAGAGGACTCAGAGCTGGCCCTGCGCCTCGGTGCCCGCGGGGATCGGGGTCATGCGGGTGACCGTCGCCGGCTTCGCCACCAGGTCCTTCACGTCCCCGCGGAGGATCTCGACGACGCTCCCGGAGCCGTGGGCGTCGAGGTCCTCGACCGTCGTCCACTTCTCGATCATGGTGATCGTGCCGTCCTCGGCGTCATGAATCGCGTAGAGCTCGCAGCCTTGCTCCCCGTGCACGGCGGCGATCCCGCGCTGCATGGCATCGGCCAGCTCCTGCTTGCGGTCGGGCAGGGGGTAGAACACGGCGGTGACGACGACGGTCATCGGGACTCCTTCGAACCAGCGGCGGGGTCGGTCACCTCCGAGGCTACCGGGGCATGGTGTCCGTGCCCCGCGTCGTCCACCCCTCGACAGATCTATCGAAAAACGATAGTTTTCTGTCGTTCATCGAGAGAGGGAAGGGTCATGGCAGCCTCCACCATCGTCATCTTGCGGATCATCCTGTGGATCTCCCTCGCGGGGAGCGCTGTCGTGCAGCTCGCCGTGATCACCTGCTCCTGGTGGGACCAGGACGCCCCCGACCGCGTCGACGGCATCACGGTCGCGCTGATCGTCCTCGCGGTGCTCGGGATCCTCGCCCTCCAGGTCGTGGCCGTGAGCATCCTGCGCCTGCTCACCCTGGTGCGGAAGGGCCGGGTGTTCTCCGCGCGCTCCTTCCGCGAGGTGGACCGGATCGTCGTCGCCGTGCTCGCGCTCGCCGCGGTGGTGCTCGGGGTGCCGATCGTCGGCGCGATCGCCAACCGCCTGCACCCGGGGGATGCGATGGCTCCCGGCATGGTGCTCGTGCTCGGCGGGATGGCTCTCGTGGTCGCGGGGGTGGCGCTGGTGATCCGGGTGCAGCGCCAGCTGCTGGTGCAGGCCACCGAGACCCTCACCCGGGCGGAGCATCTGCAGTCCGAGCTCGACGAGGTGATCTGAGTGGGCATCGTGGTGGACATCGACGTGCAGCTCGCCCGCCGGCGGATGACTGTGGGCGAGCTCGCCGAGCGGGTCGGGATCACCCCGGCCAATCTCGCGGTGCTGAAGAACGGTCGGGCGCGGGCGGTGCGCTTCACGACCCTCGCCGCGCTGTGCGAGGCACTCGACTGCCAGGTCGGGGACCTGCTGCGGCACGAGCCCGACGGGGAATGAGAGCGGGCGCACACGTCGCCGTCCACAACGCGGTGTCGCATGTCGGCTCGGTGCCGTAGGCTCGACGAGGTCGCTCCGGCGACTGCGCCGCACCTGCGGCGGATCTCCCGTCGGCACCTTCGACGGGGGCAACGGACCACTGAAGTGGTTCACGACCGAAGGAATATCGCCATGGCAACTGGCACCGTCAACTGGTTCAACTCCGAGAAGGGCTACGGCTTCATCGCCCCCGAGGATGGCAGCGCGGACGTGTTCGCGCACTTCTCCGCCATCGTCGGCACCGGCCGTCGCGACCTGGTGGAGAACCAGCGCGTCGAGTTCGACGTGGAGCAGGGCCCCAAGGGCCTGCAGGCGTCGAACATCCGCCCCCTCTGAGACCTCCCGCCCGTCCCTGATCAGGGACCTGCGGATCGCGCCCGTCGCCCCGGCCCCGTGCCGGAGCGGCGGGCGTGCCTCATGTCCTCACCAGTCTCACCAGGCTCACCAGTCCAGGGCGTGCTCCCCGGGCCCGAGCTGCCGGTCCGTGCCCGGGAGCAGCACGCGGGCACGGGTGCCGCCCGGGACGGTGATCCGGAGCGTGCGCGCCTCGCGGTCCACCGTCAGCGCGATCTCGCCCGCCCGCGTGCGGCGCGTCATCGTGATCCGGCCGACGGGGACGTCGGGATCCGGCGCCACCAGGAAGTTCCCCCAGCCGCCCGGTCCGCGGCGCAGCCCGGCCACGTTCTCGTGCAGCCAGGTCGCCGGGGTGCCCATGAAGTAGTGCGAACAGGATCGCGGGTCCTCCCACATCTCCATGAAGGTCGAGTTCCCGGCCTCGAGCCAGGCCCGCCAGCCGGGGGCCGTGGGATTCGCGAGCACCCGCCAGGCGAGCGCCCCGTGCCCGGCCGCGGAGAGCACAGGGAGCAGGAAGCGCACGCCCAGGTGGCCGCAGTCGTGGTGGTCCCCGGCCCTCTCGATCTCCCGCACCAGGTTCTCCTGCACCGCCGCGACCTGCTCGGCGGGCACCGTGCCGAGTGCGAGGGGGAGCAGGTTCGAGGTCTGCCGGTAGCCGGCGCCGCCGGGGTCGCGGTAGAGGCCGCGCTCGGCATCGAGGAAGACCCGGTTCACCGCCTCCTCGAGCTGCTGGGCGGAGGCGCGCAGCTCCGCACCGCCCCCGAGGTCCGCCAGCTCGAGGGCGTGGGCGAGGCGGCGCTGGGCGCTCGCGACCATCAGGGTGGCGCTGAGCCGCTTGTCCTCGGGGGCGGGGCCGGGGCTCCCCGGCGCGAGGTAGTCGCCGAGCACCCCGGAGATCAGGCCGTCGCCGTCGCGGCGGGACAGCTCGTGGTCGAGAGAGCGGCGCGCCGCGGCCTCGTGGGTGCGGACCGCCGCGAGATCCCCGTACTCGCAGGCCAGCTCGTCGAGCAGCACTGGCATCAGGGTCGTCCACTCGGGGGCGGGGGAGAGTTCCTCGTAGCCCCAGCCGGGGTTCGGCGAGATGACCGAGAGGGAGCCGTCGGCGCGTTGCGCGTCGACCTGGTCGTCGAGCCATTTGCGCAGCATCCGGTGCATGTCGAAGCTCGTGGTCATCGCCGCGAGCGCGGTCAGCGCGTCGCCGGTCCAGCCGTTCTTCTCGTGCATCGGGGTGTCGGTGGGGACGTGGTGCATGTTGTTGGCGAGCGAGGCGCGCATCGCCGCGTCGAACCGCTCGACGAGGCGCTCCGAGCTGGTCAGCGTGCTCGCCGACGCGAGATCCGCATGGGCGAGCAGCCCCGTCACCCGCACGTCCGCGAGGTCCCCGGCGACGGCCTCGAGCTGCACGTAACGGAAGCCCTTGTAGGAGTGCTGCGGCTCGAAGGACTCGGCGATCCCGGGGCGCAGGCGGACGTCGTCGCGCTGGAAGCGGTCGGCGCGGATGTGCTCGTTGTCGTCGTCGACCGTGCCGTCGGCCCGCAGCTTCTCCCCGTGCCGGGCCCGGAAGGCGACCGGCTCGGCGAGGGCGTCGACGTGCTCGGCGAGCTCGAAGCGGCACCAGCCGGCGATCACCCGACCCAGGTCCAGCACGATCCGCTCGGGCCCGGCGGAGACGGTGCGGGGGGCGATCTCCTCGCGCACCACGATCGGCTCCTGGGCCTGGAGCTGCAGGATCGGCTCGTCGACGTCCGCTCGTCGCCGGGAGGCGGGGTAGTCCGGCTCGACCAGCACCGGGTCCCAGGTGGCGTCGTCGTAGCCGGGCAGGCGCCAGGCGGCGGGGTCCTCCCGGGGGTCGAAGGTCTCGCCCGCGTACATCGAGTCGTGCGTCACCGGCCCCGGGGCGGTGCGCCACTCGGGCCCGGTCGTGAGGACCCGCGAGCTGCCGTCGGCGAGGTTCACGCGCAGATGCGCCCAGGCCCGCACCGGTCCCCGCCACGGCGCCTGCTCCCAGCGCCACACGTTCTCGGTCGTGAGGGCGTGGAAGCCGCGACCCAGGTCCAAGCCCAGCACGTTCTCGCCCGCCCGCAGCAGCGGGGCGATGTCGACGTCGAGGACCTGCACGCGGACCCGCGGATCGGTCAGTCCCGGATCCAGACGGGAGGCGGAGGCGGGGGAGCCGTTCACCCAGGCCCGCACCGTGCCGAGCCCCGTGTACCGCCAACGTGCGGACAGCGGCGGGGCGGGCAGGTGCAGCAGGGCGCGCAGCAGCGGGTTCTGGGGATCGTCCCCGGGGGCGGTGATCCATCGGGCATCGAGCGGATCGAGGGCTGCGGACATGGCTGCCACTTGGTTCTCTGTGCGACGTCGGCGTCGGAGGCAGTCTGTCACGCAGGGTGCAGGGCGCGAGGGGGGGCGGCTCAGCTCCCCAGATGGCCCGAGAGCAGCTCCATCCGGCGGGCGCTCTCGCCCTCCAGGCCCACGATCCGCACCTCCTTCCCGCGCTCCGCGTACTTGCCGCGGATCGCGTCGAGGGCCGCGACGCTCGAGGCGTCCCAGACGTCCGCGCCCGTGAGGTCCACGATCACCACCTCGGGGTCGCCCGCGTAGTCGAAGCGGTAGACGAGATCGTTGCTCGAGGCGAAGAACAGCTGGCCGTGGACGAGATAGCGGCGCGCGTCCACCGTGCCGTCGCCGTCGAGGTCGCTCTCCCACACCGCCTCGATGCTCACCAGGTGCGCGACCCGGCGGGCGAAGGCCACGATCGCGGTGAGCACCCCGGCGATCACGCCCACGGCGAGATTGTGGGTCGCGACGGTCGCCACGACCGTCACCACCATCACCAGGGTCTCCGAGACGGGCATGCGGCGCAGGGTCGACGGGCGCACGCTGTGCCAATCCACCGTGGCCACGCACACCATGATCATCACCGCGGCCAGAGCCACCATCGGCACCCGGCCCACCACGTCGCTCAGCAGCATCACCAGGACCAGCAGGAACACCCCGGCGCTGAGCGTCGACAGCCGCGTGCGACCCCCGCCGTCCTTCACGTTGATCATGGTCTGGCCGATCATGGCGCAGCCGCCCATGCCGCCGAAGGCCCCCGCGGCGAGGTTCGCGACGCCCTGCCCCCAGGCCTCCCGGGTCTTGTCCGAGTGCGTGTCGGTGAGGTCGTCGACGAGCTTCGCGGTGAGCAGAGATTCCATCAGGCCCACGAGCGCCATTCCCACGGCATAGGGCGCGATGATCCGCAGCGTCTCGAGGGTGAGCGGCACATCGGGGACCATCAGCACGGGCAGCGACTCGGGCATCTCGCCCTGGTCGGCGACGTCCGGGACCTGCCAGCCGGTGACCACGACCAGGACGGTGAGCACGGCGATCGTGATCAGCGGAGCGGGGATCACGGTGATCAGCCGTGGCACCACGATCAGCAGGGCGAGGGCCAGCGCGAGCAGCGGCAGCACCACCCACGGAACGTCCCCGCCGAACAGGTGGGGCAGCTGGGCCGTGAAGATCAGGATCGCGAGCGCGTTGACGAAGCCGGTCATCACCGAGCGGGGGATGAAGCGCATCAGCCGTGCGACGCCGAGCAGCGCCAGCAGGATCTGCAGCACCCCCGCCAGCAGCACGGCGGCGATCAGGTGGTCCATGCCGTGCGACGCGACGAGCGGGGCGATCACCAGCGCGGTCGCCCCCGCCGCGGCGGAGACCATGGCGGGGCGCCCGCCGACGATCGCGATGGTGATCGCCATGATCACCGCCGTGAACAGGCCCACCCGCGGATCCACCCCGGCGAGCACGGAGAAGGACACCACCTCGGGGATCATCGCGAGCGCCACCACCAGCCCGGAGAGCAGCTCGATGCGCAGCAGCCGGGGGGAGCGGAGGGCGGAGAGCATCGACGGCGGGCTCGCCTGGGAGTGCGCGGGGGCGTCGGGGAGGACGGGGGATCGGGTCACCGGGACATGATCCCAGGCTCCGCCCCGGGGCCGCTGGCACGATGGCCCGATGGACATCCCCGGAGCGCTCGCGGCCGTGTGGGGGCGGATCCCGCCCGATGCGGCTCCCTCGCCCGGCTGGTGGCTGGTGCTCGCGCTCGTCGCGACCGCGCTCGCGGTGAGCGTGCCTGTGCTGTGGCGGCTGACCCGCCCGGCCGTGACGATCGTGCACGAGCTCGGCCACGCCGTCGTCGGCGTCCTCTGCGGACGGCGCTTCACCGGCTTCGTGGTCAGCGCCGACATGTCCGGGCACGCGGTGACCGTCGGGCGCCCCCGCGGGTTCGGCCGGATCGCGTCGACCTGGGCGGGCTATCCGGCGCCCGCGATCCTCGGCGCGCTGCTGGTGCAGGTCGCCCTCGCCGGGTGGGGGCGCACAGCGCTGTTCGCGGCCCTCCTCGCACTCGCCCTCGCCCTGATCTTCTCCCGGTCGCTGCACACCGTGCTGGCCGTGCTCGCCACCGCAGCGGGCGTCGGCGCCCTCTGGTGGTGGGGCGGCCCGGGACCGATCGCGCTGCTCACCCTCGCCGCGGGTGCCTTCCTGCTGCTCGGTGCGTGGCGGCACCTCGGGGCGGTCATCGCCTCCGGTCGCAGCGGTGACGATCCCGCGCAGCTCTCCCGGCTCACGGCTCTGCCCGCCCGGGCATGGACAGCCTCTTTCGCCCTCGTCCTCGCCGCCTGCACCCTGTGGGCGGGCGCGGTGCTCGCCGGACCGCTGGGCGACCTGCTCTGAGGCCGCGGCTCGCGCCTGGTCTACGCTGGGCGCTTCCGCCCGCCGTCCCGAGGAGCCCCATGTCCGCGATCGCCGTCCCGGCCCGCCGCCCCGTCCTGGCCGATGCGCTGCCCGCGCACCGCACCCTGCTGACCGATGCGGGGCTGATCCTCGCCGGCGTCGTCGTGCTCGCCGCGCTCGCGCAGCTGACGATCCCGCTGCCGCTCGTGCCGATCACCGGGCAGACCCTCGGCGTGATCCTCGTCGGCGCGTCCCTCGGCTCCCGTCGGGGCGCCCTCTCGATGCTCGCCTACCTGCTGGTCGGCCTCGCGGGCGCGCCGGTCTTCGCCGAGTTCTCCGGCGGGCCCGCCATGCTCCTCGCCCCGAGCTTCGGCTTCGCGCTGGGCTTCGTGCCCGCCGCCTTCGTGGCCGGCTGGTTCGCGGAGCGGGCCTGGGACCGTCGGCCGTTGCTGGCGCTGGCCGGCTTCCTCGCCGCGAGCGCGGTGCCCTTCCTGGTCGGCGTCCCCTACCTCGCGATGATCCTGCACTCGGTGATGGGCGTGGAGGTCACCGTCGGCTCGGTGCTCGCGGCGGGCCTGTGGCCCTTCCTGCCCGGCGGCGTGGTGAAGGCCGCGATCGCCGCGGTGCTGCTCCCCGCCGCCTGGCGCGGGGTGCGGGCGCTCGACGCGCGCCGCTGACCCCGCGCGAGGCGGACCTCAGGCTCCGGTGCCCGCGCTGAAGGGCGCCAGGTGTCGACCGATGTGCTCGGCGACCACCGCGGTGTGCTCCTCCTGATGCGCGGCGACGACCCGCAGGAAGCGGTCGTGGATCGACTCGCCGGAGGGCAGTGCACCGTTCAGCGAGTCGCCGTAGCCGACATGGAGGATCTGCCGGGCATCGTCCGAGCGGATCAGCTCGGTGAGGTCGACCCCCTCGAGGGTCGTGGGGGTGCGGTCCTCGTGCGCGGAGACCTGGTAGCTCGCGCGGGCCTTCACGTAGGAGGCGCGGGAGATCCCCCAGATCGTGGCGAACAGCTCCGGGTCGTGGGCGGCGATGATCTCGAGGGCGCACAGGTAGCTGGTGCCGGAGGTCTTCAGGTGCACGTGGCCCTGCGTCGCCTCGACGCACAGCGGGTAGATCGAGAACTTGTCCGAGCCCGAGTGCAGCGAGATGCGGTAGCCGCCGAACTGCTCGGAGATCGCGTGATGGGCCTCGAGGTTCAGGCGCAGCTCCTCGGGATCGCCGAGGAAGTCCAGGCCCTTCTCGAAGCCGTCCACGTAGCGCGGGGCGAAGCTGAACCAGCTCGCCCCGAGGCGCTTCAGCTCGGTGGCCAGGTAGAAGTGCTCGAAGAAGGTGGTCAGCCAGGCGGTCTCGTCGACCGCGAACTCGATCTCGATCTCGTGACGGGCGGTCGAGGTCGCGTGGCGGTACAGCCGGATCGCGTCGGCGACCGCCGCCCCGTACTTCACGGCCGCGGTGATCACGTCCTGCTCGGTGACCTCGATCCGCGAGTGGCCGACGTCGAGGGTGAGGCCGGCGTAGCGGGCGAGCGTCTGCTCGAGGGTGTCCTCGAGGGCGTCCCAGGGCAGGGAGGCGGCGTCCGCCGCGGTGACGCCGCCGGTGACGTCGGCGACGTGATCGCCCGGATCGAGCGTGAACATGACGAATCCGGCCTCGAGTCCGCGGTCGATGCCCTCGGTGGTCTTGATGTGGTCGCAGTCCGCGCCGAAGCCGCCCTCCCAGCCGGCCTCGAGCAGGCCGAAGACCGCATCGTCCATGACGGTCCGGGCCGAGCGGCCCAGACGGTCCATCTCGCGGATCGACTGCTGGGCCAGCACCGGCATGACCCCCTGGCCGTGGGCGGCGAAGGCCGCGGCCTGCCCGGGACCGGCCAGGCCGATGCGGTCGCCGGTCCCGACCGAGGTGCGGTGGCGGCTGATCAGCTGCGGGCGCAACACCGCGAAGGCGTCCTGCAGGGCCTTCGCATTGGCGGTGCTGAGCGGGCCCTCGAGCAGATGGGCCTCGCCGTCGGGGCGGATCTCGCCCTCGAAGGGGGCGAGCGCGTCCGCGGCGGCGGCGCGCACGTGCAGGGAGCGGACGGCGCCGTCGTAGTGGATGTCGGCCTCGAGCGCGTCGGTGCGCAGGGTCATGGATCTCTCCGATCTGAAGGGGTTTGGGTGGGGTCGGGTCAGCGGGTCAGGTCGAGCAGGATCTTGAGGTCGGCCGTGGCGCCCTCGGCGGCCGCGCGCAGCACGGCGGGCGCCTCGTCGAGCGGGACCGTGCGGGTGCGCAGCGGGGCGACGTCCACGGCGCCGCCGGCGATCAGCTCGATCAGCTCCGCGAAGACATGGCGGCTGTTGCGGGAGCCGAGCACGTCGAGCTCCTTCTTGATCAGCGCGGACTGGTTGAAGGTGACCTCGCGGGTGCCGTTGCCGATGAGCACCAGGCGGGCGCCGACGGCGGCGGCCTCGATCGCGCCGAGGAAGGAGACCGGGAGGCCGGTCGCCTCGAGCACCACGTCGAAGCCGTCCCCGTCGGTGGCGCGGGCGACGAGGTCGGGGATCTCCTCCATGCGGAGGTCCGCGGTGCCCTCGGCGCCGAGGGAGGCGGCGAGCTGGAGGCGGTCCGGGAGGATGTCGGCGCTCCAGACCTGCGCCCCGTGCGTCCGGGCGGAGAGCAGGGCCAGCTGGCCGATCGCCCCGGCGCCGAGGACCAGCACCCGCTCGCCCTCGCGCACCCCGGCCCGGCGCACGGCGTGGTGGCCGATCGAGAAGGGCTCCACCAGTGCGAGGTCGCGGGGGTCGAGGCCCCGGGCGGCGTGGAGCCGGTCGACGGGCAGGGTGATCATCTCCTGGAAGGCGCCGTCGCGGTGCACGCCCAGGGTCTCGTTGTGCACGCAGGCGTTGATCAGCCCTCGGCGGCACGAGTAGCAGGTGCCGTCCTGCCGGTAGGGGACGCCGGTGACCACGTCGCCCGGGGCGAAGCCGCCCGGATCACCCTCGATCCGCACGATCTCGGCGGAGAACTCGTGGCCGGGGACGCGCGGGTAGCTCGCGAAGGGCTGCGTGCCCCGCAGGACCTGGAGGTCGGAGCCGCAGATCCCGGCGTAGAGGATGCGGAGGAGGGCCTCGCCCGCCGCCGGGACGGGGTCTGGGATCTCCTCGACCCGGACCTCGCCCGGTGCTCGCACACGCAGCGCTCTCATGGTGCTCCTCTCGGCGCCTTCGCCCTGGGAATTCGCTTGCCGGAAACGATTGCATATCTTCGGCCTGCATGGAAGAGTCGGCTCACGCGAGAGCGGCATCGGGATCATGCAATGTTTGCAGTAGGGAGGTGGGCATGTCCGTGACCCTGCGGGACGTCGCCGAGCGCGCCGACGTCTCCGTCGCGACCTGCTCCCGCGCCTTCCAGCGCCCCGAGCTCGTCGGCGAGGCCACCCGCGAGCGGATCCTCGCCGCGGCGTCGGCCCTCGGCTACCGGCCCAACCGCAGCGCCCGCGCCCTCATCACCGGGCGCACGGGCGTATACGGCGTGATCGTGCCCGACCTCGAGAACCCCTTCTTCGCCGCCGTCCTCAAGGGTGCGCAGGCGCGGGCCCACGAGCTCGGCACCCAGCTGCTGATCACCGACGCGGGGGAGGCCCCGGAGGGGGAGCTCCCTCTGGTGCGGACCCTCGCCGCCCAGGTCGACGGGATCGTCCTCTGCTCGAGCCGGATGGACGAGACGTCCCTGCGCGAAGCCGTCTCCCTCACCCCGCTGAGCCTGGTCAACCGCATCTCCCCGGACCTCTCGGGGGTCTACGCCGATCCGCTGCCCGGCATCCCCACCGCGCTCCGCCACCTGCGCCGCACCGGGCACACCCGCATCGGATACGTCGGCGGCCCGCCCGCGAGCCGCTCCGACGCGGTGCGCCGCGAGGTCATCGCCGAGCAGTGCGCCGCCGCCGGGATGGACTGGACGGACATCGGCGCCTTCACCCCCGACGTCGACGGCGGCCGCCGCGGCGCCGAGGCGGTGCTGCTCAGCGACGTCACGGCGGTGCTCGTCTACAACGACCTCATGGCCCTGGCCCTGCTCGAGCGGCTCGCGGGCTTCGGGGTCGACGTCCCCGGGGAGCTCTCGGTCGTGGGCTGGGACGACATCCCCTTCTCCTCGCTGCTCCATCCCGGACTGTCCACGGTGCAGGTGCCCCGCTACGACATGGGCGTGACCGCGGTGGACCTGCTCCACGACGATGCGACGAGGCCCCGGCGCGAGGATCCCGTGCGCACCCGCATCGGCCTGCCCACCACCTTCGTGCCCCGTGGCACGACGGGACGCGCCCGCGCCGCCGAGCCCGCCAGTACCCTCACCCCATGACCGCCACCGACGCATCGCTCAGCACCCCGCTCGCCGAGCTCCCGGGCGTGGGCTCGCCCGCCTCGCGCGCCTTCGCCGAGCAGGGGCTCCGCACCCTCGGCGACCTGGCCGGTAAGGACTGGACGACCCTCGCCGCGCTGCACGGCGTCGGGCCCGCCTCCGGCCGACGGATCCAGGCGGCGCTCGCCGCGCACGGGGAGAGCCTGCAGAACCCGCCCGCCCCGGACACCCGTCGGGCGAGCGTGACGGCGGGGAACACCGGCGTCGGCGCGAAGGACATCAGGACCCACGCCACCACGGTGTCCCCCGAGGAGTACCTGGCGACCGTGACCGGGCGCCGCCACGCGGAGGGCCTCGCGCTGCTCGAGATGTTCCGCGCGGCGACCGGCGGCGCCGAGGCCGTGATGTGGGGCCCGAGCATGATCGGCTTCGGCGAGGTCCACTACCGCTACGCGAGCGGACGCGAGGGCGACACCTTCCACCTCGGCTTCAGCCCCCGCGCCTCCGACCTCTCCCTCTACGGGCTCACCGGCACCCCACGCGCCGAGGAGCTGCTCGCACGCCTGGGGAAGCATCGCCTCGGGACGTCCTGTCTCTGGGTGAAGAAGCTCGAGGACGTCGACCAGGGCGTGCTGCGGGAGATGGTCGAGCACGCGTGGGAGACCCCGCCCGAGGCCTGCTGACCCGGCTAGCATCGTCTCCGACCCCGCCCCCTCGGAGAGGAACGCATGATCACGAGCCCCGCGACCGCCGCCCGCCCCTGGGACGAGATCCCGGCCGGCGCCGCCGACCTCCGCCTGGTGGTCAGCGACATGGACGGCACGCTCCTCACCCCCGGCGGCGAGCTGCCCGCGGGATTCTGGGAGCTGATGGGCGCTCTGCGGGAGCGGGGCATCGCCTTCGTCCCCGCGAGCGGCCGCCAGCTCGCGACGCTCCAGGCCATGTTCGGCCCCGATCCGGCCAGCGGCCGGGAGGGCGTGCCCAGCTACATCGCGGAGAACGGCACCCTGGTCCTGCACGAGGGCGAGGTGGTCGAGACGACGCCGGTGGGGAAGGGGACCACCGCCGAGGTCATCGAGCTCGTGCGCGCCCTGAACGCCGACGGCGCCGGGCTGGGCCTGGTCCGCTGCGGGGTCGAGAGCGCCTACGTCGAGGCCGAGGACGAGCACTTCCTCGCCGAGGCGCGCACCTACTACCACCGTCTCACCTCCGTCCCCGACCTCACCGGGATCGAGGGCCCCACGCTCAAGCTCGCCGTCTTCGACGCGGTCGACGCCGAGGCGACCGCTCCCGCGTTCGACCGCTTCACGGTGAGCGAGCAGGTGGTCGTCTCCGGGCGGCACTGGATCGACGTCATGAGCCCGACGGTCGACAAGGGCCGCGGGGTCCGGGCCCTGCAGGCCGCGCTCGACGTGACCCCGGCCCAGACCGCCGTCTTCGGCGACTACCTCAACGACACCGGCCTCTATGCGACGGCCGACTGGTCCTTCGCGATGGCCGACGCCCACCCCGGCATCACCGAGCTCGCCCGCTACATCGCCCCCGGCAACGACGAGCGGGGCGTGCCGCGCGTGCTCGAGCACCTGCTCGGCCTCGGCCGCTGACCCCGTCCCCAGGAGAGACATGACCGAGAACGTGACGCTCGCCGTCGGCGACCCCGCCCCCGACTTCGACCTGCCCACCGCCGGCGGCGGCCGGGTGAGCCTGGCCGAGCTCCGCGGCGCCCCCGCGCTGCTGTGGTTCTACCCCGCCGCGAACACCTCCCTGTGCACCCGGCAGGCCTGCGACCTGCGCGACCATCATCGGATGCTCGCCGATGCCGGTTACCGCGTCGTCGGCATCTCCCCGGATCCGGTCCCCGAGCTCGACCGCTTCGTGGCCGAGCAGGGCCTGCCCTACACGCTCGCCGGCGACGAGAGCCACGAGACGATGGCGGCCTACGGCGCCTGGGGCGAGAAGAACATGTACGGGAAGGTCGTCGAGGGCGTGATCCGCTCGACCTTCGCCGTCGACGCCGACGGGATCCTCACCCTGGTGAAGTACCGCGTCGGCACTCCCTCGCACATCGCGCTGCTGCAGAAGCGCCTCGGGCTCACGGCCGACGGGTGAGCGGCCGGGTGTGACGTGATCCGCCCGGGCTCGCTTTGGCGCACCCCGCGCCAGCCCGTATGCTGTATCGGCGTGCTGCGTGCGAGCGCAGCGCCAGGAGACGTGGCAGAGCGGCCGAATGCGCTCCCCTGCTAAGGGAGTAGGTGGTGATAAACCGCCTCGGAGGTTCAAATCCTCTCGTCTCCGCCGCAGCAGACAGCCCCCGGCAGGGTCCTCCCGCCGGGGGCTGTTCGCGTTCTAGGGTCGCCGGGTGCTCAGCCGTCCTCGGACAGCGTGGACCACTCCGGGCCCGTGCTCTCCCGCAGCTCCGGGTCGCGCAGCACCTCGGTGCCCTCGCCGGTCAGCAGGCGATGGGCGAGCTCCCGCAGGGAGAGACGCAGCAGCGCCCCGGCCCGCGAGTCGTCGCCCGCGGCGAGGGCCTCGAGCAGCTCGTCGTGCTTCGCGGGGAGATCGGCGCGGACCCCGAAGCCGAGCGGATCCGAGAAGGAGCCCATTCGGGTGAGGATCACGATCGTGCTCATGGCGGAGGCGAGGAAGCGGTTCCGGGCGATCTCCGCGAGCTGCTGGTGGAGGTCCAGATCGGCGTTCCCGGCCTCGATGACCTCCTCGGCCGCGAGGGAGGCCGCACTCCGGGCCGCGCACTCGCGGAGCGGCGCGAGCAGCTCGCGCACCCCGTCCTCGTCCCCGTCGGCCCGCAGCTGCGCGGCGCGATCGGCGACGATCGTGGCCGCCTGCATCTCGATGCCCAGGCGGTAGTCGATGAACTCCGACATCGTCTCGGGGTCCATGCGGGTGACGAACAGGCCGCGGCCCGGGAACTGGGTGAGCAGGCCGTCGCGCACCAGACGCTGGCAGGCCTCGCGCAGCGAGGAGCGGGAGATGCCCATCTGCTTGGACACCTGCACCTCGGGGATGCCGTCACCGGGGCGGAGGTCGCCGTAGTAGATGGCGTTGCGCAGCTCCAGCTCGACCTGGTCGATGATCGAGGGCCGCCGCAGCGGCTGCATCATCGGCAGCTGGACCGTGTCGCGTCGCGGGGTCATGCGGTTCCTCCAACAGCTCGGGCGCGAGGGCGCGGGGGCGACCTGCAGTATTCCACCGCTGCGTCCGCTCCGCGATCGGTGCGGGGGTCCCGCGATCCGCCCCCTGTACCCTGGGCCCGTTCGTCCCGCGCCGACGCGGTCGCCCTTCGCTGTCGGCGGCCGTCGTTCGGCGCCGACTCCCAGGAGGCCCCGTGCCCGAATACGACGCCCTCGTCGTGCCGACGCTGACCAGCGAGTTCCCCGTCGTCGGCGACGATCCCCATATCGACGCCCCGCTCCGTGCGAGCGTGCGCCGGTTGTCCACCCTGCTGGGCCGTACTCTCGCGGACCAGCACGGCCCCGAGCTGCTCGAGCTCGTGGAGCAGGTGCGCCAGCTGACCAAGTCCGCGAAGTCCGAGGACACCACCGCGAGCGCCCGCGACGTGCAGGCCCGCCTCGCGGAGCTGCCCCTCGAGCAGGCCACCGCCCTCACCCGCGCCTTCACCCAGTACTTCCTGCTGGCCAATGCGGCCGAGCAGGTCTACCGGGTGCGCGCGATGCAGGAGCGGCCCGCCGCCGAGTCGTGGGTGCCGCGCGCCGTCGAGGGCGTCGTGGAGAAGGTCGGGGCCGACGGGCTGCAGAAGGCCGTCGACTCGCTGGACGTGCGCCTCGTGTTCACGGCGCACCCCACCGAGGCCAGCCGCCGCGCCGTGCTGACCAAGCTGCGCCGCATCTCCGACCTCCTCGCCACCGAGACCGAGGAGGGGACGGTCGAGCGCCGCCGCCAGGACCACCTGCTGTCCGAGGCGATCGAGGCGCTGTGGCTGACCGACGAGCTGCGGCGCACCCGCCCCACCCCGCAGGACGAGGCGCGCAACGCTCTCTACTACCTGCGCCAGCTCTACCTGCACACGATGCCCGGCTTCCTCGACGACCTGCGCGAGGAGCTGCGGGCCAAGGGCGCCGACCTCACCGAGCGCCAGGTGCCGCTGCGCTTCGGCTCGTGGATCGGCGGCGACCGCGACGGCAACCCCTTCGTCACCGCCGAGGTGACGCGCGAGGTGCTGCAGCTGCAGTCCGAGGCCGCGATCGACATCGCCATCGAGATGGTCGGGGAGCTGATCGCGGACCTGTCGATCTCCAGCGCCCTGGCCGGCGAGGACGAGGAGCTGCGCGGGTCCATCGCCGCAGACCTCGCCTTCGAGTCCGAGGTCGACCGGACGCAGCAGGAGCTCTTCGACCAGGAGCCCTACCGCCTCAAGCTCGGCACCATGCGCGCCAAACTCCGCGCCACCCGGGATCGGGTGCGCAGCGGCGAGGCGCACGTGCCCGGGCAGGACTACCGCGACGGCGAGGAACTGCTCGGCGACTTCGACGTGCTGCGCGAGTCGCTGCGCCGCCACGGCGCCCATCGGGTCGCCGACGGGGCGGTCGCCATCGCCCAGCAGGTGCTCGCCGGCTCCGGGCTGAACCTCGCGACGCTCGACATCCGCGAGCATTCCGAGAAGCACCACCACGTGCTCGCGCGGCTCTTCGACCGCGTCGGCGAGCTGGACCGCCCGTACGACGAGCTCAGCCGCGCCGAGCGCACCGAGGTGCTCGGCGCCGAGCTGGCGAGCCGTCGGCCGCTGGTCGGCACCTCGATCAGCGAGGACCCCTCGCTCCTCGACGACGCCACCCGCACCACCTATCGGGTGTTCGGCGAGATCCGCGATGCCCACCGCCGGTACGGCCGCAGCGTCATCGAGACGTACATCATCTCGATGACCCACGGCGCCGACGACGTGCTCGCCGCCGCGCTCCTCGCCCGCGAGGCGGGCCTGGTCACCCTCGCCGGCGGTCCCGGCGCGGAGGAGAACCGGGCCGACATCGGCTTCGTCCCGCTGCTCGAGGAGGTCGCCGAGCTGCGCCACGCCGACGAGATCCTCGAGGCGCTGTTCGCCGACCCCTCCTACCGGGAGATCGTGCGCCTGCGCGGCAACCGCCAGGAGGTCATGCTCGGCTACTCCGACGGCAACAAGGACGCCGGCGTCATCACCAGCCAGTGGGAGATCCACCAGGGCCAGCGTCGGCTGCGCGACGTCGCGGCCCGCCACGGCGTGACCCTGCGGCTGTTCCACGGCCGCGGCGGCTCCGTGGGCCGCGGCGGCGGCCCCACCTACGACGCGATCCTCGCGCAGCCCTACGGCGTGCTCGAGGGCGAGATCAAGTTCACCGAGCAGGGCGAGGTCATCTCCGACAAGTACATGCTCCCCACTCTCGCGCGGGAGAACCTGGACCTGTCGCTCTCGGCCGTCATCGAGGGCTCCGCGCTGCACACCGCGCCGCGCACCAGCCCCGAGCAGCTCGAGCGCTTCGGGGGCGTGATGGAGACGGTCTCGGACGCGGCCTTCGCCCGCTACCGCACCCTCGCGGACGATCCCGACCTGCCCGAGTACTTCGTGACCTCGACCCCCGTCGAGCAGCTCGGCGACCTCAACATCGGTTCGCGGCCCTCGAAGCGCGCCACCTCGGACAAGGGCCTCGACGGCCTGCGCGCCATCCCGTGGGTGTTCGGCTGGACCCAGTCGCGCCAGATCGTGCCCGGCTGGTTCGGTGCGGGCTCCGGCCTGAAGGCCGCGCGCGAGGCCGGCCTCGAGCCGGACCTCCACGAGATGCTCAAGCACTGGCACTTCTTCCGCAGCCTCATCAGCAACGTGGAGATGCAGCTGGCGAAGACCGACCTGCAGATCGCCGCGCACTACGTGCACTCCCTCGTGCCCGAGCGACTGTGGCCGCTGTTCGACCGCATCAAGGAGGAGTACGAGCTCTCGGTCGCGGAGATCGAGCGGCTCACGGGCGTGCTCGAGCTGCTCGACGGGCAGCCGGTCCTCAAGCGCACCCTCGCCGTGCGCGACCGCTACCTCGACCCGATCTCCTACATGCAGGTCGCGATGCTGCAGCGCGTGCGCGCCGCCGCGGCGGCCGGCGAGGAGCCCGACTCCGAGCTGCAGCGGGCCCTGCTCACCACCATCAACGGCGTGGCGGCCGGCCTCAAGAACACCGGCTGACCCGCCCGCAGGAGAGCCTCCCCACCCTGCCCCGGCACGGTGACCGGCGGGTAGCGGCGCCTGAGGGAGCATGTTGCGGCGAACATGCTCTGTCAGACGCCGCTACCAATCAGTAACCCCGAAAAGCGGGCGCGGGACGGGCAAGCCCGGCCGTCAGCGTCCGGTGCCGTCGACGGCGAACTCGTCGATGCGGGCCAGCTCCTCCGAGGTGAAGGAGAGGTTGTCGAGCGTCTGGATGTTCTGCTCGAGCTGATGCACGGAGGAGGCACCCACGAGGGCGGTCGCGACCTGCGGGTGGCGCAGGGCCCAGGCCAGGGCGAGCTGGGCGAGGCTCTGCCCGCGCTGGTGCGCGATCTCGGAGAGGCCCCGTACACGCGCCTGGTAATCGGGGTCCTTGACCTGGCGCTCGCTGAGCGAGCCGGAGGACCCGCCGGCCCGCGATCCCTGCGGCACCCCGGACATGTAGCGGTTGGTGAGCAGGCCCTGCTGCAGCGGCGAGAACACCGCGAGCCCCACCCCCAGATCCTCGACCGTCTCGAGCAGGCCGTTCTCCACGTGCCGGTTGAACATCGAGTAGGAGGGCTGGTGGAGCAGCAGCGGAGTGCCCATCTCGCCGAGCAGCCGGGCGGCCTCGCGGGTCCGCTCGGGGGAGTAGTTGGACACGCCCACGTACAGCGCGCGCCCGCTGACGACGGCCTGGTGCAGCGCCCCCATCGTCTCCTCGAGCGGGGTCTCCGGGTCCTCGCGGTGGTGGTAGAAGACGTCCACGTAGTCCAGACCCATCCGCTCGAGGGACTGGTCGAGCGAGCTCAGCAGGTACTTGCGCGAGCCGCCGTCCCCATAGGGGCCATCCCACATGCGGTAGCCCGCCTTCGTGGAGACGATCAGCTCGTCGCGGTGACGGGAGAAGTCCTGGGCGAGGATGCGCCCGACGTGCGTCTCGGCGCTGCCCGGGGGCGGACCGTAGTTGTTGGCGAGGTCCAGGTGGGTGATGCCGAGGTCGACGGCGCGACGCACGATGTCGCGGAGGGTGCGCGGATCGCGGTCCTCGCCGAAGTTCTGCCACAGGCCGAGGGAGATCGGGGACAGGCGCAGGCCGGAGCGGCCCGCGCGACGATAGGGAGTGTGCTCGTGCCGGTACTGGGCGGGGACGTAGGCCTCGTTGCTCATGCGTCCAGCATAGAGGGCCATCGCAGGTCAGCGCGGGGACTGCCGTCCGTCAGGGGAGCGGGCGGACCATCACGCGCATGCCCAGCCCGGGCACCTTGAGGTCCGCGGCGTTCCCCGCGAAGGGCACCGGGCGGCCGACGTCGGCGAAGCCGCAGCGCGCGTACCAGGCGGCGAGCTCCGGCCGGGAGTCCAGGACGCGCAGGTCGAGGATCTCCAGCCCCTGCGCCGCCCGACGGCGGGCATGCTCCTCGAGCAGCGCCCGACCGATCCCGCCGCCCTGGACGTCCGGGTCCACGGCGAAGAGCCCCAGCTCCGCGCCCCGCCCGTCCTCGTGGAGGGCGGTGTAGCAGCAGCCCACCACGGCGCCGTCGCGCTCCGCGACCAGCAGCAGATGGACCTCGTCGGTGATCGCCTCGCGGATCTCGTCGGCGTCGGCGCGGGCCCCGGCGACCAGATGCGCCTCGGTCGTCCAGCCGCCCTCGGCGCGGTAGGCGCGGTGCACGAGGTCGAGGAGGGTCGCGAGGTCCGCCGGGTCCGCCTCGCGCAGGGTCACCGCGCCGTGCCGCGTCGCCGTCACAGGACGCCTGCCGTCCGCAGCCCCTCGAGCAGGCCGTGCCCGTCGGGCGCCTGCACGTCGGTCGGGGAGTCCGTGCCGTGGGAGCGGGCCTCGAGGGGTCGCGGGGTGCCGTGGGCGAGCAGCTGCTCGGACTCGGTGAGCTGGCGGATGACGATCGCCTCGACGTTGTCGGGATGGTCCGCGGCGAACTGCGCGTAGATCGACGGGTCGTGCTGACCGTCATCGCCGATGAGCAGCCAGCGCACGCCGGGGAAGGACTCCGCGAGCTGGGCGAGGGAGCGGTGCTTGTGGTCCGGGCCGGAGCGGAAGAAGCCGGTGTTGGTGGGACCCCAGTCGGTCAGCAGCAGCGGGCCGTCGGGGTACCCGTTCTTGTACAGGAAGCGCTTGAGCACCGGGAAGACGTTCCAGGCGCCGGTGGACAGATAGACCACGGGCAGCGCCGGATAGCGGTGGGCGAGCCGCTGGTACAGCATCGGCATCCCCGGGACCACCTGCCGGGAGGACTGGTGCACCACGAAGGCGTTCCAGAAGGCGAGCAGCGGACGCGGCAGCCAGGTCACCATGACGGTGTCGTCGATGTCGCTGACCAGGCCCACCGTCGCGTCCGAGGGGAAGACTGACACCTCGGCCGTGACCTCGTTGCCGGGCACGGTCCACAGCACGGCCTGGTGGGTGCCGGGTACGAGGCGCACCTCGAGGCGGGCGTCGACGATCCCGGAGCGATCCGCCCGCACCGACACCTCGTGGTCGCCGAGGCGGATGTGGACCGTGCGGTGCGGCGCGACCTGCCCCGCGAAGTTCCGCCAGCCCCGCACCGCCATCGTGCGCATGTCGTGCACGGGCTTGTCGTGGAAGTCCGCCGGGGTGCCGGGCGAGGCGTACAGCACCTTCGCCAGGACCCGTACCTGCTCGGTCGAGCCGTAGCCGTGGAAGGGCTGCAGGCGCAGGTCCCATCCGAGCCGGCGCAGCGCGGTGCCGACGGTGACGTTCTTGACGTCCTCGAGCCGGGAGGCCCAGTGCGGTCGATCGGAGGCGCCGCGCGCTGACAGGGCGCGCAGCATCGCCCGGGGTGAGGGCGTGCGGGAGGTCACGGGCACGGGCCGGTCAGAGGCCGCGTGCCATCTTCAGCCAGGCGCCGTCCGCGTCGTCCTCCACGATCTCCCAGCGGTCGCCGGTGTCCTGGAAGCCGAGGGAGGTGTAGAGCGATTGCGCGACGGTGTTGGTCGGGCCGACGTACAGCGTCACCGTGTCGGCGCCGTCCTCCTTGGCCCAGCTGAACACGGCCTCGGCGAGGCGCTGGGCGAGGCCGCCCTTGCGCGAGCCCGGGGTGACCCACATGGCCTGCAGCTCGCGCTCGTTCTCGGGGGAGTCCGCCTCGTGGCGCACGGCCACGACCGCGAGGGGGTGGCCGTCGTCGACGGCGAGGAACCAGGCGGCATCCTGGACGCGCTGACGCCACACGGAATCCTCGTAGGTGGACTCCTTCTCCCAGCTCTGCCCGAAGGCGGCGGGGTCGGTGCTGAGCGAGCGGAGACGGATCTCGCGCACGAGCGACCAGTCGTCGTCCTGGGCGCGGATGATGTCGGCCATGGCTGTCCTCCTGAGCCGTCCTGGGATCGTCATGGGCGGGTGCCCTCGTGATCATGCCGTGGCGCGTACGCCTCTGCGGCGCGACGGCGCCGAGTGCACGTTCTCCAGCATTGTAGGGGGCATCACGAATCGGCGCTCGCAGGGACCGGGGCCTTGACACAATGGGGCGCATGTCGACATTGCGAGTCCTCACCGTGTGCACCGGGAACGTGTGCCGTTCCCCGGCGGCCGCCGTCATGCTGCGCCAGGCGGTCCAGGAGGCGGGGCTGGCGGACCGGGTCGAGATCGGCTCGGCGGGCACCAGCTGGGAGGCCGAGGGGATGCCGATGGACGAGCGCACCGAGCTCGCCCTCGAGCGCGCCGGCTACGCGCGGCCCTTCGAGCACACGGCCAGCACCATCCACCTGCACGAGCTGCTCTGCTGGGATCTGGTGCTGCCGATGACGGCGGAGCACGCGCAGACGCTGCGGCGCATGGCCGAGCAGGCGCCGAGCGACGGGGACGCGCCCGAGATCGTGATGTGGCGACGCTTCGACCCGAAGGCTCCGCAGAGCGCCCCCGAGACGGAGATCGCGGTGGAGGATCCCTGGTACGAGGGGCAGGCCGCCTTCGACCGCACGATCCGGCACATGCGGCGCAGTCTGCCGGGCATCCTCGAGCATCTGCGGGAGCGGCTGGGCTGAGGGTCGGGGCGCGGGCGGGCGTCAGCCCTCGCGGCCGCGCGAGCGCAGGATCGAAGCCTGCCGGCCACGCCAGGTGGCGCCGATGAAGCCGGCGGCGGTGAGGAAGCCGATGCCCAGCGCGGCGATCAGCACCTGGCGCAGGCGACCGAACGGGGAGTTCGAGTTCTCGGTGAACGCGCCCAGCAGCTGCACGATCGGACCACCGCCCTGGTCGGGGGAGGCCGACGCCGGGGCAGGGGTGGCGGGATCCTCGTCCTGCACCACGACGATCTCCTCGGACTGCTCCGAGGACTGGTCGGTGGCCGGGGCCGAGCCGTCCCCGGAGGTGCTCGAGGGCGCCTCGACGGGGGGTGCGACGGACGGGTCCTCCGGCTCCGGCGAGTCCTCGGGCCGCTCCGCGGCGGGGGCAGCGGCGGACTCCGCCTCTTCGTCCTCCGTCTCCGGAGGCGGGGCGGGCTGCAGCTCGGCATCCGGGTCGGTCGTCTCCGGCTCCTCGGTCTCCGGATCCGTCTCCGGAGCGGGCGGCGTGGTCTCGTCCGTCGGCGTCGCGGAGGGCTTCTCGGTGGGAGCGGTGGTGTCCGGGGGAGTGCTCGTGGGCGTTCCCTCCGTGGGCTCCGCCGTCGCCGTCGGCTCCTCCGTGGGCGGCTCCTCGGTGGGCGGAGCCTCGGCCCCTTCCCCGTCCTCGGTGGGCGTCGCGGACTCCGAGGGGAGGAGCGTCTGGGGCGGGGTGGGACTGCTCGGGACGGACGGGGTGAGTTCCTCATCCGTCGTCGGGACCGGCTCCGACGTCTCGGCCGGCGTCGGCTCGGCGGTCTCCGTCGTCGTCTCGTCCGGCGTCGCCTCGGCCTCGGCCTCGGACTCGGTCACGACCGCGCCCTCGTCGGCGCACTGAGCGGCCTCGCCCGCGCGCGCGGCCTCCGGCGTCGGGGCGGAACCGTCGTCGCAGGCGGCCGACTTCGCGGGGCGATCGGGTCCGGAGCCCGGATCGGCGAGGCCCGGAGCGGCCGCGGCGGGCACGACGAGGAGCAGGGCGGCGGATCCGGCGCACAGGCGCGCGCGCAGTCCCAACAACGTGGATCCCCCCTTCCCTGATCGCAGATCTGAGCTGCGTGCGGCGACGTCCCGGTGGGTCCGACGGAGCATATTACCGTACGGATCCTTTACCTACGGCAAGCATCGTGCCCAGGAATTGCGGGGGGCGCAACCCCGATGTGGACGCCGCCACGCCGGTGTGAGGGAAGAGATCTTGGCGCCCCCTTGACCGTTCCTTGACGCAAGGGGGGTCCGCGTCACTCCGCGAGAACGCCGTCGACCAGCTCCTTCGCCGACTCCAGCACCTGGGCCACATGCTCCTCGCCGCGGAAGGACTCGGCGTAGATCTTGTAGATGTCCTCGGTGCCGGAGGGCCGGGCCGCGAACCAGGCCGACTCGGTGGAGACCTTGAGCCCGCCGATCGCCCCGCCCGCGGGGGCCTCGGTGATCGCCGAGGTGATCGACTCCCCCGCGAGCTCGGTCGCGGTGACCTGCTCGGGGCTGAGCGCGGCGAGCTTCGCCTTCTGGGTGCGATCCGCGGGGGCGTCGATCCGGGAGTAGGCGCTCGCGCCGAAGCGCTCGACCAGCTCGCCGTGGAGCACGCTCGGCGAACGGCCCGTGACTGCGAGCATCTCCGAGGCGAGCAGGGCGAGGATGATGCCGTCCTTGTCGGTCGTCCACACCGAGCCGTCGCGGCGCAGGAAGGACGCGCCCGCGCTCTCCTCCCCGCCGAAGCCGACCGAGGAGTCGATCAGGCCTGGGACGAACCACTTGAAGCCGACCGGCACCTCGAAGAGCTCCCGGCCGAGCGACTCGGCGACCCGGTCGATCAGTCGCGAGGAGACCAGGGTCTTGCCGACCTTCGCGGCGGCGGGCCACTCGGGGCGGTTGCCGAACAGGTAGTGGATCGCGGTCGCCAGGTAGTGGTTGGGGTTCATCAGGCCGGCGTCCGGGGTGACGATGCCGTGGCGGTCCGAGTCCGCGTCGTTGCCGGTCGCGATGTCGTACTGATCGCGCTTCTCGAGCAGCGAGGCCATCGCCCACGGGCTCGAGCAGTCCATGCGGATCTTGCCGTCCTTGTCCAGGGTCATGAACGCCCACTGGGGGTCGACCTCGGGGTTGACGACGGTGAGGTCGAGGTCGTGCATCTCGCTGATCTCGGCCCAGTAGTCCACCGCCGCGCCGCCCAGCGGGTCCGCGCCGATCCGGACCCCGGCGCGGCGGATCGCGTCGAGGTCCACGACCGACGGCAGATCCTCGACGTAGGTGTGCAGGTAGTCGTAGCGACCCGCCTCCTGGAGCGCCTTCTGGCGCCCCGCCCGTCGGACCTCGCGCAGGCCGCCGCGCAGCAGCGCGTTGGCGCGATCGGCGATCCAGCCCGTCGCGTCGGACCCGGCGGGGCCGCCGTGGGGCGGGTTGTACTTGAAGCCGCCGTCGCGCGGCGGGTTGTGGCTGGGGGTGACGACGATGCCGTCGGCCCGGCCCGGATCCTCCGCAGACCGCCCGCGGTTGTGGACCAGGATCGCGTGCGAGACCGCCGGGGTGGGGGTGTAGCCGTCGCGGGCGTCGACCAGGACGGAGACCTCGTTGCCCGCGAGGACCTCGAGCGCCGTGTCGAAAGCCGGTCGGGAGAGGGCGTGGGTGTCGCGGCCGATGAACAGGGGCCCACGAATGCCCTGCGCCGCCCGGTACTCCACGATCGCCTGCGTGGTCGCGGCGATGTGGTCCTCGGTGAAGCGGGTGTCGAGGGAGGAGCCGCGGTGCCCGGATGTCCCGAAGGACACCGCCTGGTCCGGGTCGTCCGCATCGGGGTGGCGATCGTAGTAGGCGTCGAGCAGGGCGTCGACGTCGACGAGATCCTCGGGAAGAGCCTTCTGTCCGGCGCGGGGGTGCATCATCACCACTCCATCCTCATTGGGGGTCGCAGCGCCACTGTAGGTCAGGAGCGGGGATCGCGACGCCGATGGCCCGGAGGACGGGACGCGCCGATCAGCTGCGGCGGCTGCGCACGAGCAGGACGATGCCGACGATGGTCAGCACCAGCCCGACGAGGCCCGCGACGACCCCGATGATCGGGCCCACGAGCATCGGCACCGCGACGCCGAAGACGCCGATGGGGCCGAGGTAGACGGCGCCCTCCGTGCCCGTGCAGCTGAGGGTCGCGGTGGTCTCCTCGACCGCGACCACGCCGAAGCGCTGCTCGTAGACGGTCCCGTCGGCGAGCTGGACCTCGCCCGAGGACGGGGCCTGCGAGATCGCCCCCGGGGTCGCGGACTGGGCCGTGCACTCCGCCGTCGCGACATCCGCCGCGGGCACGTAGACCATCACCATCTGGCCCGAGCCGAGTTCGACGTCCGTGCCGGAGGCCTCGATCGGGATCGGCTGGCCGCCGATGTCGTCGACCACGGCGCCGACGCCCCAGAGCAGCCCGCCGATCGTCGCGATCGGGGCGACCACCACGAGCAGCACCAGGCCGATGATCAGCGGCCACAGTCCGCGGCGACGGCGCGGGGCACCGGGTGCGGACGGACCCGGCGCGGAGGCGGGCAGAGGACCGGTCACCGGTCCGACGGCCGGGGTCCACCCGTCGGGGGCAGCGGGACCGGGGGTGCCGGAGGGCGCGGAGGCCGAGTGGAAGGACGGCGCGGAGGCCGACGGGCCGGGCTGCGCGGGGCCGGGCAGGCCGTAGGACGGCCGCCGGCGATCGTTCGGCGGCGTGGACTCGGCGTCGGACATCGGGCCTCCTTCGGGCAACGGGCGCGACCAGCCTACCGGCCGTCCCTGCAGGCCGCGCTCAGGCCGGGAGCTCAGACCAGGGGCAGCTCGCGCAGGACCGCGGCGATCGATCCTGCGATCACCGCCGTCGCGATCGGGGTCATCACCCAGATGCCCACCATGGTCCGGGCGACGTTCCAGCGCACCTGCCGCGGCCCCATCGCCACGCCGGCCCCGATCACGCTCGAGGCGAGGCTGTGCGAGGAGGACATGGGGAACTCGAGCCCGATCGCACCGAGCCCCATCAGCCCTGCCGAGGTGGACTCCGCGGCGAGCCCCTGGGAGGCGGAGAGGTCCGTGAGGCGGCGGCCGATGGTGCGGATGATCCGGTGCCCGCCCATGAAGGTCCCCGCCGCCATCGCGAGGGCGATCGGCAGCATCAGCACGAGCGAGGCGCCCGTCGGCAGACCGAGGGGGATCACGGCGATCGCGACGACGGCGAGCGGGATGCGCGAGTCGGCGATGCCGTGCCCGGTCGCGACGAGCCCCGCCGTCACGGTCTGCGCGAAGCGCACGTGGTCGATCCGGACCCGCTGGGTTCGGATCAGGGCGAGCAGGGCCTGCATCACCGCGAAGGAGATCCCGATCGCCAGCAGCGGGCCCACCACGGAGATCGCGAGGATCGTCGCGAACCGCCCCCAGGGGGCGGACGATCCGACGATGAGCGAGACCCCGAGCACACCGCCGAAGAACGAGTGCCAGGTGGAGGAGGGCATGCCCATCCACCAGGTGAGGACCTCCCAGGCGAGGGTCGCCGTGATGATCGCCAGCAGGCAGAGGGCGAGGACGTCCGGGGCGTCCACCAGCTGCGCGGCGAGCGGCTCGAGGCCGAGCAGGTGCAGCGCCCAGGGCAGCGACAGGCCGATCATCGCCATGCCCAGCAGGGCGCCCAGCAGGTTGAGGATCGCGGCCATGCCGAGCGCGGTGGACTCCCGCAGCGAGCGGGTGGTGATCGCGGTGGAGACGGCGTTCGAGGCGTCGTGGAAGCCGTTGTAGTAGGCCATCACGAGAGCCAGCAGCACCACCAGGCTCAGCAGGAGGGGGCTCACTCAGGAGTCCTTCACGCGCAACAGGTCGACGATGCGCGCCGTCTGCTCCTGCAGCTCGAGGGTGCGCCGGACGGAGAGGGCGACGTCGTGGAGGGGGAGCACCTCGCCCGCCGCGCCGCCGCGCCGGTACAGCTCCGCGAGGGCCTGGCGCACGAGGCGATCGCCCTGGCGCTTGAGCTTGCGGGTCTGCGGATAGTAGTCGCCCATCTCGCTCACCGCGCTCAGCTTCCACGAGGCGGAGACGGTCAGCTCGGCCGCCCGCTCGATGCCGGTGGCGGCTTCCAGCAGCGGCGTGGGGAGGGTGCCGACGCGGGTCCCGGCGAGCAGCTCGCCGGTGTGCTCCATCGCGTCGAGGGTGTCGGCCATGGTGAGCGCGAGGTCGTACAGCAGCTCGGCCTCATAGGGGGTGACCAGGGATTCCGCGAGACGCTGGGCGATGCGCCGGGTGAGCTCCTCGGCGCGCGTGGACTGGTCGTGCAGGCGCGGCGCGATGCGCACGCGATCGCGGTGCCCCTGGCCGATGAGCTTCGAGTGGGTGTCCGCGGACTGGACCAGCAGCTCGGCAAGCTCGCCGAAGAGGTCGTACATCGGGCGCTCGATCCGCCGCGCGAAGAACGCCACCGATCTTCGTCCCTCCTCGCGCCCGCGGCGCTCTCACGGCCCTGACGGGCGGTCCTGACGGATGGTGAAGCTGAGGCGCCGGACCGGGATGCGCCTGTCGGCGCGAAGGCCGCTCGAAGCGGCAAATGTTGGAGCCCGGGGCAACCGCGGCCCGGCGCCCGGCCATCGTAGGGCACGTGGCCCCCCGGCGCAGGGTCGCAGGTCGGTGGGCATGACGAGCGCCACGCCGCGGCCGGCTCACTCCAGGTGGCCGGCCTCCGCCTGGCGTCCCGCGGCCGTCAGCTCCTCGCCGGTGGAGAGCAGGCGCTCGGCCTGCCGCGTGCGCCGGTCGTCGGGGTCCTCGTCGGCCAGCTGGGCGGTGCCGTGGGCGACCAGCGTCGCGACCGCCCCGGCGCGGCGCAGCGCGAGCCCCAGGTCGCCGGTGAACGCTCCGCGCAGGATGTCGTCCATCGTCCGCTGCACCTGCTCCACGTCCGGGGGCTCGGCGAAGCCCGAGAGATAGCGCAGCCCGGGGATCGTGCGGGAGCCCGCTCGGTACCGGCGCACCACGTCCTCGCCGCTCTGGCGCACCCAGGTGTGCAGCACGTAGAGCCGCCACAGCGCGCCCGGCAGGGAGGTGGCCGGCGAGCCCGACCAGAGGGCGGCGAGATCCGAGAGGCCGTCCTCGGCGGCCAGGCGCAGCACCCGCTCCACCACCTCCGGGTCGGAGCTGTGGAACACGCCGTCGAGCAGGGCGGCCGCGGAGTCGTGGGCAAGATCCGTCGACGCCGCCGGATCGGGCTCGCCGGGGATCGCCTCGGCCGTGGAGGCGAACAGCGGGGCGGGGCGGCGGAAGCGGGGCGAGGAGCTGGATCCGGGGGAGGACATGCCCCGCACTGTACGACTCCGTCGGACGCCTGCGACTCCCGGCCGCTGTGCGTACGCTGGGAGCATGACCATCCCCCGGCAGATCGGCCCCGAGACGGGCCCGCGCACGGCCCTGCCCGACTACTCGCGCAGCAGCGCGACCGTCGAGCGGATGGTCGCGCAGCTCGACGGTCCCCGCCGCCGCCCCGGGGGAGGCAACCGACAGGTGCGGGCGCTGCTGCCCGCCGCCGCCATGCGCGACACGCTGCTGCGGGGCGCCATCGGGGTGCTCGCCCTCGGTGTCGCCCTCGCGGCGCTGATCGGGGTGATCGCCGTCTGGCTGACCGTGCCGGAGGGGCACTCCCCGGACATCGGCCGGCTCCTTCTCATGCTCACCCTCGCGCTGCTCGCCCTGATCGTGGGCCTGCTCGGACTGCGCTTCGCCTGGGTGGCGCTCGCGACCGCCCGCGCCCGCGTCGAGATCGGCGAGGACTCCCTGCTCGTGGTCGGTGCGCTGCGCTCCCGGCGCGTGCCCTGGGACGAGATCCTCGCGATCGAGTCCCGGGTGGTGCATCCGGTGCACTGGCTCACCGCGGCGCTGCGCCTGCGCGACGGCTCGCGCGTGCTCATGCCGGCCTTCGACCGGCACATCTGGTCCTACTCCCGGCCGACGGGGGAGGACGTCCGCGGGCTCCGCCGGGAGCTGCACGAGCGGGAGCTCGCCCGGCACCCCCGCCGCTGAGGCGACCCGACCCCATCCCCGGAAGGAGCGCCCGTGGAAGCGCTGATGATGACCCTCGGCTCCGGCTGGGTGAGCGGGATCCGTCCCTACTTCATGATCTTCCTGCTCGGCCTGTCCGGGCGGCTGTTCGACCTGGAGCAGGTGCCGGGCGTCCTCCAGCGCACCGATCTGCTGGTGATCACCGGGATCCTGCTGGTGGTCGATCTCGCGGCGGACAAGATCGCCTTCCTCGACTCCTTCTGGGACCAGCTGCACACCGTGGTCCGGCCGATCGCGGGCGGTGCGATCGGCTTCCTGCTCGGCGGCGAGACGGACACCACCACCGCGATCGTCATGGCCGTGCTGGGCGCGGCCACGGCCTTCGGGGCGCACTCGGCGAAGGCCACCGCCCGGGCGGTCGTCAACGTCTCCCCGGAGCCGGTCAGCAATGCGCTGGTCTCCACCGGCGAGGACGTCGCCGCGGTGGTGATGGGTCTGCTCACGATCCTGCTGCCCGCGCTCGCGGCGGTGCTGGCCCTCGTGCTCCTCGGCCTCGGCATCTGGCTGATCGTGCGGCTGCGCCGCGCCTACCGGGACCTGCGCGACCGGCTGCGCGCCTCCCGCGCCGACCGCGCGCGCCCCTGAGGCGCGGCGAAAACTCCGCTCAGCGGGCGGGCGCCGCGCTCGTGCCCTCGTCCCACAGCGCCGCGACCGCCGCGGCGACCTTGTCGCGCGGCAGGTCGGAGACGCTCAGGACCCCCTCCTCGTCCAGCGGCAGGTGCCCGAGCCGCCAGGCGCCGCTCGACTCGACGTGCATCATCATCGGCACCTGCTCCGACGGGTCCGCGAGGTCGGTGCGGCGCAGCGAGACGGTGCGCTCGGCCCCGTCGTCGAGGAAGGCGTTGACGATGTCGGCGATGGAGTCCGGGACGACCGCCGGGTCCGGCAGGGCGGTGACCTGGAAGGAGTCCAGCTCGTCCTGGGTGAGCATGAGGACCGCCCGGTCCGCCTTGACGACGAAGGCCATCCGCATCGCGGGGCCCTCCGAGAGCGCGATCCCGAGCCAGCGGTCCGCGGAGGTCAGGGCGGTCGCCACGATCTGGCCCTCCTCGCCGAGCGCCCACTGCCCTTCGCCGGAGCGCTCGACCTTGCCGCGGGCGCGCAGCCCCGAGGACACCGCCGCCGTGACGAACTCCCGCGCCTCCTCGGGGGCGGAGCGCAGCCCGATCTGCTCCCGCGTGATGCGCCCGCTCTCGGTGTCGCGCAGCCCCAGCATGAAGTCGATCTCGTAGGCGGTGTAGACCACCACCGGATCCTGGTCCTGCTCGTGGCGCGCGGTCGTGCTGGTCTCGCTCATCGATCCCCCTGAACTTGTGGTGTCTTCCCCGGAAGCATGGCAGAGGCGGCGGCGTCGGTCACCTTCGCGCCGATATCCTCAGCGGATGAACAGCTCGCGGCAGGAAGCCCATGACCTCGGCGGGGACAGCGCCCGCGCGGTGTACCGGGATCTGCTGCGCTTCGGGCCCCGCTCCCGCAGCGGCCTCTCCGCGCGCCTCGGCCTCTCGGCGCCGACCGTCACCCGCGTCACGCGCGACCTGCTCGAGGGCGGGCACCTGCACCCGCTGGACACGGTGCCGCTCGCGAAGGGGCGCCCGCAGGAGCCGCTCGACATCGAGGAGAACCTCGGGCCGCGCTTCGTGGGGGTCAAGGCGACGGCCGACGAGATCCACGCCGTGGTCACCACCGTGCGCGGCAACCGGCTCGAGGAGCTCGTGCTCCCGCATGCGGCGTCCGGCCCCGAGGACCTGCTCGAGGCGATCAGCGCCCCGGTCGAGGCGCTCGTCGCGGCCCATCCGCGGGTGATCGGGGTGGGGGTGAGCCTCGGTGCCCGCGTCGCCGGGCGGCGCTCGGTGCTCTCGTCCTCGCTCCTGCACTGGGACGAGCCGGTGGACGTCGGCGGGCTCCTCGGGGCGCGCCTCGGCCTCCCCGTGACCGTCGAGAACGACCTCTTCGCGATGGTGCAGGGCCTGCACTGGTTCGGGGTGGGCCGCGCCTACCGCTCCTTCTGCGTGCTCACCGTCGGCGCCGGCGTCGCGATCGGCAGCGTGATCGACGGTCGCCTCGTCGAGGGGCGCAGCCATCTCGCGGGGCTCACCGAGCAGCTGCCCGCGCGGGTCGGGCCCGACGGCGCCGTCCTCACCCTCGGAGAGGTGGCGCGCCTGGACGCCCTGCTCGACGCGGCACGCCGCCGCGGCCTCCTCACCCCCGAGGACGGGCTCGAGGCGCTCCGCGAGCTGTTGCGCGCGGAGGAGCCGGGGGCTCGAGGCCTCGTCGCGGATCTCGCCCGCGACCTCGCCCGGACCGCCTCCGCGCTGGTCGCGGTGCTGGATCCCGAGGCCCTGCTCATCGGCGGCGAGACCGTCGACCTCGTGCGCGAGGCCGACGGGCTCTTCGAGGAGGTGCTGCGCACCGCGGTGCACCCCGTCCAGCGGGATCTGGTGATCCGGCTGCTCTCCGGCGACTTCGACGACTGGGCGCGCGGCGCCGCGGTCATCGCGATCCAGCAGCACGTGGGCGTGCCCGCCTGACCCCGATGACCGCGACGTCGCGCGATCCCTTCAGCCGAACAGGGCGTTGACCCGCTCGTTGTAGGCGGCGAAGTCCGCGCCGCCGATCCGCCGCATCCAGCACTCGTCGAAGGCCGGCTGCATGATCGACGCGATCGCCGCGGAGTTCTCCACCAGCGGGTACAGGCCCGTCTCCCCGGCCTCCACCCGGTCGGTGAAGGCGGTGACGTCCAGGCCCCGCTCGGCGTAGGAGGCGATGGCCGCCTCGGTGCCGACGTCCGTCGCGGGGAAGAACGGGGCGCGGTCGCCGATGATCTGCTGCGCCTCGTCGGAGGCGAGGAAGGCGATCAGCCGCGACGCCTCCTCCTGGTGCTCCGACTGCGCGGCGATCGAGTCGCCGAGACCGTTGAACATCGACATCGGCGTGCCCGCCGGTCCCGTGGGCAGCGGGGCGATCCCGAGGTCCACGCCCTCGAGGTTCGCCCAGGTGGTGATCATCCACGAGCCCGCCAGCCCCAGGGCGGCCCGGCCCGACTGCACCTGGGTCTGCAGGGGGCTGGAGTCCCCGAACATGCCCAAGGGCGGGAAGAGCCCCTTGTCCACGAGGCCGAAGTACCAGTCCATCGTCGCCGCGAAGCGGTCGTCGTCGTAGTGGAAGGCGGTGCCCCAGGTGTCGGCGTCGGTGAAGGTCCACCCCGTGGCGAGCGCGAAGGCTGACCAGGAGGTCTGGCCGACGTAGTCGATGCCGGCGTCGGCGCCCAGGCCGTAGCGCGCCACGCGCGTCGGATCGAAGCCGTCCTCGTCCCCGCGCACACCGTTCTCGTCGACCGTGAGCCGGGCGAGCAGGCGCTCGAAGGAGCCGCCGTCCTCGGGATTCCAGTCGAGGCCCGCGAGGTCCTCCTCCGAAAGCCCCTCCTCCTCGAGCATGTTCTTGTCGTAGAGCACGGCGATGGTGTCGTAGTCCTTGGGGATGCCGTACCGCTTCCCGTCCTGCCCGGTCCACAGCTCCTGCAGACCGTCCTGGAAACGGTCGGCGGTGACCTCGGCGAGCGGTGCGAGGTCGTCGAGCGGGGCGATCACCCCGAGCTTCACGAACTCGGGATAGCGGGCCAGATGGTCCGCGAAGGCGTCGGGGCCGGCGCCCGCGACGAAGCCCGCCGTGAGCTTCGTCCAGTAGTCGTCCCAGCCCAGCTGGGTGACGCGCACGAAGACGTCGGGGTTCTGCGCCATGAAGGCGTCGATCGCGGCGGAGTAGGCGGGCAGCTGGTTCGCGTCCCACAGCCAGTAGTCGATCTCGGTGGCACCGGGCGGGGCGGCGCTCGTCCCGCAGGAGGCGAGCGAGACGGTGCCCGCGGCGCCGGCGGCGAGGGCCGCGGAACCGGCGAGCAGGCGCCGACGGGACAGGCCGCCGCGGCGCGGGTGGTGGGTCGATGCAGTCATCTCGGGCACCTCACTTGATCCCGCTGAAGCCGATGGAGTTCACGATCTTCTTCGCGAACAGCGCGAAGAGGATCAGCATGGGCGCGGCCGCGACCAGGGTCGCCGCCATCAGCCCGGACCAGTCCGGTCCCGTGCCCGGGGCCTGGGCGCGGAAGACGCCGAGGGCCACCGTGAGCACCCGGGACTGGTCGGTGTAGGAGACCATCAGCGACCAGAAGTACTCGTTCCAGGCCGACATGTAGGTCAGCAGCGCGAGCGTCGCGAGCGGCGCCGAGGACATCGGCAGGATCAGGGTGAAGAACACCCGCGCCTTGCTCGCCCCGTCGATCAGCGCCGCCTCCTCCACCTCGCGGGAGATGTTGTTGAAGAACTGGCGCAGGAAGAAGATCGCGAAGCTCGAGATGAACAGCGTGGGCAGCATGATCCCCAGCAGCGTGTCCACCAGGCCCAGGTTCTTGATGAGGATGAAGTTGGGCAGCAGGGTGAAGATCTGCGGGATCATCAGCGAGCCGAGGAAGATCAGGAAGACCGTGTCCCGCCCGCGCCAGCGCAGCCGCGAGAAGGCGTAGGCCGCCATCGCGCAGGAGAAGGTCTGCACCACGGTGATCGTGGTCGCCACGATCACCGAGTTCAGCAGGTAGCGCCAGAAGTTGATCGAGGCGCCCGAGCCGCCCTGCGAGATCGCGGTCTCCACGTCCTGCAGGCCGAAGACCCGCTCGAAACCGCCGGTGTTCAGACCCACGGGCAACAGGCTCGCGGGATCCGTGGCCAGGGCGTTGTTGCTGGACAGCGCGGTGCGCAGCATCCAGTAGAAGGGGAACAGGGTGATCAGCAGGAAGATCACCATCACGGCCCAGGCCGCGATCTTCCCCCAGGGGATCGCGCGGCGGGGGCGGTGCGCCATCGACGTCGTGGTCATCGCACTCTCCTCTCAGTCCAGGTCCGACTGGCCGGCACGGCTCATCCAGTACTGCGCGAAGGTGATCACCATGAGGATCACCAGCAGCGCGACGGACAGCGCGGAGGCGTAGCCGAACTCGTACTGGGCGAAGGCGTTCTCGTAGATGTACATCTGCAGCACCTTCGAGGCGTCGGCGGGGCCGCCCTGGGTGGTGACCGAGATGGTGTCGAACACCTGGAAGGACCCGATGATCGTCATGATCAGCACCAGCGCGAGGATCGGGCGCAGCAGCGGCAGGGTGATGCGGCGGAACATCGCGATCTCCCCGGCGCCCTCGGTGCGCGCGGCCTCGTAGAGGTGGGCGGGGATCGACTGCAGGCCCGCGAAGAGCAGCAGCGCGGTGTAGCCCATGTGCCGCCACACGTTCACCAGGGCGACCGTCGGGATCACCCAGGTCTCGTTGGCCCAGAAGGAGATCGGGTCGAAGCCGATCCCCTGCAGGAAGATGTTGACGATGCCCAGCTGGGTGTCGAGGATCCACAGGAACACGATCGCGGCGACCACGTTGGAGACCAGGTACGGGGCGAGCACCAGGGAGCGCAGCACGGTGGACTGCGTCAGCCGCTGCATGAGCACGGCGATCACCAGCGCCACGATCGTCTGGATGCCGATGTTGAGGATGACGTACCAGACCGTCACCTTCAGCGAGTTCCAGAAGACCGGGTCGGTGAGCAGTCGGCTGTAGTTGTCCAGGCCCACCCACTGCGGCGGGGTCAGCGTCGTGTACTCGGTGAACGAGTAGTACAGCCCGGTCAGCAGCGGCCAGACCAGGAAGACCAGCAGGCCGAGCGAGGCGGGCGCGATGAACAGCAGCGCCAGCTTCGTGTCGTCCTTCCGGTGGCGTCGGCGGGGGGCCGACGGGGCGGTGCCCCGCGGCGGATCCGCCTCGGTGGTGATGGTGGACATCGTCGTCCTCTCTCCGGGGTGGGTGGGGGTCGGTGGGGTCAGGGTCGAGGCGAGCCCGAGGGGAGCGCTTCGACCTCGAGCAGGAAGGCGGTCTCGGGAGCCATGACGGGGGCGGCGAGGCCCGTGCGCACGAGCACGGAGCCGGGGACGTCCATGTGGTCGATGAGCTCGGGCGGCCCGTAGCCGCGGCCGCGGCCGTCGGCGGCGGGGTCGACGCCCTGCCGCGCCCAGGCGGGCCAGGTGTACCCCGTGGGCGCCGGGCCGATCCGGTGCAGGTGCACCCGGTAGGGGCGTTCCGGGTCCAGCCCGGGAAGGCGCAGGGCGCCGACGGGGGCGATGTCGGGGGTGTCGACGGCGGTCACGGTGAACAGGCCGCGATCGCGGGCGGGGGAGAGCACCCCGGTGATCCAGATGCTGTCCTGGCCGCGATCGGCGCGGACCAGGTCGCCCGTGAACAGCAGGTCGCGGTGCTCCTTGTGGAGGGCGATCCAGGTGCGCAGCTCCTCGAGCTCCGCGTCGCTCGCCTGGCGCAGATCCCATTCGATGCCGAGATGGCCGAGCAGGGCGCTCGCGGCGCGGAAGGAGAGCGAATGCAGCCGGCCGGTGGTGTGGGAGGCCCCCGAGGCGATGTGGCTGCCCATCAGCTCGAGCGGCACCAGCTGGGCGGTCCAGCGGTTCATGGTCGCGCGCTCGAGCGGGTCGATGCAGTCGGAGACCCAGATCCGGTCCGCGCGCTCGAGGATGCCGAGGTCGACGCGGGCGCCGCCCGAGGAGCAGGACTCGATCTCGAGACTCGGATGAGCGGCCTTGAGGCTGTCCCACAGCCGGTACAGCGCGAGGGTCTGCGCATGGACGGCCGCGGCGCCGGTGGCCTGGGTCGCGGCCTCGACGAGGTCGCGGTTGTGGTCCCACTTGATGTACGCGATGTCGTACTCGGTCAGCAGGGCGTCGATCGCGTCGTGGATGTGCTGCCACGCGGCGGGGATCGAGAGGTTCAGGACCTGCTGGTGCCGGGCCGGCAGCGGCATCCGCGCGGGGGACGGGGCCATGATCCAGTCGGGGTGGGCGCGGGCGAGATCGGAGTCGGGGCTGATCATCTCCGGCTCGAACCACAGCCCGAACTGCATCCCGAGGCCCGTCACGTGATCGATCAGCGGGCCCAGGCCATCGGGCCAGACCTCCTGCGAGACGGTCCAGTCGCCGAGCCCGGTGGAGTCGTCGCGGCGCGAGCCGAACCAGCCGTCGTCCAGCACGAAGCGTTCGACGCCGAGGTCCGCAGCGCGGTCGGCGAGCTCGGAGAGCACGGCGAGGTCGTGGTCGAAGTAGACGGCCTCCCAGACGTTGAGGGTGACGGGGCGGCGGGTGTCGGGATAGGGGAGGCCGCCGTGCTCCTCCCGCGCGCGGAGGTGCGCGTGGAAGCGGTGGGCGATCGCGTCCAGGCCCGCGGCGGAGTGGGCGCCGTACAGCCACGGGGAGGCGAGGGAGGCGCCGGGGTCGAGCCGGCCCTCGCCGGGCAGGAGCAGCTCGCCGCCGCCGATCACCTGCACCCCCGCGGAGAGCCGCTCGGCGAGGTGGACATGGTTGCCGGAGAAGGCGGTGTGCACGGCCCAGATCTCGCCGGAGGAGAAGTCGAAGCCGGAGGTCCCCAGGTGCAGCAGGTGTGCGGCATCCGCCCCCGTGCGCCCACGCCGGTTCTCGCGCAGGTGCGTGCCGGTGACCATGGCGCGCCGCTGGGGAGCGCGCTCCTTGGTCCAGCGGCCGCCGAAGTCGAGGATCTGATCGGCGTCCAGCGGGACCGGCAGCACCGGGGTGAGGTGCTGGACCGTGTAGGCGTCGGAGCCGGTGTTCGTGACCTCGGCGCGGACCCGCACCAGCCCCGAGGGGAGCAGTTCGACCTCGAGCAGCGCCCCGAGGAGGAGCTCCTCGTCGACGAGATCGAAGCGCACGAGCGCGGGGCCGGTCTCGACGGCCTCGTCCGCGCCGGGGACGAGGTCGCGCGCGGCGCCGCCCTCGGTGATCCGCACGCCGAGGGCGCGGAGCCGCGGGGCGGTGCCGGAGCCGTCGTCCCGGGCACCGGTCAGGCCCGGTCGGCCCAGCCAGCCGTCGGCGTTCTGGGGGAGCAGGCCGGTGCGCAGCGGCACGTCCGGTCCGTTGCTGGAGATCGCGGGGGTGGTGACGGCGAAGAGGGCGGAGAGCCCCGAGGCGTCGAGGGGGCCGAGGTCCGAGCCCCAGTGCAGGATCGCGGGGATGCGCCCGCCGGTGGTGTCGAGCACGAGGGACACCCCGGCCGCGCGGAGGTGGAGGCGGTGGGTGCGGGGATCGGCAGGCATCGGCGCTCTTCCTGATCGGGGGACTGCAGGGGGTGGCGGGGTCGGGGACCGGGACCGTCGCTGGTCGATCCGACCATTTACTTACGCCTCGAAAGTAAACCCCCTCCGCCGCGGCGTCAAGGCTGGCCCGCGCGCCAGCATCCGGGCACCTGCTGCGCCTGCTTCCTGCGGGGCTACCCTGGCCTCTCCCCTCCGAGACGGCAGGAGCCGACCGATGATCTTCACCCAGTCCTCGAAGCTGCGCGATGTGTGCTACGAGATCCGAGGACCGGTCCCCGCCGAGGCAGCCCGCATGGAGGCCGAGGGGCACAAGATCCTCAAGCTCAACATCGGCAACCCCGCGCCCTTCGGCTTCGAGGCGCCCGACGAGATCCTCGTCGACATGATCCGGAACCTGCCCACCGCCCAGGGCTACTCCGACTCCAAGGGCATCCTCCCGGCCCGCCGCGCGGTCGCGCAGTATTACCAGACCAAGGGCATGCCGGGCATGGAGCTCGACGACATCTACCTCGGCAACGGCGTCTCCGAGCTGATCCAGATGACCTGCCAGGCGCTCGTCGACGACGGTGACGAGGTGCTCGTGCCCGCGCCCGACTACCCGCTGTGGACCGCCTCGATCGCGCTCGCCGGCGGCCGCGCCGTGCACTACCGCTGCGACGAGGAGCAGCAGTGGTGGCCCGACGTCTCCGACATCGCCGACAAGGTCACGCCGCGCACCAAGGCGATCGTCGTCATCAACCCCAACAACCCCACCGGCGCCGTCTATCCCGAGCACGTGCTGCGGGATATCGTCGAGGTGGCCCGCAAGCACGGGCTGATGATCCTGGCCGACGAGATCTACGACAAGATCCTCTATGACGACGCGGTCCACACCCATGTCGCGAAGCTCGCCCCGGACCTGCTCACGATCACCTTCAACGGCCTGTCCAAGGCGTACCGGGTGGCGGGCTTCCGCGCCGGCTGGATGGCGCTCTACGGCCCGAAGGAGCATGCGACCAGCTTCATCGAGGGCCTCGACGTGCTCTCGAACATGCGCCTGTGCCCGAACGTCCCGGCACAGCACGTCGTGGCGACCGCGCTCGGCGGCTATCAGAGCGTGGGCGAGCTGCTGCTCCCGGGCGGGCGGCTGCGCGAGCAGCGCGACGTCGCCTACGAGGGCCTCAGCGCGATCGACGGCGTGAGCGTCGTGAAGGCCTCCGGGGCGCTCTACATGTTCCCGCGCATCGACCGCGAGATGTACCGGCTCGAGGACGACGAGCAGTTCGCCTACGACCTGCTCCGCTCCAAGAAGCTGCTGGTCAACCACGGCACCGGCTTCAACTATCCCGAGCCGGACCATCTGCGGCTGGTCACCCTGCCGCAGGCCGATGTGCTCGCCGACGCGGTCGACCGGATCGCCGACCACCTGGCCTCGATCCGCCGCTGAGGCCTCCCGCGCGGCCCCCGGCCTCAGCGCAGCAGCAGGCCGAGGACCGTGGCGATCACGGCCAGCAGCGGCAGCCCGCCCTGCTTCACGGCGGCCGCGCGGTGCGCGGGCGAGCTCAGCAGCAGCACGGTCGCGGCGGCGAGCATCGAGCCCGTCCCCGCGAGCGACAGCGTGGCCCCGACCGTCACGCCGCCCGCGAGGACCAGCACCGCGCCGAGCGCCGCGAGCACGGCGAGGAACAGGTTGTAGAAGCCCTGGTTGAAGGCCAGGGCGCGGGTCGCGGCGATCTCCTCCGGGCTCTGCGCGCCGAACACCTTCTGCGCCTGGGGCCCGCCCCAGGCGAGCGACTCCAGGCGGAAGATGACGACGTGGAGCGCGGCCGCGGCGAGGGCCAGGACGGAACCGAGGACGAGCACGAGGGCCTCCGGGGTGGGGGTTGTGGAATAGTCATTTCAGTATAGTGTGGGCCGTGGCATCGCACCACCCGTGCGATGCGCACTGCGGAGAGGAGAGCGGCGTGGGGCGACAAGCGGGTTTCGTCCATGAGGACGCCGTGCGCTCCGCGCGCGACGTCTTCTGGCATGAGGGCTTCGACGGAGCGTCCCTCGCGGCGCTCCAGCAGGCCACCGGCCTCAACGCCAGCAGCCTCTACCACGCCTTCGGCTCCAAGCGCGGCCTGTTCGATGCCGCGGTGGAGGACTATCTCGAGCACGTCGTGCGCCCCGGGCTCGTCGGGTTCCAGGTGGAGCATGTCGCTCCCGGTGCCCTCGAGGCGTACTTCCGCTCCGCCCGCGAGATCCTCGCGGACCCGTCCGGCCGCGCCGTCCCCGACGGCTGCCTCCTGGTGAACACCGCGTGCTCGGGCCTCGCCCGGGACGACGGCATCGCCGAGGCGGTGCGCGCCTACCGTGCCGAGCTCCTCGCCGCCTTTTTCCGTGGGGCCGCTGCTCGGTACCCCGGCTGGCCGGCCGATGAGCAGCTGCGGCTCGCCGAGACCTGCGTCGCGCTGATCGTCAGCGCCCTGGTCATGACCCGGGTGGACACGCGGTCGGCGCTCGCCGCCCTCGATGCCGCCCTCTCGTATCTCGACTGAAGGAGAACCTGCCATGAAGCCCCTCTACACCACCGAAGCCCTGGCCACCGGCGGCGGCCGCGACGGCCACGTCGATGTCGCCGAGTCGGATCTCGCCTTCGACCTCGCCGTCCCGACCGCCATGGGCGGCACTGGCGCCGGCGCCAACCCCGAGCAGCTCTTCGCCGCCGGGTACTCCGCCTGCTTCCACTCCGCCCTGCAGGCCGTCGCCCGGCAGCAGAAGGTCGCGATCGACGGCTCGAGCGTCGGTGCCCGCGTGACCATCGGCTCCGAGGATTCCGGCGGATTCTCGCTCGCCGTCGAGCTCGAGGTGGTCATCCCGGAGCTCGACCACGACACCGCCCAGGCGCTGGCCGATGCCGCGCACCAGGTGTGCCCGTACTCGAACGCCACCCGGGGCAACATCCCGGTGGTCGTCACGGTCACCGACGACTGACGTCGCCGCCCGCATCCTGCGTGAGCGGGAGGCGGAATGCAGGAGCCCCGTCGGGTGTGATGCCGGCGGGGCTCCTCGCGGCCCGGGGCCGACGGGGCCCCGAGGCGCCACTCACGGGCGCAGCAGCACCTTGCCCTGTCGGCCGTCGGTCAGCGAGGCAGCCACGGCCGCGGTGACCTCGTCCAGCGCGAAGGTGGCCGCGACCGGCAAGGTGACTTCGCCGGAGAGCAGGCCGGAGAGGATCTCGCCGATGAGCCGGCGCCGCACCTCAGGGGACATCTCCTGCGAGACCCGGGAGCCCCAGAACCCCTCGACCCTCAGGTTCCGGAAGATGATCGGCCCGGAAGGGAGGGCCATGGTCGAGCCGCCCATCGCCCCGAAGACCACCAGGCGGCCGCCGTCCCCGAGCAGCGAGAGCACCTGGCCCGCCGCGTCGCCGCCCACGGAGTCCAGGCCCGCCGCGACGCGCGCGTCGCCGATCAGGGTGCGGGCCTCCTCCTGCCAGTTCTCCCGGTCGGTGGCGACCACGTCGCCGATGCCTTGCGCGGCGAGCTCCTCGACGCCGCTGCCGCGCCGCACGAGGCTGATCACGCGGATCCCGCGGATCCGGGCGAACTGGGCGACGAGGCGGCCGACGGCCCCGGTCGCTGCGTTCTGCACGAGGACCTCTCCGGGCGCGAGATCGAGGTGCTCGAGCAGGGAGACGGCGCTGAAGGGCATGGCCACGAGCTGGGCGGCGGATTCGTCCGGGAGCTCGGCGGGCAGCGGGATCAGCGAGGAGGCGCGGGCCGTGACGAGCTCCGCCCAGGCACCGGAAATTGCACTCGCGGCGACCCGGTCGCCGACGGCGAGCCCCTCGACGCCCTCCCCGAGGGCCTCCACCACGGCGACGCCCTCGCTGCCCGCGCCGGAGGGGAGCGCGGGGCGGACGCCGTAGGTGCCGCGAATCGTCCACAGGTCGTGATGGTGGATCGGGCTCAGGAGCATCCGCAGCAGAACCTCGCCGGCACCCGGGGTCGGGGAGTCGACGGCGGCGGTGCGGAGGACATCGGCGGGTTCGCCGAAGCGGTCATAGGTCACGGTGAGCATCAGGGTGCCTCTCGTTGTGGAATGGTCATTCCACTATAGGCGCTCGGGCCCGACGGGGACCGTGTGCGGGGTGCGCTGTTCCGGGATTCACACAGGGGCCGGAGGCCGGGACCGGTTCTCCGGTCCGACCCCCGGCCCCTGTGGTGGCGGGATGCCGGCGACGTCTGCGCGCGGCTCAGGCGTTCGAGGGCAGCGGAGCGCCGTCGCGCGAGACCCGCACCATCTCCTCGCGGTCCACGACCTTGATGCGGGCCCGCGGCTCGCCGTCGGCGTCGAGGGCCGCGGCGCCGAGGGCCTTCTCGTGCTCGTCGAGCGCCATCCAGCCGTCCCAGGTGGTGTACGGCACGCCGCGCTCCTCGAGCAGCGACAGGATCGCATCGGCCTCGCGCTCGGGGGCGGCGGCGAGGGTGCCCGCGGCGATGTCCTCGAGCAGGCAGGTGATGGTCTCGATCGCATCGGACTTGGTCGCACCGATCAGGCCGACGGGTCCGCGCTTGATCCAGCCGTTCGCGTAGACGCCGGGGATGACCGTGCCGTCGGCCTCGGTGACGCGCCCGGCCCGGTTGACCACCACGCCGCGGGCGGCGTCGTAGGGGAGCCCGGGCAGCTCGGAGCCGTGGTAGCCGACCGCCCGGTAGACCGCGCCGAGCTCGTAGTCGACGAACTCGCCGGTGCCCTCGAGGCGGCCGTCGGCGTCGAGGCGGGTGCGCTCGAAGCGCATGCCGGTGACGGCTCCGTCCTCGCCGAGGACCTCGACGGGGCGATGCCAGAAGTGCAGGTGTAGGCGGCGGGAGACCGGGCCGCCGTGCGCGTCCGTCGGCGCCTCGCCCGCGGCCTCGCGGCGCTGCTGCTCCTCGGTCCAGCCCACGAAGGTCTGCACGATCTGGTCGGTGCGCTTGTCCGCCCGGATGGTCTCCCACTCGGCCTCGGTGATCTGCTCGAGGTCGCGCGGGTCCATGACCACCTGGAGACCCGTCGGGTGCGCGAGCTCGCGCGCCTCGAGCGGGGAGAACTTGGTCTGCGCGGGGCCGCGGCGCCCGAAGACGTGCACGTCGGTGGTGGCCGCGGCCTTCAGCCCGTCGTAGACGTTCGCGGGGATCTCGGTGCGCAGCAGCTCGTCGGCGCTCTTGGCGAGCACCCGGGCGACGTCGAGGGCGACGTTGCCGTTGCCGATCACGGCGACGTGCTCGGCGTCGAGCTCCCAGGTGCGGGGGTAATCGGGGTTGCCGTCGTACCAGGCCACGAAGTCGGCCGCGCCGAAGGAGCCCTCGAGCTCGATACCGGGCACGTCGAGGTCCGCGTCCTTGAGGGCGCCGGTCGCGAAGATGACCGCGTCGTAGTGGGTGCGGAGATCCTCGACGGTCAGGTCGGTGCCGAACTCGACGTCGCCGAGGAAGCGGATGTCGCCCCGGCCGAGGATGCGGTGCAGCGCGGTGATGATGCCCTTGATGCGCGGGTGATCGGGGGCGACGCCGTAGCGGATCAGGCCGAAGGGGGCCGGGAAGCGGTCGAAGAGGTCGATCGCGACCTCGAGCTCGCCGTCCTTGACCTGCTGGGTGCGCAGGAGGGTCTCGGCGGCGTAGACGCCGGCAGGTCCGGCGCCGACGACGGCCAGGCGGAAGGGCTGCGGGTTGGAGGACATCGCACCTCGGTCTCGTGGCGCGGCGGCGCCGATCGTCTGCAGGGCGGCGAGGGTCTCCCCGGACCGCCAGGATTTCCGCACCACTGTATACGCGTTAATGCCCTCCCCCGGAGGAGTGTGAGCGGGGTGACGCCGGTCCGCGCACACGCGTTCACGGGGCGACACGGGGCTCAGGCGGCGGACCCCTCCCGGCGGCGGTAGATGGTCCAGAAGTAGGCGCCGACGAGCACGGCGCCGCCGACGATGTTGCCCAGGATCACCGGGATCAGGTTGTCCCAGACCACCGCGCCGACCGTGATCGCGGCGAAGTCGCCGCGGTCGACGCCGGCCGCCCGCACCGCCTCCCCGGCCCAGAAGCCGTCGCCCGCGCCGTACTTCACGAGCAGACCCATCGGGAGCAGGAACATGTTCGCGACCGAGTGCTCGAAACCGGTCGAGACGAACAGGACGAGCGGGCCGGTCACGGCGAGGAGCTTGTCGGTCACCGTCGTGCCCGCAGTCGCGGTCCACACCGCGAGGCACACGGCGAGGTTCGCCAGGACGCCGAGCACGAAGGCCTGATGCCAGTCGTGGGAGAGCTTTCCCTGCGTCAGGTTCAGGACCACCAGGCCCCAGGCCGACCCGTTGGTGGTGTGGGTGCCGGCGAGCATCACGAGCACCGCCACGGTCACCGCGCCGATCAGGTTGCCGAGCAGGGAGATGCCCCAGTGGGTGAGCATCCGCGCGGTGGTGATCCGCTTCGACAGCCACGGCATCGAGGTCAGGGTGGTGCCGGTGAACAGGTCGGAGCCGCTGATGACGACCAGGCCGAGGCCGATGGCGAAGACGGTGCCGCCGAGCACCTTGGCGAGGCCGACGGGCCAGTCCGCCATGCCCTGCTGCGAGGTGATCATGGCGATGAAGCCGAGGGCGATGAACCCGCCGCCCGAGAGGGTGAGCAGGAACATGCGGTCCAGCGGCGCGGTGGCCTTGGCGTGCATCGCGTCCTCGAGGGACGCGGCGAGGGCCTTCGGGGCGGGGATCCGGGTGCTCTGTGCCGCCGGGGCGGGGGCGGGGCTCGAGGTGGGGTGCGACATGGGGGCTCCTGGACGGGGATGTGACCGGATCCGGGTCGCACCGAGGGCACGGCTCGGATCCTCCGTGGTCAGGCTAGGACCCCCGGGGCACCCTCCGGAGGGACTTCCGGCGGATCCGCCCTGCTCAGGTCGCCGGGTCCGAGAGGGGGACCACCCCGACGGCGACGTCGAGGGTGCTCGTCGCCCCCGGCGGGCCGTAGACGATGCCCTTGAGCGGGGGCACGTCGGCGTAGTCGCGCCCCCAGGCGGTGGTCACGAAGCGCTGGTCGACGAAGGTGCGGTTGGTGGGGTCCACGTCCACCCAGCCGGCCCCCGGCACGAGCACGCTCAGCCACGCGTGCGAGGCCGCGGAGCCGATCATCTCCCCGACCGGCTCGGTGCCCAGGGCCCCTGAGGTCGAGGGGGCGGTGCGCAGGTAGCCCGAGACGTACCGCGCGGCGAGACCGGCGGCTCGGACCGCGGCGAGGCCGACGTGCGCGAAGTCCTGGCAGACGCCGTGCCGTGCGGCGAGCACCTCGACGAGGGTCGAGGTGACGGTGGTGGCGGCCGCGTCGTAGGTGAAGTCGGTGTGGATCAGCGCGGTCAGGTGCGCGAGGGCCTCCCCGATGGGACGCTCCGGGGCGAAGACCTCCGCCGCGATCTCCCGAGCCGCGCTCCCGGCGGGGATCCGCGGCGAGGCGTGGACGAAGTCGATGCTCGCCGCCGGGATCAGCGTCCCCCAGTGCTCGGGCGTGCACTGCTCCCAGGGGCGGTCGAGGTGCTCGGCCGGGTAGCGCCGATCGGCGACGCTGACCAGGGCGTGCGAGTGCACGTCGAGCTGCTCGTGGGGCTGGTCGACGAGCAGATAGGTGGAGGAGTTGCCGTAGAAGTCGGTGTGGGCGGTGAGCCGCGCGGGAGCCGGGTCCACGACCACCTCGTGGGAGAGGACCCGCTGGTGCGGGGTCGCGCGCGGTTCCACGTGGGCGCGGCCCACGTTGCGGGTCACCGGCTTCGCGTAGCGGTACCGGGTGAGGTGGTGGACCTGGTAGTCCACGGCGGGCGCCGGCTCCTCCTCGCCGTGGCGGAGGGGGATCTCGGGCAGGGTGCCGGGACGGAGCGGATCAGACATCGTCGACCCCCCAGCGGGACGTGGACTCGGACGGGCGGAAGAAGCGGTTCTCGAGGGCGGTGGCCAGCTCCCTCAGGGAGGCGATCGCGCCGTCGACCTCCGTGAGCAGCGGGGTCGGTGTCCCGTCGGGACCGGCCCCGGCGTCCTCCGCGGGCTGCAGCAGGTCGTGGGCATGCCACCCGGCCAGCCGGGTGCGCAGCGAGGTCAGCGGCGCCCGCAGCTCGAGGGCCGGGGTGCCCTCGGGCAGCCGGTCCAGGGCCGCGGAGAGCCGCTCGATCTGAAAGGCGATCGAGCGGGGCAGGGTGGTGTCGGCGAGGAGCAGCTCGAGGAGGAGCTCCGGGCGCACCGCGGCGTGATAGGCGCGGCGGTAGGCGGCCCCGGACTCGGTGATCAGGGCGACGGTGCGGGCGAGGCGGGTCTCGACGGCGCGCGGGCGGCGCCGGCCGAGTGTCGCCCGGAGCAGGGCGAGCAGCGCGAGCGAGCGCTCGATCCGACGCCCCGCCTCGGTGAGGTCCCAGCCCAGATTGCGCGGCATGGAGTCGGAGACGGCGCCGGACAGCGTGAGGCAGCCGTCGACCACCTCCGTGAGCGCCTGCTCGACGGGCTGCAGGTCGTGACCGTCCAGGACCGCGAGACGGGCTCGCATCGAGGCGATCACGGGCCACACGTCATCGGTGATCAGGTCGCGCAGGGTGCGGGTGGTGTGGGCCAGGGCGACGTAGGACTGAGCGAGCGAACCGGGGCGTCCGACCTCGGTCAGCAGGCTGCGCACCTCCCGGCGGATCGCCGAGGGCGAGGCCCCGTCGACCGCGGCGAAGCCGGGATAGGTCGTGGTCACGTCGGTCACCGCGCGCAGCAGCACGGACTGGGTCTGGCGGGCCGAGGGCGAGCGCTCCGAGGAGAGGTCGTTGACGGTGTCCAGAACGGTGCGCAGCATGCGGGCGGTGAGGTCGACCCGCTCGAGGTAGCGGCCGAACCAGAACAGGTCCGAGCCGATCGACCGGGTCATCGCCGGGTAGGCGCTGAGGAGACCGGCGGGGTCCTCCGCGGTGTCGATCGCGGGGAGGACGCGAGGGGCGGGATCGGCCGTCTCCTCCCCGGGGTTCTCCGCGGTCCCCGGGACGCTGGTCTCGGCGGGCACCACCCAGACGTCCTTGAGCGCCTCGGGTCCGGCGTCGGCGGTGCGGGCGACGCCGCCGGGGAGCACCTCGTAACCGTCCCCGGTGGCGATCACGAGCATCTGCAGGGTGAGGGGCCGGTCCACCAGACCGTCACCGCCCGCGGGATCGGCCGACGGCCAGCCGGCGGCGGTCCCGCCGTCGCGCAGGTCCTCGGGGGCGGGACGCAGCAGCAGGTCCTCGTGGAGGATCTGCCGGCACAGGTCGGGCAGGGCGGCGGCGAGCGCTGGGTTCTCGAGCAGGCCCGCACCGAGCGGGTTGAAGATCTCGACGTCGCCGCTCCGCGCCGCCTCGAGCAGGCCGGTGACCCCGCCGCCCGCGGACGGTCCGAGGTCCAGAGGGTCCAATCCCGCCGAGGGCACCAGGCGCAGCACGGCGTCGACCGTGTCGCCCGGGTCCTCGTCGCCGCCCGGCAGGCGCAGGGTGAGGGCGCCCGAGCCCGTGCGCAGGTCGCCCGCCGAGACCAGCGGGGCGCCGAGGAGGTTCGCGAGCCAGCTGTGGTCGAAGGCGCGCGCGGGGTCGTCGGCGTCGTCGGCCAGCACGACGGTGCGGCCCACGCGCCCGCCGGAGCGGGTTCGCTGGTGCAGGGCGGTGCGGACCCCGTCGAAGTACGGGTGCAGCCGGCGCAGCGGGGTGGTGCTGTAGAGCGAGGGCGCGCAGCGGGAGAGGACGCGGCGCAGCTCGAGCGCGAGGCCCGCTCCGCCGGGGACGTCCACCGCGTCCTCGAGCACCGTCCAGGAGCCCTCGGCGGTGCGGGCGATGGTCGTCGAGAGCAGGAACAGATGGTGGTTCCCGCGTGAGGGGATGCCCACCGCGGGGCGCAGGTACGCGGGGTCGGCGAGGAGCTCGGCGACCGGGGCGACGTCGGTCGCGAGCACGGTGCGGGGGCCGTAGAGGTCGGCGTAGAGCGCGTCGAACAGCCGAGCGCGCTGGATCAGCCCGGCGGAGATCTGCTCCCACTCGCCGACGTCGAGGACCACGGGGACCGGGTCCACGAGCGGTGCGGGGATGGAGACGTCGGCGGCGATCATCGCCGCCGCCGACGTCGCGGCCCGGTGCCGGCCCGCGGCGCCGAGCTCGTCCAGCTCGGCGGCCAGGACCGGTGGTGCGGTGATGCTCACCGGGTCATCGTAGGCATGCCGAGGCGGCGGGCGTTCAGCCGGCCGTGACCACCGGCGCGCCCTCGGAGGGCTGCACCACCACGAAGCCCGGGCCGTGGAAGCCCAGCTGGAAGGACTCGCCGGACCCGCGACCGATGAGCGAACCCATCTTGAAGTCGTTCTTGATCTGCGGCTGCAGGTTCGCGGACCAGCACACCGCGGCCTGCGGATCCACGAAGGTGGGCTGCTGGGAGCAGTCCAGCAGCATCGGCGGGCCGTCGGAGGTCACCGCGACCATGCCCTGGCCCTGGAGGAGGAGGTTGAACAGGCCGCCGGCCATGAAGCCCGCGCCGCCGAGGGACCGGATGTCCCACTGGATCGAGCTGTCGAAGGCGAGCATGTTCTTGGTGTTCAGCGTCAGGGCCTCGCCCTCGAGCTGGATCAGGAAGATCTCCTCCGCCTGGCGGGCGTAGAAGATCTCGCCCTGGCCGCGGGTGCGCATCAGGTTGCCGCCCTCGCCGGTGGCCATCTTCTTCAGCAGCTTCATCCCGCCGCCGGAGCCCTGGTAGGAGAACTCCATCTGGCCCTGATAGGCGACCATCGCGCCCTGGGCGGAGATGATCTCCGGCGCCTGCGGGTTCAGCGAGCAGCGCAGCATCTTCGAGGACTGCAGCGCCCAACGGTCGGTGGTCTGGCGCTCCTGGTTGGAGGCATCGAACAGGTTCGAGCGCATGAGGGCCCTTCCTCTCTCGGCCGGGCGCTGCCCGGGATGTGACGACGCCCACCGCGCCGACGGGCCTGATCGTCTCACGGCGCGCGCCCGCCGGGGGAGGGGCGTGGTCCCGCCGGGCCGGTGGGGGCCCTGTGGCGGAGCGGTGAAGGGCGCCCGGGGCGGGACGGCGGTTCCGTAGCATGGCCGACATGGCCGACCCCCGCACGCCCCGACGAGATCTCCGCGACCCGCGGCTGGTCGCGCTCGCCGAGGACTCCGGCTACGAGATCCTCGGCCGCATCGGAACGGGCGGGATGGGCATCGTCTACCGCGCGCACGACGCCGACGGGCACGAGGTCGCGATCAAGCTGCTGCGCCACGAGATCGCCGAGGACCCGCGAGCGCGCGAGCGCCTGGCCCGGGAGGTCGCGGCCCAGCAGCGGGTCCGCAACGACAGCATCGTGCGGATCCTCGACGCGGAGCTCGACTCCGCCGACGCCTTCGTGGTCACAGAGTTCGTGCCGGGCCCGACCCTCGAGGACGCCGTGCGGGTGCGCGGCGGGCTGCACCCGGAGGCGGTGCGCGAGATCGGCCTGGTGCTCGGGGAGTCGCTGCGCGCGATCCACGGCGCGGGGGTGATCCATCGCGACCTCAAACCGTCCAACGTGCTGCTGCGCGGCGCGGGCGACGCGGACCTCGACGGTTTCGACCCGGACGGCGACGGGCTCGACCCGGTGATCATCGACTTCGGCATCGCCGTCGCCGCCGAGGAGTCGCGACTGACGTCGACGGGTCTGGTGATGGGCACGGCCGCCTACCTCGACCCGGAGGTGCTGCGCTCGGACCGCACCGACGAGGCGGGCGACTGGTGGGCGTGGGCGGCGATGCTCGCCTTCGCCGCGACGGGGCGGGAGCCGTACGGCACGGGCCGCGCCGACGTGGTCTTCCTGCGGGCCGAGCGCGGCGAGCTCGACGTGGACGGGACGCCCGTCGAGCTGGGGGAGTGGCTGCGCCGGGCGCTGGCCTCGGACCCGTCGCAGCGCCCCGCTCCCGAGGAGCTGCTCGCCTCCCTCGCCGAGCTCGATCTCGAGCGCTATGCGGAGGCCGGGATGACGGAGGCGTTGCCGGGGACCCCGGGGGGCGGGACCGCCGAGGATCCGGAGCGCACCAGCGTGCCGGCGCCGGTGCCGGAGGAGAGCACCGACGAGGTCCCGATCTCCTCCCCGACGCAGGTCCTGCCCGTCGTCCCCGCCGCGACCGAGGCGCTGCCGCGGACGGTCACCCCCGCGGAACCGGTCACCGAGGTGCTGCCGGTGCTGTCGACGCCGACGCAGGTGCTGCCGGCCGTGCCGGCCGCCGCACCCCCGGCGGGGCCGCCCGTCGGGTTGGGCGGTCCGGCAGGTCATCCGGTGCAGCGGGCGCCGCAGCAGGCGGGCAGGGCGGGAGCTCCCGCCGGGCCGATGACCGCGCCCGTCCCGCAGCCGCAGCCGCAGCGCGCACCGCAGCCGATGCCGCCGCAGCCGATGCCGGGCCCCTATGGTGTGCCCGGCCCCTACGGCTGGGCGACGCCGCTGCCGCCCGCGCCGCGGCGACCCGTGCTGGTCTGGCTGGGCCACCTGCTGCTCGTCGGCCTCGCCGCAGTCGCCCCCTATGTCGCCCTGACCCTGATGCTCCTGCTCGGCGCGACCGCCCGCACCTGGGAGCGCTCGCACCGCTCCGTGGCCGAGAAGCGCCTGCGCGGGGCCGTCGGCGGCGGACCGCTCGTGACCGCCGGACTGCTGGCCCCCGTCGGCCTGCTGCGCGGTCTGGTCGAGCTCGCCCTGCAGGCGCTGCTCCCGCTGATCCTGGGCCTCCTGGTGGGGATCGCGACGGACGCCGCCTGGACCCTGCTCAGCGGCGGCCCCGCCCCGCCCGACGGGGTCGTCTTCGCCATCGCCCTCGGCATCACCCTGCTGATCACGTGGGTCGGTCTCGGCAGCGGCACGACCAGGCGGGGCGCCCACCGCATGCTCGACGCCGCGGCCCCCGACCGGATGTGGACCGCGGTGCTCCTGGGGCTGCTGCTGCTCCTCCTGGGTGCCGTGATCGCCGCGATCCTCGCCCGGCAGGGGATGGTCGACTACTTCCCGTTCCCCACCGGTCCCCGCCTCGAGGACGTGGCGGTGTGGCGGCGCTGACCGCGCCGTGACGTGCACCATCGCACCCAGCCGCGGCCAGGTCCCGGCGGTTACACTCCGAGCGGAAATGTCACCCAGCAGCGCCTCGGGCACGAGGCACAGGAGCAGCACATGGCCGCGTCCGGACCGTCGAAGTCAGCGCAGGAGCGCCGCGAGGCACAGAGGGAGGCCCTGCGCACACAGCGGGAGTCCGAGCTGCGCCGCCAGCGCACCGTGCGCACCGTCGTGATCGCCGCGGTGACCGTCGCCGCGCTCGTGATCGTCGCGGGCGCCGGGTACCTGATCTACCGGACCACCCGCCCGGCGGGTCCCGTGGCTGTCCCCGCCGGCATGGCGCAGGACCAGCCCTACCTGAGCTTCGGCGCGGAGGAGGGCTCCGGCGCCCCCGTGGTCGAGCTCCACCTCGACTTCATGTGCCCCTACTGCGGGCAGTTCGAGCAGATCAACGGCGAGGACGTCGCCGCCCTCGTCGAGGACGACGCGATCACCCTCCACCTGGTGCCCCGCCGCATGCTCGACACCGCCTCCACCACCGGTGACTTCTCGTCGCGGGCCGCGAACGCGATGGTCTGCGTGTACGAGGAGAACCCGGACGCGGCCATGGCCTTCCAGCAGCTGATGTTCGCCAACCAGCCCGCCGAGGGCACCGCCGGACTCACCGACGACCAGATCTGGGACTACGCCCAGCAGGCCGGCGCCACCGAGGCCGTCCAGGGCTGCCTCACCTCCCGCACCTATCAGCCGTGGGTGCGCCAGGTCGCCGAGCCGTATGCCTCGGCGATGCAGAAGGGCACCCCGTACATCGCGATCGACGGCACCCAGTTCGGGGAGTGGACCACCGAGGGTGCGTTCCTCGCGGCGGTGCAGGCCGCGGGCGGCTCGACGGCCTCCGACGCGGGCGGCGCCGAGGCCTCCGACGGCGGCGAGGGCTGAGCCCCGGTCGAGGCGGGCGACGAGTTCGCTAGGATCTGGGGCCGGTCGGGCATCCGATCGGCCCCTTCCGCTGGAGTGGCGCAACGGTAGCGCACCTGTCTTGTAAACAGGTGGTTGCGGGTTCGAATCCCGTCTCCAGCTCTCTTCGGCCGGACGCCATGCCGGTCTTCCGTTCCCCGGGATGGGGAGTTCTCCCCAGTGCGGCTCGGATGTTCCCGGCCTAGGCTCGGAGCCTGCGGCATCAGGGGGATGCCGCCTCGCCGCGCTCCGCTGCGGCGGTACGAGTTCGGGGGAGCACCGATGATCATCTGGCGAGGCTGGGGCGTCCTGGCCGTCCTCTATATCGCGCTCTGCGCGGCGCTGCTCGGCGGGCTGCTTGGCGCGTCGGTGCTGCAGTCCTCGGCGGCGGCCGGGCCGCTCGCGGGGATCGGCATCGCGATCGGCGGGGCGCTCGCCACCGCCCACGGCTGGTACCTCAACATCATCGGCCCGCGGAAGCGGTCGCTGGCCTGGGCCGAGGTGGAGAAGCGCCGGCTGACACGCGCCGCCGACGAGGGGACGCTCGTGATCGGGAACGTCCGACCGTCCAGCCGCGAGGAGGCGCACGCCCTCGTCGATCAGGTGCTGGAGAACGGGAAGCGCCAGATCGGCCGGCACGGCCCGCACTCCGTGTTCTGGATCCCGATGGAGGTGATCGGGATCCTCGCGATCGCGGGAGGCGTCGTGCTCGCCGTCGCGACCGGGATCGTCGCGCTCAGCGCCTGATCAGAAGGTCTCGTAGGTGCCGCGGCTGACCATGAAGCCGTGCCCGGAGCGCACGTCCCAGCAGGTCATACCGTCGTCGCGGCTGGTGCAGGCGACATTCCCGTCGACCGCGGTCTGGCCGTACTCGAGCGTCTCCGCGCCCTCGGCCCCGACCGTCCCCTCGCAGTCGAGGGCGACCTCCTCGCCGGTCGCGCGGATCGTGAACGGGGAGTCGCCGCAGTCCTCGACGTCCTCGTCGTAGCGAGTCTCCTCGAGCGAGCAGGCGACGGTGTCGCCATCGAGCTCGCAGCGGATGTTCCCCGTGGGCGACTGCACCGCGGACATCTCTAGGGCGTCCTCCGGAGCGGGGGAGACAGGGTCCTCGGTCGGGGACGCGGACTCTTCCGCAGGGCTCGAGCCCTCCGCGGGCTCCTCCGCCGCCGTCGTGGAGCTGTCGCGCTCGTAGCCCTCCTCGTCACCGTTCAGCCAGGCGCGGCCCACGAGACCGCCGACCACGAGCAGCACGAGCACCAGCACCAGGCAGCCGCCGCAGGCGAACCACATCCGGCGATCGCGTCGGCCCTCGCCGTCGTCGGCCTGCGGTGCCGGGGCCGCCGGGAGGGCGGCTGTCGGGGCGCCGTACGCCGGGCCGGGCGCGGGGGCCGGTCCGGACGCCTCGCGGTCCGGGGCCGACGGGAGCGGCACCACGCCGGAGGAGTGCGCGATCCGCACCCCCCGCGGCCGCGGCCGCAGTAGGGGCCGGCGGCTCCTGCGGAACAGGGGTCCAGGCGGCGGTCGCCTCCGGATCCGCCGCGGACGGGGTCGAGTCCGGGGCGCTCGCGAGGTCGCCCCAGGCGGAGGTCTCGGGACCGGACTCGAAGGCGGGCGAGTCCGTGACGATCGGGTGGCGGCGGGTGGCGTCGGGATCCGCGGACGGCTCCGCGCCCTCCGCGCCCTGCGCCCCCTCCGCGTGGTCGAGCGCCTGGCGCGCCTCGGGGGAGGTGGCGAGGATCCAGTCCCTCGCCACCTGCGGCGTGGCGGGGTTCAGGACCAGCGGCACCTGCAGCTCGGGGTGGTGCTGGGCCAGCTCGAGGAGCCGTTCAGGGCTCGTCGCGGGGTCCGCGGCCTCCTCGGCGGTCGTCCGGGGCTCTGCCACCGTGCTCTCCCTTCGTCGCGCGGCGCACCGGCGGCGTCGCGTCGACCGACGAGGATGGCACAGGTGCCCGGACGCCGGCAGGGATCGGGAAGCGTCTCGGACGCAGATCACTGCCGCCGTCGGGGCCAGACGAGCGCGGTGTCCTTCGGGGCGGATCAGCCCTCCGGGGCCACCACGGGCAGGGCCGTGGTGGACGTCATCGGCTCGCCGTGAGCATCCAGGGGGCGCATCTTGAGCCAGAAGTAGCCGTGACCGGCGAGGGTCAGGGTGAGCGAACCGTCGGCCGTCACCGCCGGGAACTCGTGGCCGCCGAAGAGATCGCGGATCGTGCGCCGCTCCATGCCGACCAGGTCCAGGGTGGAGGTCACCGGCTGGGCCGACAGGTTGAAGACGCACAGCAGGGTCTCGGCGTGCTCCTCCGCGTCCTCGCCGTGATCGGCCCCGTCGTAGGTGCGGGTGAAGGCCAGCACCCGCTCGCTGTCCGCGGCGACCGCCCGGTACGCGCCCATGCCGAAGGCGGCGTGCTCACGACGCACCGCGAGCATCCAGCGCACGAAGTGCAGCAGCGAGCCGGAGTGCGCCATCTGCGCCTCGACGTTCACGGTCACGTAGTGGTGGACCAGGTTCTGGATCACCGGGAGGTACAGCTTGCCCGGGTCCGCGATCTCGCTGAAGCCGGCATTGCGGTCCGGGGTCCATTGCATCGGGGTGCGCACCGCGTCGCGGTCCTCGAGCCAGATGTTGTCGCCCATCGCGATCTCGTCCCCGTAATAGAGGAACGGCGAGCCGGGCAGGGACAGCAGCAGGGCGTGGATCAGCTCCAGCTCCGAGCGGGAGTTGTCCAGCAGCGGGGCCAGACGCCGACGGATGCCGACGTTCGCCCGCATCCGCGAGTCCGGCGCGTACCAGCCGAGCATCGCCGAGCGGTCCTCGGGCGAGACCATCTCGAGGGTCAGCTCGTCGTGATTGCGCAGGAAGGTTCCCCACTGGGCGCCGCGCGGGATCTCCGGGGTGTCGGCGAGGATGTCGATGATGTGCCGGGCGCTGCCCTCGCGCAGCGCGTAGAACAGCCGGGGCATCACCGGGAAGTGGAAGCACATGTGGCACTCGGGCTTCTCCGGGGTGCCGAAGTACTCGACCACGTCGGCCGGCCACTGGTTCGCCTCCGCGATGATCACGCGGCCCGGCCAGTGCTCATCCACGTACGCGCGCAACTCGGCGAGGAACTCGTGGGTCGCCGGGAGGTTCTCCCCGTCGGTCCCCTCCTCCTCGAAGAGATAGGGGATCGCATCGGCGCGGAAACCGTCGATGCCCTTGTCGAGCCAGAACCGCACCACGTCGAACATCGCCCGGCGCACGGCGGGGTTCTCGAAGTTGAGGTCCGGCTGGTGGGAGAAGAACCGGTGCCAGAAGAACTGCCGGCGCACCGGATCGAAGGACCAGTTGCTCTCCTCCGTGTCCACGAAGATGATCCGGGCGTCGGAGTACTTCTCGTCGGTGTCGGACCAGACGTAGAAGTCGCCGTAGGGCCCCTCCGGGTCCGACCGCGACTCGAGGAACCAGGGGTGCTTGTCGCTGGTGTGGTTCATCGGCAGGTCGATGATCACGCGGATCCCACGACGGTGCGCCTCGGAGACCAGCCGCTCGAAGTCGGTGATCGAGCCGAACTCGGGCAGCACCCGCTCGTAGTCGGAGATGTCGTAGCCGCCGTCCCGCAGCGGGGAGGCGAAGAAGGGTGGCAGCCACAGGCAGTCGATGCCCAGCCACTGCAGGTAGTCGAGGCGCTCGATGAGCCCGGTGAAGTCGCCGGTGCCGTCCCCGTTGCCGTCGGCGAAGGCGCGCACGAGCACCTCGTAGAACACGGCGCGGCGGTACCAGTGGGGGTCGTAGTCGACCCCGGGGCCCTGCGGTGAGAACTGGGAGAGGTTCAGGGGCATCGGGTCCTCCGCATGGACGGGGCGAGGGCGTCGCCGACGGGACGGGCACTCCCAGCCTAGAGCCCTCCGTACCATGGGCGCAGGCCCGACGCGGGCGTCGGGGAGATCAGGAGGGGACGAGGGGACATGGGGCAGTCGGATCAGGGATGGAGCGGGGGCGGGACGGTTGGGGGGCCGTCCTCGCCGTCCTGGGGACAGCAGCCGGGCCAGCAATGGGGGCAGGCCCCGGGCGGCCCCGCTCCGTCCGGCGGAGGACGCTCCCGGCTGTGGATCGTGCTCGGCTGCGTCGGTCTCGTGGTGGTCCTGCTGATCGTGGCGATCACGGGCGGGATCCTCGTGCTGGTCTCGCAGCGGGGCGGCGGTGAGAAGGAGACGAGCTCCGCGCCGCAGACGACCGTCTTCGAGACCGAGGACTTCCGCCTCGAGTACCCCGCGGACTGGGTGACCCACGAGGTCACCGAGGAGGATGCGGGCTTCGGCACGCTCCTGCACATCACCGACGTGGAGATCCCCCCGGAGGACGAGCTCGACCACTACCCGCCCAACAGCCTCGAGGTGTACCAGTTCGAGAGCGTCGTGCACGCCGAGGTCGAGTGCGAGATGCAGGCGATCTGGGCGGGCTTCGGCTGGGACGAGTCCGGGGACGACGGCGTCCTCGAGGACCCGCAGCTCGGCGGCCGCCCGGTGCACGGCTACACCAAGTCCGGGCAGCACGACGGGGCCGACGCGATCTCCGAGGGCTTCTGCGCCGACGTCGGCGACGAGATCGTGCAGGTGGTCGTCGAGACGCACGGCTCCACCGAGATCTCCCCCGCCCTGCGCGAGATCCTCGCCAGCTGGACCTGGGTGGGAGAGGGCTGAGGACGGACCCGCGGACCGGGCGGGGCGGCCGGTTCGGCGCCCGCTCGCCTCAGCGCACCGTCCAGTCGATCTCTGCGCCGCCCTGCGCACGCAGCAAGGCATTGGCCTGCGAGAACGGGCGAGACCCGAAGAAGCCGCGCGAGGCCGAGAGCGGGCTTGGATGGGGACTCGCGACGTGCGGCACCTCGCCCAGCAGCGGGATCAGCGACTGCGCGTCCCGGCCCCACAGGATTGCGACGAGCGGTCCGCCGCGATCCACGAGGGAGCGGATCGCGAGCTCCGTGACCTCCTCCCAGCCGCGGCGGCGATGGGAGGCGGCCGCGCCCGGTCGCACCGTGAGCACCCGGTTCAGCAGCATCACGCCCTGGTCCTGCCAGGAGGAGAGATCGCCGTGGGCGGCCGGGGCGATCCCCAGGTCAGATCGCAGCTCGGTATAGATGTTCGCGAGGGAGCGCGGCAGCGGCCGCACGTCCCGCTCGACCGCGAAGCTCAGCCCGATGGGATGGCCCGGCGTCGGGTAGGGGTCCTGGCCGACGATCAGCACCCGCACCTCGGAGAGGGGGCGGGTGAAAGCCCGCAAAACGCGGTCCCCGGCGGGCAGGTAGCCGTGCCCCGCCTCGACCTCGCCGCGGAGGAACTCCCCGATCGCGTGGATCCGCTCCTCGGCGGGGGCCAGGGCGGCGGCCCAGTCGGGGGCGATGATCTCGGCGAGCGGCTGCGGCATGCCGCCAGTCTGCCAGGCACGTCACCCTCCGGCGCGCCGGAGCGGGACGGCGCGAGCGGCCGCGTACTGTCGATCCATGCCCGTCCCGTCCCCCTCCGCGTCGTCGCCCTCCCCGCGCGACCCCGCCCCGGAGCTGTCGGCGCAGGAGCTCGCGATCCTCGCGCTCGAGGGGCGCACCTTCCGCTACGTCGGCGCGAAGGAGCGGGCGATCCGTGAGGAGATCGGCATCTCCAAGGTCGCCTACTACGTGCGGCTCAACGCCCTGCTCGACGATCCGCGGGCGCTCCGCGCGGCCCCGGCCCTGGTGCACCGGCTGCGCGGCCGACGGGTCTCGGAGCACGGCGAGATCCCCCGCCGCGGCGGCGACCGCGTCGCCTGACCCGCGCGCCCCGTGTCCCCTCGGACACTCCTGATGGGCGTGGGTTCCACGGCCCTCCCGGGGGGAGCGGGTTTAATGGGCCCGTGGCAGATTCCCAGTACCCCTACCCGCCCGACCGATTCGACGACGAGGCGGACGCCGTCGCGTTCCACGGCGCCCACCGCGCCGAGGAGCCGTTCTGGCGCCAGAACCTGCTCTACATCATCATCATCGCGGCGGCCCTGGTGCTGCTCGTGGTGCTGCTGTTCCTGATCGGGAACCTCGGCGGCGGGGGAGGGGACGACCGCTCCCAGGAGCCGACCACCGCCGCGGAGACCACCGTGGAGGAGACCACCGGCGAGGAGTCGGCGGAGGAGTCGGCCTCGGAGGAACCCGCCCCCGTGGCGGACAAGACCGTCCCCGTGCTCGTGATGAACGCGGCGGGCGTCGACGGCCTCGCCGGCGACTGGCGCGACACCCTCGAGGAGAGCGGCTGGGAGGACGTCCAGATCCAGACCGCCGACACGCAGCAGCAGGAGGCCGTGGTCTTCTACCGCGACGAGGCGGACGCCGAGACCGCCCAGGCCCTCGCGCTCGAGGTCGGCGCCGGTGAGGCGCGGCAGAGCGACGAGTTCCAGAACCGGATCACCTTCCTCGCGGTCGAGTCCCCGGGCGCCGGTGCCGAGGAGGGCGACGGCGAGGGCTGAGCCCCCGCTGTGCGCGGTTCCTCCCGGAGTTAGCACTCTCGGGCCGAGAGTGCTTATGATGAGCTGGCACTCGTCGCTCGAGAGTGACAGCACTCGCGAGCGACGGGCCAAGAGCATTCCGGCCCCGTGAGGGACCCGTCGTCGTGGGACATGAACACGGCGGCTGGTGCCGTCCGTCGCGGGCACAGGGTCGGGTGGACACCACACCACACGGGAGAGATTCCACAATGGCCAAGCTCATCGCATACGACGAGGAGGCCCGGCGCGGCCTCGAGCGCGGGATGAACCAGCTCGCCGACGCCGTCAAGGTCACCCTCGGCCCCAAGGGCCGCAACGTCGTGCTCGAGAAGTCCTGGGGCGCCCCCACGATCACCAACGACGGCGTCTCCATCGCCAAGGAGATCGAGCTCGAGGACCCCTACGAGAAGATCGGCGCCGAGCTCGTCAAGGAGGTCGCCAAGAAGACCGACGACATCGCGGGCGACGGCACCACCACCGCCACCGTCCTGGCTCAGGCGCTCGTGCGCGAGGGCCTGCGCAACGTCGCCGCCGGCGCCAACCCGATCGCGCTCAAGCGCGGCATCGACAAGGCCGTGGCCGCCGTCTCCGAGACCCTGCTCGCGCAGGCCAAGGAGATCGAGACCAAGGACCAGATCGCCAACACCGCCGCCATCTCCGCGGCCGACCCGGCCATCGGCGAGCTCATCGCCGAGGCCCTCGACAAGGTCGGCAAGGAGGGCGTGATCACGGTCGAGGAGTCCAACACCATGGGCCTCGAGCTGGAGCTCACCGAGGGCATGCGGTTCGACAAGGGGTACATCTCGCCCTACTTCGTCACCGACGCCGATCGCCAGGAGACCGTGCTCGAGGATCCCTACATCCTCCTGCTCTCCTCCAAGGTCTCCACCGTCAAGGATCTGCTGCCGCTGCTGGAGAAGGTCATCCAGTCCGGCAAGCCGCTCGCGATCATCGCCGAGGACGTCGAGGGCGAGGCCCTCGCGGTGCTCGTCGTCAACAAGCTCAAGGGCTCCTTCAAGTCCGTGGCCGTCAAGGCCCCCGGCTTCGGCGATCGCCGCAAGGCGATGCTCGAGGACATGGCCATCCTGACCGGCGGCCAGGTCATCGCCGAGGAGGTCGGCCTCAAGCTCGAGACCGCGGGTCTCGAGCAGCTCGGCCAGGCGCGCAAGATCGTCGTCACCAAGGACGAGACCACCATCGTCGAGGGCGCCGGCGAGGCCGACCGCATCGCCGGTCGCGTCTCCCAGATCCGCACCGAGATCGAGAACTCGGACTCGGACTACGATCGCGAGAAGCTCCAGGAGCGCCTCGCGAAGCTGGCCGGCGGCGTGGCCGTCATCAAGGCCGGCGCTGCGACCGAGGTGGAGCTCAAGGAGCGCAAGCACCGCATCGAGGATGCCGTGCGCAACGCCAAGGCCGCCGTCGACGAGGGCATCGTCGCGGGCGGCGGCGTGGCGCTGCTGCAGGCCGGCAAGGACACCTTCGCCACCCTCGCGCTCGAGGGCGACGAGGCCACCGGCGGCTCCATCGTCAAGGTCGCCATCGAGGCACCGCTCAAGCAGATCGCGGTCAACGCCGGCCTCGAGGGCGGCGTCGTGGCGGAGAAGGTCAAGAACCTCCCCGTCGGTCAGGGCCTGAACGCCGCCACCGGTGAGTACGAGGACCTGCTCGCCGCCGGCATCATCGATCCGGTCAAGGTCACCCGCTCCGCGCTGCAGAACGCGGCGTCCATCGCGGGCCTGTTCCTGACCACCGAGGCCGTCGTGGCCGACAAGCCGGAGCCGGTCAAGGCTCCCGCGGGCGGCGACGACATGGGCATGGGCGGCATGGGCGGCATGATGTGATCCAGCCTCACGGCTGATTTCTGCCGCTCCCCCCGGAGCGACCTGCGGGCCCCGATCCTCTCCGGAGGGTCGGGGCCCGTCGGCGTTCCCCCCGGTTCCCTGGTGCTCCGTTGCCCTGGTGCTCCGCTGACCTGGTGCTCTGGTGCTCGTGGTCGTCTGCTGGAACTCCGCGCCCGGCGTGACCTCAGGCTCTGTAGGGCCTTGAGCTCACGCCTGGCACGGAGTTCCAGCAGGGCAGGGGCGGGCGAGGGTCGACCCCGGGGAGCTGCTGCGCGAGGATGGAGGGATGACGATGCGGAGCGACGACGCCCTGACCACCGGCCTGACCACCCGCCCGACCACCGGCACGACCCCGACGCCGACGACTGACCCCACCCCAGCGCCTGCGACCCTGCGCGTGCTGACCCAGAACCTCCGCTACGCGGACCCGTCGGTGCCGCCCGAGCATCCGGACCACTGGCCGAGCCGCGCCCCGGTCCTCGCCGAGCTGCTGCGCGCGGCCGATGCCGACGTGATCGGCACCCAGGAGGTGCTCGCCGCCCAGATCCCGCTGCTGGACGAGGTGCTCGGCGCGACCCATCTGCGACTGGGTATCGGCCGCGAGGGCGGCGGCCGGGGGGAGCACAACCTGTTGCTCCTGCGGCGGGAGCGCTTCGACCTGCTGGACTGGGACCAGTTCTGGCTGTCGGAGGATCCGGCGCGGATCGGCTCGCAGGGCTGGGACGGGCACTGCCCACGGATCGCGGTGTGGGCGCGGGTCCGGGACCGGTGGACCGGCGGGGAGCTGGTCTTCGCCGTCACCCATCTCGACCATGCGGGGGAGCGGGCCCGGGAGAAGGGTGCGGGACTGCTCGCTCAGCGACTGCGGGAGGCGGCGGACGGCGCGCCGACGCTGCTGATGGGAGACTTCAACGCTGCCGGCGGGGACAGCACGCCGTGGCGGGTGCTGCGCGATGCGGGCTTCGCGGACGCGCACGACGTCGCCGAGATGCAGGTCGGCGAGGACATCGGCACGTTTCCCGACTACGACGCGCCGAAGGTGGGCGGGACCCGGATCGACTGGATCCTCACCCGGCACCTCGCGGTCCAGGAGTACGAGGCGTCCGTCCCCCGGCGGCAGGGACGGGCCGCGAGCGATCACGCGACGGTCACCGCGCGCGTGCGGCCGACGGAAGCCTGAGCGTCCGGCTCACATGTCGCGCGCGGAGGTGACCAGCTGCGTGCCGTCGACGCACGATGCGGTCAGCTCGAGGACGTCGCCGGCCGCGGAGATGCTCGCGCTCTGCGCGAGGCCGGGCTGCACCTCGACCCAGCCCCCGCGCAGTCCTCGACCTCTACGCCGAGCGCCGCGGCGAGTCCGGCGACGGCACGGTGCCCCGTCATCTCACAGCCCCCAGGCCTCCGCGAGCAGCTCGAGGCCGCGCATCCGGTGCTCGGGATCGAAGTAGTTGGCGGTCACGATCAGCTCGTCGGCCTCAGTCGCGGCCACGATCGTCTCGAGCTGCTCGACGACGCTCGCGGGCGAGCCGACGGCGCGGATCGAGAGGGTCTGCTCGACCTGGGAGAGGAGATGGTCGGGGACCGTGCCCTCGAGATCCCGGGGAGGCTGCATGGCCTGCCGCTGCCCGGTGACGACCCCGAGGAATTGCTGCACGTTGGTGGTGAACAAGCGCTGCGCCTCCGCGTCGGTCGGGGCGATGACCACGTTCACGCCGACCATCGTGCGGGGCGCCTCGAGCTGGGCGGCGTCGCTCTGCGTCGCCGAGAACTGCTCGCGGTACACGCGCAGCGCCTCGAGGTACTGGAAGGGCGCGAAGTGCGAGGCGACGGAGAAGGGCATGCCCAGCTGCGCCGCGAGGCGCGCACCGTTCGTGGTCGAGCCGAGGATCCACATCGGCACCTCGGTGCCCTCGGCGACGCCCGCTCGGATCGGGAGGGTGCCGCTGGGCTCGGCCCGGGACCAGTCGCGCATCTGCTCGACGGCGGCGACGAAGGCGCCCGGCTCCGCCGAGGTGCGGGCCAGCAGCTGGGCCGTGTACTGGTCGGTGCCGGGAGCCCGGCCGAGCCCCAGGTCGATGCGGTCGCCGTGGAACTGGACGAGGGTGCCGAACTGCTCGATCACGGCGAGCGGGGAGTGGTTGGGGAGCATGATGCCGCCGGAGCCGACGCGGATGCGCTCGGTGAGGGAGGCGGCGCGGTCGATGAGCAGGCTGGTCGCGCTCGAGGCGAGGGTCGCGGCGTTGTGGTGCTCGGCGTACCAGTAGCGGGCGTATCCGGAGCGGTCGGCGGTCTGCGCGGCGCGCATCGAGGTGTCGATCGCCTCGCGCGTGCTCTGCCCCTCGCTGAGGGGCACCAGATCCAGGATCGACAGCGGGACGTGGGGGATGCTCATGGCGCGAGCCTAGCCAGGTCCGAGGCCGTGCTGCGGGCGAGCGGAGCGGGGGAAGGATCACCCGGGATCGGGCCGCGGAACGGGAAGATCCGGGGGCATTGAGGCGTTGCGCCTGGCGTGAGATTCTCCCTCCTGGACCGCTCCCGCACGCGCGCGGGGATGCCGGAGGCGTCGGCCCTCGCCCACAGCGTGGAGCGGGCCGTGACCGCGGAGGATTTCGGCTACCACCGCTTCTGGGTCGCGGAGCACCATGCCGTCCCGGGGATCGCCTCGGGCTCCCCGGCGGTGCTGCTCGCCGCGATCGGCCAGCGCACCGGGCGGATCCGCCTCGGCTCGGGCGGGGTGATGCTGCCGAACCACCGCCCGCTGGTCGTCGCCGAGCAGTTCCTCATGCTCGAGGCAATCACCCCGGGCCGGGTGGACCTGGGACTGGGCCGCTCCCTCGGGTTCACCGCTCCGGTGCGTGAGGCGCTGGGCCGCACCGAGGCGAGCACGGAGCAGTTCGCCGACGAGGTGGCGGAGGTGCGCGCGCTCCTCGAGGGCACGGCCGCGCTCACCGCCCGGCCCGTCACCGCGAGCCCGCCCCCGCTGCACCTCCTGGCCACCGGCGCCGGTCTCGATCTCGCCGCCCGGCTCGGTCTCGGCGTGGTCCTCGGCGGGCCGGTGCTCGCGGCCGACGACCTCGGCGAGCGTCTCGACGGCTACCGGCGCGCCTTCCGCCCGCATCGCGGGAGCGCGCCGCACGTCATGCTGTCCCTCGATCTCCTCGTCGCCGACACCGACGCGGAGGCGCGCGAGCTGGCGCTGTCGGAGGTGTGGGCGATGGTCGCCTCCCGTCGCACCGGCGCCTTCCCGCCGCTCGAGGATCCCCTCTCGATCCGGTCGGGGGAGCGGACTGCCCGGGAGTCGGCGCAGCTCGAGCGCGGGCTCGCGACCGTTTGGGCGGGCAGTCCGGGGACGCTCCGGCCGCGGGTCGAGCGGTTGCTCGAGCGATCGCGGGCCGACGAGATCCTCGCCGCGGGCGCGGCCTTCGACCGCGCGGCGCTCGCCGACTCCGACCAGGGGGTCATGGCGCTGCTGGGCTGAGCGGGCCGGCTCAGGCGGGCGGGCGCAGGTTCGCGTCGTCGTCCCCGTGGATCGGCACGTGCGCCTCGGGGATGTCCTCGTAGCTCGCCGGGTCGGAGATCGGTTCGAGGTGGGTGAGCACGGTGAGGGTGGGCATCGCGCGCATCAGCTCGTGCTCGAGCTCCTCGATGTAGTCGTGGCCCTGCTTGACCGTCCATTCGTCCGGCACCAGGACGTGCACGTTCATGTACTTCTCCTGCCCGGCCTCGCGGGTCTGCAGGCCGTGGAAGGTGACGGTCCCGTCGGTGCGGCGGCGGAGGATGTCGGCGATGACCTCGTTCTCCTCCTCGGGCAGCGCCTTGTCCAGCAGGCCCGAGACGGACTCGGAGATCAGCCCGATGCCGGTGACGATGATGTTCACGCCGACGGCGAAGGCGACGATCGGGTCCAGGCGGTCCCAGCCGGTCAGCACCACGAGGCCGACGCCGACGAGCACGCCCGCGCTCGTGACCACGTCGGTCATGAGGTGCTTGCCGTCGGCGCGCAGGGTGATCGAGTTGTGGGTGCGGCCCGCGCGCAGCAGCACGAGCGCGACGCCGCCGTTGATCAGGCTCGCGACCACGCTGATCGCGAGGCCCCAGCCGACGTTCTGGAGCGGCTGCGGGTTCAGGAAGCGCTCGACCGAGGTCACCAGGATCACCGCGGCGGCGAGGAAGATCATCACGCCCTCGACGGCGGCGGAGAAGTACTCGGCCTTCGCCCGCCCGTAGAGGAACCGCTCGGTCGCCGGACGGATCGCGACGCGCAGGGCGATCAGCGCGACCACGGCCGCGACCAGGTTCACCACGGACTCGGCGGCGTCGGAGAGCAGTCCCACCGAGCCGGTCATGACCCAGGCCCCGGCCTTGAGGGAGATGGTGAGGACGGCGGCGGCGATCGACAGCCAGGCTAACCGGGTGAGGTCCACGCGCTGCGGCGCGGGGCGGGCCGGGGGAGCGGCGGCGGTCATCGGGGATCCTTCCGGGGCGGGTCGGGGGCGAGGGAGCCGTCAGGAGCGATGTGCTCGAAGATCTGCTCGACGAGCTGGACCACGTGCGGGTCCTCGACCGTGTAGTAGCTGTGGCGGCCCTCCCGGGTCGCCGAGACGATGCCCGTCAGCCGCAGCTTGCGCAGGTGCTGGCTCGTGGTGGGCAGGCTCAGCCCGACCCGCTCGGCGAGCGCCCCGACGTCGTAGCGACCGGTGCTCATGAGCTGGACCAGGTGGAGCCGGGCGGGGCTCGCGAGCATCGCGAAGGTGTCCGCGGCCGCGGCGAGCTGCGGCTCGGTGGGGGCGGGGCGCGGCTCGCCCGAGGTCGTCGTCATGGCCGACATTCTCGCCGACGTTTCGTCATTCGCGCAACTGACGAAGTGTTGGATGTGGCGGGGACGACGGGGAGCGATCCCCGGGTCGTGGCGGGATGCAGGTCGTGTCAGAGGACGACGCGGCTGGGCTTGCCTTTTACCGGCAGGCCGGCGCGGCGGTACGCGCGGAAGCCGCCCACGAGATCCGTCGCGCGGGAGAAGCCGAGATCGCGCAGGTCCCGGGCGGCGAGCGAGGAGTAGTACCCCTCGTTGCACACCAGGATCACCAGGTCGTCATGCCCGGGGCCGTCGGCCATCCGATGCGCGGAGCCCGCGTCGAGCCGCCACTCGAGCACCAGGCGCTCCATGACGGTCGCGCCGGGGATGTGCCCCTCGGGCTCGCGGGTCCGCTCGGAGCGGAGGTCGATCACGTGGGCGCCGCGCGCGATGAGATCCGGCAGGTCGGCGGGCTCCACGCGGTCTGCGCCGCGCCGCGAGGCCTCGAGCACCTCGTCGATCGAGCGGTGCGCGGGCACCTCCGCACGACGGCGGCCGGCGGGTCGCTCCGTGGAGGAGGACCCGTCGGACGCCGCCGACGAGGAGATCACCGGCCGCGGCGCGAGGAGAAGGCTGCGAGGCCGCCGCCCGAGGAGGAGCCTCCGGTCGAGGTCGAGTAGACGCTGCCCGAGCCGGAGCGGCCCTGTCCGCCGCTGCGACCCCGGCCCTGACCGCCGCGGGAGCCCTGACCGCCGCGGCCGCCCTGGCCGCCGGACTCGCCACGACCGCGACCCTGGCCCTGACCCTGCTGGCCCGAGTTCTCGCCGCCGCGGGCCCCCTGGCCACGGCCCTCGCCGCAGCGGGCGCCCTGGCCGCCGCGACCGCGGCCCT
>NZ_JBVDDO010000001.1:649076-808989 GCF_055454375.1 Brachybacterium sp. B718/18 | reverse complement strand
GCGCTTCCCTGACACGGAAGAGGTCACTGGTTCGATCCCAGTATCGCCCACCATCGACGCGAGCCCCGGTCCTCGGACCGGGGCTCGCGTGCTGTCCGCTGCTGGTCCGCGCTGTCCGGTGCTGCTCGGGTTTCCGAGCGATCCGCTCCCGATAAGATGCCTGGCGGAGCCGGCATCGTCGGCCGGCTCGACCCGCACAGCAAGGAGCATTCCGTGGCACAGATCGCCATCACCCTCGACGGTTCCCCCCAGCGGATCGAGGAGGGGACGACGGGCACCGAGCTCTTCGCGGGGACCACCACGATCATCGCCCTCCGCGTCGACGGCGAGCTGCGCGACCTCGCGACCGCGCTCACGGACGGGCAGGGCGTCGAGGGCGTGGACATCTCGAGCCCCGACGGCCTCTCGATCCTGCGCCACTCGACCGCGCACGTGCTGGCCCAGGCGGTGCAGAAGATCAACCCCGACGCGAAGCTGGGCATCGGACCGCCCATCACCGACGGCTTCTACTACGACTTCGACGTGGCCGAGCCCTTCACCCCCGAGTCGATCAAGGCGCTCGAGAAGGAGATGAGCCGGATCGTCAAGGAGGGGCAGCGCTTCGTGCGTCGCGAGATCAGCGACGACGCCGCCCGCGCCGAGGAGGCCGGCGAGCCGTACAAGCTCGAGCTGATCGGCTTGAAGTCCACCGCCGCGGACGCCGGCGAGGGCGCGAGCGTCGAGGTCGGCGAGGGCGGGCTGACCATGTACGACAACGTCAACCGGCGCGACGAGGTGGTCTGGACCGACCTCTGCCGCGGCCCTCACCTGCCCTCCACCAAGCTCATCGGCAACGGCTTCGCCCTGACCCGCTCCGCCGCCGCTTACTGGCGCGGGAGCGAGAAGAACCCGATGCTGCAGCGCGTCTACGGCACCGCCTGGCCCACGAAGGAGGAGCTGCGCGCCCATCAGGAGCGGATCGCCGAGGCCGAGCGCCGCGACCACCGCCGCCTGGGCAGCGAGCTCGACCTCTTCTCCTTCCCGGACGAGATCGGCTCGGGCCTGCCGGTGTTCCATCCCAAGGGCGCCATGATCAAGATGGAGATGGAGGACTACTCGCGCCGCCGCCATGTCGAGGCCGGCTATTCCTTCGTCTCCACCCCGCACATCACCAAGAAGAACCTCTTCGAGACGTCGCGGCACCTCGAGTGGTACGCCGACGGGATGTACCCGCCCATGCACATGGACGAGGAGGTGGACGCGGAGGGCAACGTCACCAAGCAGGGCCAGGACTACTACCTCAAGCCCATGAACTGCCCCATGCACAACCTCGTCTACCGCTCGCGCGGCCGCTCGTACCGTGAGCTGCCGCTGCGGCTGTTCGAGTTCGGCAGCGTCTACCGCTACGAGAAGTCCGGGGTGGTCCACGGCCTGACCCGCGCCCGCGGCTTCACCCAGGACGACGCCCACATCTACACCACCCGCGAGCAGATGAAGGAGGAGCTCGCGAGCCTGCTGCAGTTCGTGCTGGACCTCCTGCGCGACTACGGGCTCGACGACTTCTACCTCGAGCTGTCCACCCGCGATCCCGAGAAGTCCGTGGGCGACGACGCGACCTGGGAGGAGGCGACCCGCACCCTCGAGGAGGTCGCCACCGCCTCCGGTCTCGAGCTGGTCCCGGACCCGGGCGGCGCCGCCTTCTACGGCCCCAAGATCTCGGTCCAGGCCAAGGATGCGATCGGTCGGACCTGGCAGCTGTCCACCATCCAGCTGGACTTCTTCGAGCCCGAGCTGTTCGAGCTCGAGTACACCGCCACGGACGGCACGCGGCAGCGCCCGGTGATGATCCATCGCGCCCTGTTCGGGTCGATCGAGCGCTTCTTCGGCGTGCTTCTCGAGCACTACGCCGGAGCCTTCCCCGTCTGGCTCGCCCCCGTGCAGGTCGTCGGCATCCCCGTCGCCGCCGAGTACGCGCCGTACCTCGAGGAGGTCGCGCAGCGGTTGCGCCAGCGCGGCGTGCGCGTGGCGGTCGACGACTCCGACGACCGGATGCAGAAGAAGATCCGCACCCACACCAAGGAGAAGGTCCCCTATCTGCTGATCGCCGGCGGCGAGGACCAGGCCGCCGGCGCCGTCTCCTTCCGCATGCGGGACGGCAGCCAGGACAACGGCATCGCCGTCGACGAGGCCGTCGAGCGGATCGTCGCGGCGATCCGCGACAAGGCGCAGGTGTGACGGGGTCCGCCGATCAGGGCGACGAGCCCGTCGTGATCGAGGACGCCCGCGACTTCGCGGGCGTCCCCGACACCACCCAGCGCCTCTGGACTCCGCACCGCATGGCGTACATCGGCGGGCAGGACAAGCCCCAGGACCCCCACGACGCCGCGCAGTGCCCCTTCTGCGCCGGCCCCGCCCGCGGCGACGAGGATGCGCTGATCGTGCACCGCGGTCGGGTCGCCTACGCGATCCTGAACCTCTACCCGTACAACTCCGGCCATCTGCTGGTGTGCCCGTACCGGCACGTCTCGGACTACACGGAGCTCACCGACGACGAGGTCGCGGAGGTCGCCGAGATCACCCGCACCGCGATGCGCGTGATCCGAGAGGTCTCCTCCCCGGCGGGCTTCAACCTGGGCATGAACCAGGGCGAGGTCGCCGGTGCCGGGATCGCCGCCCACCTCCATCAGCACGTGGTGCCGCGCTGGCCGGGGGATGCGAACTTCCTGCCCGTCGTGGGCCGGACCAAGGCCCTCCCGATCCTGCTCTCGGAGACGCGGCGCCTCTACGCCGAGGCGTGGCCGACGTGACCTGGGCTACCATCGGACGGTCCGGTCGGGGGAGCGGGAGGAACAGGGCGGCATGAGCATCACCGGGGCACCCAGCGTGCCGAGCGCACCGCATCCGATGGGGGCGCCGCCGCAGCGGCCCGACCCGGCCGCTCCGGGATCGCTCGGGTACGGCTACGACGTCGAGCGCAGCGACCCGCGCGCCCCGGGGCGCCTCGGGGCGGGCCGCGAGCCCCGACGGAAGCGTTCCCGCCTCTGGCGGATCATCTACTGGGCGCTGGTCTTCCTGGGACTCGCTGCCACCGCGGTGGTCCTCTACCTCTTCGTGATCCTGCCGCTCGGCTTCGGCACCTCGCTGGTCGCCTTCACCGCGGCGCTCGTCCCGGTCGCGCTGGTGTTCTCCGCCGTGTGGTGGCTGGACCGCTACACCCCGCAGCCCCGCACCTCGCTCGTCTACGCCTTCGTGTGGGGTGCGATCGGCTCGGTGGGCCTGACCTTCATGATCGGCGGCGCCTTCCAGAACTGGATCAGCCCCGAGGAGCCTGCGGACATCGTCGCGAGCTTCCTGGGCGCGGTCATCCAGGCACCGGTGATCGAGGAAGCGATGAAGTCGCTCGGACTCGTCGCCCTGCTGATCTGGGGGCGCAAGTACATCGCGGGGCCGATCGACGGCGTCGTCTACGCCTCGCTCATCGCGGGAGGCTTCGCCTTCACCGAGAACATCCTCTACTTCGGCAGCTCCTTCCATCAGTCGCAGGCCGCGGGTGAGGTCGCCGTCTTCTGGCAGACCTTCTTCCTCCGCGGGCTGCTCTCGCCCTTCGCCCACGTCTCCTTCACCGCGCTGTGCGGCCTGGGTCTGGGCATCGCCGCCGAGCGGCGCTCGCTGATGCTGTACTTCGGCCTCGGCATCGGGGGACTGTCCCTGGGCATGCTGCTGCATGCGCTGTGGAACGGCTCGAGCTTCTTCCTCCCCGTCGACCCCGAGGCCCCGCTCGCCGGCTTCCTGCGGTACTACGTCACGGTGCAGGTGCCGATCTTCGCGCTCCTGGTCGGCATCGCCCTGTTCCTGCGGCTGCGGGAGCGCCGCATCCTGCGCCGGCGGTTGTCCGACTACGGCCGTGCCGGCTGGTTCTCCCCGGAGGAGGTCGACCTGCTCGTCGCGATGGGCAGGCGCCGCCGCGCCGAGCGCTGGGCCGCCCGGCACGGTGCCGTCGCCCGGATGGCGATGCGGGACTTCCTGCGCACCGCGATCGCGCTGGGCATGGAGCGGCACAGCGTGCTCCACGGGCGTCCGACGGCGCGCACGCGGGCGATGGAGCGCGAGCGGCTCGAGCGGCTCACCGCCGACCGTCGGCTGATCGGCGCTCTCACGTCCCCCGTCGTCCGCCGCTGAGACACTCCGCCGGCCGGGTGTCGGCACCCGCCGGACCGGTGCCCGCGGCCCTGCCCCTAGAATGGGGCGGCATTCCGCCGGCACGTGGCGGGAGATGTCGGAGGGAGAGACATGTCAGGGCATTCCAAGTGGGCGACCACGAAGCACAAGAAGGCCGCCATCGATGCGAAGCGCGCGAAGTCGTTCGCGAAGCTGATCAAGAACATCGAGGTCGCCGCGCGTATTGGAGGCCCTGATCCCGCCGGCAATCCGACGCTCTTCGACGCCATCCAGAAGGCGAAGAAGACCTCCGTGCCCAACGACAACATCGATCGCGCGGTCAAGCGCGGCGGCGGGCTCGACGGCGGCGGCGTCGACTACGAGACCCTCATGTACGAGGGCTATGCACCGGGCGGCGTCGCAGTCCTCGTCGAGTGCCTCACCGACAACAAGAACCGCGCGGTCTCCGAGGTGCGGCTGGCCTTCAACCGCAACGGCGGCAACATGGCGGACTCCGGATCGGTGTCCTACCTGTTCTCCCGTCGCGGTGTCGTGACCGTCCCCAAGGGCGACCTGACCGAGGACACGCTGCTCGAGGTGGTCCTCGACGCGGGCGCCGAGGAGATCACCGACGAGGGCGACTCCTTCGAGATCCTCTCCGAGGCGACCGACGTGGTCGCCGTGCGCACGGCGCTCCAGGAGGCCGGGATCGACTACGACTCGGCCGAGGCGCAGTTCGTGCCCACGATGCGCACACCGGTGGACCTCGAGGGAGCGCAGAAGGCGCTGCGCCTCATCGACGCCCTCGAGGACAGCGACGACGTGCAGAACGTCTACTCGAACCTCGACATCCCGGACGACGTCGCGGCGCAGCTCGACGACTCCGAGTGACCATGCTGCGGGTGCTCGGCGTGGACCCGGGTCTGACCCGGTGCGGGATCGGCGTGATCGACGCCCTCGGCGGACGCCGAGCCCGCCTGGTCCACGCCGGCGTCATCCGCTCCGCCCCGGGCGACCCGATCGACCAGCGCCTGCTCGCCATCGCCCGGGGCCTGCGGGCCGCGCTCGACGAGCACGGCCCCGACGCCGTCGCCGTGGAGCGCGTGTTCAGCCAGAACAACACCTCCACGGTCATGGGCACCGCGCAGGTCTCGGGGATCGCGATCCTCGAAGCCGCCGAGCGCGGCATCCCGGTCGCGATGCACACCCCCTCGGAGGTCAAGGCGGCGGTGACCGGCAGCGGCCGCGCGGACAAGGCGCAGATCCAGACCGTGCTCGTGAAACTGCTCGGCCTGGACGCCCCGCCGCAGCCCGCCGACGCCGCCGACGCGGTCGCGATCGCCCTCACGCAGCTGTGGCGCGGCGGGGGAGGGGTCGCGCTCGACGCGACGGGCGCGGCACGGACCAGCGCCCAGGAGGTCTGGGCCCGTGCCGAGCGCGAGGCCCGACGCGCCCGGGAGCGCTCCACCTCCCGCCTCTGATCGAACACTCGTTCTATGGTGGTGCCGTGATCGCATCCCTGACCGGGCGGGTGGCCCGCCTCGACCTCGACGCCCTCGTGCTCGAGGTCGGCGGCGTCGGCTACCTCGTCCGCACCACGCCCCAGGCCCTGACCTCCACCCGGCACGGCGCCGAGCTGACCCTGCACACCGAGCTGGTGGTCCGCGAGGACTCGATGACCCTGTTCGGGTTCCCGAGCGCCGAGGAGGCGGAGACCTTCCGCATCGTCCAGTCCGTCTCCGGCATCGGCCCGCGCACCGCCCTCGCGGTCCTCGCCGTGCTCGACCCCGAGGAGCTCCGCCGGGCGGTCGCCGAGCAGGATGCGAAGACCATCACCCGCACCCCGGGCATCGGGCCCAAGGTCGCCTCGCGCATGCTGCTCGAGCTGGGCGGGAAGCTGCCGGCTCCCGCCGCCCTGGCCGCGGCGGGCACCGTCGCCTCGGGGCAGGGCGGCGCCACCCGGCCCGGAGTGGATGCCGATGTCGTCGAGGCGCTGCTCGGACTCGGCTGGCCCGAGAAGTCGGCGACCGCCGCCGTCGACCGCATGCGCGAGAGCGACGGCGGCACCGGTCTGGACGCCGCGGCGCTGCTGCGCGCCGCGCTGCGGCACCTGGGCGGCAGTCGATGACCGATCCGGGCGCCGATCCGTCGCTCACCAGCCCCGAGTCCCTCCCGCCCGAGCGCACCGCGGAGGCCGCGCTGCGTCCGCGTCGGCTCGAGGAGTTCGTGGGGCAGCAGGTCGTGCGCGAGCAGCTCTCGCTGGTCCTCGACGCGGCCGCCGCGCGCGGCCGCGCTCCCGAGCACATGCTGCTCTCGGGGCCGCCCGGCCTCGGCAAGACGACCCTCGCGATGATCATCGCCGCCGAGCTCGGTGCGGCGCTGCGAATCACCTCCGGTCCCGCGATCCAGCACGCCGGGGACCTCGCCGCCATCCTCTCCTCCCTCGACGAGGGCGAGGTGCTGTTCATCGACGAGATCCACCGCCTGGCCCGGCCCGCCGAGGAGATGCTCTACATCGCCATGGAGGACTTCCGGGTCGACGTGGTGGTCGGCAAGGGCGTGGGCGCGACCTCGATCCCGCTGGACCTGCCGCCCTTCACCGTCGTCGGCGCGACGACCCGCGCCGGGCTGCTGCCCGCCCCCCTGCGGGACCGCTTCGGCTTCATCGGTCACCTCGACTTCTACGCCCCCGGGGAGCTGCACGAGGTGGTGCGCCGCTCGGCGATCCGGCTCGAGGTCGAGCTCGAGCACGAGGCGGCCGCGGAGATCGCCTCCCGCTCCCGGGGCACGCCGCGGATCGCCAACCGGCTGCTGCGGCGCGTGCGCGACTGGGCACAGGTCAAGGGCAGCGGAGCCCTCGACCTCGCCGCGGCGCGCGAGGCGCTGCGCGTCTACGAGGTCGACGAGCGGGGGCTGGACCGGTTGGACCGCGCGGTGCTCTCCGCGCTCTGCCATCGCTTCGCCGGAGGTCCGGTGGGCCTGTCCACCCTCGCCGTCGCGGTGGGGGAGGAGACCGAGACCGTCGAGACCATGGTCGAGCCCTATCTGGTGCGGGAGGGGTTCCTGCTCCGCACCCCGCGCGGTCGTGCGGCGGCCCCCGCCGCCTGGATCCATCTCGGGCTCGAGCCGCCCGCAGGTCCCGAGGGCGCGGCCCCCATGCTGGGCCGCTTCTGAGCGACGCGCCACCCCTGGGAGGGCGGCGCGGCGGTGGCGGGTACAGTGGGCGGGTCAGTCGCCCGCGGCAGGCGCACGTCCGGGACCGGGATCCCGACGGGGCGACCTCACCGCCGAAAGGAACCTCGTGGAACTCCTCCCCCTCCTGCTCATCTTCGCCGTCATGATGCTGCCCCTGATGTGGATGTCGAGCCGGCAGCGCAAGGCCCAGCAGAAGCAGCGAGATCTCGTCGGCGCGCTCGGCGTCGGCGACGAGGTGCGCACCCACTCCGGCTTCTACGGCCTGATCGTGGAGGCGTACGACGACGTCGTGGTGCTCGAGTCCGAGGACGGCACCCAGAGCAAGTGGGCGCGTCAGGCGATCGCCATGGCCGTCGAGGAGCCCGCCGCGGAGCCGACCGAGGACGAGGCCGGCACCGAGGACCAGGCCCTCGCCGCAGGCGCCGTCGACGCCTCCGAGCAGGAGCGGACCGAGGGGTCCTCCGCCGCGAGCGAGGTGCCCGGCGTGACCGTCACCGAGGACGTCGCCCGCGACGCGGACCGTCGCGACCGCTGATCCCCACCGGACCACCCTCCCACACCGCCGCACCCTGAGGATCGCCTCTCCATGCCCGCACGCCGTATCGCCCTCCTCGCCCTCGCGCTGCTGATCCTGCTGCTCGGCGGCGGGATCGGCGCCGGAGTCTGGAAGGGCGGCTGGGAACCGGCCCCGAAGCTCGCCCTCGACCTCGAGGGCGGGACCCAGATCATCCTGCAGGCGCAGTCCAGCGACGGCGCGGCGATCGATCCCACCGCCATGGAGCAGGCGCGGCAGATCATCGCCCAGCGCGTGAACGCCATGGGCGTGGCGGAGACCGAGATCACCGTGCAGGGCGGCACCAACATCGTCATCGACGTGCCGGGCCAGCTCGACGAGGCCACCTCGCAGGCGCTGCGCCAGACCGCGTCGATGTCCTTCCGGCCCGTGCTCGGGATCGTGGCGCCCGAGGGCTCCGGTGATCCTGCGGCGTCCGACGGCGGTGGGGAGTCCGACGCAGGCGGCGCCTCCGACGCCGGCGGCGCGGGCGAGGCGACGGAGGAGAGCTCCGCCCCGCCCGTCGACCCCGCGGAGCAGAAGTTCTCCGGCACCCTCGGCGAGGACGCCTCGCTCGCCCCGCCCGCCGAGGGCGAGCTGGCCTACCCCGCGTGGTCGCTCGACTGGCTCACCCCCGAGCTGCAGACCGAGCTGATGACCGCGGACTGCACCGATCCCCGTGCCCAGCAGGAGAAGATGGCGGACGCGGCCCCGGACGAGGCCGTCGTCGCCTGCGACCCGGACGGCACCCAGAAGTTCCTGCTCGGCCCCGAGGTGGTCGCCGGATCCTCGATCCAGAACGCCCAGGTCAGCTCCGAGACCACCCCCACCGGCCAGGCCACGGGGTACTTCGTGGTGAACATGTCCTTCCAGGACTCCGGTGCGCAGGCCTTCTCGGACATGACTTCCGCGCTGTACAACGGCGAGGGGGCGAGCCCGATGTTCGCCATCGTGCTCGACGGCCTGGTGATCTCCTCGCCCCAGGTGCAGGAGCCCTCCCCGAACGGTGAGGCCTCCATTTCCGGCAGCTTCACCCAGGAGCAGGCCAGCCAGCTCGCGGACCAGCTGCGCTTCGGTGCGCTCCCGCTCGAGTTCGAGGTCGCCTCGGAGCAGCAGATCTCCGCGACCCTCGGCAGCGACCAGCTCGAGATGGGCCTGATCGCGGGGCTCATCGGCCTCGCCCTCGTGGTCGTCTACGCCTTCTTCCAGTACCGCGTGCTCGCGATCGTGACCACGACGAGCCTGCTCGTCATGGGCGCCCTCACCTACGGCATCCTCACGGTCCTCTCGAACATCCCGGAGATCGGCTACCGGTTGTCCCTCGCGGGCGTGGTCGGCCTGATCGTCGCGATCGCCTTCACGGCCGACTCCTTCATCGTGTACTTCGAGAGGGTCCGCGACGAGATCCGCGAGGGGCGCGGGATCGTCGCCTCCGTCGACCACGGCTGGGACCGGGCCAAGCGGACCATCCTCGCCTCCGACGCGGTGAACCTGATCGCCGCCGTGGTGCTGTACGCGCTGTCCACGGGCGGTGTGCGCGGCTTCGCCTTCGTGCTCGGCGTGACCACCATCCTCGACCTCGTGGTCGTCTTCCTGTTCACCCACCCGCTGCTGCAGTCCCTCGTGAGGACCCGCTTCTTCGGGAAGGGCCATCCGCTGAGCGGTCTCGATCCGGCGTTGCTGGGCCGGGACGTCCCCGCCTATGCGGGCCGCGGACGCTTCCGCTCGGTCGCGGAGCGCCCGGCCCGTCGCGGACGGGTGGAGGAGGGGACCGTCGAGCGGGAGCCCCTCGCCGCCCGCAAGGCGCGGCTCGCCCGTGAGGCCGCCGAGACGCGGGCCGCGGGGGAGGATCCCGTCGGTCCGACGCCGGACCCCGACAGCACCAGCGCCGACAGCGCCGAGACCACCGAGGAGGAGGGCCGATGACCGCCGTGTTGTCCCGTCTCGGGAACGACCTGCACGAGGGTCGACGCGTCGTCCCCATCGTCCGTCGACGCCGCACCTGGTACCTGATCAGCGTCATCGTCCTCGTGGTGCTCGGCTCCCTCGCCGGGCTCCGCGGCCCGAACCTGGGCATCGAGTTCACCGGCGGCTCCGAGTTCCAGGTCGCCGGGGTCGCGGACACCGAGCAGACCTCCGCCCGCGAGGTCGTGCGGGAGGTGCTCCCCGACTCCGAGCCGAAGATCACGGTGCTCGGCCAGAACACCCTCCGGGTCCAGACCGACCAGCTCGACTCGACCCAGACCGCGGAGCTCGCCGCCGACCTCGCCGACGCCTACGGGGTGGAGGTCGACGCCGTCTCCACCTCGTACATCGGTCCGGTGTGGAGCGGCGACATCACACAGAAGATGCTGCGCGGCGTGGTCGTCTTCCTCGCGCTGGTCGCGATCACCATGGCGGTGTACTTCCGCAACCTGAAGTCCTCCGCGGCGGCGCTGATCGCCCTGGTCCACGACATGCTCGTCACGGCGGCCGTCTACCTGGTCAGCGGCTTCGAGATCACCCCGGCCGCGGTGATCGGCTTCCTCACCGTCATGGGCTACTCGCTCTACGACACCATCGTCGTGTTCGACAAGGTCCGCGAGAACACCGCGGGGCTCCTGCAGCAGACGCGCCACAGCTTCGCCGAGCAGGTGGAGCGGGCGGCGAACCAGACCCTGGTGCGCTCGATCAACACCTCCGTGGTGGCGCTGCTGCCCGTCGGCTCGATCCTGGTGATCGGTGCCTTCCTGCTCGGTGCCGGCACGCTGAAGGACATCTCGCTGGCACTCTTCATCGGCATCCTCGCCGGCACCTACTCCTCGGTCTTCCTCGCTCCGGGCCTGCTCGTGGACCTCCGGCGCGGCGAGAGCGAGCTGCGGGCCCACACCGCTCGCGTCGAGCGGGCACGTCGCTCCGGCACCGTCGTGCAGGCGGCGCCGCGGGTCGAGGACCCCGACGACGGCCTCGGGCGCGAGCGCGTGCGGGACGAGGACGAGGACGACGACGAGGAGGCGGACGAGGTCGAGACCGCCGCGGCCGGTGGGGCCGCCGACTCGACCCGCGTATCCCGCCCCGCGGCTCCCCGCACCCAGCCCCGTCGGACCACCCGCCGGCGGCGCATCTCCGATCGACGAGGACAGCGATGACCGTCACCCCTGAGCACCCTGGCATCCCTGAGCACTCGGAGGGCGCCGTGGACCCCGCAGTGATCGAGGAGCTCCGCCGCACCCACATCGCCGAGTATCCGGACTTCCCGCAGCCGGGAGTGCTCTTCCGCGACATCACGCCCCTGCTGCGCGACGGTGCGGCACTGCGCGCGGTGATCCGCCACTGGGCGAGCAGGCTCCCCGAGGGGATCGAGTACGTCGTCGGCACCGAGGCCCGTGGCTTCGTGCTCGGCGCCCCGCTCGCCTACGAGATCGGCGCGGGCTTCGTCCCCGTGCGCAAGGCGGGCAAGCTGCCCGGGAACCCGGCGACCCTCGAGTACGACCTCGAGTACGGCAGCGCCGTGATCCAGATCCCCGAGGGGTCCCTCCCTGCGGGGGCCCGCACCCTCGTGGTCGACGACCTGCTGGCGACCGGCGGGACGGCCGCCGCGACCGTGGCGCTCGCGGAGCAGTTCGGCGCCGAGATCCTGGGGGCCACGTTCCTCATCGAGCTCGTGGGCCTGAACGGGCGGGAGAAGCTCGGCGACGTGCCCGTCTCGGCGGTCTGGTCCTTCCCGAACTGATCCGCTGATCCGCCAGCGAGTTGTCGTGGACGCGACCACCCCGGGGCGTGCGTAGACTTGACCTCCCAGCAGGAGGTGCGCAGTGCAGGAGCAGAGCGGGACCACGAGGCCGGGTGCCGAGATCGAGGCGACCCGGGAGGGGACCGCGCCCGCCACTCCGGGAACACCGGCCTCGCCCGTTTCGACCGCGCCCTCCGGGGCCGATACGGGGAGCGCTCCCAGCAGCCTGCCGCGCCGCGCCCGCTCGCGGCTGTCCTTCTTCGGCGGCCGCGCGGCTGCCGTGACCGACCCGCTCCTGGCCCCGCTGCTGGAGACCATGGCCGCGGCGAGCCCCAAGGAGTCCCTCGCCCTCGTGCAGCGGGCGTACACCGTCGCCGAGCAGGCCCACCGCGGCCAGATGCGCAAGAGCGGGGACCCGTACATCACCCATCCGGTGTCGGTCGCGACGATCCTCGCCGAGCTCGGCTCCCCGGCGGACGTCGTCGCCGCCGCGCTGCTGCACGACACGGTCGAGGACACCGACTACTCCCTCGACCGGCTCCGTGAGGAGTTCGGCGAGGTGATCGCGGTGATGGTCGACGGCGTCACCAAGCTCGACAAGGTCACCTACGGGGAGGCCGCCCAGGCCGAGACCGTCCGCAAGATGATCGTCGCGATGAGCCGCGACGTGCGGGTGCTGCTGATCAAGCTCGCCGACCGTCTCCACAACGCGCGCACCTGGAAGTACGTGCCGGCCGCCTCCGCGGAGCGCAAGGCCAAGGAGACCCTGGAGATCTACGCTCCGCTCGCGCACCGGCTCGGGCTGAACACCATGAAGTGGGAGCTCGAGGACCGCTCCTTCCAGGTGCTCTACCCCAAGGTCTACGACGAGATCGTGGCCCTCGTCGCGCAGCACGCCCCGGCGCGCGACCAGTACCTCCGCACCGTCTCGTCGCAGATCCTCGAGGATCTGCGCAAGGCGCGGATCAAGGCGGAGGTCACGGGGCGCCCCAAGCACTACTACTCGATCTATCAGAAGATGATCGTGCGCGGCCGGGACTTCGCGGACATCTACGACCTGGTGGGCGTGAGGGTCCTGGTCGACACGGTCCAGGACTGCTATGGGGTGCTCGGCACGCTGCACGCCCGCTGGTCCCCGGTGCAGGGCCGGTTCAAGGACTACATCGCGCTGCCGAAGTTCAACCTCTACCAGTCGCTGCACACCACGGTCATCGGACCCACCGGCAAGCCGGTGGAGATCCAGATCCGCACCTGGGAGATGCACCGCCGCGCCGAGTACGGTGTCGCCGCGCACTGGAAGTACAAGGCCATGGCCGGGCAGCCCAGCGGCGGGGAGACCCGACCGATCGGGAACGACGACGCGTGGCTGCGCCAGCTGATGGACTGGCAGAAGGAGACGACCGACTCCGGCGAGTTCCTGGACTCGCTGCGCTTCGAGATCACCACGCAGGAGGTGTACGTCTTCACCCCGAAGGGGGACGTGCTCGCCCTGCCGCAGGGCTCGACCCCAGTCGACTTCGCGTACAGCGTCCACACCGAGGTCGGCCACCGCACCATCGGCGCCCGCGTCAACGGCCGTCTGGTGTCCCTCGAGTCGACTCTATCCACCGGTGACGTGGTCGAGGTGTTCACCTCGAAGTCCCCGGAGGCCGGGCCGAGCCAGGACTGGCTCGGGTTCGTGAAGTCGCCGCGGGCGCGCAGCAAGATCCGCCAGTGGTTCTCGAAGGAGCGTCGTGAGGAGGCGCTGGAGCGGGGCAAGGACGAGCTCGCCAAGGCGCTCCGTCGGCAGGACCTCCCGATGCGGCGCCTGCTCACGCACGACACCCTCGCCACGGTCGCCTCGGATCTGAACCTGCCGTCCGTCGACTCGCTCTACACCGCGATCGGGGAGGGGCACACGAGCGCCCAGCACGTCGTGGAGCGCCTGCGCGCCTCCTTCGGCGGCACCATCGGCGCCGAGGAGGACGTCGCCGAGATGACGCTGCCCTCGCGGGCGAAGTCGCGGCCCTCGCGCTCGGCGCAGCACATCGCGGACACCGATCAGGGCGTCGTGGTCGACGGCCAGTCGGATCTGTGGGTGAAGCTCGCCAAGTGCTGCGCCCCGGTTCCGGGCGATCCGATCGTCGGCTTCGTCACCCGCGGATCGGGGATCTCCGTCCACCACGCGACCTGCACGAACGCCCTGCAGCTGCGGGAGCAGCAGCCGGATCGGATCGTCGCGGTGACCTGGTCGGGTCGGCACAGCACCGCCTATCTCGTGCACATCAAGGTCGAGGCGCTGGACCGGCCCCGGCTGCTCACCGATCTGGCCATGGTCGTCGCCGAGCAGCAGGTCAACCTGCAGTCCGCCTCGGCGCAGACCAACTCGGACCGGCTCGCCACGGCGTTCTTCTCCTTCGAGCTCGCGGATCCCTCGCATCTGCAGTCGGTCCTCTCGCAGGTGCGACGGGTCGAGGGCGTGTTCGACGTGTACCGGGTCACGGCCGACGGCAAGGCCGTCAATGCGGGGGAGCCTCTCGCCGCGGGGTGAGTCCCGCTGCGGGGAAAGCCCCGCTGCTCACGCCGCCGCCGCTGCACCGGTCCGTTCCAGGGTCTCGAAGCGCAGCCGCGCCTGCGCCAGCCCGGGATGACGCGAGGAGATCCGCCCCAGACTGCCAGCGATCTCGGCCTCGGTGACGTGACCGCTCTCGAGCAGCGCGCCGACGAGCGCCGCCGCGCTCTCGGCCGGAGCGAAGCGCAGCAGATCCACGCAGGTGCGGGTCGGCACCGTCAGCGGCGCACCGCCGAGAGTCTCCACCTCCCGGGGGAGCAGCCGGGCCGTGCGCACCACCACGCCGGAGAGGACCATCCGGTGCGCGGAGGAGAGCAGCTCTGCCGGGTGGGGCGGCGTCCCCCCGAGCAGCACCCAGGCGGCGGAGGCGCCCGCCACGACCTGCGTGGAGTGCAGGTGCTCGCCGAGCGCGCAGCCGAGGGCCAGGACCCGCGAGATCGCGCCGGAGAGGAGATCCGGGGGCATCAGCACGCCCGGCAGGATCCGGGTGAGCAGACCGTCCCGCACCATCGACTCCACGGCCGGGCTCTCCGGCCAGCGCTCGAGCTGCGCCCCGAGCGGGACCGCGAGCTCAGCGGCATGGGAGGACCAGGCGGCGCAGAGACCCAGCCGGACGAACACCGGGGGATCCCATGCCGTCGGCGGATCCGGGGAGGCTGGAGCGACGGAGATCATGGACCGAGCGTGGCAAGCGACCCGGCGGACGGCAACGCCCCGCCCGTCGCTGTGGACGGAGCGGGGCGGGGGAGGAAGGATCCCGGCCCGCGGACGCGACCGTGCGGGCGCGCCCCGGGCGAGGGGTCAGCCGAGGTCGCGAGCCGAGCGCTCGATCACGGCGAGCCACTCCTTGCGGGCCTCGAGGGCGGCCTCGGCCGCGGCGATCTTCTTCGGATCGCCGCCCGCGCGGGCCTTCTCGAGGGCCTCCTCGTACGAGGCGATCGCCGATTGCAGCTGCGAGGACGCCCCCTCGACACGCGCCTTGGTACGCGGGTCGGTGCGTCGCCACTCGGCCTGCTCGGCGTCCTTCACGGCACGCTCCACGGCGCGGAGGCGGTCGTCGACGCGGCGCATGTCCGCGCGCGGCACCTTCCCCGCCTCCTCCCAGCGGTCCTGGATCGAGCGCAGCGCGGCCTTGGCGGCGTCGAGGTCCTTCACCGGGTCGATGGCCTCGGCCTCGACCAGCAGGGACTCCTTCACCTCGAGGTTCTTGCGTTGCTCGGCCTCGGTCTCGTGGAGATCCGCGTTGCGGGCGGCGAAGAAGGCGTCCTGGGCGGCTTTGAACCGCTTCCACTGCGCGTCGTCCTTCTTGCGGCTGCCACGTGGGGCGGCGCGCCACTCGTCCATCAGGTCCTTGTACGCGCGGACCGTCGGACCCCAATCGGTGGAGTCCTGCATGGCTTCGGCGCGGCTGATGAGCTGCTCCTTGACGGTGGCCGCCTCGGAGTGCCGCTCGTCGAGCTGCGAGAAGAACTGCTTGCGGAGGCGGTCGAAGGTCGCGCGCGCGGCGGAGAGCCGCTTCCACAGCGCCTCCTCGGTGGGACGGTCCAGGGAGACGTCCTCGGACTGCATCTGCTTCCAGGTCGGCACCATCTGGCGCATGGTGTCGCCGGCGCTCTTCCAGGAGATCTGCTCCGGATCGGTCGCGACGAGAGCCTCGATCGACTCGACGAACTCGGTGCGGCGCCGGGTCGCCTCTGCGCGCCCCTCGGCCCGCTTCGCCTCGAGCGCCTGGATCTTCTCCTTGGCGTTCTCGCGCAGCTCGTGGGCGCGCGCACGCAGCGCCGGGATGTCGCCGACGACCCGCGGCTCCTTCATGTTCTTGCGCAGGTTCTCCAGGAGCCGGTTGAGCTCGTTCTGGGTGTGCTCGGGGGCGTTGAGGGTCGACTGGGTGAGGTCCAGGAAGGCGACCAGGTCGAGGTAGGCGTGGACGAAGGGCTCCAGCGCCTTCTCCGGATCGGACTCGGTGCTGGTCCCGACCGCGCGGACCTGCGTGCCGTCCTGCACGGAGACGGTGCCGTCCTCGCCGAGGGTGCCGAAGGCACGGGCGGCGGCGACGGCCTCGGGATCGTGCGTGGAGACCGGAGGAGCGATCGGGACCAGCGGCGCGGCGGCCCGTCGGCCGGCGAGCGCGGCGGGGGAGGGCAGGCCGGGCTTCGGGGCCGACGGACGCGGGGCGGCGGCGGGCGTCGCCGGGGCCTCGGGCGCGTCGGCAGCGGCAGCGTCCACCGCGTCAGCGGTCACGGTCGGCTCGGCGGACTCGGTCGGCTCGGCGGGCTCGGTCTGCTCGGCCGACGGATCCGCGGGTGCGGCAGCGGCGGTCTCGTCCGCCGGAGCCTCGACGCTCGGGGCGGTCTCGCCCGGGGGCGCGGTCTCCGGCGTCGACCCCGCCGCGGCCGCGGCCTCTGTCGTGGCGGCCGGATCGGCGGGGGTGGAGACGGGGACGGGAGTCTCGGACTCGCTCACGATTGAGCTCCTTCGAAGGGATCCGCTGCGGGGCGGGACACTGCCGTCGCGGGGACGGCCGGGCGGGTACGGGGTCCTGGCCCCGACCGGGGAGAACCACGTCACGGAACTCTACAGGGGCGCGGGCGCCTGCTCGCCACGGTCCGCGCGGTGCCCACGGGAGGTCCGGGCGATAATGGGTGCTCCCGTCTTCCGCGACCGAGAAGGATGTGCCCCGCATGGCGAAGATCGCCGCCCTGTCCGGATTCCCCGAGTGGCTCCCCGCCGAGCGGCTCGTGGAGCAGCACGTGATGGACGTCTTCCGCGAGGTCGCCGAGCTGCACGGGTTCTCCGGCATCGAGACCCGGGCGGTCGAGCCCCTCGAGCAGATGCTGCGCAAGGGGGAGATCGACAAGGAGGTGTACGTCCTGCGCCGCCTCCACGCCGAGGACGACGGCGGCGACGGCTCCGGCGCCGACGCTTCCCGCACCCTCGGGCTCCACTTCGACCTCACGGTGCCGCTGGCCCGCTACGTCCTCGAGCACCAGAACGATCTCTCCTTCCCCTTCCGACGCTTCCAGATCCAGAAGGTGTGGCGCGGGGAGCGCCCGCAGGACGGCCGCTTCCGCGAGTTCTACCAGGCCGATCTCGACGTGATCGGACAGGACTCCCTGCCCGGGCACGTCGAGGCGGAGGTCGCGATCGTGATGGCGGAGATCCTCTCCCGGCTGCCGCTGCCGCAGGTGAGCATCCACGCGAACACGCGCAGGCTCTCCGAGGGCTTCTTCCGCGCGATCGGCTTCGAGGACCACACCGCGGTGCTGCGCGCCCTCGACAAGCTTCCCAAGATTGGTGCCGAGGCGGTGCGGACGCTGCTCGTCGACGAGTCGGGCGCGAGCGCGGAGCAGGCCGATCGCGCCCTCGCCTTCGCCTCCATCCGCACCCGTGACGCCTCCTTCGGCGAGCAGGTGCGCGATCTCGGCGGGGCCGGCGAGATGGTCGAGCAGGGCATCGCCGAGCTCACCGCGGTGATCGAGCGGGTCGAGGCCGCCGTCCCCGGGATGATCCTCGCCGACCTGTCGATCGCCCGCGGGCTCGACTACTACACGGGGACCGTCTTCGAGAGCTTCCTCGAGGGCCACGAGTCGCTCGGCTCGATCTGCTCCGGCGGCCGCTATGACCGTCTCGCGGCGGACAACCGCCACACCTATCCCGGGGTGGGGCTGTCCATCGGACTGTCCCGGCTGGTCTCCCGGATGCTGTCGACGGGGATCGCCGTCCCCACCCGGTCGGTGCCCACCTGCGTGCTGGTCTCCGTCGGCGAGGAGGAGAGCCGCGGCCGGAGCGAGGCCGTGGCCCGGGCCCTGCGCGCCCGTGGCATCCCCTGCGAGGTCGCGCCCACCGCCGCGAAGTTTGGCAAGCAGATCCGCTACGCCGACCGCCGCGGCATCCCCTTCGTCTGGTTCCCCGGCGCCGACGGCGCCGCGGACGAGGTGAAGGACATCCGCAGCGGTGAGCAGGCCCCGGCCGACGCCAACACCTGGGAGGCGCCCGCCGAGGACCGGCTGGTCCGCGTGGTCGCCGCCCCGTCCGCGGACGCCTGAGGAGTGGGTCTCCTCACCGCTGTCGATGGCCTGGCCCACACCGTGAGAGAGTGGGAATGACTTCGAGCCCTACGACGTTGGAGCGCACATGGCTACCGTCACCCTGACCACCGAGAACCACGACACCACCGTCGAGGACGGCATCGTCCTGATCGACTTCTGGGCGGGCTGGTGCGTTCCCTGCCAGCGCTTCGCCCCGATCTTCGACGAGGCGTCCGAGAAGCACGAGGACGTGACCTTCGCGAAGGTCGACACCGAGGACCAGCAGCAGCTGGCGATGCGCTACGGCGTCACCTCGATCCCGACCCTCGTCGCCTACCGCGAGGGCATCCCGGTCTTCTCCCAGGCCGGCGCGCTGCCCCAGTCGGCCCTCGAGGACCTCATCGGCCAGGTGAAGAACCTCGACATGGACGAGGTCCGCAAGGCCTACGCCGACGCCCAGGCCGAGCAGCAGGGCTGAGCCCACCGCCTCGTCGGCGCCGAGAGCGCCACAGCACGGAGGACCCCGCACCGAACGGTGCGGGGTCCTCTGCGTCTCACGGGCCCGGCATCCCGAGGATGCCGGGCCGCGTGCTGGTCTCAGCCCTCGTGGGAGCGGCGGAAGCCCTTGCGCTTGGCGTCGAACTTCCCGCCGTCGCGGCGGGGGCGGTCCTCGAAGCGTCGGCCGCCCCGATCGCCCCGATCACCACGGTCGCCGCCCGAGCGGAAGCCACCGCGGTCGGAGCCGCGGTCGCCCCGGTCGCCCTTGCCGCCGCGGGGGCCGGAGTCCGGGCCGATGCGCAGCGCGCGGCCGCCCACGCGAGCCTTGCCGATGCGCCCCATCTGCTCGTCGTCGAGACCGCCGCGGATCTGGACCAGCGAGAAGCTGCCGAAGATCTGGATCTTGCCGACGTCCTTGCCGTCGAGGCCGCCCTCGCCGGTGATCGCGCCGACGATGGCCGGCGGGCGCGCCCCGTGGGAGTGGCCGATGCCGAGGCGGTAGGAGGTGTAGCCGGCCTCGGTGCGGGGCGAGGAGCCGCGGTCCCCGCGGTCGAACCGGTCCCCGCCGCGACGGTCGTCCCGGCGGTCGTCCCGCTCGAAGCGCCCGGTCTGCTGGGTGAACTCCTCGTCCTCGGTCGGGGCGCCGGGGCCCTCGTCGCCGACGGTCATCGCGCCGAGCACGGCGGCCAGCTCGAGCGGATCGATGCCCTGCTCGGTCACGAACTCGCCCACGAGCTCGCGGTAGAGCTCGAGACGGCCGCGCTCGCGGCGCTCGGGGACCTGGGTGAGCAGGGTCGCGAGGCGGTGCTTGGAGACATCCCGCGGCGTGGGGATGACCGCCTCCTCGAGGGTCTGCTTGGTGGCGCGCTCGATGTTCTTCAGCGCGCGACGCTCGTGGGGGCCGATGAAAGTTAGCGCCTCGCCGGAGCGCCCCGCACGGCCGGTCCGGCCGATGCGGTGGACGTAGGCCTCGGGCTCGCGGGGGACGTCGAAGTTGACGACCAGTCCGATGCGCTCGACGTCGAGGCCGCGGGCCGCGACGTCGGTCGCGACCAGGACCTGCAGGGAGCCGTCGCGCAGGCGCTCGACGATCTTCTCGCGCTCCTTCTGGGGGACGTCGCCGCTGATCGACGCGGCGATCACGCCGCGGGCGACGAGCGCCGAGCCGACCTCCTCGGCGGCGGCACGGGTGCGGACGAAGACGATCGCCGCCTCGGCCTCCGAGGTCGCGAGCACCCGGGCGAGCGCGCCGGTGCGGTGCTTGAAGGGCACCACGGCGAAGGTCTGGTGGACGCTCTTGACCGTGGAGGACTGCGGGGTGACGCTCACCCGCACCGGATCCTGCATGTGGTCGCGGGCGACCCGCTCGATCGCGGGCGGCATGGTCGCCGAGAACAGGGCGACCTGACGGGTCGCGGGGGAGTGGGAGAGGATCTCCTCGACGTCCTCCGCGAAGCCCATCCGGAGCATCTCGTCGGCCTCGTCGAGCACCGCGAAGCGCACGGTGTCCAGGCGCAGCGTGTTGCGGCGCATGTGGTCCATCACGCGGCCGGGGGTGCCGACGACCACCTGGGCGCCGCGGGCGAGGGCCCGCTCCTGCGGGTGGTACGGGGAACCGCCGTAGACGGCGACGACCTCGAGGCCGCCGATCGAGGTGGCGAACGAGGAGATCGCGTCGGCGACCTGCATCGCGAGCTCACGGGTGGGGGCCAGGACGAGGCCCTGGACCTCGCGGAGTGAGGGGTCGACCGCGGCGAGGAGGGGGAGGCCGAAGGCCGCGGTCTTGCCGGTACCGGTCTGGGCGACGCCGATCACGTCACTGCCCTCGAGCAGAGCGGGGATCGCGCGGGCCTGGATCGCGGAGGGGCGGGTGAAGCCCAGGTCATCGACCGCGCGACGCAGCGCCGGGGGCAGGTCGATGTCGTCGAACGTGGGTTCTGCCTCAGCCTCAGCCTCCGCCTTCGCGGGGGCCGCGGGCTCGGCAGGGGCCTCGGACGCCGACGGGGCGTCGCCCTCGGTGGAGTCCTGGGCGGGGACGGTGCTCTCCACGGAGGCGGCAGGCGTGCTCTCGTCCTCGACGGCAGGATTCTGGGCAGGGGAAACGTCGTTCATGGCGTCCTCGGATAGTGGGGGATGCGGTCCTCGCGAGATCGCGGGACATGAGCGCCCCGACACATCGCGAACGGCATCTCCCGCCTTCCAGGGCGGGGCACTAGCGACAAGGGGCGAACCAGACCTGCGTGATCGCAGGTCGCACGAGGGTCCACTGTACGGGGGCGCCCCCGGCGAGGGCCAGGCCGCCCCGGGCGAGATCGCTCACCCTCCGCGGTAGGCTGGGTTCTCCACGCCGGCGGCGGCGTGGACCCCTGGACCCCATCGTGAAGGACACCTCGTGCTGCGCACCCATACCGCCGGCGAGCTCCGCTCGGAGCACATCGGACAGACCGTCACCCTCACCGGCTGGATCGGCCGTCGCCGTGACCACGGCGGCGTGACGTTCCTCGATCTGCGCGACGCGAGCGGCGTCGCCCAGGTCGTCGTGCGCGAGGACGAGGCGATGCACCTGCGCAACGAGTACGTGCTGAAGGTCGTCGGCAGCGTCGACCGGCGCCCCGAGGGCAACGAGAACCCGGCGCTGCCCACGGGCGAGGTCGAGGTGACCGCGACCGGGGTGGAGGTGCTCTCCGCTTCGGCGGCGCTGCCCTTCCAGCTCGACGAGCACACCGAGGTCGGCGAGGAGACGCGACTGCGCTACCGCTACCTCGACCTGCGCCGCCAGGGCCCCGCCCGCGCGATGCGGCTGCGCTCGGCCGTGAACCGTGCCGCCCGCGACACCCTGCTGGACCAGGACTTCGTCGAGGTCGAGACCCCGACCCTGACCCGCTCCACCCCCGAGGGCGCCCGCGACTTCCTGGTCCCGGCGCGCCTCGCTCCCGGTTCCTGGTACGCGCTGCCGCAGTCCCCGCAGCTGTTCAAGCAGCTGCTGATGGTGGGCGGCATCGAGAAGTACTTCCAGCTCGCCCGCTGCTACCGCGACGAGGACTTCCGCGCGGACCGCCAGCCCGAGTTCACCCAGCTCGACATCGAGATGAGCTTCGTGGACCAGGAGGACGTGATCGCGCTCGCCGAGCGGATCCTCACCAACGTGTGGGCGACCGCCGGACACGAGATCACGACCCCGATCCCGCGGATCACCTATGCGGAGTCGATGCGCCGCTACGGCTCGGACAAGCCCGACCTGCGCTTCGACCTCGAGCTGGTCGAGATGACCGAGTACTTCGCCGAGACCCCGTTCCGCGTGTTCCAGGCACCCTACGTCGGCGCGGTGGTGATGGCCGGCGGCGCCTCCCAGCCCCGTCGGCAGCTCGACGCCTGGCAGGAGTGGGCGAAGCAGCGCGGTGCGAAGGGACTCGCCTACGTCCTGGTGCAGGAGGACGGCTCGCTCACGGGCCCGGTCTCCAAGAACATCTCCGACGCGGAGAAGGCGGGACTGCTCGAGGCCACCGGCGCCGCGCCCGGCGACTGCGTCTTCTTCGCCGCGGGCGAGCCGAAGAGCTCCCGCGCCCTGCTCGGCGCGGCGCGCGGCGAGATCGCCGAGCGCCTCGGCCTCATCGACCACGACGCCTTCGCCTTCGTGTGGGTCGTCGACGCGCCGATGTTCGAGCCGGCGGCCGACGCCCGCGCGGCCGGGGATGTCGCCGTCGGCGGGGGTGCCTGGACCGCGGTGCACCACGCCTTCACCTCGCCGAAGCCCGAGTTCCTCGACACCTTCGACACCGATCCCGGCAGCGCCCTCGCCTACGCCTACGACATCGTCTGCAACGGCAACGAGATCGGCGGCGGGTCCATCCGTATCCACTCCCAGGACGTGCAGCAGCGCGTCTTCCAGGTGATGGGCATCGGGGAGCAGGACGCGCAGGAGAAGTTCGGCTTCCTGCTCGACGCCTTCCAGTTCGGCGCCCCGCCGCACGGCGGCATCGCCTTCGGCTGGGACCGCATCGTGGCCCTGCTCGCCGGGGAGGAGTCGATCCGCGAGGTCATCGCCTTCCCGAAGACCGGCAACGGCTACGACCCGCTCACCGCCGCTCCGGCACCGATCACCCCGCAGCAGCGCAAGGAGGCGGGTGTCGACGCCAAGCCCGCCGCGAAGGGCGAGAAGCCGGCCGAGGCGACGCAGGAGGCCGACGCCTGACCCCCGGGAGCCCCCGAACGAACTGCGGCCCGCACGTCGAACGTGAGGGCCGCAGTTCGTTCGCGGACGTCGGGCGCGCTCAGCGCAGCGGCACCTCGCCGTGCTTCACCTGAGGGCGGGGCAGGCGGAAGCGGCGGATCTGGATCGCGCGCATGATTCCGTAGCCGACCAGACCCCGCTCGACGTCCGAGAACTCCGCCTCGAGCCGGCGCCGCAGCAGGCGGCGGATGAGGAAGCCGTCCACCACGCACAGGGCGATGCCGCCCCAGAGGACCACCAGCATCGCGGTGCTCATGACGGCCGTGAGATCGGGGCGCACCAAGGGCAGCACCAGGGCGATCAGCATGATCACGAGCGCAACCGGGAAGAAGAGCTCGCCGACGTTGCGACGGGAGTCGACGAGGTCGCGCACCAGGCGGCGCTGCGGACCGCGATGCTGCGCGGGCATCTTCTTCTCATCGCCGGTCATCAGGGCCTGCTGGGACTCGATGCGCTGCTGGTTCGCCCGCTCCCGATCGCGACGACGGGCCTCCTTGCGGTCGTCGACCACGAGCGGGCGCCGACGTGCCGCCTCGGCCTCCTTGCGGGACCGGGTGGGGCGGCCCTTGGAGCCGGGACGCACGGGAGGCGTCGGCTCGGAGGGCTGCGAGGGCTGAGAGGAGTCGGACTTCCGGAAGATCACCGGGGCATTCTAGGCGGTTCGCCGGGGACCTCTCTGCACGGGCGGCCACGCAGGACGGCGGTGCGCGGCCGTCGGCTCTCGGAGGGGACTTCGACGGCGGCGGTAGGTTGGGTCCATGACGACTCCGCAGGACCCCCAGCACACCGCCCCCGTCGGCGCCGCGTCCGATCCCGACGCCCTCCGCACCCGCCTGGACGCGCTCCTCCCGCAGGCGATCGAGGATCTCGAGGCGCTCGTGCGCATCCCCTCGATCGCCTTCCCGGGCCACGACCGCGAGCCCGTGCAGCGCAGCGCCGAGGCTGTCGCCGAGCTGCTCCGCGGCGCGGGTCTGGAGCAGGTGAGCCTCGAGTCGGTCGCCGGTGGGGCCCCTGCCGTGATCGGTCGTCGACCCGCCGCCCCCGGCCGCCCCACCGTGCTGCTCTACGCGCACCACGACGTCCAGCCGACGGGTGACCCTGCGGAGTGGACCACGCCGCCCTTCGAGCCGACCCGCCGCGGCGAGCGGCTGTACGCCCGCGGCGCCGCCGACGACAAGGCGGGCGTCATGGCGCACGTGACCGCGCTGCGCCTGGTCGGCGAAGAGCTCTCCGCGGGGGGCATCGGCGTGACGGTCTTCGTCGAGGGGGAGGAGGAGGCGGGCTCGCCGACCTTCCGGCCCTTCATCGAGGCGCACCGGGACGCCCTCGCCGCCGACCTCATCGTGGTCGCCGACTCCGCGAACTGGGCTGTCGGCGTCCCGGCGCTGACCACGAGCCTGCGCGGCGTGGTCGACGCCGTCGTCGAGGTGCGGGTGCTCGAGCAGGCGGTCCACTCCGGGCTCTTCGGGGGTCCGGTCCTCGATGCTCCGACCCAGCTCGCCCGGCTCCTCGCGACGCTCCACGACGAGAACGGCGAGGTCGCGATTCCCGGCCTGGTCCGCGCCGCGGACCCCGAGGTCGAGATGACCGAGGAGGACTACCGGCGCGATGCCGGCGTCCCCGCGGGGCTCCCGCTCTCCGGGACCGGATCGATCGCCGCCCGGCTGTGGACGAGGCCCGCGCTGTCCGTCATCGGGATCGACGCCCCGACGGTCCGCGACGCGTCCAACACGCTCGTCCCCGTGGCGAGGGCGAAGGTCTCCCTGCGCATCCCGCCCGGCCAGGAGCCCGCGGCCGCGATGGACGCGCTCGTCGCCCATCTCGAGGCGCACGCCCCCGCGGCCGCCCAGGTCACCGTGCACCGCGGCGAGCAGGGCCGGCCCTACAGCGCGCGCCAGGACTCCCCGGCGATGGAGCTCGCCCGCGGGGCGCTCGCCGATGCCTGGGGTCGTCCCGCGGTGGACACCGGTCTGGGCGGCTCGATCCCCTTCATCGCGGATCTGCTCGAGGTGTTCCCCGCGGCCGACGTCCTCGTCACCGGCGTGGAGGATCCCGAGTCCCGCGCCCATGGGATCGACGAGTCGCTGCACCTCGGCGAGTTCGCCAGGGTGTGCCTGGCCGAGGCGCTGCTGCTGCTCCGTGCGGGCGATCTCCGACGGGAGGACCGATGAGCCCCGCCGCGAGATCCGAGAAGGGGACCGAGCAGGCGCCGGGAGGGTCGACCCCCGTTTCCCCGCTGACGATCCCGCTGCTCACCGGCACGCTCGTGCTCGGTTTCCTGGCCGGCTACTTCGGCCTCTGGTGGGGCCTGCTCGTCGTCGCCGCGGTGCTCCTGGGCGCCTTCTCCGCCGTGCTCGCCGGACGCAGCCGCGATGCCGCTACCGCCGCGGTACTCGGCATCGTCCTCGGCTACGGCGGAGTGATGCTCCTCGCGGCGTTCCGTGGGGTGCTCTGAGGCCCGGAGCGCCGTCGAGTCCCGTCGAGCTCCGACCGCACGCGTGGGCGGGCCCACTCACCACGGCGAGGTGCCGAGGCGTATCCTGGCGGGACCAGAGCTTCGAGGAGGACCGCATGACCACCCCCACCACCGAGCGTCCCACCGCGGCGCACGGCGTCACCCTCACCGACGTCGCCGCCGGCAAGGTCTCGTCCCTGCTGGAGCAGGAGGGCCGCGACGACCTCCGCCTGCGGATCGCCGTGCAGCCCGGCGGCTGCTCGGGCCTCATCTACCAGCTGTACTTCGACGAGCGGACGATGGACGACGACCTGGTCGTCGACTTCTCCGGGGTCGAGGTCGTGGTGGACAAGATGTCCAGCCCGTACCTCACCGGCGCCGTGATCGACTTCGCGGACACCATCGAGAAGCAGGGCTTCACGATCGACAACCCGAACGCCCAGAGCTCCTGCGCGTGCGGCGACTCCTTCGCCTGAGTCAACTCCGCAGCATCCGCCCCGCCGCCCACGGCAGAGGCGCCCGACGGGCCCGTCCCCAATGATCAACGTGTCACGGGAACGGGCCCGTCGCGTGCCTGGGGAGCGAGGTGCCCCGATCACGGTGCGGTGACGGATCCGGAGAGGGGCGCGCCGTGGGCGAAACCGCCGCTCGGAGGCCGTATGATGACGGGGTGCCGTCAAGAGTCGGACCCCTCGGTCCGGCCCGGCCCGCTCCCCGGAGCGGGCGCGGCACTGTGGGCATGTCCCCGCCCACATCAGTACCCACTCCGCTCCTCGGAGCCGGATCCGCCTGACGCGGAACCGGTGCCGGAGAGCGGGGCCGACGAGCGGAAGGTCATTCCCTGTGATCCCCCAGGTTCCCAAGCCTTCGCGGCACGGACGTCGCGCTCTGGCCGCAGGACTCGCCCTGGCCGTCCTGGTCCTCTCGGGCTGCACGGACCAGCAGCTGCGAGGCTTCCTGCCCGGATACTCCGACGGCGAGGTCACCGACCGCACCGGGATGATCACCGACCTGTGGGTCGGCTCGTGGGCCGTGCTGATCATCGTGGGTCTGATCGTGTGGGGCCTGACCATCTGGTGCGCGATCGCCTACCGCCGCCGCAAGAACGACACCGGCTTCCCGACGCAGCTGCGCTATCACGTGCCGCTCGAGCTGATGTTCACGCTCGTCCCCGTCGTCATGGTGCTCACCTTCTTCTACTTCACGCAGCGGGACGCGCGAGAGGTCGAGATGCACGTCGCCGAGCCCGACGTCACCGTGAACGTCGTCGCCAAGCAGTGGAGCTGGGACTTCAACTACGTCGAGGCCGACGTCCACGAGCCCGCGGGCGTGCAGTCCTTCGCCACCGGTGAGGAGGGGGCGGCCGAGACGCTGCCGACCCTGTACCTCCCGGTCGGCCAGACCGTTGAGTTCCGCCTGGACTCGCGCGACGTCATCCACTCGTTCTGGGTCGTGGACTTCCTCTACAAGAAGGACATGATCCCCGGGCACACCACGACCTTCCAGGTGACCCCGACCCGTGAGGGCACCTACGCCGGCAAGTGCGCCGAGCTGTGCGGCGAGTACCACTCGGACATGCTCTTCAACATCGAGGTCGTCTCCCAGGAGGAGTTCGACGCCCACATGCAGGAACTGCGCGACCAGGGCTACGACGGCCAGCTGGGCGTGGACCTCAACCGCAACCAGGAGGACTGGAGCATGCGCGAGCGTCACGACGACGCGGGCCCCCGTTACTCCGAGTCCACCTCCACCGAGGGAGAGAACGAGTGAGCGCCGAGACCGTCACCGCGTCGCCCGCGCGCCCGGCGCGATTCGTCGAGCAGCGGAAGCACAGCCTGGGCAGCCAGTTCTTCCAGCTTCTGACCACCACCGATCACAAGCTGATCGGCAAGATGTACATGGGCATGGCCTTCGCCTTCTTCGCCTTCGGAGGCCTGCTCGCGCTCGGCATCCGTACCGAGCTGTGGGAGCCCGGCCTCCAGGTCGTGGTCTCGAAGGACCAGTACAACCAGCTGTTCACCATGCACGGCACGATCATGCTGCTGATGTTCGGCACCCCGCTGTTCAACGGCTTCGCGAACTACCTGGTGCCGCTGCAGATCGGCGCCGTGGACATGGCGTTCCCGCGTCTGAACATGTTCGCCTTCTGGATCACGCTCTGGGGCTCTCTGATCGTGGTCGCCGGCTTCCTCACCCCGCAGGGTGCCGCGTCCTTCGGCTGGTTCGCCTATGCGCCGCTGTCCGACACCACGTTCACGCCGGGACTGGGTGGTGATCTCTGGGTCTTCGGCCTCGCCTTGCAGGGATTCGGCACGATCCTCGGCTCGGTCAACTTCATCACCACGATCCTTTGCATGCGCATGCCCGGCATGACCATGTTCCGCATGCCGATCTTCACGTGGAACGTGCTGATCACCGGTGTGCTGGTGCTGATGGCCTTCCCGCCCCTGGCCTCCGCCCTGCTGGCGCTCGGCGCCGACCGTCGCTTCGACGCGCAGGTCTTCAACCCGGAGAACGGCGGCCCGATCCTGTGGCAGCACCTCTTCTGGTTCTTCGGCCACCCCGAGGTGTACGTGCTCGCGCTGCCCTTCTTCGGCATCGCCTCGGAGATCATCCCGGTCTTCTCCCGCAAGCCGATCTTCGGTTACAAGACGCTGATCGGCGCGACCATCTCGATCGCGGCCCTCTCCGTCACCGTGTGGGCGCACCACATGTACACCACCGGTGCGGTCATGCTGGACTTCTTCGCCTTCATGACGATGCTCATCGCGGTGCCGACGGGCGTGAAGTTCTTCAACTGGATCGGGACCATGTGGCGAGGGTCGCTGACCTTCGAGACGCCGATGCTGTTCACCCTCGGCTTCCTCACCACCTTCATCTTCGGTGGTCTCACCGGCGTCATCCTCTCCTCGCCGGTGCTGGATTGGCCGCTGTCCGATACCTACTTCGTGGTCGCGCACTTCCACTACGTGATGGCCGGGACCGTGGTGTTCGAGATGTTCGCGGGCTTCTACTTCTGGTGGCCCAAGATGTTCGGCTACAAGCTCTCCGAGGGCATCGGCAAGCTGCACTTCTGGCTGCTGACCATCGGCTTCCACATGACGTTCCTGATCCAGCACTGGCTCGGCGTGCTCGGCGCTCCCCGCCGCTACGTGAACTACCTTGCCGAGGACGACTTCACCTGGCTGAACCAGATCTCGACCGTCGGTGCGTTCATCATGGGCGCCTCGACCCTGCCCTTCCTGCTCAACGTGGTCCTCACCCACATCAAGGGCAAGAAGATCGCGGTCGACGATCCGTGGGGCTACGGCGCCTCGCTCGAGTGGGCGACGTCGTGCCCGCCGCCGCGCCACAACTTCCACTCCCTGCCCCGTGTGCGTTCGGAGCGTCCCGCCTTCGACCTCCACCACCCGGAGGTCGGCCTGCAGGACCACATGCTGCACGCGGAGCCCATCGAGCACCCCAGGAGCAACTGACATGAAGGCCGCTGCCAAGATCTTCTACATCCTCGGCGTCTTCCTCCTCGTCGTCGGTGCCGCTTACGGCTATCTCACCTGGCGCTATGAGCCGATGGGCATCGAGGGCGCGGGCTTCCCGGCGATCCTCGCGACCTCGGGTCTGAGCTTCATGATCGCCGTTCTCATGACGATCACGCTGCGCAAGCATGATCAGGGCGCCGCAGGTGACGAGAACGCCGAGGTCTCCGACGAGGCCGGTGTGCAGGGCAGCTTCGCCCCGTACAGCTGGGCACCGCTGTGGCTGTCCATCGGATGCGCGATGGCCTTCCTCGGCGTCGCCGCCGGCTGGTGGATCCTCGCTATCGGCGTCGTGTTCGTCATCTACGGCATCATCAGCTGGGTCCTCGAGTTCTCCGTCGGCCAGCACCAGCACTGAGGCGGCAGCTCGCCTCACGCTCCTCGCACCCCCGTACCGGATCTCCGATGCGGGGGTGCGGCGCGTGTGGGTGGGGGAGCTGAGTCACCCGCGGGCGCCCTCGCCGCGAGGCACGCTCGGTCCGCGGAGCACACCCGGCCGGCGGAGGACGCCCCGCTCCTCGGAATCCGCCCGGTCCAGGGAGCACGCCTGGTTCTCGGGACACGTTCAGTCCAGGGAGAACGCCCCGCTCCTCGGAGCACGCTCGGTCCAGGGACCGCGCCCGGTTCCCGGAGCGCGCTGGGTCCAGGGAGCACCTGTCGCTCCAGGGCGTACTAGCGAAAACTGTCAAATAACGATGTATGCAGACGGTGCTTGGTACCGCACGCACCGCTCAGTCGGCTGTGCGGCGGGCGGACTGAGGCATTCCTGCTGTCTCCCCGAGCCGAGGGCCCCCCGGTGCTAGCGTGGGCGACGGAGCGGACACGCGGACCTGCTGTCCCCTCCGGGCCGCGCGGCATCTTCCTGCATGCCGCTCATGACAGGAGGGGCCACGATGATCGGTGGCAGCATCGACCCGGCCGGGCGCGCAGAGCGCGAGGTCCGTGGACTGTTCGCGGACGACGACGCCCTGGACCGCGCGCTGGCGTGGGCTCGCGAGATCCTCGCGGTCCGCGGTCTCGATCCGTCCGCCCAACAGCTGCGCTCCCTCCGGGAACTCCGACGAGCCGACCGACGGCTCAGTCTCGTCGCGGCGCGGTTCCTCGTCGAGGCGGTTGCCGGACGCGGAGAGACGCCTCCGCGGCGGACCAGCCCCGTGCTGCACTGAGGTTCCTCTGACTGCGTGGGTAAGGCAGCGCGCCTCGCGCCCGCGATGCGCTGACGTCCCCTCTGCGCTGGAGAGTGACGCTCGCCTGCCCGGATGCTCCGTCCGTCGAGCGCTGACCCTGCGCCGTGCGAGCCCTGTCGCCGCGCGCTGACCGACATGTCGAGGGCCCGAGAGCAGATGCTCTCGGGCCCTCGTCAGGATGGGGGAGGGGACGGCCTCAGTGGCTGGCCTTCTCCGCCGGGGTCCGGTAATCGCCGCCGGTGAGCTCGTCGATGACGTGGCGCTCGTGCCCGGCATGCTCCATGGCCTCACGCAGCTCCGCCGGGGAGACCGGCTCGATGCGGTCCTTGAAGAAGAAGCTCGTCGCCTTCGCACGGAGCGAGGAGACGCCGTTCCCGGCCTGCAGCGGACGGTAATCGTCATGCTGCACGAGGACCCAGCGGTCGTACTCGTTGAGCGGCGCGTGGATCTCGATCATGTCGCCGGTCTCGGTGCGGACGATGCGCGAGGTCTCGCGGCCGTGCAGGACGAGCTCGCGCTTCTGGCGCTGCAGCGCCAGGCAGAGCCGCTTCGTCACGTAGAACAGCAGCACCGGGATCACGAAGATGCCGATCCGGAACGCCCAGGTGAGGTCGTTGATCGAGAGGTGCAGTGCGATCGCGATGAGGTCGTTGGACGCAGCCAGCGCCAGGATGATGTACATGCTGATCCACGCGACGCCGAGGCCGGTACGGACCGGGGCGTTGTACGGGAGGTCGTTGAGGTGGTGCTCTCGATCGTCACCGGTCACCCAGGCCTCGATGAACGGGTACAGAGCCAGGACGGCCAGCATCCCGCCGTAGAGGGCCATCGGGATCAGCATGTTCAGCGAGATCACGTAGCCGAAGATGGTGAACTCCCACCCCGGGATGAGGCGGAGGCCGCCGTCGGTCCAGAGCATGTACCAGTCGGGCTGCGAGCCGGCGGACACGGGGGAGGGGTCGTAGGGGCCGTAGACCCACATGGCGTTGATCGAGGTCGTCGCCGAGATGAGGGTGATGATGCCGAAGACCAGGAAGAAGAAGCCGCCGGCCTTTGCCGCGTACACCGGGAAGACGGGGAAGCCGACGACATTGCGCTCGGTGCGGCCGGGCCCGGGGTACTGGGTGTGCTTGTGCAGCACGAGCAGCACCATGTGGATCGCGATCAGGCCGAGGATCAGCGCGGGCACCAGCAGGATGTGCATGGTGAAGAAGCGCGGGATGATCTGCGTGCCCGGGAACTCGCCCCCGAAGAGCAGCATCGAGATGTAGGTGCCGACCACCGGGATCGACTTCATCAGGCCGTCGACCACGCGAAGACCGTTGCCGGAGAGGACGTCGTCGGGGAGCGAGTAGCCGGTGAAGCCGGCGACCATGCCCAGGACCATGAGGGCGAAGCCGACCAGCCAGTTGAGCTCGCGCGGCTTGCGGAAGGCCCCGGTGAAGAACACGCGGAACATGTGCACGAAGATCGCGACCATGAACACCAGCGCGGACCAGTGGTGCATCTGGCGGAAGAGCAGGCCGCCCTTGACCTCGAAGGAGATCTGCATCGTCGACTCGAACGCGCGGGACACGTGAGCGCCCTGCAAGGGCTCGTACGGCCCGGTGTAGATGACCTCCTCCATGGAGGGGTCGAAGAACATCGTGAGGAAGACGCCCGAGATCAGGAGGATCACGAAGCTGTACAGCGCGACCTCGCCGAACATGAACGACCAGTGGTCGGGGAAGATCTTGCGCGCGATGAAGCGGACGAAGCCGCCGCCGGAGGTGCGCTGGTCGAGCCAGTCGCCGCCGACCGCGCCCAGCTTCTGGATGCGCGAGGTGCCGTTCGCCGCCGCGGCGGCCTTCGGGGAGCGGGAGGTGGTGGTGGTCATGGGGGTCACCGGTCCTTGTGGATGTTCCAGAAGCTGGGACCGATGGGCGAGTTGAAGTCGCCGGGGGCGACGAGGTAGCCCTCGTCATCGACCTCGATCGGCAGCTGGGGGAGCGGGCGGTGGGCCGGGCCGAAGATCACCTTGGCGCCGTCGGTGACGTCGAAGGTGGACTGGTGGCAGGGGCACAGCATGTGGTGCGTCTGCTGCTCGTAGAGAGCGACGGGGCAGCCGACATGGGTGCAGATCTTGGAGAACGCGAGGACGCCCTGGACGCCCTGGCTCATGCTCTCCTCGTTCTTGGCGAGCTTCGGGTCGATGCGGACGATGACCGCCGCCGCCTTGGCGCGCTCCTCGAGGAAGTGCGGGGTCTCCTCGGTGAGCCCCTCCGGCATCACGTGGAAGATCGAGTTCATCGCCACGTCGGAGAGCTTGATCGGGGTGCCGTCGTGGTCCCGCGCCAGGCGCTGGCCGGGGTTGTGGCCCCAGAAGGTGTGGTGGAGCTTGTTGCCCGGCAGCGGGCCGAGCGTCGACAGCGGTGCGAGGACCGCGATGGGGAGCGCGGCGAAGGCGGCGACCATGGCAGTGACGATCACGGGTCGACGGGCGATGCCCGACTCCGCGAAGCCGTCGGTGATGATGCCGGCGGCGACCTCGCGCGTCTCCTCGGAGCTGCGGATGTCGTGGCGCTCCTCGACCATCTCCTCGTCGGGCATGAGCGTCTTGGCCCAGTGCACGGCGGCGGCGCCGATGAAGAAGACGGCGATCGCGAGGCCGAGCCCGGTGACCAGGTTCGACCACCACAGGGCGCTGGGGGTGCCCTGCTCGGCGAAGATGTTCCGCCCGGTCGGCGTGACCAGGAAGTAGGCGGCGATGAAGACCGCGGTCCCTAGCACCGAAAGCAGGAACATGCCGGCGACGAGGCGCTCGGCGCGCTTCTCCGCGGTCCGGGAGTGATCCGCCTGACGGTGGACGTGCGGGGGCAGTCCCGGGTTCGGGAAGCCGCCGTCCTCCTTGGGCGCGACAGCGCTCACGCCGCGCGCAGGGTTGGTGCCATCGAGGTTGGTGTTCATGCTCGCGTTCACTTGGCCTTCGCCCCCAGCCACACGGCGCAGGCGGTCAGCAGGGACAGGACGATGGTCCAGGCGTACAGACCCTCGGTGACGGGACCGAGGGAGCCCAGGGAGATGCCGCCGGGCGAACCGACCTCATCGATCGCCTCCAGGTAGGCGATGACGTCGCGCTTGTCCTCGGGGGACAGGTTGGTGTCGTTGAACACCGGCATGTTCTGGGGGCCGGTCTCCATCGCCTCGTAGACGTGCTTGGCCTCGAGCCCGGTCACCTCCGGGGCGTACTTGCCGCGGGTGAGGGCACCGCCGGCGCCGGCGGCGTTGTGGCACATGGCGCAGTTGATGCGGAAGATCTCGCCACCGCGCTCGGCGTCCCCGAGGGAGGTGTCGAGGTACTCCTCGTCGGGCACCGCGGGGCCGGGGCCCAGCGACGCGACGTAGGCGGCGAGCTGCCGGGTCTGCTCCTCGTTCATCTGCGCGGGCTTGCGCTGCGCCTGAGGACCGGAGGACTGCATGGGCATGCGGCCGGTGCCGACCTGGAAGTCCACCGCGGCGGCGCCGACGCCGATGAGGGAGGGGCCGAGGGTCGAGCCGTCGGCATCCTGGAGGCCCTCGGCGCTGCGGCCGTGGCAGGTCGCGCAGTTGGCGAGGAAGAGCGCCTCTCCGGCCTCCACATCGTCCTGGGTGTAGGCCTCGGCCTGCGCCGACTGCGGCTGGAAGGCGGCGTACAGCCCGCCGGTCGCAACGAGCGCGAGCAGCAGTATCACGAGGAGCGCCATCGGATGATGACGTCGGGCGGCGAGTGCCTTCACGGTTCGGACCTCGTTTCGTGGAGGAGGAAGACGGGCGAGACGGGCGAGAGGGGGGAGTCGGGGGAGGGAGCGGGCGCGGACCGCGGTCCCAGGGGCGGGATCCGACCGGGGATCAGAACAGCCTCCAGACGAAGTCGACCGGCACCATGTGGTCGCCGTTCAGCAGCGTGGACAGCGGATCGAGCAGGTAGACGATGAAGAACAGCACGATCCACACCACGTCCACGAAGTGCCAGTAGTACGAAATGCAGATGGCCGAGACCTGCTCGTGCTGCGAGAAGGAGTCCGCGGCGAAGGCGCGCATCAGGACCATCAGGAAGGCGATCAGGCCGCCGAGGACGTGCAGTCCGTGGAAGCCGGTCGAGAGGTAGAACACCGAGCCGAAGGGCGAGGACGACAGCGTCACGCCCTTGTGCACCAGCTCCGCGTACTCGAAGGCCTGGCCGGAGACGAACACGGCACCCATGGCGAAGGTGAGGATGTACCACTCGACCATGCCCCAGCGGGCGATGTTGACGATCGAGCCGGTGCGGTGCTTGCGCGGGGTGAAGGTGCGGCCGCCCGGGAGGCGGCCCTCGGCGATCCACACGCCCATCTGGCAGGTGAAGGAGCTCGCGACGAGGATCACGGTGTTCAGCAGGGCGAAGCCGTGCGTGAAGTGGGCCTGGCCGTCCGCGAAGGTCTCGGGGACCATCGAGCGGAGGGTGAAGATCATCGCGAACAGGCCGCCGAAGAACATCAGCTCGCTCGCGAGCCAGACGATCGTGCCGATCTGCGTCGGGTTGGGTCGGCCGACCGCCGGCAGGGCGGCGGCGGGGCGCTCAGGCAGGGTCGCAGTACTCACGTCACCATTATGTCGTGCGGTCAGGATCGGCGGCCCGGATCACGACGTCCGGGCACGCCGCGGGGAGCACCCCGGGCGGACCGTCCCAGCATAGCCCTCCTGACGAGGTGTCACGAACCGGGACACGCCCCCTCTGCGCAGGTGAGGGGTCGGGTCGCCCCGTCGTGACCCTTCCGTGACGCGCTCCGCACGGACGGGACGGAGCGGTTCGGTGGGCGGGCCGTCGTGCGCGCTGCACGGCGCAGGTGCGATCATCGGGAGCATGAGCGAGAACACCCCGACCTGGTCCCGGCTCACGGCGCGCCTCGTGCGCGGTGAGGATCTGGAGGCCGTCCAGGCGGGGTGGGCGATGGACGAGGTCTTCTCCGGCAGCGCGTCCGCGGTGCAGCTCGCCGGTTTCCTGGTCGCCCTGCAGGCGAAGGGGGTCACGAGCGAGGAGCTCGGCGCCCTGGCCGACTCGATGGTCGCCCATGCCCGGCCGGTGCGCGCCACCGACCGCGCGATCGACATCGTCGGCACGGGCGGCGACCTCGCACAGACCGTGAACATCTCCACGATGGCGTCCGTGGTCATCGCCTCGACCGGACGCACGGTCGTTAAGCACGGCAATCGGGCGTCGACCTCGAAGTCCGGCTCCGCCGACGTCCTCGAGGCGCTCGGGGTCCGCCTCGACCTGCCGGTCCCCGCGGTCGAGGCGCTCGTGGAGCAGGTCGGCATGACCTTCCTCTTCGCGCAGGTCTTCCACCCGTCGATGCGGCACACTGCCGAGGCTCGCAAGGGGCTCGGGATCCCGACCGTGATGAACGTCCTCGGCCCGATCACGAACCCGGCACGGCCGCGAGCGAGCGCCGTCGGCGTCGCCGATCCCGTGATCGCGCCGATCGTCGCCGGTGTCTTCGCCTCCCGCGGGACGAGCGCCCTCGTGTTCCGCGGGCAGGACGGGCTCGACGAGCTCACCGTCACCGCCCCGTCGGACGTCTGGGAGGTGCGCGGCGGCGAGGTGCGCGAGCACGTCCTGGACCCCGAGGTGCTCCTCGGCATCCCCCGCAGCGATCACGATGCGCTGCGCGGCGGGTCCGCGGAGGAGAACGCTCAGGTCGCCCGCGAGGTGTTCGCCGGGTCGTCCGAGGGCCGGCTGGGCCCGGTCCGCGATGCGGTGCTGCTGAACGCCGCGGCGGGGGTGGTCGCCTTCGACGGCATCGACCAGCCGGCGTCCACGGACTTCGCCAGGCGCTTCGTCGCCGCCCATGCCGAGGTCACCGCGGCTCTCGACTCGGGGCGTCCTACCGAGCTCGTCACCCGCTGGGCGGAGGCCTCCCAGGCCGCCGCGGACGACCGGGGCTGAGCCCTCCCGCCTACGGGCGGCGGGCCGGCAGGTCGTCCGTCCGGGGCGGAGCTCAGCCCTCGTTGCCGAGGTCGAAGGCCGCGTCGAGATCACGGCCCGAGTAGGTCTTGAAGGCGATGTTGGTGGTGGTGTCCAGGACGCCGTCGACCTTCGAGATCCGATCGGCGATCACGTCGGCCAGCTCCTCGTGCTCGCGCACGCGCACCACCACGATCAGGTCCACGTCGCCGGTGACGGAGTACACGTGGTCCACGCCGTCGAGGTCGACGATGGTCTCGGCGACCTCGGGGATGCGGGCGGACTCGACGAGGATCGAGACGATGGCGGTGATCATGGCTGCTCCTGGCGCGGTCGTCGGACGGGTGCGTGCTCCCGAGCCTATGCCCCGTCGGCCGCCGCGGTGCGGGCGAAGCGAGCGGCGAGATGCTCGGCGTCGAAGCGGGCCCGGGCGGGGACGGCCCAGGTCCCCTCGACGAGCACCGTCCTCACGCCCTCGCCCTCGAGCCATCCGAGCAGGATCTCCGCCTCCTGGTGATAGCCCTGGCAGAGCGGCGCGGCAAGCTCGGCCTCCCCGACCCCGATCAGGGCGAGCGACCGGGCGGCGGCGAGCGGATCCGCTCGCTGTGGCACCAGGGTCGTGCCCGCGAAGCGTCCGTGCCGCATTGACAGCAGCTCCCAGCCCCGCCCGCCGATCACGCCTTCGGTGCTCGGGCGGGCGGCGATCAGCAGCGGCACGGCGGCGAGGGCGCGCAGTCGGCCGGCTCGGTGCGCGGCCTCCAGGTACAGGTGGGCGAACCGGCGCATCCGCTCCGCCTCCTCGTAGCGGCCGGCGGTGACCTGCGCCCGGAGACGGTCGGCGACATGGTCGAGGATCTCGACCGGGTCCTCCACGAGCGCGCGCCGCAGCCGCTCGCGAGCCCCTCTCCCGAGGGCCTCCGGCCGGTCGGCCCCGCGCTCGAAGGCGGCCCCGCGCCCGAGGATCGCATCGTGGAGGAGGCCGCGCAGGGGCTCGACGTCGTGACGGGAGCGGAGCGGCCCGATCTGGGCGGATCCGTCCGACTCCGCGCGGGCCAGTCGCGCCGCGCGCAGTCCTTCCCGGCCGGTGCCGAGCCGCAGCCAGTGGGCCTTCTCGGGGTGCAGTCCGTGCCGGTTCGAGGGCGGTTTCTCCGCCGCGATGATGCGCAGCTCACGCACCGCGGCCTCCGTCGACGTCGCGCACTCGAGCACCCGGATCTCCTCCGCGCGCGGCAGCATGTCCAGCACCTTGCGCCGGGTCTCGGCGGCGGTGAAGTAGGTCCGCACCCGGGTGCGGAGGTTGCGGGAGGTGCCGACGTAGAGCACCGACCCGGCCGCGTCCAGGAACTGGTAGACCCCGGGGACCGAGGGGATCGTCTCGGCGAGGTGCTTCTTCCGCAGCTGGACCGGCGTCGCCCGCCGGTGCGCCCCCGCGAGGTCCTCCAGCGTCCCGGCGCCCTGCTCGCCGAGGCGGGCGATGATCGCGTGGAGCACGTCGACGGTCGCGCGCGCGTCGGAGAGCGCCCGGTGATCGGGGGTGATGCTCGCGCCGACGTGCGCGGCGAGGGTCGAGAGACGATGGTCGCGCACCTCGTCCCGCCGGTACACGCGCCGGGCGAGGGCGAGCGTGTCCAGGACCGTCGGCCGCGGCCATCCCACCCCGAGACGGGCGGCCTGCGCGGTGAGGAAACCGATGTCGAAGCGGGCGTTGTGCGCGACGAGCGCGGCGTCGCCCACGAAGTCCAGGAACATCGGCAGCACGGCGCGGATCGACGGGGCGCCCGCCACCGTCGCGTCGGTGATCCCCGTGAGCGAGGCGATGTAGGCGGGGATCGGCCGCTCCGGATCCACGAAGCTGCGGAACTCGCCGAGGACCTCGCCGCCGCGGATCTTCACCGCACCGATCTCGGTGATCGCGTCGGCGGAGGGATCGGTCCCGGTCGTCTCGAGATCGACCACCACGAGGGTCGCCTCCGCGAGCGGGGTGCCGAGGTCCTCGAAGCTGAGCTGGCGGCGTGCGGGCATGGGGGCCAGGGTACGGCGCGGCCCCGACCCGCGAGATCCCGGACGCGGGCGTCGGGGAGGCGGATCGGGGCCGGGCCGGCGCCGCGGATCAGGAGGCGGGCTTGGAGCCTCCGTAGATGCGGGCGATGACCCCGGACATCTCCTGGACCACCACGTTGCGCTTGAGCTTGAGCGACGGGGTGAGGTAGCCGTTCTCCTCGGTGAAGTCGGTGTCGATGACCTCGAAGGCGCGGATGGACTCCGCCCGGGAGACCGAGCCGTTCGCGGAATCGACGACGGTCTGCAGCTCGGCGCGGATCCGCTCGTCCTGCGCGGCTTCGGCGATGGTCATCTCCGGAAGGCCGTTGTTCTTCAGCCAGGTGGGCAGCATCTCCGCGTCGAGGGTGAGGATCGCGGCGACGAACGGCTTCTGGTCGCCGACCACGATGCACTGGCTGATCAGAGGGTGCGCGCGCAGCTGGTCCTCTAGCTGCGCCGGGGAGATGTTCTTGCCGCCCGCGGTGACCAGCACCTCCTTGGAGCGGCCGGTGATGGTGAGCGAGCCGTCCGGGCCGAGCGAACCGAGGTCCCCGGTGTGGAACCAGCCGTCCTTGAGCGCCTCGGCGGTCGCCTCGGGGTTGTTGCGGTAGCCCTTGAACACCATGACGCCCTTGACCAGGATCTCGCCGTTCTCGGCGATCGCGACGGTCGCGCCGGGCAGCGGCGGGCCGACGGTGCCGGGCTTGACCGCCCAGGGGAGGTTCACGCCCACGGGGGCGGTGGTCTCGGTGAGGCCGTACCCCTCGAGGATGGTCACGCCGATGCCGCGGAAGAAGTGGGCGAGCCGCTCGCCGAGCGGGGCGCCTCCGGAGACGGCCCACTTCACGTCCCCGCCCATCGCCGCACGGAGCTTCCCGTAGACCAGCCGGTCGAAGAGGGCGTGCTTGGCCTTGAGCGTGAGCGGCACCCTCCCGGTCGAGACCGCCCGCGACCAGTCGATCGCGGTCTGCGCGGCCGCGGAGAAGATCTTGCCGCGTCCGCCCGCGATGGCCTTGGCCTCCGCGCCGTTGTAGACCTTCTCGAAGACGCGCGGCACCGCGAGCAGGAAGGTGGGCTTGAACTCCGCGAGATCGGGCAGGAGGTTCTTCGTGTCCGGGGTGAAGGCGGTGGTCACCGGCCAGGCTGCGGCGAGGACCGTGAGCAGGCGGGCGAAGACGTGCGCCATCGGCAGGAACATGAGCATTCGGGAGCCGGGCGGCAGCACCGACTCGCCGAGCAGGTTGACGGCGCTGCGCGTGGTGTCGACGAAGTTCGCGTGGGTGAGCTCGGCACCCTTGGGACGTCCGGTGGTGCCCGAGGTGTAGATGATCGTCGCGACGTCGGCCATCCCGCGCGAGGTGCGCCGCGCCTCGAGCTCCTCGTCGCTCACGGAGGCCCCGCGCTCGGTGAGCTCCGCGAAGATGCCGTCCTCGATCACGCCGATGTGCTCGAGGGCCGGCAGCTCGCCCCGCACGGACTCCATGTCCTCGCGGTGACGGGCCTGCTCGACGAGGGCGAAGCGGGCGCCGGAGTCGGAGGCGATCCACTGGATCTGGCTGGGGGAGGAGGTCTCGTAGATCGGGACGCTGATCCCGCCGGCCCACCACACCGCCCAGTCGGCGAGCGCCCACTCGTAGCGAGTGCGCGAGAGGATGGCGACGACGTCGCCCGTGCCGACCCCGCTCGCGATCAGACCCTTGGCCACCCCGTGCACCTCCGCGAGGAACTCGTCCACGCTCATCGGGGAGTACCCGCCGCCCGCGAGGGTGCGCTCGAAGATCGGCACGGTCGGGTCCTGGCGCCGACGCCCCAGCAGGAGATCGGTGGTGTTCTCCTCCGGACGGCTCTCGTGCTGCTGGGGAGTGCTGAACTGCTGCATCGAATCTCCTTTGATCCGGGCGGTGCGCCAGACGCCGACTTGCCGGACGCCTGCCCGGAAGCGCTGGTGGGGTCGGGTCGATCGTACGGCAGGCGGCACTACGATGGGCGCGGGCAGGCGGTGCATCGCTCTGATCCAAGGTCACGATCGGCTGGGAAGAGAAGGAGCGGCATGCTCTCCATCGGAGTGGACATCGGCGGGACGAAGATCGCGGCGGGGGTGGTCGATGAGGAGGGCACGATCGTCGCGACCACGACGCGCAGCACACCGGCCACCGATCCGGAGCTGATCGAGGCGGCCGTCGCGGAGGCCGTCGCCGAGCTGCGCACGGGCCACGACGTCGTCGGTGTCGGCGTCGGTGCGGCGGGCTTCGTGGGATCCGACCGCCGCACCATCAACTTCGCGGCCAACCTCTCCTGGCGCCATCGGCCGCTCGCCGACGAGCTCGAGCAGCTGATCGGCCTGCCGGTGATCGTCGAGAACGACGCCAACGCGGCGGGCTGGGCCGAGTACCGCTTCGGCGCCGCGCGCGGGGCGAGCCACATGCTGATGCTCACCGTCGGCACCGGCCTCGGCGGGGCGATCGTCCTGGACGGGTCGCTCGTGCGTGGCGCGGCGGGCTTCGCCGGCGAGGTCGCGCACATGATCGCGGTTCCCGACGGGCAGTGGTGCGGTTGCGGGAATCGCGGCTGTCTCGAGCAGTACACCGCCGGCACCGCGCTCGTGCGCACGGCCAAGCGCCGCGCCGCGACCGGGGACCCCGCGATGGGGCCGCTGGTGCAGGCCGCCGGCGGGGCGAAGAAGGAGATCGACGGGCCGCTCATCACCCACCTCGCCCAGCAGGGCGATCCGGGGGCGCGCGAGCTGATCGCCGAGCTCGGCCGTTGGCTCGGCTTCGGCACGGCCTCGATCTGCTCCCTGCTGGATCCCGACGTGATCGTGGTCGGCGGCGGGGTGGTCGCCGCCGGTGATCTGCTGCTGGATCCGGCGCGGGAATCCTATGCAGCGCACCTGACGGCGCGCGCGCATCGTGAGCTGACGCCCTTCGTACCGGCGGCGATGGGGAACCGGGCGGGCATCGTCGGCGCCGCGGATCTCGCGCGCTGAGCGGCACCGCGGACGGCGCCGGGGCTCAGACCTCGGCGCCGTCGTCATCCTCGTCGCGCGAGCGGGGCGCGCGCAGCAGCAGGGCGACCAGCCCGCCGATGGCGCAGAGGCCGCCCGCCCACCCGAGGATCGTCGGGACCTGGACGGTGAGCGCCGCCGCGAGCATCAGCGCGAAGCCCCCCGCGAGGGCTGTCCAGGCCCACAGCGCCCCGGTGGTCGGGGCCGGCAGGTCCGGGTCCGGCGGCTCGAAGTCGCCGTCGAGCGCCTCGTCGTCGTCGAGCTCCCGGGGCCCGGCCCCTCCACGGACTCCCGCACCGGGGTCGCCGAGCGCTGGATGGGCGGCCCTGGACCGGGCACGGTCCTCGTCCGACGGCGGCTCCGCAGGGGACTCGGGGCCGAGATCCCAGGGGTCGTCCCGCTCCGGCTCCTCGGGGGCGGCCGGCTCCTGCGGGGCGCGACCGGGTCGCAGGACCATCCCCTCGCCCTCGAGCATCCGGGCGAACTCGGCATCGACGTCCCGGGGATCCGAAGGGCTGCGCCCCGTGCTCATCGCCGTGCCTCCGGCACCGGCACGTGCCGGTCCAGGAACCGCGCCGAGGATTCGAGCAGCAGCTCCGCATCGTGATCGAGCGTCGCCAGGTGGTAGCTGCGGGGGAGGGGGAGGCGCTCGACGGGCCCGCGCACCCCCGCCGCGACCAGGTCGCTGTCCCGGGCGGGCACGGTGTGGTCCTGCGGGGAGGTCGCCAGGAGCAGCGGAACCTCGACCGCGCCCAGCTCACGACGGGTGACGGCGAACAGCTCGCGCAGCTGGGCGACGGCCCGCAGCGAAGTGCGCTCGTAGGCCTCCTCGCTCGCTCCCGGCAGGGCGACGTCCGAGCCGATCCCCGGGATCGTGGGGACGATGCGGCCGAGGACACCGGCGAACCGCGCGACGGCAGGCAGGGTCATCCCGGGGTTCACCGCGACGATCGCGGCGATCCGACCCCGGAGGTCGGGGTCCTCGGCCAGCGCCAGGGTGAGCGCACCGCCCATCGACAGCCCGCCGATCGCGATCGGGCCCGTCTCCTCGGAGAGCGCCAGAGCAGCGCTGCGGACCGTGCAGTACCACTGCTCCCAACGGGTCGAGGCGAGCTCCTGCCAGGTCGACCCATGGCCGGGCAGGAGCGGGAGCTCGACCTCCCAGCCGAGCGCGGCATGGTGCTCGGCCCAGGGCCGCAGCGACTGCGGCGAGCCGGTGAATCCGTGGCACAGGAGCAGCCCGCCGCGCGGGTTAGAGTGTCCCCGCGCGCGCCAGGGGCGGGACAGTTCGCTGAACGCCATGGGTACATCGTCGCACCCTCCGCCGGGGAACTCATCCCGAGCCCCGCAGGCCCACCGCGAGGAGTCGTCCGTGCTGTACGAGATCGCCAAGCCCGTCGTCATGGGCGTGGTGCGCGTGCTGTGGAACCCCACCATCAGCGGCGCGGAGCGGATCCCGGCCTCGGGCCCGGTGATCCTCGCGTCGAATCACCAGGCGTACTCGGACACCGTCTTCCTGCCCGGTCAGGTGCGCCGCAGCGTGCACTTCCTCGGGAAGTCGGACATCTTCTCCGGGCGCGGACCGCTGCAGCGGATCGCCGCAGCAGTGATGCGCGGACTGCGCGTCATGCCGGTGGACCGCATGGGCGGCAGCGCCTCGGCCGCGGCGATCGAGGCGGGCCTCGCGGTGCTGCGGGACGGCGGCGTGCTCGGCATCTACCCCGAGGGCACCCGCAGCCCGGACGGCCGCCTCTATCGGGGCAAGACCGGTGTCGCCCGCCTCGCGCTCGCCTCCGGGGCGCCGGTCGTGCCGGTGGCGATGCTCGGCGCCCACGAGGCGCAGCGCGGCCGGAAGTACTTCCCGCGCCGCTCCCCGCGGATCCGTGCGGTCGTGGGCGAGCCGATCGACCTCCGGGCCCTGGCCGCGTCCCTCGGTGAGGCGGGGGAGGCGGAGCGGCTCCGGGCCGTCACCGATGCGGTGATGGACCGCATCGCCGAGCTGTCGGGCCAGGAGCGCAGCGACGAGTACGCCGCCGACGTCAAGCGCCGGCTGCGGGCCTCCGGCCGAGGCTGACGCCGGGAGGTTGAGAGATGCAGAAGCGCGGCTCCAGGGATCCGGGGGCCTCGCCTCCCGCACCGCGGGACGCGGCGAGGGCACGGGGCCGCACTGAGTACCCTGTGCGCGTGACTCAGTTCAGCCCCGATGCCCCCGCCCGCGCTCACTCCTTCTCGCTGTCCTCGGCCGACGAGGGGCTGGCGGCGCTCGGGAGCTGGCGCGAGCGCCCCCGGGTGCAGCAGCCGGTGTGGCCCGACGAGGCACGTCGGGCCGAGGTCTTCGACGCCCTGCGCGCTGCACCGCCGCTGGTCTTCGCCGGCGAGGTCGACGTGCTGCGCGAGCGCATCGCCGCGGCCGCCCGCGGGGAGGCGTTCATGCTCGCCGGCGGCGACTGCGCCGAGACCTTCGCGGAGTCCGGCGCCGACCGGATCCGCAACAAGATCCGCACCATCCTGCAGATGTCGGCCGTCCTCACCTACGGCGCCTCCCTCCCGGTCGTGAAGATGGGGCGGATGGCGGGTCAGTTCGCGAAGCCCCGCTCGGCGGACGAGGAGACCCGCGACGGCATCACGCTGCCCACCTATCGCGGCGACGCGGTCAACGACTACGCCTTCACCCCCGAGTCGCGCATCCCCGATCCGCAGCGCCTGTGGCGGACCTACACCACGAGCGCCTCGACCCTGAACCTGCTGCGGGCCTTCACCGGCGGCGGCTTCGCGGACCTGCGCGAGGTGCACTCCTGGAACCGCGGCTTCACCGCGGGGAGCGGGTACGACCGCTACGAGGAGCTCGCCGGGCAGATCGACAAGGCGATCCGCTTCATGGACGCGATCGGGGCCGACTTCGACGCCTTGAAGGTGGTCGAGTTCTACGCCTCCCACGAGGCGCTGCTGCTGGACTACGAGGAGGCGCTCGCCCGCATCGACTCCCGCACCGGGGAGATCTACGGCTGCTCGGGCCACTTCCTGTGGATCGGGGAGCGGACCCGTCAGCTCGACGGGGCGCACGTCGAGTTCATGTCCCGCCTGCGGAACCCGATCGGGGTGAAGATCGGCCCCACGGCCACGGTCGACGACACGCTGCGCCTGATCGACACGCTCGATCCGGAGCGCGAGCCCGGTCGCCTCACCTTCATCACCCGCATGGGGGCGGGGACCATCCGCGATCGTCTGCCCGCCCTCGTCGAGGGTGTGCGGGCGTCCGGGGCGCAGGTCGCCTGGGTCACCGATCCGATGCACGGCAACACCATCACCTCCTCCAACGGGTACAAGACCCGCCGCTTCGAGGACATCCTCGACGAGGTGGTCGGCTTCTTCGAGGTCCACGAGGCGGCCGGGACGGTGCCGGCCGGACTCCACATGGAGCTGACCGGGGACGACGTCACCGAGGTGCTCGGGGGCGCCGGGGAGATCGACGAGGAGGGCCTGACCCGCCGCTACGAGACCCTGGTGGATCCTCGGCTGAACCACTCCCAGTCCCTCGAGCTCGCCTTCCTCGTCGCCGAGCGGCTCGCCCGGCGCTGAGCGGCACCCTGCGCGGCGCGCGCCCGCCCGGACGGATCGGGGGCGCGCCGCAGCGCCCCGAACCGCACCGCGCGGCGGTGCTCAGAAGACGGTCAGCGTGACGGTGGAGCCCTTGGCGAGATCGGTCCCCGCGGTCGCGGACTGCTCGTAGACGAGGCCGAACACGGGATCGCCGCGGTCGTACTGGACGGCGACCACGAAACCGGCCGCCTCGAGTGCAGCGCGGGCGTCGGCCTCCGGCTGCTGGAAGACGTCCGGGACGGTGACCATCTCGGGCCCGAGCGAGGTCACGAGACGGATGGTGTCCCCGCGGTATCCCGTGCCGGAGGCAGGGGACTGGGAGATCACGGCGCCGGCCGGCACCGACGAGTGGTGGGCGGAGGAGACCGAGACCTCGAAGCCGGCGTCCCGGAGGGTGGAGCGGGCGGCATCCCCGCCGCGACCGGTCTGGTCGGGGATCGTGATCGGCATCCGGCCCTGGGAGACGACGACGTGCACCTCGCCGCCGGCGGGGAGCGCCTCCGCCTCCTGGGACTGGGAGATCACCTCGCCCTCGGGCACCGTCTCGGAGTACTGCGGCTCGTCCTCCACGAGCTCGAGGCGCGCCGCCTCGACCTCGGAGCGCGCCTCCTCAAGGGAGAGCCCCGTGAGCGCCGGCACCGGGAAGGTCTCGACGCCCTTGGAGACGACGACCTCGACCGCGGTGCCCTTCTTCACGGTGGACCCGGGAGAGGGGTCGGCGGAGATCACCTGTCCGGCGGGGACGGTGTCGTCGAAGCGCTCCACGGTGCGGGTGGTGAGATCGGCGGCGCCCAGCACCGCCTCGGCGTCCGCGAGATCGCTGCCGGCCACGACGGGGATGGTGCGGTCCGCTCCCGGGCCGGAGTTGAGGTACCAGTCGCCGCCCGCCCAGCCGCTCGCGCCGAGGGACGCGATCAGGCTCAGGGCGGCCAGCGCGGCGACCGCGCGCGAGCGGCGCCGCGCTCCGAGCGGCAGATGCCTTCCGCGGCGGGCGCGGGGAGTGTGCAGCGCGACCTCCCGCGGCTTGGACGCCGCGGTGTCGGCATCCACCACGGGCGCGCCGGAGCCGGGCTCCGTGTCAAGGTCGCTGTCGACGGCGAGCGCGCCGCCTGGCACCGCCGCGGCGTGCTGCGCGGCCTCCCCGTCGGCGCCCTGGACGGTCTCGCCGAGCAGGCCGATGGGGAAGGCGCGCGGATCCCCGTCGAGTGAGGAGACGACCTCCTCGAGCGGGGTGGTCAGCTGCGGGATCTCGCCGGTCGAGACGTCCTCCGGGGTCTCCCGCGGCGCCGGACGCGCGTCCAGGACCGCGGCGGGGAGAGTGCGCTGCAGCTCACGGACGGCGCGCAGCAGATCGGTCGCGGTCGCGGGTCGCTGCTCGACGGGGCGGGCGGCGGCCCAGGTCACCAGGGAGTCGAGCTCCCGCGGCACCCGGGTGACCAGGGTGGACGGTGCGGGGATGTCCTCGTGCACGTGCTGGAACGCGACGTGGACGGGCTGCTCGCCGACGAAGGGCTGACGGCCGGTGAGCATCTCGAAGAGCACCACCCCGAGGGAGTACAGATCGCTCCGCTCGTCGCAGTGCCCCCGGGTGACCACCTCCGGGCTGATGTAGGCGACAGTGCCCAGCAGCGTGGTGGAGGCGGAGGAGTTGGACGTGCCGATCGCCCGGGCGAGGCCGAAGTCCGCGACCTTCACCACACCGTGCGGGTCGATCAGGATGTTCTCCGGCTTGATGTCGCGGTGGACGATTCCGGCCCCGTGCGCCGCGACCATCGCCTCGAGCACCTGCGCGGTGACGTCGAGCGCGGCGCCGACCGTGAGCCGCTCCTCCTCGGAGATCCGGGCGCGGAGGGTCGGACCCTCGATCAGCTCCATCGCGAGGTAGATGCGGTCCGCGTCGGCACCCTGGTCGAAGACGCCCACGACGTTGCGATGCGCGAGCCGCGCCGCGGCGCGGGCCTCGCGCCCGAAGCGACGGCGGAAGTCCTCGTCCATCGCGAGATGCGGGTGCATGATCTTGAGCGCGACCACCCGGTCCAGGCGCAGGTCATGGCCGCGGTGGACGGTCGCCATTCCGCCGCGCGCGATCGGCTCCTCGACCCGGTAGCGGTCGTCGAGGAGCTGGCTGATGCCGGGGGAAGTCGACGTCGCCGAGCTCACCTGCTCACTGTAGGTCCCCGGGCCGCACAGGATGGGGATCGACACACGGCGCGCCCTGGTGTGAGGTGCGGCGCGCCGAACGGGGGAGCGACGCGGGGCCGTGCGGTTTCCGGGGCCGGCGAGGTGCGCACGCGGGCTTCGTCGTGGCACTCTTGCCGGGTGAACGAGCTCGAGGAACTGATCACCGACTGGCTGACCCTCCCGGATGTCGCGGAGCGACTGGACGTGGAGGTGTCCCGGGTGCGTCGCCTGGTCGACGAGGGCCACCTGATCGCGATACGGCGCGGCGAGCCCGTGGTGCGGATGATCCCGGCGCTGCTGCTGGTCGAGGACGAGATCACGCCGCATCTCGCGGGGACCATCACCGTGCTGCGCGACGGTGGCTACGACGACGTGGAGCTGCTCACCTGGCTGTTCTCGGAGGACGACACCCTCCCGGGGCGGCCCATCGATCATCTGCGCCTGGGCCAGCGCGGCGAGGTGCGCCGTCGGGCCCAGGCGCTCGCCTTCTGAGCTCCGCGCCCCGACCGCGCACCGTGGCGCGGGGGCCCGTCGGGCTCACCAGGCTCGTCGGCCTCGGCAGCCTCGTCAGGCGGTGAGGGTCTCGACGTCGGTCGCGTGATCCGCGATGCGCTGCAGCCCGGCGACACCGAGTGCTCCGAGCCCCGGCGTCCGCTCGAGGATCCGCCGCCCGCGGAGCGCGCCGTCGCGCACGTCCTGGGTGACGGCGGCGACCGCACCGGTGCTCACCATCAGCTCGTGCACCTGCTCGATCTGCGCGGCGCTCGCCCCCGAGCGTCCCACCACGCCGTCCAGCAGGGTGCGGCCGGCGTCGTCGGCCGCCTGCTCGGTGCGGGCCAGCAGCACGGTCCGCTTGCCCTCGACGATGTCGCCGCCGATCGGCTTGCCGGTCGCGTCCTGCGCCCCGACCACGCTCAGCAGGTCATCGCGCAGCTGGAAGGCGGTGCCGATCTCGACGGCCCAGTCGGACAGAGCCGACAGCACGGCATCAGGGGCGCCCATCAGCGCGGCACCGGTGCGCACCGGCCGCAGCACCGTGTAGGGGACCGTCTTCCAGCGGATCACCGCGAGGGCGGCGTCGACGGCGTCCGGGGCGCTCGCGAAACCACCCGCCTGATGGAGGATGTCGAGGTACTGGCCGGTCATCACCTCGGTCCGCAGCGCGTCGAACTCGGCGCGGCCCGCGGAGAGGGCGGCCGGCTCCCCGCGGAGGGTGGCGGCGAGCTGCTCGGACCAGCTCAGCGCGAGGTCGCCGAGGATGATCGCGGTGGCGACGCCGAACTCCTCGTCGGAGCCGTCGAGCTCCAGCTCTCGGTGGCGTGCGGCGGCCGCGACGTGCGCGGCGGGCCGGCCCCGGCGCAGGGGGGAGTGGTCGATGACGTCGTCATGCAGCAGAGCGGCGGCCTGCACCAGCTCGATAGCCGCGCCGGCGCGCGCGAGGGAGGCCAGCTCCTGGGGATCGGGCTCCCGGTCCAGGGCGGCCACCCCGCCCCAGAACACGAAGCGGGGGCGCAGCAGCTTCCCACCCTCGAGGTACGTCTCGAGATGGTCGATGAGCTGCACCGCCTCGGGGGCGATGGGCTCGAGCAGCGCGCGCCTCGCTGCCAGCTCCGCGTCGAGGACCGCCCCGACGGCGTCGACGAGACCGGCGTCGAGAGCGGCGAGCTGCGCTGCGGACAGATCCTCGGGGGACACGGGCATGACACTCCTCCAGTCGACGGTCGGACGATCCTCCCACGCGGGCCAGAGAGCCCGGGACCCGAGTCGTGATCGTTCCTCCCCACGCCGTGGCCATCCACATCGGGGCGGCGCGGCTTCCGCCGAGAGGATCGCCGCGAGAGCGTCGGGACATGAGCACACACCTCCCCGCCGCCGGCGCCGGCCGCCCCCTCCGCCCCGCCCCCGATCCCGCCGAGCTGCTCGCCACCGCGCGCCTGGCCCTGCACCGCACCCCGTGGGACGACCTGATCCTCGTCGGCAGGGGGACCACCACCTCCGCGCCGATGGTGACCTCATCCCCTCTCTCGGAGCTGCTCGCGCCACGGGGAGCCGACCAGATCCGCCATCATCTCGAGGCGCTGAGCGGGCACGGGGTGCGCAGGGCCCTGATCCTGGTGGTGCTCGGGGACGGACAGCGGGGAGAGCCGCACGCCGAGGAGGTGTCGGCGATCGCCGCACGGGTCGGAGCCCTCCTGCCCGCTCCCGCCGCGGCCGACGGGGGAGGGCTCGCCGTGGAGGGCGCCTGGGTGCTCGCCGGCGGCCGCTCCGCACGGCTGCCCACCGGACCGGTCACGGAGACCGGGGAGCTCCCTGCCCTCGAGCCGACCCAGCCGCTGCGGGACTTCACCGAGACCCGCACGGCCGCCCGAGCTGTCCTCGACGGCCATGATCTGAACTCCGAGGAGGGGAGCCCTTCGGATCTCGCCGCCCTCACGACCCTGGGCGCCTCCCTCGTCGTCCCCACCGGAGACCTCGCCTCGGCCGAGGACCCGGGCCTTCTGCTCGAGGAGGCAGCGAGCGCCCTCGAGCGCCTACGCAGCGGGCGCTCGGGGCCGCAGGACTGCGCCCGTGTGACGGACTGTGAACGCATCTCGCGGGTGCTCTCCGCGCTCGCCGTGGACCGGCTCCACTGGGAGCTCATGGCCCAGCTCGTCGAGCGCGGCCAGTCCCGCCGCATCGATCGCGAGCGCCTCCTGCAGGTGCTCGTCAGCGATCCCGAGTGGAGGCCGGACCCGAGTGTCTGCGCAGGTGGAAGGGACTTCCGAGTGCTCAGCGCGCTGCGCGTCGTCGCAGCGAGCGCCTGGGACGCCGCCCCGCCCGGAGCCCGCGGCGGACCGCGCGACGCCTGGCGCGGTCTGACCGCGCTGCTGGTCCTGCTGTCCTGGTGGAACCACCGCTACGCGAGCGCCGGCGCGCTCGTCGACGAGCTGCTCCGGCGTGAACCCGACTCGACTCTGGCACCCTTGCTGGGACGCATGACCGACACCCCGATCCCCCCGGCGTGGTGGCCAGCCCCCTGACCGGGCGCCTCCGCCGACCCTCGCCGTGTCGGGGACGAAGGAGGAACAGCTGCCGATGATCGTTCTGGGAGCACAGGAGCGCAGCGACTCCGCCCGGCAGAAGGGAGCGGCCCCGACCGATGCCCCTCCGGGGCGCAGCAGCGGAGCCTGGCATCCGTCCCTCGGGGACGGTGAGCGGCGCTTCGCCGCGCTCGGAGCGCTGCCGCTGGAGAGCGGGGAGCACCTCCCCGAGGTCACCCTCGCGTACGAGACCTGGGGGACCCTCGCCGAGGACGGCTCCAACGCCGTCCTCGTGCTCCACGCTCTCACCGGCGACTCCCATGTGCGCGGACCGGCGGGCCCGGCCCATCCCGGCCCCGGCTGGTGGGAGGAGATGGTCGGCCCCGGCCGCCCCCTCGACACCGACCGCTGGTTCGTCATCGCCCCGAACGTGCTCGGCGGTTGCCAGGGCAGCACCGGCCCCAGCAGCCCGGCGGCCGACGGCCGCCCCTGGGGCTCCCGTTTCCCCTCCCTGACCGTCCGTGACCAGGTCGAGGCCGAGCGCCGGCTGCGCGACCAGCTCGGCATCTCCCGCTGGGCTCTCGTCATCGGGGGCTCGATGGGCGGGATGCGCGCGGTGGAATGGGCGGTCTCCCATCCCGAGGACGTCGAGCGCCTGGCGGTCATCGCGAGCTCGGCCCGCGCGACCGCCGATCAGATCGCCTGGAACATCGCGCAGATCGGTGCGATCGAGCTCGACCCCGGATTCCGCGGCGGCGACTACTACGACGCACCCGAGGGAGAGGGGCCCGAGCGCGGACTCGGCATCGCCCGCCGTATCGCCCACACCACCTATCGCACCGCGCGCGAGCTCGAGGAACGCTTCGGGAACCGTCCGCAGGGCACGGAGGACCCCCTGGTGGCGGGTGGCCGGCACCAGGTCACCAGCTATCTCGACCACCACGCGGTGAAGCTGTCCCGCCGCTTCGACGCCAACTCCTATCTGGTGCTGGCTCGGTCCATGAACACCCATGACGTGGGTCGGGCCCGTGGTGGGGTCGCGGCCGCCCTGGGGCGCGTGCGCGCTCGCACCCTCGTCGTCGCGATCGACACCGACCGGCTCTTCCCGCCGGACCTGGTGCTGGAGATCGCCGAGCACGTGCCCGGAGCGGTCGGCCACGTGGCACGCTCCCCGATCGGGCACGACGCCTTCCTGCTGGCCCACCCGGATCTCGACGAGTGGATCGCCTCCCTGCTGGAGGACTAAGGTGATCCGGGCGGGCGCACCGATGTCGACGCCCCGCCGTGACCATCGCAAAGGAGAGGTCGCATGACCGTCGTCGTGGGGTACTCGCCCTCGAGCCAGGGCCGCGCCGCGCTCGCCGCCGCGGTGCGCCGTGCGCGTCGCACCGGGGAGGGCCTCGTCGTCGCCTCCCACCAGTACCACGATCCCGAGCTGGGCCTGCGGGCGGCGGCGGAGCCCGCGGTGCGCGAGGCGCTCGGCGAGGACGCCGCGGACCTCGAGGTGAGCGTGCGGCTCGGACCCGATCAGGACATCGGCGAGTTCCTGCTCGAGATCGTCGAGGAGACCTCCGCGAGCCTGCTGGTGATCGGACTGCGCCGGAAGTCGCCGATCGGGAAGCTGAACCTCGGAGCCTCCGCGCGCCGCGTCGTGCTCTCGGCCCCCTGCCCGGTGCTCACCGTGAAGGACGACGCAGCGCGCGAGGCCGTGGCCGGTTCCGCCTGAGCGGCGTTCCGCCGAAGGAGCACGGGATCGGACGGCCGCCGGCCTCGCAGGACGCTCAGCCCGGCGAGCCGCGCCGCCGACCCGTCGATCGCTCGCGGGTCGATCGCCCCCGTTCAGGCACCGGGAATATCTGACTCCGCGAGGTGGTTATACTCGTGAGGCTTGACGGCACCGTGCCCTTTCGCGCCATCACACCGGTTTCGGACCGGCGAGGCGGGGGAGCGGGGACCGCGAGCCGCGCCGTGAAGACCGAACGCCCGAGTGCGGTGCTCCCCTCCCCGAGGGGGCGCTGCCGGAAGAAGGAACTCTGTGACCTCCTCCAAGACCGCTGAGACCACGACCGACACGACCGCTGCGGCGGTGGAGTCCGAGGTGGAGGCGAGCTCGTCGAGCGGGACGACCGCGAAGGGCGCCTCGCCGCGCAAGACCGCCGCCAAGAAGACCACCGCGAGGAAGAGCTCGGCCAAGACGCCGAGCAAGACTGCGTCGAGCAAGGCCGCCAAGGCGACCGCGAGCGACGAGGACGCCCCCGAGGACCTCGAGGAGGACGCCGAGCCGACCGGTGAGGCCAAGGAGGCCGACGAGAAGGTCGAGGAGTCCGGCGGCTTCGTCTTCAACGCCTCGGAGGACGACGCACCGGCGCAGCAGGTCGTCACCGCCGGCGCCACCGCCGATCCTGTCAAGGACTACCTCAAGCAGATCGGCAAGGTCGCGCTGCTCAACGCCGCCCAGGAGGTCGAGCTCGCCGAGCGCATCGAGGCCGGCCTCTTCGCGGAGCAGCTGCTCAAGCGCGACGAGTCGATCGTCAAGACCAAGCAGGGGCGCGAGCTGGCGATCATCGCCGAGGACGGCCGCGCCGCGAAGGATCACCTGCTCGAGGCGAACCTCCGCCTGGTCGTCTCCCTCGCCAAGCGCTACACCGGCCGCGGCATGCTCTTCCTGGACCTGATCCAGGAGGGCAACCTGGGCCTGATCCGCGCCGTGGAGAAGTTCGACTACTCCAAGGGCTACAAGTTCTCGACCTACGCGACCTGGTGGATCCGTCAGGCGATCACCCGCGCGATGGCCGATCAGGCCCGCACCATCCGCATCCCGGTGCACATGGTCGAGGTCATCAACAAGCTCGCCCGCGTTCAGCGGCAGATGCTGCAGGACCTCGGGCGCGAGCCCACCCCGGAGGAGCTCGCCAAGGAGCTCGACATGACCCCCGAGAAGGTCGTCGAGGTCCAGAAGTACGGCCGCGAGCCGATCTCCCTGCACACCCCGCTGGGCGAGGACGGCGACAGCGAGTTCGGCGACCTCATCGAGGACTCCGAGGCCGTCGTCCCGGCCGACGCCGTGAGCTTCACCCTCTTGCAGGAGCAGCTCCATTCGGTGCTGGACACGCTCTCCGAGCGCGAGGCGGGCGTCGTCTCCATGCGTTTCGGTCTCGAGGACGGCCAGCCCAAGACCCTCGACGAGATCGGCAAGGTCTACGGCGTGACCCGCGAGCGGATCCGCCAGATCGAGTCCAAGACGATGAGCAAGCTGCGTCACCCCTCGCGCTCGCAGGTCCTGCGCGACTACCTCGACTGAGTGAGGACCGCGCACGAGCAGCTCGACGGCGCCGGCACCCCGGAAACGGGGGCCGGCGCCGTCGGCGTGGAGATCCATCGCGTCGGCCCCGAGGACTGGGCCGCCCACCGTGCGCTGCGTCTCGAGATGCTCCGCACCGATCCGGACGCCTTCTGGGCGAGCCTCGCGGAGCTCGAGTGCTGGACGGAGGAGCAGTGGCGGGCGGACGCCGCCGGTCCCCGCCTCCACCTGCAGGCGCGGTCCGGGGAGGTCGTGCTCGGCGGGATCGGGGTGCTGCCCGAGGGGTACACGCCCGAGCATCTGCTCCCCGAGGACGCCGCGCACCTGGTCTCGATGTGGGTGCGTCCCGCAGCCCGCGGCCGTGGGGTCTCGGCGCTCCTCCTGCGGGGCGCGGCGCAGGTCGCGCTCGAGCTGGGTCGGCCGCGTCTCCTGCTCGACGTCGACGCCCGCAACCTCACCGCCCGACGCAGCTACGAGCGCAGCGGCTTCCGCGCCACCGGCGCCACGGATCCGCGCGACGGGACCGACAGCCACTGGGTCGAGTACGCCGTCGACGCGACGGCACTGCTCGGACGCTGAGCCGACGGGTCCGCACCTCCTGCGGAGTCGGCGGACCCGCCCCTGAACGCACGACGGGGCGCCCACCAGAGGGTGGGCGCCCCGTGCGTCGTCCGCGCGGCGGACGCTCGGACGGACGGGTGAGGTCAGTCCTCGACGGGCTCCGGCTTGGCGTGCAGGCGCTCGGTCTCGTCGATGACCTCGGCGGCGATGCCCTGCAGCGCATCCTGGTGGGCACGGGCATGGTGTGCGCAGAACATCAGTTCACCGCCGGCCTCCAGGAGCACCTTGACGTACGCCTGGGCGCCGCAGCGGTCGCAGCGGTCGTGGGCAGTCAGCCGGGGGGCTTCGAGAGTCAGGTTCATGGGGTCTTTTGTAGCACTCGGAGGCCCCGCTCGGCTGGGACGGGGATCACGGTTCGCTCGCGGCGCAACACCGGCGCATCGGGGCGGGCCTCGGGTCGGGCGCCGGCCGGGCTCACGACGGCCGTCGGACGGCTCGTGGCGCTGTGAGCGGCCACGCAGCCCCGGCCTCCCGGGTTCGGAGCTTCCTGCCACGTAGGATCCCAGGGTGTCCACCACCAGCACCGCGAAGAGCACCGCCTACGACGCCCGCAACCTCCAGGTCCTCGAGGGCCTCGAGGCCGTGCGCAAGCGCCCGGGCATGTACATCGGCTCCACCGACTCCCGGGGCCTCATGCACTGCCTCTGGGAGATCCTCGACAACGCCGTGGACGAGGCGCTCGGCGGCAACGGGGACTCGATCGCCGTGATCCTCCACCCCGACGCGTCCGTCGAGGTGCGGGACACCGGCCGCGGCGTCCCCGTCGACGTCGAGCCCCGCACCGGGCTGACCGGCGTCGAGGTGGTCTACACCAAGCTGCACGCGGGCGGGAAGTTCGGCGGCGGCTCCTATGCCGCCTCCGGCGGCCTCCACGGCGTCGGCGCGAGCGTCGTCAACGCCCTCTCCGCACGTCTCGACGTCGAGGTGGACCGCGCCGGGAAGACCTACGCCATGAGCTTCCAGCGCGGCCAGGCCGGTGTCTTCGCCGACGACGGCGAGCCGAGCCCCACCGCGCCGTTCACCCCGGCCGACGGCCCGGCGGAGCTGCGCGTGATCGGGAAGGCCAAGCGCGGCGCCACCGGCACCCGCGTGCGCTACTGGGCCGACCCGCAGATCTTCGTCAAGGGCTCCCACTTCTCCCTCGACGACCTCACCCGCCGAGCCCGTCAGACGGCCTTCCTGGTCCCGGGGCTCGCGATCGCGGTCACGGACCACCGCCCCGAGGCCTCGCCCGACCAGCCCGCGACCCGCACCTACCGCTACGAGGGCGGGATCGGCGAGTTCGTGGAGTACCTCGCCCAGGACCAGCGGATCACCGACGTGCTCCGCCTGCAGGGCAGCGGCGACTACACCGAGACCATCCCGGTGCTCGACAGCAAGGGACACATGGTCTCGACCGAGGTCCAGCGGACCTGCGAGGTCGATGTCGCGCTGCGGTGGGGCTCCGACTACGAGTCCACGACCCGGTCCTTCGTCAACATCGTCGCGACCCCCAAGGGCGGGACGCACCTGACCGGCTTCGAACAGGCGCTCGTCAAGGTGATGCGCAAGCAGGTCGAGAACCAGGCGCGGCGGGTCAAGTTCAACGTGAAGAACGAGAAGATCGAGAAGGACGACACCCTCGCAGGCCTCACCGCCGTGGTGAGCGTCCGCATCGAGGAGCCCCAGTTCGAGGGGCAGACCAAGGAGGTGCTCGGCACCCCGGCGATCCGCCAGATCGTGGCCAAGGTGGTCGAGGACCGCCTCACCGACTTCCTCACCTCCACGAAGAAGGGGGAGAAGGAGCAGGCTGCGCTGGTCATCGACAAGGTGGTCTCCGAGATGCGGGCCCGCATCTCGGCCCGCATGCACAAGGAGGTCTCGCGCCGCAAGAACGCGCTCGAGTCCTCGACCATGCCCACCAAGCTCGCCGACTGCCGTTCGACCGACGTGGAGCGTTCGGAGCTGTTCATCGTCGAGGGCGACAGCGCCCTCGGCACGGCGAAGAACGCCCGCGACTCCGAGTTCCAGGCGCTGCTGCCGATCCGCGGCAAGATCCTCAACGTGCAGAAGGCCACGATCACCGACATGCTGAAGAACGCCGAGTGCGCGGCGATCATCCAGGTGATCGGTGCGGGCTCCGGGCGCACCTTCGACCTGGACGCCGCTCGCTACGGCAAGATCATCATGATGACGGACGCGGACGTCGACGGCGCCCACATCCGCACCCTGCTCCTCACCCTCTTCCACCGCTACATGCGGCCGCTGGTCGAGGCGGGGCGCGTGTACGCCGCGGTGCCGCCCCTGCACCGGGTGGAGATCGTCCACGGGGGGTCGAAGAAGAACGAGCTGGTCTACACCTACTCCGAGGCGGAGCTGCAGAAGCTGCTGATCTCCCTCGAGCGGCGCGGCAAGCGGTACAAGGAGCCGATCCAGCGCTACAAGGGTCTCGGCGAGATGGACGCCGATCAGCTCGCGGACACCACCATGGATCCCCGCCAGCGGACCCTCCGCCGTGTGCGGATCGAGGACGCGGAGGCGGCCAGCGCCATGTTCGAGCTGCTGATGGGCTCCGAGGTCGCTCCGCGCAAGCAGTTCATCATCGAGGGCGCCGAGGAGCTGGACATGGAGAGGATCGACGCATGAGCGTGTCCGTGAGGGTCATCCCCTGCCTGGACGTCGACGCGGGCCGCGTCGTCAAGGGCGTGAACTTCCAGGGTCTGCGCGATGCCGGTGATCCCGTCGAGCTCGCCGCCCGCTACGGCTCCGAGGGCGCCGACGAGCTCACCTTCCTGGACGTCACCGCCTCTTCCGGCGGGCGCGACACGATGATCGACGTGGTCCGCCGCACCGCCGAGCAAGTGTTCATCCCCCTGACCGTCGGCGGCGGGGTGCGCTCGGCGGAGGACGTCGACCAGCTGCTGCGCGCCGGGGCCGACAAGTGCGGTGTCAACACGGCGGCGATCGGCCGCCCCGAGGTCGTCTCGGAGATCTCCCGGCGCTTCGGCAATCAGGTGCTGGTGCTCTCGATCGACGCCCGCCGGGTCACCGACGAGACCCCGGAGGGCCCGGCTCGCAACGGGTCCGGGTTCGAGGTCACGACGCATGGCGGACGGCGCGGCACCGGGATCGACGCGATCGCGTGGATCCGGGAGGTCACCGAGCGGGGTGCGGGCGAGATCCTGCTCAACTCGATGGACGCCGACGGCACGAAGAACGGCTTCGACCTCGAGCTGATCCGTCTCGCCCGCGAGGCGACTTCGCTGCCCCTGATCGCCTCGGGCGGTGCGGGAGCCCCGGAGCACTTCGCGCCCGCCGTGCGGGCGGGAGCCGATGCAGTGCTCGCCGCGAGCGTCTTCCACTTCCAGGAGTTCACCATCGCCGAGGCGAAAGCGGCGATGGCGGCCGAGGGCATCACCGTCCGCTGACCCGCAGAACGACGGCCCGCCCGGTCCCCGCGAGGGGAGGGGGGCCGTCGTCCTGCCGTGGCACTCGGCGGGCGATCCGGGCGGTCCGGACGAGCCGTGCGACCCCGGCGGGATCGGACGGTCGCGCGGATCACCGGTGCAGCAGCCCGGTGACGAGCATGGTGCGCTGCATGATCGCCTCCTGATCCGCCCGGGCCTGCCGAGCGGCGTGCTCGCGGCGCGCGCGGCGGATCGCCAGCAGCCGGGTGAGGAGGGCGCGCGCCCTCTCCACCTCGATCACGTCCGTCTCGGAGGCGAACGCGGGGGCCGACGTGGCGGGACGCGGTGCGGGGCGGGGAGTGGGGAGGGGACGGACGGTGGTGGTGGGTGAACGGGTGGTCGTGGTGGTCATGGCATCTCCTCGGGTTGATGCATCGAGTCTTCGGGGGAGGGAGGACGGGATCCGTCCTCGAACCGGGCCCATGCCCGAGCAATTCGGGGACGGGCGGAAGCCCACTGGGGCCTCAGGCGGAGTCCGCTCGCCGGGCAGGCGGGCGCGACGGAGCGCTCGACGAGGTCGAGCGACAACGGGGTGGTCGGGGTCGGGGACCGCGCCGACCGGCGGCGGGGCGGGTGCGCCTCAGCCGGCGGTGATGCGGCCCGCCGGACCGCCGACGAGCACCGTCGGGGTCGGGTTCGGGGTCTGCTGCATCTCCATGACCCCAGTCGACCACGGGGACGTTCGGCGACGCCAGCGATTAATCGGGCGCCGACGACCGCGGACAGCGAAAGGGCCCGGCCGCTCCGTGGGAAGCGGCCGGGCCCGGGACCGAGCAGATGGGGTCAGTGCTCGATGCGGTAGGTGACGCCGAGGGTGTGGGTCTCTCCCGCGGCGAGGGCGACGAACCCGTCCTTGGCGGCGGCCGGCTCGACGCACACGAACTCGGGCCAGGCCACGTCGGGCACGTCCGGGAGACCGGTGACGAGGGTGTCGAAGGGGTTCCACACCACGGTGCGGGAGGTGCCGCGGGCCGCAGAGACGATCCGTCGGCCGAGCCGGGGATCGTCCACGACGACCTCCGCGGTGGAGTCGACGACACGATCGGTCGCCTCGGTCAGGCGCAGCGGCCCGTCCGGGAGCACGGCGGGGGCGAGGCCGCGGGTGTTGTCGAGGTAGTCGGCGCAATCGAGGCCCGCGACGGTGATCTCGCGGACGTCGCCGACGGCGAGATAGGTGTGGAGCGCAGCCTCGAGCTCGAGCCCCTGCTCGCCCGCGGTGATCGCGAGGTCGAGGGACAGCTCGGCCCCGATCCGGACGGTGAGGGAGGCCGTCAGTTCCGGTCGATCGGCGGGGGAGTCGAGCACGAGCACGGTCTCCTCGCCCTCGCGGGTCGCGGAGCGCAGCTCCCAGCGGACGTTCCGCAGCCAGCCGTGCTTGACCTCCTGGTCGCCGTCTCGGCCGGGCCCGAACCAGGGGCCGACGAGCGGTACGCCGCCGCGGACGGCGACGCCGGGACCGAAGCCCGAGGTGGGGCTGAGCCACAGGAGATCCTCCTCGCCCGCCGGCACGGCGCTGACCAGGTGCGCGCCGTCGAGCAGCAGGACCGCGGTCGCTGCGGGAGTGTCCACCAGCACGGCATCGACGCCGTGCGCGGTGGCGAGGCGCACGCCGTCGGGGAGGGAGAGGGACGAGGGAGCAGGGTGCTCGGTGCTGTTCATGGCGTCATCGTCGCACGGGGACCGGTGACCGCCGGAGGACGGTCAGGGAGTTGTCGGCGCGGCGTCGGCTCGGGCGGGCTCGGCGGGCACCTCCGCGGTCTCCGTCCCCTCGGCGGCCGCGGAGACGGTCCGGATGAACAGCAGCAGCCACACGTACATGGTCACCGCCGCGCCCATCTCGAAGGCGGTCATGTTCAGGTAGCCGACCCCCACGAACAGGACGATCAGCATGATCAGGATCGCGAAAGCGATCGCCGTGAACACCAGCAGCCCTCCCGGGAGCCGCCGCAGCAGGAGCGGGAAGACGATGAGGGCGAGCCCGAACACCACCACGAGCAGTTGGGCGACGACATCGTGCCAGGGCACGGAGACCGCGCGGGAGATCAGGGCGACCAGCGCGAGCAGCAGCCCGAGCACGACGAGGGTCCCGCGCACCACGTGGATGATCCGAGGCGCGGCCCCGCTCGCGGCCGCCCACCGCTCCAGGTCGTGGGCGACGAAGTCACCCACCGCCACGAAGGCGAGCCCGGTAAGCAGCAGGGTCAGGTTGAAGGTGCGCCCCGCGGAGCCCGGATCCTCGCCGAGCCGGGAGAAGTAGCGCTCCCACCAGTACGGGTCGGGGGAGAGCATCGCGGAGGAGAGCACGCCCACTGTCAGGAACACCATCAGCAGCGTCGCGAGGGACCTGCCGTCGAGCGCGGAGGCGCTCGCGGAGACGATGTACGCCCACAGGCCCGTGGTGGCCGCGACCCAGAAGGTGCTCGCGAAGCGGTCCAGGGCGACGCCCAGGAACGCCTGCTGCAGCAGGCCGTACATCGCGCTCGTGAGCAGGAGGGCGAGGGCGGCGAACACCAGCGCCGGACCGACGATCGTGAGCGCCCGGCGCAGCGGCGGCACCGTCCGTACCCAGGGGTGGCGTCGGGGGAGGAGCACCGCCATGCCCACGGCCGCGACCGTTCCCGCGGTGAGGGCCGAGGAGGCCGCGGCGACCTGTCCGATCGAGCGGTCCCCGGAGAGGGGAGCGGTGCCGTCCAGGGCGAGCAGTCCCACGGCCAGTCCGACGACGGCCCCGCCGAGCCCGAGCGCGAGGGCCGAGGACTCGGTGCGGCTCGCCGCCGTCGGACGGGGGAGTCCCGGACCCGAGCGCTGGGCGGGCTGGGAGCCGACGGGGCGCCCGGAGGTCACGGCCCGGGCCCCGGTCAGCCGACCGCGGCGATCGGGACCGGCACCGGGGTGCCGGATCCGTCGCGTCGTCCGGTCGGCTCCGGCAGATCGATGGGCTGGCCCGCCTCGGAGGAGGCTCGCGCCGGATGCGGCACGACCCACGCGCCGATCAGCTCGTCCTCGCCGCGCAGGAAGCGGTGGCAGCGCATCCCCGCGGTGGCCCGGCCCTTGGCCGGGAAGTCGGTGAGCGGGGAGACCTTGAGGGAGCCGGTCTGCAGCAGCGGCAGCGTCGCGGAGCTGCCGGCCACGGTGACCACGTCGGCGGGAGCGGTGACGTCGATCGCTCCGAAGCTGATCACCCGCGCGCCGTCGGCGAGCTTGATTCCGGCCACGCCGCCCGCGGCCCGGCCCTGGGGTCGGATCCCGGAGGCGGGGAAGTGGAGGAGCTGGGCGTCGGACGTGACGAACACGAGATCCAGGTCGGCGTCGACCTCGAGATCGACCACGCCCACCACGGCGTCCCCATCCTTCAGGGAGATGATCTCGAAGCCGTCGGTGCGGGGGAAGTCGAGCTGGACTCGCTTCACCACGCCCTGGCGGGTGCCGAGCGCGATCGCCCCGCCGCGGGAGAGGTCGTCCTCCGCGACGCGGACCAGCGCGAGGGCCCGCTCGTCCCGCTCGAGGTCCACGAGATCCGCGAGCCGGGTGCCGCCGGCGAGGGAGGGAGCCCCCGCCGTCGGGGCGAGCGTGGGCAGGTCCACGACGGAAAGTCGCAGCAGACGGCCGCGATCGGTGACCACGCCCACCGGGGAGCGGGTCGAGGTGAGCACGTCCGAGACGATCACGTCATGCGCCCCGCGCTGCCCGTCCCGGCGCAGCGTCTCCTCCCCGGCGGCCCGGGCGACCAGGCCCGTGCCGGTGAAGAGCACGCGGCAGGGCTCGTCGGCCACCTCGAGCGACGCCCCCGCGGTGGGAGCCGGGGCGGCGGAGGACTCCAGCAGCACGGTGCGCCGGGCATCGCCGTGCTCCGCGGCGACGGCGGCCAGCTCGTCGGAGACCAGCCGGCGCAGCACCTCGTCGGATCCCAGAATCTCCTCGAGCGCCTCGATCTCCCGGCGCAGCTCGTCGCGCTCCGCCTCGAGATCGATCTGCGAGAACTTGGTCAGCCGCCGCAGGCGCAGCTCCAGGATGTACTCGGCCTGCACCTCGGTGAGGTCGAAGACCTGCATCAGACGACCGCGCGCGATCTCCGCGTCGTCGCTGGTGCGGACGATCTGGATCACCTCGTCGATGTCCAGGATCGCGAGCAGCAGGCCCTCGACCAGGTGCAGGCGCGCCTTCCGCTTCGCCAGGCGATGCTCGGTACGGCGGCGCACCACGGTGATCCGGTGGTCGACGAACACCTCGAGCATCTGCTTGAGGCCCAGGGTGCGCGGCTGCCCGTCCACGAGCGCCACGTTGTTGATCCCGAAGGACTCCTCGAGCGGCGTGTACCGGTACAGCTGCTCGAGCACCGCCTCGGGCTCGAAGCCCGACTTCACGGTGAGCACGAGCCGGAGGCCGTGATGACGGTCGGTGAGGTCCTGGTAGTCGGTGATGCCCTGGACCCGCTTGGCCTGGACCGCGTCGCGCAGCTTCTCGGCGACCTTCTCGGGACCGACCTGGTACGGCAGCTCGGTGACGACGATGCCCTTGCGCCGCGAGGTGATGTTCTCGATGCGGGTGGTGGCGCGCATCTTGAAGGAGCCGCGCCCCGTGCGGTACGCGTCCCGGATCCCGTCCAGCCCGATGATGCGCCCGCCGGTCGGGAGATCCGGACCCGGGACGAAGCGCATCAGTTCCTCGAGCGTCGCCTCCGGATGATCGATCAGGTGCCGGGCCGCCGAGATCGCCTCCACGAGGTTGTGCGGGGCCATGTTCGTGGCCATGCCGACGGCGATCCCCGAGGCTCCGTTGACCAGCAGGTTCGGGTACTGGGCCGGGAGCACCTCGGGCTGGGTGAGCTGGTTGTCGTAGTTCGGGACGCGGTCCACGACATCCTCGTCCAGGGACTCCGTCATCAGCAGCGCCGCCCGGGCCAGGCGCGCCTCGGTGTAGCGCGGCGCCGCCGGACCGTTGTCGAGCGAGCCGAAGTTGCCGTGCCCGTCCACGAGCGGCAGGCGCATGTTGAAGCTCTGCGCCATCCGCACCAGAGCGTCGTAGATGGCGGTGTCGCCGTGGGGATGGAGCTTGCCCATCACCTCGCCGACGACGCGCTGGCTCTTGACGTGGCCGCGGTCGGGGCGCAGGCCCATCTCACTCATCATGTACAGGATGCGGCGCTGCACGGGCTTGAGGCCGTCGCGCGCGTCCGGCAGGGCCCGCGAGTAGATCACCGAGTAGGCGTACTCGAGGAACGAGGACTCCATCTCGCTGGTGACGTCGATGTCGACGATGGTCTCGTCGACCGCGTCTCCCGCGCCGGGGGGCTGGGTGCTTCGTGATCGGGCCATGGGGGACATCATCGCGCATGACCGGCACCGATCCCGGCAGCGGGGCCGCCCGCGGGACGTGAGAACCGTCCCGCGCACGGCCTGCGACGATAGGATCCGGACATGGTCGAGCGACGTGAGGACCGGCGTCCCGGACGCCGCCGCCCGGGGACCGCGAGCCCGGGAGGTCCCGCCGAGGGCCGCCGTTCGCGGCTCGCCTATCCCGCCCATTGGGAGGCGGACATCGCCCTGCGCGACGGCACCGCGGCGCACCTGCGCCCCATCCGGCCCTCCGACGCCGACGCCCTCCAGGCCTTTCACGTCGCCCAGTCCGAGCAGTCCCGGTACCTGCGGTTCTTCGCGCCGATGCCGCGGCTGTCCCCTCGTGACCTGGCGCGCTTCACCGTCGTCGACCATCGCGACCGGGTGGCCTTCGTGGTCGAGGTGGGCGAGGAGATCATCGCCGTCGCCCGGTACGACCGCACCGGACCGGGGGAGGCCGAGGTCGCCTTCAACGTGGCCGACTCGCGACAGGGGACCGGGCTCGGCTCGGTGCTGCTCGAGCATCTCGCGGCCGCCGCCCGCGAACGGGGGATCGGGGTCTTCGTCGCCGAGGTGCTCCCGCAGAACGCCCGGATGATCGGGGTGTTCACCGATGCCGGCTTCGACGTCGAGCGCACCCTCGACGACGGGGTCGTGCAGGTCACCTTCCGCATCGATCCCACGGCACGCTCCCTGCAGGTCATGGCCGAGCGCGAGCACCGTGCCGAGGCGCGGGCCATGGAGCTCCTGCTGCATCCCCGCTCGGTGCTCCTCGTCGGCGTCTCCTCCCGGGACGACTCCGTCGGCGGGCGCTTCCTGACCGCCCTCGAGGGCTCCGGCTACACCGGGGCCGTGCACGTCGTCTCCCGTGAGTCGTTCGAGCTGCGCGGGCATCGCACCCGCGCCCGGATCGGCGACGTCCCGGGACCGGTGGACCTGGCCGTGATCGCCCTGCGCCCCGAGGCCTGTCTCGGGGCGATCGAGGAGTGCGCGGAGATCGGCGTCCGGTCCGTCGTGATCCCCACCGAGGGCTTCTCCGACAGCGACGGCGGACGGGCCCTGCAGCGGGAGCTCGTCGCCCGCGCCCGACGCCACGGCATGCGCCTGCTCGGCCCCGGATCGCTCGGTTTCCTGCGCACGGGCGAGGACGCCATCAGCCTCTCCCTCGCCCCCGCCATGCCGCGTCCCGGCCGCGTCGCGCTCGCCGGGCAGTCCAGTGCCCTCTCCGCTCTGCTGCTCGCGGGGGCCGACACGCGCGGCATCGGCCTGCACGAGTTCGTCGGCGCCGGCAATCGGGCGGACGTCTCCCTCAACGACACCCTGCAGTACTGGGAGGACGCCGAGGAGGTGGGGGTGATCGCCCTGGCGCTCGAGTCGATGGGCAACCCCCGCAAGTTCACCCGTCTTGCCCGTCGCATCACACGGCGCACGCCCGTGATCGTGCTGCGCCCACCGGGCCTCGCGACGAGCGGACCGCCCGGGCACGACGTCCGGCTTTCCGAGCTCCCGCGCCGCGCCCTCGACCAGGTGCTCGACTCCGCCGGGGTGGTGCAGGCGCAGGGGGTGGACCACCTGCTCGACGTCGTCGACGCGCTCGGACGCCAGGGCCTCCCGCCGGGGCCGCGCACCGGACTGCTCTCCAACACCGCCGCGCTCGGTGCGGCCCTGCGCGGAGCGGCCGACGAGGCCGGGCTCGACGTGGTCGCCGACAACCGCTCGGTCCCGCTCGCCCCGGACCCCCGCCTCGTGCAGCGCGCCTTCACCTCGATGGCGGCGCTCGGCGAGGTGGACCTGGTGATCGCGGGGGTTCTCGACCCGCTCACCTCCGATCCGACGGAGCTGATCCGGCAGATGGCGCAGATCGCCCGACACTCCGAGGTGGTCCTGCTCGTCTGCCTGATCACCAGCGCCGAGCGCTTCGCCGCCGTGCAGGCCGCGGTGCGTGCCGATTCGGAACTCCCACCCGTCCACGCGACGCCCTTCGGCGTGGTGCGTGCCGGTGCCGGCATGCTCGCCGCGACGCTGCGGCCCGCGGCCGACGACGACGAGCCCGCGCGGCGGGAGGACGTCGACCGCGCAGCGGCCCGCGCCCTGATCGACCGCCTGCTGCCCGAGGGCGCCACGGCCGAGGTCGAGCTCGCCGCCGAGGACCTCGCCGAGCTGCTGGCGGCGTACGGCGTGCCGTTGCTCGAGGCCGTCCCGGTGCGGGACGACGAGCAGGCGGTCGAGGTCGCGGCGCGGATCGGCTATCCCGTCGCCCTCAAGAGCACCGACCCGGTGCTGCGTCATCGCGCGGACCTCGGCGGGGTGCGGCTCGAGATCCCCGACGAGGTGCAGCTGCGCCACGCTCTCGAGTCCATGCGCCAGGACCTGTCCTTCTCGAGTGCGGCCCTCGCCGTGCAGGCCATGGCCCCGCCCGGGGTGGCGATGGTGGTGCGCAGCATCGAGGACCCCTCGCTCGGGCCCGTCGTCAGCCTCTCCGTCGCAGGCGACGCGACCGATCTGCTCGACGACATCTCCTACGCGATCCCGCCCTTCAGCGAGGCCGCCGCGGCGCGGCTGACGCGCGCCCCGGCCTCGGCGGTCAAGCTCGACGGCACCCGCGGGCTGCCTTCCGCGGACCGCGCGGCGCTCGCCGATCTGCTGGTGCGCATCGGGATGCTCGCGGAGGACCTCCCGGAGCTCTCCCGCCTCGAGCTGTACCCGGTCCTCGTCGGCCAGGACGGGGTCGCCGTCGTCGGCGCCGAGGGACGGCTCGCCCCCGCCCCGAACCGCACCGACGGGATCCGGCGCGCGCTCGCCGGCCCGGCCGGGTTCTGAGGGCGGCGCCGCCCGCCTGCTCGCACCCGGTCCGGACCGGTCGTGCCGCCCGTCGAGGAGCCCTGCACCGCGCCGGAGGAGCGTGACAGACTGGGCCGATGACCCCCGTACTGCCCGACGACCTGATCGACCAGCTCGAGAGCGCCGGTTACTTCCCCCACATCGCGGGGCAGAGCATCGAGCGCTCCCTGCGCGGCGCCCCGGTGCTCGCCCATCTGGTGCGTCCCGAGACGACCTTCGACGGTCCCGAGGTCCGGAGGCATCTCACCGTGGTGGTGCTGACCGCCGCCCATCTCCTGGTCACCCACCTCGACGACGACCCCGAGGATCAGCTCAACCCGAGCCAGGTGGTCTCCACCACCGAGCGGATCCGGCTGCGCCGGGTGTCGGCGACCGGTCTCAGCCAGGTCTTCGACACGGACGGCCAGGAGGCGCCGGGCACGGAGGCCGAGATCACGCTCGGCATCTCCTGGAGCGGCTCCCACCGCGTGGATCTCGAGCGCGCCGTCTGCGACGACCCGTCGTGCCAGATCGACCACGGGTACACCGGCACCGTCGCCCCCGCCGACCTCGCCCTGCGGGTGAGCGCCCTCGCGGACGGCCCCCGCGCCGTGCAGGAGGCGCTCCGCTTCCACGGCGCCCTGCTCGACGCGGTCGACGCCCTCGACGACTGACCGCCCCGGTGACCGCATCGACCCTCCCCGGCCCCATGGAGTGGCCGGGGGACCTGCTGCCCCCGCCGTTCGCCGAGGGGGCGCACCCCGGACTGCTCGACGTGCTGCCGCCCCTGCTGCACCGCCCGCAGCCCGGTCGGGACCTCGTGCTCCTGCTCGACGGCGTCGGGGCGGACCTGCTCCACGAGCACCGCTCGCTCACCCCCACGCTGAGGCGCCTGGAGGGGGAGATCCGCCGCATCCGGACGGTCGCCCCGTCGACCACGGCGAGCGCCATGGTGTCGCTGCACACCGGACTCAGCCCGCTCGAGCACGGCGTGATCGGCTATCTCACCCGCGATCCGGCGACGGGCACGGTCGTGAACCAGCTGACCGGGGACCCGCGGGTCCGGCCGGAGGAGTGGATGCCGCTGCCCACCCCGGTGGAGGCGGGGACGCGATATGCGGTGCAGGTCGCGCCCGCGAAGCATCAGCGCTCGCACCTCACGGGAGCGGCCTACCGGGGGTGGGACTTCCTGGCGCACGGCCGCGGTGACAGGGTCGAGGCGGTGCGCGCGGCGTTGCACCGTGCCGGGTCCGATGGGCTCGTGCACCTGCACCACGACGCGGTCGATCACGCCGGACACCATCACGGGATCGACTCCGAGGCGTGGCGGGATGCGCTGGCCGAGGCGGACGCGCTGCTCGGTGCCCTGCTGCGTCGCCTGCCGCGCGGCACGCGGCTCCACGTCACCGCGGATCACGGCATGGTCGACACCTCGCCGCAGCGCACGATCGACCTGGCCGAGCATCCGGCGGTCCACCGCCTGATCGCGGAGGTCGCGGGGGAGCCGCGGGCGGCGACGCTCTTCGCGGTGCCCGGGGCGGAGGCCGATCTGGCCGGCGCCCTGCGGGAGCTCCTCGGCGAGCGGGCGCTCGTGCTCGAGCGGGAGGAGGTCCTGCGCATCGGACTCCTCGGCCCGGCGGGACACGCACCGGACCCGCGCGTGGCCGGGCGCCTCGGTGACGTGCAGCTGCTCGCCCGGGGTCGGTGGAGCATCGAGGACTCCTCCCGGCGGCCCGCCGGGGCGCCGACGCTGATCGGCGTCCACGGATCGCTCACCGCGGCAGAGTCCTGGGTCCCGCTGCTGACCGTGACGGTCTGAGCGAGGGCGGGTCCGCGCGGGGGCAGGTCAGAGCCAGGGCAGATCCGGGACGAGGCGGACCGGCCGCCCTCAGCTCTGCCGGCCTCAGTCGTGCTTCGAGCCGAAGACGATCTCGTCCCAGCTGGGGATCGAGGAGCGCTTGGACTTGGAGCGCGCGGGGCGCGCCGGCTTCGCGGGGGCGTCCTCCGCGGCGGGGTCCTCGGACTCGTCCGAGGCGCTCCGGGTCGACGGGAGATGGTCGAAGCCGGGCAGCGGAGTGAGGTCGACCGTCTCCTGGTGGTGCACCGCGCCGATCGGGGCGGAGCCCTCGGCCGGGTCCTCCTGCTCCGCCGACGTCTCCGGTGCGGTCTCGTCCGCCTCCGGCCCGGCGGCCTCGATGTCGTCCTCGGCCACGGGATCCTGGTCCTCGTCCCGCTCGGATATCCCGGTCGCGGGGCGCGTGGCGTCGTGCTCGGCGAGCGCCTCACGGTCGGCGGGATCGGCGATCTCCTCGAGGTCCCCCGGCTCGTCGCTGCCGGTGGCGCGCGCGGGCGTTGTCTCCGGGGTCTCCTCGTCCGCGAGGCTCGACCACACCGTGCCGCCGTCGTCCAGCGGCGGCAACGAACGCAGTCCGCGACGGGCGTTGAGCGCCTCGAGCTCGTCCTCCTCGAAGGCCGAGGGCCGCCCCGGCTGATCGGTCCGGCCGGGGCGCGCGCCGGGCCAGGTGTTCCGGCTGCGACGGGGAGCGCCGGTGGTCTCGTCGATCGAGTCGTCGCTCTCCACGTCGTACACCGCGCTCTTGACGGCCATCAGGCGGGCCGGGCCGCGGGTGGGCGCGGGAGGGGCGTCCTCATCGCTGATCCAGCGGGCCTCGTCGTCGATCGGGGTGACGGTGCGGGTCTCGAGGTCGGCGATCCACTGCGCCTGACGGGTGCGTCCCCCCGCCGCGAAGGTCAGCTCGAGGGTCCAGGTGCCGTCGGGGCGGCGCCAGGCGTCCCAGGCGGTATCGCCGGCGGCCTCGCGGGCCAGGAGACGCTCGCGCACCACCTCGAGCAGGGCGGGTCCGCCCCGGCCGACGGGGAAGGTGACGGCGCGCTGCGCCGTCCACTCGCGCTCGGCGAGCACGGGCCCCTCGTAGCGGCGCACGTGCTCGAGCGGGATGTCGGCGGACTCGGAGATCTCCTCGGCGCTGCGGCCCGCGCGGAGCATCGCTTGGATCTCGCGGGGGCGCACCGGAGCGGAGGAGGCCGCCTGGATCGCACCGAGGGCGGGGCGGTCGGTGCGGACGGCGGCGCGCAGGGCGGCGTCGATGCGCACTGTGAAGCGGGTCCCCTCCGAGTCGACGAGGATCAGGTGCTCCCCGTCGTCATGGATCCCGTCGAGCTCGAGCTCTCGCATCGTCGTCCTCTCCGTCGCTGCCCTGGCATGCGTCCTGCGGTCGCCGAGTGCGCACCCACGTCGGGGCGCGGCGGGGGGCTGTGGGGCGTGGGCACCCCGCGGGCCGTGCGTCCGCTAGGCCGCGACCTTACCGCGCGAGCCTGCTCATCGGGCCCGCTCAAGGGCTCGGATCGCCGCGTGTCGTGCTCCGGGTGGCATCCTGTTGAGTCCCGCAGGCCTCTCTGCAATAATGCCGCCGCATTCCGCGTTGGGAAGCGCGTCGACCACCGGGGGACCGGCCGGCGTTCCACGACGACGGACGGCCCCCGCCCCACAGGTCGAACGACCCTCCGAGAACACTCGAGACAACCCAGAACGGACCGTAGATGGCCACTGATTACGACGCACCGCGCAAGAACGACGACGAGTCCGGCGAGGATTCGATCGAGGAGCTGAAGGGTCGCCGGAACGAGGCCGCGACCCCGGTGGTGGATGAGGACGAGGCTGAGGCCGCGGATTCCTACGAGCTGCCGGGCGCCGATCTCTCGGGCGAGGAGCTCTCCGTCCGGGTCCTCCCGCGTCAGGCCGACGAGTTCACCTGCGCGAGCTGCTTCCTGGTGAAGCATCGCAGCCAGATCGATCACGTCGAGGGCACCCTCATCATCTGCAAGGAGTGCGCCGCCGCCTGAGCGAGCACCCGCCCCGATCACGGCGCCGTCCCCCTGAGGGGCGGCGCCGTCGTCGTCTCCGGTCCGAGCCGGCCCCGTGCTCCGGGCCGGGCTCGAGCTCCCGGGCGGAGTCGGCACCTCAGCGAGCGGTGGCCTGCGCGGTGCGCACCGCGAGCGCGAGGTCCTCGGGCCGACGGGTGGAGGCGACCCACGCCGTCGTGGGGTCCTCGGCGTCGAGCACCGCGATGCGCAGGCCCCGCGCGACCCAGGGCCGCGTGCAGTGGTGGGCGAGGGGCTCGAAATCCTGCCCCATCGTCCGCTGCCAGTCCTCGCCGCGAAGCACCTCCGGCTCGCCGAGCAGCTCCACCGGGATGTGCGCCCGGCTCAGGCGCAGCTCGCCGCCCGCGACCTCGAGCACGGGCGAGGCCAGGACGATGACCACGGCGCCGACGATCAGGGCGAGCGCGCCCGCGACGAGGGCCCCGATGGTCCCGAGCGGTGCCACGGCGATGCCGACCACCGCGGCCAGCAGCACGACGACCGCCGCGGTGCCGGGTCCGGGCAGCAGGCGCTCATGGAAGAGTCGACCGTCCTCCCCGATCGCGGGGGGATCTCCTGCGGGACGCGGGGACACGGCATCGGCGGGATCGGCGGACATGCCGCCATGTTCTCACGCCCGTCCGGGGTGCCCGCGGGGAGGTCCCGGGCACAGGTCGCCGAGGGCCGTCGCGCGCACCGGTCGTCCCAGCGCCTACCCTGGACCCCATGCCCGAGATGCCCTCAGCCCCCGGCTCCCCGGATCCGCGCGGCACGACCCTGCGGGTCCGTCGCGCCCCCGGGACTCCACTGCCCCATCGCGCCCATCACGACGACGCCGGCCTCGATCTCGCGAGCGCCGAGGACGTCGTGATCCCGCCCGGAGGTCGCGCCCTGGTCGACACCGGCCTGGCCATCGCGCTCCCGGCCGGCACGGTCGGCCTCGTCTGCCCGCGCTCCGGGCTCGCGGCGAAGCACGGCGTCACGGTGCTCAACGGCCCCGGCGTCGTGGACGCCGGGTATCGCGGGCCCGTCAAGGTGGCCCTGCACAACACGGACCTCGAGCAGTCGGTCGCGCTGCGGGTCGGGGATCGCATCGCCCAGCTGGTCGTGGTGCCCTTCCTCGCCCCCGTGCTCGAGGACGTTGAGGACCTGGACGAGACGGACCGGGCGCAGGCGGGCTTCGGCTCGAGCGGTGGGCTCGCCGCCGCCGTGTCCGACCGCGAACAGCAGCAGGAGGGATGAGGATGGGACTGTTCTCCCGCAGGAAGAAGGCCGAGGTCGAGGAGATCGAGGGCCTGGACGCGCTGGACACCGACGACCCCGGGACGCCGGGCGAGGAGGCCGACACCGAGGGCGAGACCCGGTCCTCGGGCGCGGACCGACCCGCCGACGGCGACGACACCGTCGAGCGACCGGACCACCTCGACGCGGGGCCCTTCGACGCCCACGACGCCCCCGAGGAGGACCGGATCGACCTCGGAGCGCTGCTCGTCCCCACCATCGACGGGATGGAACTGCGCATGGAGGTCGACCAGCGCAGCGGCAACGTCACCGGCGCGAACCTCGTGATCGAGGGATCCTCCCTCCAGGTCCAGGCCTTCGCCGCCCCCAAGTCCCGCGGACTGTGGGACGAGGTGCGCACCTCGCTGCGCGACTCCGTGGTCAAGCAGGGCGGCACCGCCGAGACCCGTCCCGGCGTGTTCGGCACCGAGCTGATCACCCGCCTGCCCGTCAAGCGCGCTGACGGACGCACCGGCTACCGCCCGGCGCGCTTCCTCGGCGTCGACGGTCCGCGCTGGTTCCTGCGCGCGATCCTCACCGGGAAGGCCCTCGGTGACCGCGCCCAGGCCGAGCGCTTCGAGACCCTGATCTCCCGCCTGGTCGTCGTGCGCGGCACCGAGGCGATGGCCCCCCAGGAACTGATCCCCCTGCACCTTCCCGGCCAGCGTCCCGGCCTCGCCCAGATCGCCGAGGGCCCGCTCGACCCGCTGGCCCGCGGCCCCGAGATCACCGAGGTCGGATGAGCGCCCCCGGCACCGAGCCGCAGCACCCCGGGGCGACTCCCGCGCCGGAGCCGTCGGCGGAGGGCTCGTCGGCCCCGAGCACGGGCCTCGGCGGCGTGCTGCGACAGGAGGAGTTCTCGGTCGCCCAGGCGATCGGCGGGCCGCGCGGCGTCGCCGAGTCGGTCCTGCCGACCCTCGTCTTCCTCGTGCTGTATCTGGTGACCCGTTCGGTGATGGCCGCCGCCCTGGCCGCGGTCGGGGTCGTGGCCGTGCTGCTCGTGGTGCGCCTGGTCCAGCGGCAGAGCCCGGCCACGGTGCTCGGCGGTCTGCTCGGGGTCGCCCTCGGCGCCGTCCTCGCCATCCGCTCGGGCGACGGCACCGACTTCTACGCCCCGGGGATCGCGATCAACGCCGTCTCCGTGCTCGTGCTGCTGGTCTCGCTGCTCGCTCGGCGGCCTCTCGTGGGTCTCGTGGTCGGAGCGCTGGACCCGCGGGTGCAGGACTGGGCCGAGGACCCCGACGCGCGCCGCGTCTACACCCGGGCGACGCTGCTCTTCCTCGGGCTCTACGTCGCCAAGCTCGCGGTGCAGGTCCCGCTGCTCCTCACCGGCCAGGTCGCCGCGCTCGGCGTCGCCAAGCTGGTCATGGGGCTCCCGGCCTTCGCCGTCATCGCCTACCTGGTGTGGCTGCTCCACCGGGCGCTGCTCGCGCGGCGCGCGGCCGCCGACGCGGGCTGAGCGGACGCGCCGGGCGCCGGATGTCCCCGCGACGCCCGCGGTGGTGGGACACTGGTCGCCGACATGACCGCTGTCAGATTCCAGCGGAGCAGCCACCTGATCGACCGGAGCCGGTCCCGCGACGTCCAGCGCGGGCGGAGAGGGAGTGGACCGATGAGCACGGACCCCGAACGCGACGCGAGCGGCCCGGCGCCGGACGGACGACTCCTCACCCTCTCCGTCGGTGCGCCCGCCGCCGGGGGCACCTTCGTGGCCCGGCATGAAGGCCGGGTCGTGTTCGTGCGCGGGACCGCACCGGGGGAGACGGTGATCGCGCGCCTCCTCGACGATCCGGCCGAGAAGCCCGATGCGCGCTTCTGGCGCGCCGAGGCGGTCGAGGTCCTCGAGCCCGGGGTCGATCGCGTCCCGACGGTGTGGGAGGAGGCCTCCGCCGAGGGGATCGGCGGTGCCGAGTGGTCCCACATCGCCCTGCCCGCGCAGCGCCGCATCGCGAGCGAGGTCATGCAGGAGCTCCTGCGCCGCGCCGGGGTGAGCAGCTATCCCATCGAGGAGGTGCAGGTCGAGCCGGCCACCCACGACATGGACGGACTCGGCTGGCGCACGCGCATGCGCTTCGCGGTCGACGAGCAGGGGCACGTGGGGATGCGCGGCTGGCGCTCCCACGACGTGCACCCGCTCGGGGCTAACCCGCTCGCGGCCCGCGCGATCCGCGATCTCGACCTCGGAACCTGGACGGCGCCGGAGGGCGTGGAGGCCATCGACGCGGTCGCCCCCTCGGTCGGCCCCGCCTCGGTGGTGCTGGTGGGCCGGGACCTGGACCCGGCGACGATCCGCGTCCCCGAGGAGTGGGGCGATGTGGACGTGTCCGTGCGGACCTCTCGCGGGCTCGTCCCGCTTCGCGGTGACGGCATGGTGCGCGAGCGCGTCGGCGATCGGCTGTTCGCGGTCTCGGCGACCGGGTTCTGGCAGTCCCATCGCCGGGCCGCCGAGCTGCTCAGCGAGGCCGTCTCGACGGCGCTGCGCGCACCGCGCGGCGGCAGCGCCTGGGACCTCTACGGCGGGGTGGGGCTGTTCGCCGCCGTCGCCGCCGAGCAGGTGGGGCGGGACGGCACCGTCGTCTCCGTCGAGGGGAACCGACGGGCCTCTCAGCTCGCCGCGGAGAACCTCCAGGACCTCCCGCAGGTGTCGACCGGCACGGCCGACGTCACCGACTGGGTGCGCGCCCGACGCGGCGGGGTCGACGTGGTGGTCCTGGATCCGCCGCGCAACGGCGCGGGGCTCGAGCTGATGGACCTGCTCGCCGCGGTGGTGCGGCAGCGGATCGTCTACGTGTCCTGCGAGCCCTCCACCCTCGCCCGGGACCTCGCCGCGATCGAGAAGAAGGGTTGGGGCCTCACCGAGCTGCGGGCCTTCGACCTCTTCCCGCACACGCACCACATCGAGTCGGTCGCGGTCCTCGAGCGGGTCTGAACCGGTCTGGGCAGGCGGCCGACCCGCCCCGGGCCGAGCTGACGACCTGTCAGCTGGAGGCCCCGATCCGTGGTAGAATTTATCTTGACTTCAAGATATCTGCCGGGGTCACCCCTGCGGACCACCACCTCACCTGCACACTCGTCCGGATCGGCGGTCGGCGCGTTCGCCTGCCGCCGTCGGTGCGCGCGCCTACGATGAGGGGGTCGCCCATCAACCGAGGAGTTCTTCCATGAGCACCATCGACTCGTTCCACGCGAAGCAGCAGCTCGCCGTCGGCGGGACCGACTACGAGATCTTCGCCCTCGACGCCGTGCCGGGCGCCGAGAAGCTTCCCTACAGCCTCAAGGTCCTGCTCGAGAACCTGCTGCGCACCGAGGACGGCGCGAACATCACTGCCGATCACGTCCGCGCCCTGGCCTCGTGGGATCCCTCCGCCGAGCCCGCGACGGAGATCCAGTTCACCCCGGCCCGCGTGATCATGCAGGACTTCACCGGCGTGCCCTGCGTCGTCGACCTCGCCACCATGCGCGAGGCGATGGAGGACCTCGGCGGCGACCCCGAGAAGATCAACCCGCTCGCCCCTGCCGAGATGGTCATCGACCACTCCGTCATGATCGACGTCGCCGGCCGCCTAGACGCGCTCGAGAAGAACATGGAGCTCGAGTACGAGCGCAACCGCGAGCGCTACCAGTTCCTGCGCTGGGGCCAGACCGCCTTCGACGACTTCAAGGTCGTCCCCCCGGGCACCGGCATCGTCCACCAGGTCAACATCGAGTACCTGGCCCGGACCGTGATGACCCGTGAGGTGTCCGTCGACGGGAAGGCGCCGGTCCTGCGGGCGTACCCGGACTCCTGCGTCGGCACCGACTCCCACACCACCATGGTCAACGGCCTGGGCGTGCTCGGCTGGGGCGTCGGCGGCATCGAGGCGGAGGCCGCGATGCTGGGCCAGCCCGTGTCGATGCTGATCCCCAAGGTGGTCGGCTTCAAGCTCACCGGCGAGATCCCCGCCGCGGCGACCGCGACCGACGTGGTGCTCACCATCACCGAGATGCTCCGCCAGCAGGGCGTGGTCGGCAAGTTCGTCGAGTTCTACGGCGAGGGCGTCTCCCAGGTCCCGCTCGCGAACCGCGCGACCATCGGCAACATGAGCCCGGAGTTCGGCTCGACCTGCGCGATCTTCCCGATCGACGACGTGACCGTCGACTACCTCCGCCTCACCGGCCGCTCCGAGGAGCAGCTCGCGCTCGTCGAGTCCTACGCCAAGCGCCAGGGCCTCTGGCACGACCCGAGCGTCGAGGTCGCCTACTCCGAGTACCTCGAGCTGGACCTCTCCACCGTGGTCCCCTCGATCGCCGGCCCCAAGCGCCCCCAGGACCGCATCGTCCTCACCGAGGCGAAGGAGTCCTTCCGCGAGGTTCTGCCGTCCTACGCGACCGACCACCCGGTCGAGGCGGACGGCGACGGCTCCTTCCCGGCCTCCGACCCGGCCACCCCCGAATCCGACAACGAGTCCGGCGGCGGCGCCCCCGAGCACCATCACGTCGTCGGCCGCGCCTCGAACCCCGTCCAGGTCAAGGGCAGGGACTTCGAGATCGACCACGGCATCGTCTCGATCGCCTCGATCACCTCCTGCACCAACACCTCGAACCCCTCGGTGATGATGGCCGCCGGCCTGCTGGCCCAGAACGCCGTGGACCGCGGCCTCGCGGCCAAGCCGTGGGTCAAGACCTCCATGGCCCCCGGCTCGCAGGTCGTCACGAACTACTACACGAAGGCCGGCCTGTGGCCCGCCCTCGAGCAGCTCGGCTTCCACCTGGTGGGCTACGGCTGCACCACCTGCATCGGCAACTCCGGCCCGCTGGATGCGGAGATCTCCGAGGCCATCGCCGAGAAGGACCTCGCGGTCACCGCGGTGCTCTCGGGCAACCGCAACTTCGAGGGCCGCATCAACCCCGACGTGAAGATGAACTACCTGGCGTCCCCGCCGCTGGTCATCGCCTACGCGCTCGCGGGCACGATGGACTTCGACTTCGAGAACGACCCGCTGGGCACCGACAAGGACGGCCAGGACGTCTACCTGCGCGACATCTGGCCGAACCCGACCGACGTCGAGCGCGTGATCGGCGAGAACATCACCCAGGAGATGTTCTCCGCCGACTACCAGGACGTCTTCACCGGTGACGAGCGCTGGCGCGGCCTGGACACCCCCGAGGGCGCGACCTTCGACTGGGATGCCGAGTCCACCTACGTGCGCAAGCCCCCGTACTTCGAGGGCATGGGCCAGACCCCCGAGCCGGTCGAGGACATCCGCGGCGCGCGGGTGCTCGCCAAGCTCGGCGACTCGACCACCACGGACCACATCTCGCCCGCGGGCTCCATCAAGCTCGACTCCCCGGCCGGGAAGTACCTGCAGGAGCACGGGGTGGCCCGCAAGGACTTCAACTCCTACGGGTCGCGACGCGGCAACCACGAGGTGATGATCCGCGGCACCTTCGCAAACATCCGCATCAAGAACCAGCTGCTCGACGGTGTCGAGGGCGGGTACACGAAGAACTTCCTGACCGGCGAGCAGGAGTTCATCTACGACGCGGCGCAGGCGTACGCGGCGGAGGACATCCCGTTGGTCGTGCTGGCCGGCAAGGAGTACGGCACCGGCTCCTCGCGCGACTGGGCCGCCAAGGGCACCAAGCTCCTGGGCGTCAAGGCCGTCATCACCGAGAGCTACGAGCGCATCCACCGCTCGAACCTCATCGGCATGGGCGTGCTGCCGCTGCAGTTCCCGGCGGGGGAGAGCGCCGACTCGCTCGGGCTCGACGGGACCGAGACCTTCGACATCACGGGCGTCACCGCGCTGAACGAGGGCTCGACCCCGAAGACCGTGGCCGTCACCGCGACCAAGGAGGACGGTTCGGTCGTGGAGTTCGACGCGGTGGTCCGCATCGACACCCCCGGTGAGGCGGACTACTTCCGCAACGGCGGCATCCTGCAGTACGTCCTCCGCTCGCTCGTCGCCTGATCGACGTACTGCGAGGGACGAGCGGTAGGAGATCAGGCAGTAGGTTCCGGCCTGATCGACGTACTGCGAGGGACGAGCGGTAGGAGATCAGGCAGTAGTTTCCGGCCTGATCGACGTACTGCGAGGGACGAGCGGTAGGAGATCAGGCAGAGTTTGACAGCCTGATCGACGTCCTGCGAGGGACGGCGCCCCGTCCGGCAAACGCCGGGCGGGGCGCCGCCGTCGTGGACGGGTCCGCGCGGGTCTCCAGCGTCCCGCACGAGCACCCCTGATCACCCGATCTGCACGCCATTGCAGACGCTGGGCGGTGTCCGTGAAACCCCGGTGAAGATGTGCACAGATGTGACCATGTCGGCCGTCGATCCTGGTCAGCACGACGTACTCTGAGGGAGTCCCGCCCCCCGCACCCCAGAGAGGACCGCGCGTGCCCACCACCCAGCAGCGCTCCCTCACCGGACTTCCGCGCCCCCGGACGACACCGCCGTCGTCGGCCACTGCGGAACCCGTCGACGTGCCGATCCCGTCGGACCCGGAGGAGCTCCGTCGGCTCCCCGTCGATCGGCTCCCCGGTCTCGCCCGCACCCTCCGTCGCCGCCTGCTCGAGATCTGCTCGCGCACCGGAGGGCACCTGGGCCCGAACCTCGGCGTGGTCGAGCTGACGATCGCCCTCCACCGCGAGTTCCGCTCACCGGCCGAGCCGATCGTCTTCGACACCGGTCATCAGGCCTACGTGCACAAGATGCTCACCGGTCGTGCCGACCTCGCCGGCCTGCGCAGCGCGGGGGGCGTCTCGGGCTATCCGGACCGCGCCGAATCCCCGCATGACGTGGTCGAGAACTCCCACGCCTCGGGGTCGATCGCCTGGGCTCACGGTCTCGACCGCGCTCACCGGCTCGCCGGGGCGGACGAGGTGACGGTCGCCGTGATCGGCGACGGGGCGCTCACGGGCGGTGTCGGACTCGAGGCGCTCAACGAGCTCGCCACGGACCGCGGCTCCCGCACCGTCGTGGTCCTGAACGACAACACGCGCTCCTATGCTCCGACCGTCGGAGGTCTCGCCACTCATCTCGCGGCGCTCCGCGCGGGTGACGTCGCCCCGGGCGAGGACGTGTTCACCGCCCTCGGGCTGGGCTACGTCGGCCCCGTGGACGGTCATGACCTCGGAGCGCTCGCACAGGCGTTCACCCGCGCCCGGATGCTGGCCGAGGCCGAGGACCGCGCCGGTGTGCTGGTCCACGTCGTGACCCGCAAGGGCGCCGGCTTCGCCCGCGCCGAGTCCGACCTCGTCGACCAGTGGCACTCCACCGGCCCCTTCGCCCTCGAGGACCAGGAGGAAGCCGCTGCGGCCGCGGACACCTGGACCGCCCGGTTGGGACGAGCGGTGCTCGACGCCGCTCGCGCCGACGAGCGCGTGGTCGCCCTCAGCGCGGCGATGATCGACCCCGTGGGCCTCACCCCGATGCAGCGGGAGATGCCCGAACGCGTCCTCGACGTCGGCATCGCCGAGCAGCTCGCCCTCGACACCGCTGCGGGCCTCTCGGCCGGCGGGCGCCGACCGCTCGTCGCCCTCTATGCGACCTTCCTCAATCGTGCCCACGACCAGCTGCTCCTGGACCTCGCCCTGCACCACGAGGACGTCGTGCTCACCCTCGATCGCGCCGGGGTGACCGGGGACGACGGCCCCAGCCATCACGGCATCTGGGACCTCGCTCTCGCGACGCAGGTCCCCGGTCTGTCGCTGTGGGCGCCGCGCGATGCCGAGCGACTCGAGGAGGCGGTCCCCGCCGCGCTCGACTCTCCGGGAGCCTCGATCATCCGCTTCCCCAAGGGCGCCTGCCCGCCCGCCCTGCCGGCCCGCACGCGGATCCCCGCGGGTGACGTGCTCGCCGGCGACCACGAGGCGCCGATCGACCTGCTGCTGGTCAGCATCGGCGCCCTCGCACCCCGCGCCATCCAGGCCGCGGAGGAACTGCTCGCCGAGCGCAAGGACCTCAACGTCCTGGTGATCGATCCCGTGCAGGCCCTGCCGCTCTCGGACCCTCTCGTGGACCTCGCCGGTCGTGCCCGCGCCGTCGTCACCCTCGAGGACGGCCTCGCCGAGCGCGGCGTCGGCGCGGCTCTCGCCGTGCGGCTCCAGTCCCGCGCGACCCTCGCGCATCCCGCTCCGGTGGTGCGCACCCTGGGCGTCGCGGGGGAGTTCATCGCCCATGCCAAGCGCGACCAGATCCTGTCCGCTCAGGGCCTCGACGCCGACGGGATCGCTGCGACCCTGCGCGCCGTGCTCAGCCGAGCGAGCTGCGAGGGGAGGGGTCGTCCGCCCGGGCGGTGAGCACGACCGGCGCCCCGTCGGTGACCTGCAGGGTGTGCTCGGCGTGCGCACCGCGGGACCCGTCGGCGGAGAGCTGGGTCCAGCCGTCGCGCTCGTCGACCCGGAGCTCCGAGGTGGTCGGGACGAGGAAGGGCTCGACCGTGATCAGCTGCCCCGCGACCAGCTCGGCGCCCGAGCCGGGGGTGCCGTGGTTCGGGACGAACGGTGCCTCGTGCATCGTGCGGCCCACGCCGTGCCCACCGAAGCGGTCGTTGATCGTGTAGCCCAGCGCGTGGGCCCGGTGCATGACCGCGTTTCCGATGTCGCCCACGGTCGCCCCGGCGGTGACCTGGTCGATCCCGGCCCACATCACCTGCTCGGTGTCCCGGATGAGCTGGAGGTCCTCCTCCCGCGGGGTGCCGACGGGGATCGTCAGGCAGGAGTCGGCGACCCAGCCCTCGAGCGAGACCGCGAAATCGAGGGAGAGCAGGTCGCCGTCCTCGACCACCCGGTCGTAGGGGCGTCCGTGCAGCACGCCGTCGTTGAGCGAGGTGCAGATGACGTACCCGAAGGGCGAGGCGCCGAAGGCCGGGTGATAGTCGAGATAGCAGCTCATCGCCCCCGCCTCGCGGATCAGGCGATGCGCCTCGGCGTCGACCTCGAGCAGGTTCCACCCGACCTCGACGGTATCCCGCAGGTGCGAGAGCACCGAGGCCACGAACTCGCCGGCGGGCCGGGCCTGCTCGAGGGTGGGCAGCTCGGCGGTGGAGGAGCGGCGGCGGCGACCGAGGATCATGCCGGCTCCTCCTGCCAGGTGACGAGCCGTGCCCCGACCCAGGCGATGGCGGCACCGAAGAGGGCGGCCCCGATCAGGTGCAGGAAGACCACCGATTCGGGGAGTCCGGTGAAGTACTGGACATAGCCGATGACGCCCTGGATCAAGGTCATGCCCAGCAGCCACCACGCGGCGACCCGGGCCTCGCGGCGGGCTCCGGTGCGGACGAGGACCACGAGCAGGGCGATCAGGAGGGCGCAGAACAGGTAGACCGAGAGCGCATGAACCCGAGAGATCAGCACCGGGTCGAGCATGATCCGGGTGACCTCCCCGGAATCGCCCGAATGCGGCCCGGTGCCGGTCACGATCGTGCCGAGGACCAGCACCAGGAAGCCCACCGCGGCGAGGGGGACGTAGATCCACACCGCTGCACGGGGCACGGCCCGGCGCACGGGACCGTCCCCGTCGTAGAGCCGGACGAGCAGCACCATCGAGGTCGCCGCCAGCACGGGGGAGATCAGGAAGTGCGGGCTGACCACACCGGGGTGGAGGTCGGCGAAGACCACCACCATGCCGATCAGCGCCTGCAGGATCGTGCCGAGCAGCGGCACCCAGGCCAGGCGACGGAAGCCGACGCCCTTGTGGGACAGCCACCGCCAGGTCACCAGCAGCAGCGCCGCGGCGAAGACGCACAGCACGCCGGTCAGCATCCGGTTCCCGAACTCGACGAAGGGATGGATCCCGGACTCGAGGGTCAGCTCGGGCGTGAAGGTGCCCGGCTCGCAGTTGGGCCAGGTCGAGCAACCCAGCCCGCTGCCCGTCAGCCGCACCGCTCCGCCCGAGAGGATGATGCCCATCTGGCTGATCAGGTTCCCCCAGAACACGACCTGGGCGAGACGGGCTCGGCGCCGCGGCCCCCAGTCCAGCCGGGCGTCGGGAAGGGTGGTCACGCTGCCGTGGCGCTCGGGAGCGCGCGCGGCAGCCGCGGGGGCGACGGGGGCGGAGGGCATGCCCTCGATTCTAGGGAGCCCGCCCGAGGATCTGCTGTGCCCCGCGCGGTGACCCGGGGCACGTCGGACGAGCCCTCAGGCGTCGGTCCAGCGGAACCAGCGGATCACCGCGAGGCTCGCGCCCACGGCCCAGATCGCCAGCACGAGCACGGAGCCGATCGAGAACGGGGAGCCCGCGAGGCAGGCGCGCAGCAGCTCGCCGAGAGCTCCTGAGGGGAGCAGGTCGACGAGCCCGCGCAGGAAACGGGGGTACTGCGTGACCGGGAAGGAGATGCCCCCCACGACGAACAGCACGAAGACGAGGTTCGAGGCGGCGAGCACGCCCTCGGTGCGCAGTCGACCCGCGAGCAGCAGGCCGAGGGCGCCGAAGGCCACTGTGCCGACCAGCCACACCGGGAGGGCCGCGACCAGTCCCCACAGCTCCGGACGCCAGCCCAGGGCCAGGGCGAGCAGGCCGAGCACTGCTCCCTGCAGCACGTGCACCAGCAGGGTCGCCAGCACCTTCCCGGCGAGATAGCCGTCCCGCCCGAGCGGGGTGGTGGCGACCCAGCGCAGCACGCCGTTGCGGCGGTCGAAGCCGGTCTGGATCGCCTGGGAGGTGAAGGACGTCGAGACCAGCGCCGTCGCGAGGGTCGCGGCGACTGCGGTGTCGATCGGGGCGACGCCGTCGAGCCGGCCGACGGGCAGCAGCCGCAGACCGATCAGCACGAAGGCCGGGACGGCGAGGGCGACCATCAGCTGTTCGCCGTTCGTCAGCAGGGTGCGCGCCTCCAGACGCGCATGGGCGAGGATCCTGCGGTGTCTCGGGGCCGGTGCCGGGGCGGAGGACGGGGCGTCCGACGCGGCCTCGGAGGTCGAGGCGGCGGGATCGCCCGCCCGGGAGTCGGCGGAGAGGTCGGGGGCGGTCATCGGATCTCCTCCGTCGTGGGCGCGGCGGATGTCAGGTCGAGGAGCACCGCTTCGAGGTCCGCCGCCCCGGCGGCGCCCAGCTCGAGGTGCGCGCCGTGGCGCGCGGCGAGCGCGCGGAGATCCTTCTCGAGGCTCGCCCGGGCGGCGGGGGCGATGGCGCTCAGCCGGGCGGTGACCGACCCGTCGGCACCGCAGCCGCGATGGTCCTCGATCACCTCCGCGACCGTCCCGGCGGCCACCGTGCGGCCCCGCGCGATCACGCACACCTCGTCGGCCAACCCCACCACGTCCTCCATCAGATGGGTGGTGAGGACCACGGCGGTGCCCTGCTGGGCGAGGCCGCGCACGAGGGTGCGCACCCGACGACGGACCTCGGGGTCCATGCCCGCCGTCGGTTCGTCGAGGAAGACGAGGCGGGGCCGCCCGATGATCGCGAGCGCGAGGGCGAGCCGCTGGCGCTGACCGCCCGAGAGGCGGCGCACGAGGGTGTCCGCGAAGTCGGTGATCCCCAGGTACTCCGCGACCTCGTCGACGTCGAGGGGGTGGGAGTGCAGCGAGGCCCCGTAGCGCAGCAGTGAGAGGGCGCGTGCCCCGGAGGTGAGCCCGCCGTCCTGGATCATCACGCCGACCTGCGCGCGGTGCTCGGCGGTGGAGCGCCAGGGGTCGACCCCGAGCACCCGCACGGTCCCGCCCGCGGGCCGCAGCAGGCCCGTCGCACAGGAGATGGTGGTCGTCTTGCCGGCACCGTTGGGGCCGAGGAGGGCGGTGACCCGCCCGTGCCGGGCGACGAGGTCGACCCCGTCGAGGGCGCGGACGGGGCCGAAGGAGAGCGCGAGGCCTTCGACGACGAGGGCGGGGGAATGGTCGGTCATGGCGCCGCCCATGCTAGGCCCCCGTCGTCGGTCGGCGGCTCAGCGACCGGCGACGTGCAGGGGCGTGTGCGCGGGATCGACGACCTCGGCCGCGAGCGGCGGCTCGGGGGCGGTGCCTCCCGGCCCCCAGGTGTCGGTCTCGAGGCGATCGCGATCGTGGGGCGCCATCAGCGGCTCGAGCGCCGGGCCGAGCGGCACGATCTGCGTGGGGTTGAGGTCCTCGTGCACGTAGTAGTAGTGCCGCTTGATCTGCTCGAAGTCGACGGTGTCGCCGAAGCCGGGGGTCTGGAAGAGGTCCCTGGTGTAGTTCCACAGGTTCGGCATGGAGGCGAGGGTCTGCCGGTTGGCCTTGAAGTGCCCGTGGTAGACGGGATCGAAGCGGATCAGGGTGGGGAAGAGGCGCACGTCCGCCTCGGTGATCGAGGGGCCCAGGAGGTAGCGGCTGCGCCCGAGGCGCTCCTCGAGCTCGTCCAGCGCCTCCCACAGGAGGGCGTACTCGCGCTCGTAGTCCTCCTGCGAGCCGGCGAAGCCCACCTTGTACACGCCGTTGTTGACGCGGTGGAGCATCCACGCGTTCAGCGCGTCGATCTCCTCGCGCAGCGGCTCCGGGTAGAGGTCGGGAGCGCCCTCGCGGTGGTGCTCGGTCCACTCGGTCGCGAAGTCGAGGGTGATGCGCTGGAAGTCGTTGGTGACGACGGCCCGGGAGGGCACGTCGACGACGGCGGGGACGGTGATCCCGCGCGGGTAGTCGGAGAAGCGGGCGAAGTAGGCCTGCTGCAGGCGCTCGTAGCCGAGCACCGGGTCGACGCCGCCGGGATCGAGATCGAAGGTCCAGGAGCGCTTGTCGTGCGTGGGACCGGGCATGCCGACGGAGATCACGTCCTCGAGGCCCAGGAGCCGACGGGAGATGAGGGTGCGATTCGCCCAGGGGCAGGCGCGGGCGGCGATCAGCCGGTAGCGACCGGCCTCTACCGGCCAGCCGTCGCGGCCGTCGCGCGTGATCCGGTCGTCGATGTAGGTCATGTCGCGGTCGAAGGCCTTTCCCGCGCTCACGTAGGCGCCTCGCGTCGAATGCTCCTCGCCGTTCTCGGGTGCGGCGGCCTGGTGCTCTGGTCGGCTCTCGGTGCTGTTCATGGTTCCCTCCGGTGCTCGACGGCGCGGTGCGCGGGGCGGGCCCGCATCCGCGGACTTTTCCCAATATAATTGAAATGCGTAGCAGTTGGGGGCAAGACGCGTCACCTCCGGGTAAGGGCGCCCTGGGTGGTTCGTGGCACATGGGTGGGCAGGGTTTTGGAAAGCGTCATGTTGTAAAATCGGTGGGGTCGCCGACGGTCGAGACGGAGGAGGCGCCGAGGACATGACGACTCCCCAGCAGGAGCCCGCCGGGCCGCACGCCACCCGGGATCGGTTGATCGACGCGATCTCCGCGCACGGGCCGATCACCGCCCGCCAGCTGGCCGAGCGCTTCGAGCTCACCAGCGCCGCCGTGCGTCGGCACCTCGCTCTCCTCGAGGCTGACGGGGTGATCGAGGAGCACGAGGTCCCGGTCGCCCATCGCGGGCGTGGTCGTCCGTCGAAGACGTTCGTGCTGTCCAAGGCGGGGCACGAGAAGCTCCCCGGGGGCTACGACGAGCTCGCCGTCCTCGCGGTCGCCGAGCTCGCCCGCCGCGGCGGCGAGGACGCGATCGCCGAGCTCGCCGCCCGCCGGATCGCCGACTGGGAGATCGCGCTCTCCGCTGAGGTCGAGCGCCGGGAGGCGGCGGGGGAGACGGTCTCCCGCTCGCGGAGGATCGAGCTGCTCGCCGAGCTGCTCACCGACCGCGGATACGCCACCACGGTGCGCCCGCTGCATGTCCCGCTGCCGACCGCCGGCGGACGTCCGGGGGAGATCCCGCGTACGCTCGTCACGGCCCAGCTCTGCCACGGCCGCTGCCCCGTCCTTGACGTCGCGGCCGACCATCCCGAGCTGTGCGAGGCCGAGTCCGAGCTCATCTCCCGCATCATCGGGGCCCCCGTCCAGCGCCTGGCCACCCTGGCCCAGGGCGCCCACGTCTGCACGACTCACATTCCGCTCACCGAGGGAAGGACATCATGACGAGCGCACCAGAAAAGCTCACACAGGACGAGATCATCGACTCCATCGGCAACTACGCCTTCGGATGGCACGACGAGGACTCGGCCGGGGCCAGCGCGCGCCGCGGTCTGTCCGAGGACGTCGTGCGCGACATCTCCGCCCGCAAGAGCGAGCCCGAGTGGATGCTCGAGCGCCGCCTGAAGGCGCTGAAGCTCTTCGAGAAGAAGCCGATGCCGACCTGGGGCCCGGATCTCTCCGGGATCGCCTTCGACGACATCAAGTACTTCGTCCGCTCCACCGAGAAGCAGGCCACCTCCTGGGAGGACCTGCCCGAGGACATCCGCGAGACCTACGACCGCCTGGGCATCCCCGAGGCGGAGAAGCAGCGCCTCGTCGCCGGTGTCGCCGCGCAGTACGAGTCCGAGGTCGTCTACCACCAGATCCGTGAGGACCTGGAGGAGCAGGGCGTCATCTTCCTGGACACCGACACCGCGCTCAAGGAGCACCCGGAGCTGTTCCGGGAATACTTCGGCACCGTCATCCCCTCGGGAGACAACAAGTTCTCGGCACTGAACACCGCCGTGTGGTCCGGCGGGTCCTTCGTCTACGTCCCCAAGGGCGTGCACGTGGAGATCCCGCTGCAGGCCTACTTCCGGATCAACACCGAGAACATGGGCCAGTTCGAGCGCACGCTGATCATCGCCGACGAGGGCTCGTACGTGCACTACGTCGAGGGCTGCACCGCGCCGATCTACAAGTCCGACTCGCTGCACAGCGCCGTCGTCGAGATCGTCGTGAAGAAGGACGCCCGCGTCCGCTACACGACCATCCAGAACTGGTCGAACAACGTCTACAACCTGGTCACCAAGCGCACCACCGTAGAGCAGGGCGGCGTCATGGAGTGGGTCGACGGCAACATCGGCTCGAAGGTCACCATGAAGTACCCGGCCGTGTGGCTGATGGGCGAGCACGCCCGCGGGGAGACCCTCTCCGTCGCCTTCGCGGGCGAGGGCCAGAACCAGGACACCGGCTCGAAGATGGTGCACATGGCGCCGCACACCTCGAGCTCGATCGTCTCGAAGTCGGTCTCGCGCGGCGGCGGCCGCAGCTCCTACCGCGGCCTGGTCCAGGTCATGCCCGGTGCCGAGCACTCCGCCTCGACCGTGCTGTGCGACGCGCTGCTGGTGGACACCATCTCGCGCACCGACACCTACCCCTACGTCGACGTGCGCGTCGACGACGTCCAGATGGGCCATGAGGCCACCGTCTCCAAGGTCTCCGAGGAGCAGCTCTTCTACCTGATGAGCCGCGGCATGGAGGAGACCGAGGCGATGGCGATGATCGTGCGCGGCTTCATCGAGCCCATCGCCCGCGAGCTCCCGATGGAGTACGCCCTCGAGCTGAACCGCCTGATCGAGCTGCAGATGGAAGGAGCAGTCGGCTGATGACCTCGACCGATGTCACCGATGTGAAGGGCCCCGAGAGCGCCGGGGACCCCACCGCGAACGAGGCCGTCGGCCATGCGGCGGGGGCTGCCCCCGTCGCCGTCGGAACCGCCCTCGAGGGCACCGACACCACGGCCGCCCCCGAGCTGGAGGCGGAGAACCTCTCCCTCCCGGGCCAGGGGCTGTCCGCCGCGCACGCCGCGGCGAACCGCGGGGCTCGGCTGCGCTCCTTCGAGGTCGCCGACCACGCCGTGCCCCGCAGCGACGTCGAGGAGTGGCGCTTCTCCCCGCTGCGCCGCTTCGCGCCGCTCTTCGAGGACGTCGCCACCGACGATCGCGAGGGCGATTTCGCCGTCGACTACGCGGTGAGCGTCCCCGAGGGCGCCCCGGAGCCGGGAGTCCTGGCCCCCGGTCAGGCGCCGCGCGGCACCGTCCTGGTGCCCGAGGACCGCACCTCCGCCGTCGCCTCGGCCCGCACCGAGCAGGCACTGCACCTCGTGGCCGCGAAGAACGCCGCGTACGACACGCCGTTCCGCGTCGACATCACCGGGCGCGGCGCCGAGCGGCGCGGCAACGCCCACCTGGTGCTCGAGGCAGAGGAGTCCTCCTCCTCGATCGTGGTCCTGAACCACACCGGCTCCGCGCAGTACGCGCAGAACGTCGAGATCGTCGTCGGCGACAACGCGCAGATGACGGTCATCTCGGTCCACGACTGGGACGACGACGCCGTGCACATTGCACAGCACCACGCCCGTGTGGGACGCGATGCCCGCCTGAAGCACGTCGCGGTCACCCTCGGCGGCGGCGCGGTGCGCCTGAACGCGATCGGCGAGTACGCCGCCCCCGGCGGCGAGATCGAGAAGCTCGGCCTGTACTTCTCCGATGAGGGCCAGTTCTTCGAGAACCGGCTCTTCATCGATCACAGCGCCCCGAACTGCACCTCCAACGTCGCCTACAAGGGTGCGCTGCAGGGCAAGGGCGCGCGGTCCGTATGGGTCGGCGACGTGCTGATCCGCAAGTCGGCCGAGGGGACGAACACCTACGAGCTGAACCGCAACCTGGTGCTCACCGAGGGGGCGCGCGCCGACTCGGTGCCGAACCTGGAGATCGAGACCGGCGAGATCGAGGGCGCCGGCCATGCCGCGGCGACCGGTCGTTTCGACGACGAACAGCTGTTCTACCTGCGCGCTCGCGGCATCTCCGAGGTCGAGGCCCGTCGCCTCGTGGTGCGCGGCTTCTTCGCGGAGATCATCCAGCAGATCGACGTCCCCGAGGTGCGCGAGCGCCTCTCGGCCGCGATCGAGGACGAGCTCGCCCGGAGCATGAACTAATGTCGGACGCCTTCGTCCCCGTCGCCGCCCTCGCCGACCTCGACCCCGGTGAGGCGATGGACGTCGTCGCCGGCGGCATCGAGATCGCGCTGGTGCGCGACGAGGACGGCGGCGTCCACGCCCTCGAGGACCTCTGCTCGCACGACGAGATCGCGCTGAGCGACGGCGACGTCGAGGGATGCACCATCGAGTGCTGGAAGCACGGCAGCCAGTTCGACCTCGTCACCGGTCGTCCCCTGCAGCTCCCGGCCGTCCGGCCCGTGCGGGTCTTCCCCGTGCGCATCGACGAGAGCACCGGCGCGATCCTCGTGGATCCGACCGCCGCCCCCGCCACCTGATCCTCCGGGTGCCCCGCGGCGCCCGACCCCAGCCCCCACGTAGTCACCAGCTTCCTGGTCAAGGAGAACCCCACATGTCGATCCTGGAGATCAAGAACCTCCACGCCACCGTCGAGACCCCTGAGGGCACCAAGGAGATCCTCAAGGGCGTCGACCTGACCATCAAGGGCGGCGAGACCCACGCGATCATGGGCCCCAACGGCTCGGGCAAGTCCACCCTCGCCTACGCCATCGCCGGCCACCCCAAGTACGAGATCACCTCCGGCGAGGTCCTCCTCGACGGCGAGGACCTGCTCGAGATGAGCGTCGACGAGCGCGCCCGTGCGGGTCTCTTCCTCGCCATGCAGTACCCCGTCGAGGTCCCCGGCGTGACCGTCTCGAACTTCCTGCGCACCGCCAAGACCGCGGTCGACGGCGAGGCCCCTGCCCTGCGCACCTGGATCAAGGACGTCAAGGGCGCCATGGACGACCTCAAGATGGACCCGGTCTTCGCCGAGCGAAACGTCAACGAGGGCTTCTCCGGCGGCGAGAAGAAGCGCCACGAGATCCTGCAGATGCAGCTGCTCAAGCCCTCCATCGCGATCCTCGACGAGACCGACTCCGGCCTCGACGTGGACGCGCTGCGCATCGTCTCCGAGGGCGTCAACCGCGCGAAGGAGAACACCGAGGTGGGCATCATGCTGATCACCCACTACACCCGCATCCTCAACTACGTGAAGCCGGACTTCGTCCACGTCTTCGTGAACGGCAAGATCGCCGAGCAGGGCGGCCCCGAGCTCGCCGAGCGTCTCGAGGCCGAGGGCTACGACCGCTTCCTCGTCGGCGCCGACAGCTGACCCCCGTCCGTCGGTCCGGACCGCCGCGTCCGGACCGACGGAGCCCATCCCACGCCGCGGGCCGAGCGCTCGCACCCCACCGGGAGGACCCATGACCGACCAGCAGACCCCGGCCTCGACGGTCACCGTCGAGGACGTCACCGAGGCCATGAAGGACGTGATCGACCCCGAGCTCGGGATCAACGTCGTCGACCTCGGACTCGTCTACGGCATCACCGTCGAGAACGGCAGCGCCGTCATCGATATGACCCTGACCTCCGCCGCCTGCCCGCTGACCGATCTGCTCGAGGAGCAGACCTTCGCGGCACTGGATCCCATCACGGAGTCCCACCGCATCAACTGGGTGTGGATGCCGCCGTGGGGCATGGAGAAGATCACCGAGGACGGCCGCGAGCAGCTGCGCGCCATCGGCTTCAACCTCTGAGCCGCCCTCCCCGCCCCCGCGCGCGGTGACCGGCGGGTCATGCCACAGACTTGGGGGAATTCGCGAAGAATTCCCCCAAGTCTGTGGCATTTCTGCGGCGGGGCGGGGCCGCGGAGCCCCTTGGGCGGGGGCGGGGCCGCGGAGCCCCTTGGGCGGGGGCGGGGCAGCGGAGCCTCCGCTTTGGGTCAGCCGATGACCGCGGTCGCCTCCGTGAGCTCCAGCTCGTGCGCCTCGGCGGTGCCCGCATGGGTGAGCGCACCCTCGTGGGTGTGCAGGCCCAGGGCGAGAGCGCCGTCGGCCCGCAGCGCGTCCCGCCAGCCCGAGGCGGCCAGACGAAGGATGTAGGGCAGCGTCGCGTTGTTGAGCGCCGCGGTCGCGGTGACCGGGACCGAGCCGGGCATGTTCGCGACGCAGTAGTACACCGCGTCGTGCACGCGGAAGGTCGGATCGGAATGCGTGGTCGGCCGGGAGTTCTCGAAGCAGCCGCCCTGGTCGATCGCGACGTCCACGAGGACGGAGCCCGGCTTCATCCGGGACACCATCTCGTCGGTCACGAGCTTCGGGGCGCGCTTGCCCGGGATCAGCACCGAGCCGACCACCACGTCGGCCCGCTCGACCTGCTCGGCGAGGTCGAGGGTCGTCGAGTAGCGGGTGAGGATCCCGCCGTGGTGCATCGTCGCGATCTGGCCCAGCCGCGCGACGTTCAGATCCATCACGGTGACGTTCGCGTGCAGTCCGTGCGCCATCATCGCGGCCTGCTCGCCGACCACACCGCCGCCCACGACCAGCACGTTCGCCTCGGAGGTGCCGGGGACGCCGCCCATCAGCACGCCCGAGCCGCCGAGCGGAGCCATCAGGTGGTACGCGCCGACCTGTGCCGCGAGACGGCCCGCGATCGCGCTCATCGGGGCCAGCAGCGGCAGGGAGCGATCCGGCAGCTGCACCGTCTCGTAGGCGATCGCGGTGGTGCCGGAGGTGAGCAGGGCCTCGGTGAGCCCGCGATCCGCCGCCAGATGCAGGTAGGTGAAGAGGATCTGGCCCCTCCGCAGGCGCCCGTACTCCTCGGGGAGCGGCTCCTTCACCTTGACGATCATCTCGGCCTGCTCCCAGACCTCGTCGGCCGTCGGCAGGATCCTCGCGCCCGCCGCGACATAGTCCTCGTCGCTCACGCGCGAGCCGAGACCGGCTCCGGTCTCGACGAGGACCTCGTGCCCGCGCACCGCGAGCTCGTGGACGCCGGCGGCCCCCAGACCCACCCGGTTCTCGTTGTTCTTGACCTCGCGGGGCACCCCGATGCGCATGTCCAGCCTCTCTGCTGAGCCTCCGTGGCCGTGGTCACGGCCACGGACCCAGGATGACATCCCGGAGCGCGCCGGGTCGCGGGATCCGCTGTGGTCCGTGGCACCGTCGGCAGGAATCCGCGGGACCCCGCGACGCCCCGGCCCTAGACTCGATCCGGCCCTCCTCCGGGCCGCCCCCGCTCGCTAGGAGTACCCGCCGTGATCACCGTGCACGACCTCGCCGTCCGCGTCGGCGCCCGACTGCTCATGAGCGGGGTGTCCTTCCAGATCACCGACGGTGACCGCGTCGGGCTGGTGGGCCGCAATGGCGCCGGGAAGACCACGCTCACGAAGGTGCTCTCGGGGACCCTGCAGCCCACCGAGGGGAGCGTCGAGGTGAGCGGGGAGCTGGGCTACCTCCCGCAGGACACCCACTCCGGCGACGACACCGAGCCGGTGCTGCACCGCATCCTCTCCGCGCGGGGTCTCGACGACGTGCTGCGCCGGTTGCGCCGTGCCGAGGAGGAGATGGGGGACATGTCCCTCTCCGAGGCCAAGCGCGAGAAGGCGATGAACCGCTATCCCCGCCTCGAGGCGGAGCTCGACGCCGCGGGCGGCTACGCGGCCGAGGCGGAGGCGAAGCGCATGGCGGCGAACCTCGGCATCCCCAACCGTCTCCTCGAGCAGCCGCTGGGCACCCTCTCCGGCGGCCAGCGCCGTCGCGTCGAGCTCGCCCGCATCCTGTTCTCGCAGGCGACGACGATGATCCTCGACGAGCCGACCAACCACCTCGACGCCGACTCGATCGTGTGGCTGCGCGAGTACCTGATGACCTACCGCGGCGGGCTGATCATCATCAGCCACGACGTGATGCTCGTCGAGCAGGTGGTCAACAAGGTCTTCTACCTCGATGCGAACCGCCAGGTCATCGACATCTACAACATGGGTTGGAAGCAGTACCTGCGCCAGCGCGAGGACGACGAGAAGCGGCGCCGGCGCGAGCGCAGCAACGCCGAGAAGAAGGCCAGCGCCCTCACCGCCCAGGCCGAGAAGATGCGGGCGAAGGCCACCAAGGCCGTCGCCGCCCAGAACATGCTCAAGCGCGCCGAGCGGATGCTCGACGGGGTCGAGGAGGAGCGCCGCAGCGACAAAGTCGCCTCGCTCCGCTTCCCCAAGCCCGCCGCGTGCGGCAAGACCCCGCTCATGGCGAAGGGACTCTCGAAGTCCTACGGCAGCCTCGAGATCTTCACGGACGTCGACCTCGCGATCGACCGCGGCTCTCGGGTCGTGATCCTCGGTCTGAACGGCGCGGGCAAGACCACCCTGCTGCGGATCCTCGCCGGCGCCGACGAGTCCGACACGGGGGAGATCCTCCCCGGGCACGGGCTGCGCGTCGGCTACTACGCGCAGGAGCACGACACCCTCGACCTCGAGCGCACCGTGCTCGAGAACATGATGACCGCGGCCTATGAGCTGCCCGAGGTCGAGGCGCGCAAGATCCTGGGCTCCTTCCTCTTCACCGGCGAGGACGTGCACAAGCCGGCCGGCGTGCTCTCCGGCGGCGAGAAGACGCGCCTGGCGCTCGCGACCCTCGTCGTCTCCAGCGCGAACGTGCTGCTGCTGGACGAGCCGACGAACAACCTCGACCCCGCCAGCCGCGCCGAGATCCTCGGGGCGCTGTCCGCCTTCGAAGGGGCCGTCATCCTGGTCTCCCACGATCCGGGCGCCGTCGAGGCGCTCTCCCCGGAGCGGGTGCTGCTCATGCCCGACGCGGTCGAGGACCTCTGGAACGCCTCGTACATGGAGCTCATCGAGCTCGCCTGATCGGCCCGGCGCGTCCTGGAGAGCTCAGCGGGTTTCCGCTGTATCGTCCGGCACAGCGGCAGAGCGCCGTCCGTGCCGGAGGAGGCCGCCATGCACCTGCTGTCCCTGACCGCGACCCGGGCGCTCCGTCGCCGCGGCGGCGAGGACCCGGTCCCCGCGCTGCTCGCGGCCCTCGCCCCGCTGCCGCTCGCCCTGCCGGCCGAGCGCACCGCCGGATGGCACGTCCTCGCCCTGGCCCCGCGCTCCGAGATCGCCCTCGAGGTCCTGCTGCGGACCTTCGAGACGGGCGGCTTCGCCGTCGGCCTCGGGATCGGGACGGTGCCCGCGCCGCTGCCCGCCTCCGTGCGGGAGCTCACCGGGGGAGCGGCCTCCGCCGCGGCCGAGGCCCTCCGGGCCGCGGAGGTCACCTCCACCGTGCCCGTCGCCGTCCGCGCCGCCGATCCGCGCCAGGCCGGCACCGCCGAGGACGCCGAGGCCGTGCTGCGCCTGATCGGCTGGATGGTCCGCACCCGCAACCGCGGTCAGTGGCGGGCGGTGCGAGCCCTGCGCGAGGATCCGACGGCCACGCAGGCTCAGCTCGCCGAGCGCCTCGGCGTCACGCAGCAGACCGTCTCCCGCGCCGTGCAGACCGGAGGGTGGCGGGAGGAGTCCGCCGCGCACCCGCTCGCCGAGCGACTGCTCAGCATGATCGACCTCACCTCCGAGCGCTGATCCACCGGGAGCCCCGGGGGAGCGGGGCGGCGTGACGGTATCCTTGGGACGCCCCGACGACTTCCGAGGAGACCCATGGCGACGACGAACGACCTCAAGAACGGAATGGTCCTCAAGCAGGACAACGGCCTGTGGAGCGTGGTCGAGTTCCAGCACGTCAAGCCCGGCAAGGGCCCGGCCTTCGTGCGCACCAAGCTGAAGAACGTCCTGTCCGGCAAGACCGTCGACAAGACCTTCAACGCCGGCGTCAAGGTGGAGACCGCCACCGTCGACCGCCGCGACATGCAGTACTCGTACCTCGACGGCGAGATGTACGTCTTCATGGACCCCAGCAACTGGGAGCAGACCAACGTCTCCGGCGAGACCGTGGCCGACGCCAAGGACTTCATGCTCGAGGGCCAGGACGTCATCATCGCCTTCCACGAGGGCGAGGCGCTCTTCGTTGAGCTCCCGGCCTCGGTCGTGCTGACCATCGAGTTCACCGAGCCGGGCCTGCAGGGCGACCGCAGCAGCGGCGGTACCAAGCCCGCGCGCCTGGAGACCGGCCGCGAGATCCAGGTGCCCCTGTTCCTCAACCAGGGCGACAAGGTCAAGGTCGACACCCGCTCCGGCGACTACATCGAGCGCGTCAAGTGACCGATGCCCCCCGCCCCGAGGGGGCCCCGGCCCCCAAGGGACCCGGCCTCCCGCTCCCGGTGATGGAGGGGGAGATCGAGTTCGAGCGCACGATCCCCGCGCCCGCGGATCGTCTCGGCGCGCGCTCGCGCGACCGGATCCGCGCGCTGGACGTGCTCTTCGAGGCCGACGCCCAGCGCCGTGACGTCCTCGACGTGCTCCGGGACCGGCAGCGGATCACCGCCGCGCAGACCCCGCTGCCGGTGCGCTCGCGCGACCTCGTCGAGCTGTACGCGCCCTATGCGACCGACATCGACGAGGACCTCGAGACCCACTCGCGGGACTGGCCGCTGCACCGCATGCCCGCCGTGGACCGCGCGATCCTGCGCCTGGGCAGCGCCGAGGTGCTGTACGGCGAGGAGAGCGCCGGTCGCGGGGCGATCATCGGCGAGTACACCAAGATCGCCGAGGTGCTCTCGACCGACGACTCGCCGCGCTTCGTCAACGGGCTGCTCCAGCGCCTGCTCGACATCCGGGGCCTGACGTCCTGAGGACCTGCTGGCCCCTCCTCCCCGCCCCGTCCGAGGGGCGGGCGAGGTCGGGGCGCCGCCGCGGCGGACGCTAGACTCGGCCGCGCAGCACGGCTCGCACGGGTCCGCGCACCGGGTCACCCCGGGACGGCCCGGCAGAGCATCACCACCCTTTAACGACACGTCCCGTGAGGCGTGGAAGGGAGACGCATGACCATCCCGCACGACACCGACGCCCCTCCGGATCCGGAGGCCTTGCGCGTCCTGGGCGCTGAGGAGATCCGCCGCGCCCTCACCCGGATCGCGCACGAGATCCTCGAGAGCGGCCACGGCGCGGACGACCTCGTCCTCCTCGGCATCCCGCATCGCGGCGTGCCGCTCGCCCATCGGCTCGCCGAGCGCATCGCCCGCTCCGAGGGCGGGGAGCGTCCCCTCGAGGACCTGGTCGGCAGCCTCGACATCACCATGTACCGCGATGACCTGCGCACCCAGCGCACTCGGGTCCCTGGTCCCACGCGGATCCCGAAGGGCGGCATCGACAGGCGCACCGTCGTCCTGGTCGACGACGTGCTCTACTCGGGCCGCACCGTCCGCGCCGCCCTCGACGCCCTCGGGGCCATCGGCCGGCCCGCCGCCGTGCGCCTCGCCGTCCTCGTGGACCGCGGCCACCGGCAGCTCCCCATCCGCGCCGACCACGTCGGCAAGAACCTGCCCACCGCGCGCAGCGAGCGGGTCCACGTGCAGCTCGCCGAGACCGACGGGATCGACGCGGTCGACATCGTCCGTCCCGCGGCGACCCCGGGGGAGGCACGCGCATGAGGCACGTCATCTCCATCGCGGACCTCGACCGCACCGAAGCCCTCGACCTGCTCGCCACCGCCGAGCACATGGCCGAGACCCAGTCCCGGCAGATCCGCAAGCTGCCCACGCTCGTGGGCACCACCGTCGTGAACCTCTTTTTCGAGGACTCGACCCGCACCCGGATCAGCTTCGAGGCGGCCGCGAAGCGGCTCTCCGCGGACGTCATCAACTTCTCCGCCAAGGGCTCGAGCCTGTCCAAGGGGGAGTCGCTCAAGGACACCGCGCTGACCCTCCAGGCGATGGGCGCCGACGCCGTCGTGGTCCGTTCCGCCTCCTCGGGCGCGGCGCACCAGCTCGCCCACGCCGGCTGGATCGACCAGCCGATCGTCAATGCCGGGGACGGTGCCCACGAGCATCCCACCCAGGCGCTGCTCGACGCCTTCACCCTGCGCCGCCACCTCCGTCCCGGGGATCCCCGGGCGGACCTCGCGGGCCTCCACGTGGTGATCGTCGGCGACATCCTCCACTCGCGCGTGGCCCGCTCGAACGTGCTGCTGCTGACCCTGCTCGGCGCCCGGGTGACCCTCGTCGCCCCGCCCGCCCTGGTGCCCGTCGGCGCGGGCGCCTGGCCCTGCGAGATCACCTACGACCTCGACACGGCGCTGGCCACCGGGCCCGATGCCGTGATGATGCTCCGCGTCCAGCGAGAGCGGATGGTCGGCGGCGGCTTCTTCCCGACCGAGGGGGAGTACGCCCGCCGCTACGGGCTCACCACGGCCCGCGCCGCCGCGCTGCCCGAGCACTCCCTCGTGCTCCACCCCGGGCCGATGAACCGCGGCTTCGAGATCGCGGGGGACGTGGCCGACGGCCCCCGCAGCGTCATCGTCGAACAGGTCGCCTCGGGCGTGTTCGTGCGGATGGCGGTCCTGTACCACCTGCTCGCCACCGACACCCGGGAGGACGCCCGATGAACTCCGCCGTCTCCACCACCACTGCCGTGCCCGTCGTGCTGATCCGGGGCGGCCGCCCCTACGGTGAGGACGTCGCCGACCTCCTCCTCGAGAGCGGAGAGATCACCGCCGTCGGAGTGGACCTGGAAGCGCCCGCGGGCGCCGAGGTGGTCGACGCCGACGGGTGCATCGTGCTGCCCGGTCTGGTCGACCTCCACACCCACCTGCGCGAGCCCGGCGGTGAGGAGGCCGAGACCGTCGAGACCGGCACCCGCGCCGCGGCCCGCGGCGGATACACCGCCGTGCACGCGATGGCCAACACGACCCCCACCGCGGACACCGCCGGCGTGGTCGAGCAGGTCGCGAGCCAGGGCGAGACGGCCGGATGGTGCACCGTCCGGCCCGTCGGCGCCGTCACCGTCGGCCTGCAGGGCGAGCGCCTCGCCGAGCTGGACGCGATGGCCTCCTCCCGCGCCCGGGTGCGGGTCTTCAGCGACGACGGCAAGTGCGTGCACGACCCGGTGCTGATGCGCCGCGCCCTCGAGTACGTGAAGTCCTTCGACGGAGTCATCGCCCAGCACGCCCAGGACCCGCGGCTCACCGAGGGCGCCCAGATGCACGAAGGCGTCGTCTCCGCGGAGCTCGGCCTCGCGGGCTGGCCGGCGGTCGCCGAGGAGTCGATCATCGCCCGCGACGTGCTGCTCGCCCAGCACGTCGGTTCGCGCCTGCACGTGTGCCACCTGTCGACGGCGGGCAGCGTCGACATCATCCGTTGGGCCAAGCAGCGCGGCATCGAGGTGACCGCCGAGGTCACCCCGCACCACCTGCTGCTCACCGACGAGGAGGTGCGCGGCTTCGACGCGGTCTTCAAGGTGAACCCGCCGCTGCGCACCGCGGCGGACGTCGAGGCGGTGCGGGCGGGGCTCGCCGACGGCACGATCGACATCGTCGCGACCGACCATGCGCCGCACCCGCGGGACGCGAAGGACCGCGAGTGGGACCAGGCCGCGATGGGCATGACCGGGCTCGAGACCGCCCTCTCCCTCGTCCAGGCGACCATGGTCGACGAGGGGCGGCTGAGCTGGCGGGACGTCGCCCGGGTGATGAGCGAGAAGCCCGCCGAGATCGGTCGCGACGAGGACCAGGGCCGACCGCTCGAGCCCGGCTCCCCGGCGCATGTGCTCGTCTGGGACCCGCGCCCCTCGCAGCCCGTCGACCCCGCCGAGCACGCCTCCCGCAGCCGCAACTCCCCGGTCGCAGGGCGCGAGCTGCCGGGCCGCAACCGCCTCACCGTCCACGCCGGACGCATCACCGTCCGCGACGGCGCGCTGGCGGGCGCCTGATGGACCGCCTCGTCCCGGTCCTGCTCCTGGTCCTCGTCTTCGTCCTGCTCCTGGGGCTGATGGTGCTCGGCTGGCGCGGACGACGCCGCTCGCAGCAGCATCTCCCGGCACCCGACAGCCGCGATCTCGCCGCCCTCGGCGAGCAGCGGGCGGCGGGACCCTTCGACGCCGTCTACGTGGACACGGTCCTCGCCGAGCAGCCGCTCGAGCGGGTCGTCGCCCACGGGCTCGGACAGCGCGCCACCGCCTCGGTCGAGGTGGGGGAGCAGGGCACCTGGCACATCCGACGTCAGGGCCTCGCCCCGCTGACCGTGCCCTCCTCCGCCCTCGCCGAGATCACCACGAGCCCCGGCATGGCCGGCAAGTTCGTCGGCGGCGACGGGCTCCTCGTCCTCCGCTGGCGCCTCGGCGACCAGCTCCTCGACACCGGCCTGCGGCTCGACCGCCGCGCCGACCACGACCTCCTGCTCTCCCGGAAGGAGCACGCATGACCACCGCCACCGCCCCGAGGGACCCCGCGTCCCCGTCCCGCCGCGCCCGTCGCGAGCGCGCCCTGCTGATCCTCGAGGACGGCACCGTGCTGCGCGGCTCCGCCTACGGCGCCCGCGGCGCCCGCCTCGGAGAGGTCGTCTTCTCCACCGGCATGACGGGCTACCAGGAGACCCTCTCGGATCCCTCCTACGCGGGCCAGATCGTGGTCCAGACCGCCCCGCACATCGGCAACACCGGCGCGAACTCCGAGGACATGGAGTCCCGCACCGTGTGGGTGCGCGGCTACGCCGTGCGCGAGGCGAGCCGCCTGGCCTCCAACTTCCGCGCCGAGCAGACCCTCGACGAGCTGCTGGTCGGCGCCGACGTGGTCGGCATCAGCGACATCGACACCCGCATGCTCACCCGCATCCTGCGGGAAACCGGCTCCCTCCGCGGCGGCGTCTTCTCGGGAGATGTCCTCGAGGAGGGGGAGGAGGCGCTGCTCGCGCAGGTGCGCGCGCAGCCCGAGATGAGCGGATCGAGCTTCGTCGACGAGGTCACGATCGCCCAGCCGATCGTCCTCGAGCCCGAGGGCGAGGCGATCGGCACCGTCGCCGCCGTCGACCTCGGGATCAAGGGCGCCTCACCGCGCAGCATGCTGCAGCGCGGCCTCCGCGTGCACCTGCTGCCCGCGAGCACCTCCCTCGAGGACCTGCTCGCGATCCAGCCCGATGCGGTGTTCTTCTCCAACGGCCCCGGCGATCCCGCCGCGGCCGACGCCCAGGTCGAGCTGCTCCGCGGCGTCCTCGACGCGGACCTGCCCTTCTTCGGCATCTGCTTCGGCAACCAGCTGCTGGGCCGCGCCCTCGGTTTCGACACCTACAAGCTGAAGTTCGGCCACCGCGGCATCAACCAGCCCGTGCTCGACCGCGAGACCGGCACCGTCGAGATCACGGCCCACAACCACGGCTTCGCCGTGGACGTCCCCCTGGAGGGCGAGCACCTCGCCCCGCACGACGGCGGCCGCTACGGCCGCGTGGTCGTCTCCCACGTCGGGCTGAACGACGACGTCGTCGAGGGGCTGCGCTGCCTCGACCGCCCCGTCTTCTCGGTCCAGTACCACCCCGAGGCGGCCGGCGGCCCGCACGACGCCTCGTACCTCTTCGACCGCCTCGCCGACCTCGTCCGCGAACGGCGCGCCGGAGCGCCGACCTCCGCCCCCGCCGCTTCGTCCGCGTCGGTCGCGGATGGCCAGACCTCGCAGAAGGAGTCCTGATGCCCCGCCGCACAGACATCCAGTCCGTCCTCGTCATCGGCTCCGGTCCGATCGTCATCGGCCAGGCGGCGGAGTTCGACTACTCCGGCACCCAGGCCTGCCGCGTGCTGCGCGAGGAGGGCCTGCGCGTCATCCTCGTCAACTCGAACCCGGCCACGATCATGACCGACCCCGAGGTCGCCGACGCCACCTACGTCGAGCCGATCTCCCCGGACATCATCCGCTCGATCATCGCCGCGGAGCGTCCCGATGCGATCCTGCCGACGCTCGGCGGCCAGACCGCTCTCAACGCCGCGATCGCGCTGGCCGAGAACGGCACCCTCGAGGAGTTCGGCGTCGAGATGATCGGCGCGAGCCTCGACGCGATCCAGAAGGCCGAGGACCGCCAGAAGTTCAAGGAGGTCGTCGAGCGGGTGGGCGGCGAGTCCGCGCGCTCGCGGATCTGCCACACCATGGACGAGCTGCTCGAGGCCGCCGAGGAGCTCGGCTACCCGATGGTGGTGCGCCCCAGCTTCACCATGGGCGGGCTCGGCTCCGGCATGGCCTACGACGAGGCGGACCTGCGCCGGATCGGCGGCGACGGGCTGCACTACTCGCCGACCACCGAGGTGCTCCTGGAGGAGTCGATCCTCGGGTGGAAGGAGTTCGAGCTCGAGCTGATGCGCGACCGCAACGACAACTGCGTGGTGGTCTGCTCGATCGAGAACGTGGACCCCGTCGGCGTGCACACCGGCGACTCGGTGACGGTGGCCCCCGCCCTGACCCTCACCGACGTGGAGCTGCAGCATCTGCGCGACCTCGGGATCGGCATCATCCGCGAGGTCGGCGTCGACACCGGCGGCTGCAACGTCCAGTTCGCGACCCATCCCGAGACCGGCCGCGTCGTGGTCATCGAGATGAACCCGCGCGTGTCCCGCTCCTCGGCGCTCGCCTCGAAGGCGACCGGGTTCCCGATCGCGAAGATCGCCGCGCGTCTCGCGATCGGCTACACCCTCGACGAGATCCGCAACGACATCACCGGCACCACCCCCGCGAGCTTCGAGCCCGCGCTGGACTACGTGGTCGTCAAGGTGCCGCGCTTCGCCTTCGAGAAGTTCCCGGCCGCCGATCCGACCCTCACCACCACCATGAAGTCGGTGGGCGAGGCGATGGCCATGGGACGCAGCTTCACCGAGGCGCTCGGCAAGGCCCAGCGCTCCCTCGACGTGAAGACCGCGGTGCCCTCCTACGTCGGGGAGCCGCCCGCCCCCGCCGAGGTCGCCGAGCTGATCGACGCCTCCCGCACCCCGACCGACGGCCGCCTCGTGGCGATCGCCCGGGTGCTGTGGTCCGCGGCCGAGGGAATCCTCGATCCCGAGGAGACTCTGGACCGCCTCGTCGAGGCCACGGCGATCGACCGCTGGTTCCTCGACCAGATGCTGCAGGTCGCCGAGCTGGCCGCCGAGATCCGCTCCTCCTCCGTGCTCGACGCGGAGCTGCTGGCCCTCGCCAAGCGCCGCGGCCTGAGCGACGACCAGATCGGCCAGCTGCGCGGGCAGAGCGGGGACGTGATCAAGGGGGTCCGCGAGGCGCTGGGGATCAACCCGGTCTACAAGACCGTCGACACCTGCGCGGCCGAGTTCGCCTCCCGCACCCCGTACCACTACTCGACCTACGATCAGGAGACCGAGGTCGAGCCGCGCGAGCGTCCGGCCGTGCTGATCCTCGGGTCGGGCCCGAACCGCATCGGTCAGGGCATCGAGTTCGACTACTCGTGCGTGCACGCCGCGATCGCGCTCGGCGATCGCGACCTGCCCGGCGGTGGCTACGAGACCGTGATGGTCAACTGCAACCCGGAGACGGTCTCGACCGACTACGACATCGCCGATCGCCTCTACTTCGAGCCGCTCACCTTCGAGGACGTCGTCGAGGTGTACGAGGCGGAGAAGGCCGCCGGCCCCGTCGCGGGTGTCATCGTGCAGCTCGGCGGGCAGACCCCGCTGTCCCTCGCGCGCCGCCTCGAGGCCGCGGGGCTGCCGATCATCGGCACCAGCCCCGCCGCGATCGACCTCGCCGAGGACCGCGGTCACTTCGGTGCCGTCCTCGCCGAGGCCGAGCTGCCCGCCCCTCCCTACGGCACCGCCTGGGGCCTCGCCGACGCGATCGAGGTCGCCGAGGAGGTGGGCTATCCCGTGCTGGTCCGCCCCAGCTACGTGCTCGGCGGCCGCGGCATGGAGATCGTCTACGACCAGGACGGTCTCGTCGATTACGTGAGCCGGAACCTCCCCGAGGGAGGCCGGGCGGAGGCCCCGATCCTGCTGGACAGCTTCCTGGACACCGCGATCGAGATCGACGTCGACGCCCTCTACGACGGCGAGGAGCTGTACCTCGCCGGGATCATGGAGCACATCGAGGAGGCCGGCGTGCACTCGGGCGACTCGGCCTGCACCCTGCCCCCGGTGTCCCTCGGCGACGAGGTGCTCGAGCGCATCCGCACCTCGACCCTCGCGATCGCCGCCGGCGTCGGCGTGCGGGGCCTGCTCAACGTGCAGTACGCCCTCTCCCAGGGCATCCTCTACGTCCTCGAGGCCAACCCGCGCGCCTCCCGCACCGTCCCCTTCGTCGCGAAGGCCACCGGCGTCCGCCTCGCCCAGGCCGCGGCCCGGGTGATGGCGGGGGAGACGATCTCCGAGCTGCGCGGCGCGGGCGTGCTGCCCGCGGGTGACGGCGCCGACCTGCCCGACGACGCCCCGATCGCGGTGAAGGAGGCGGTGATGCCCTTCAAGCGCTTCCGCACTCGCGAGGGGCGCGCCGTCGACTCGGTGCTCGGCCCCGAGATGCGCTCCACGGGCGAGGTGATGGGTCTGGACGCGACCTTCCCTCTCGCGTTCGCGAAGTCGCAGCTGGCGATCTCCGGCAACGGCCTGCCGACCTCCGGCGCCGTCTTCGTCTCGGTCGCCGACCGCGACAAGCGCGCCCTCTCCCTGCCGGCCGCCCGCCTCGCCGCCCTCGGCTTCGAGATCCTCACCACCGCCGGCACCGGCCGGGTGCTGCGTCGCAGCGGCATCCCCTGCCGGGTGCTGCGCAAGGCCTCGGAGCGCGGCGAGGACGCGAGCGTGATCGAACTGATCGAGTCCGGGGAGGTGGCCCTGGTGCTGAACACGCCCTCCGGCTCCAACGCGCGAGTCGACGGCTACGCCATCCGCGCGGCCGCGACCAGCATGGACGTCCCGCTGGTGACGACCCTCCAGGAGTTCCAGGCCGCCGTCCAGGCGATCGAGGCCCGCCCGGAGGAGCCGTTCAGCGTCGGCAGCCTGCAGGAGCACACCCGTCGGCTCGTCGAGGCGCGCGCCGCGGCGGTAAGCGCATGAGCGAGCGCACCGCCGGGATCCCGGCGGGGGAGTCCTTCGGTGCCCGCCTGCAGCGGGCCGTGGCCGAGCACGGGCCGCTCCTGGCCGGCGTCGACCCGCACGCCGCGCTGCTCGCGGCCTGGGGCCTGCCCGATTCGGCCGACGGTGTGCGGGAGTTCTCCCGCGCGGTGCTCGCCGCGACCGCGGGACGGGTCGCGGCGATCAAGCCCCAGTCGGCCTTCTACGAGCGTCACGGCTCGGCCGGGATCGCGGCCCTCGAAGAGCTCCTCGCCGGGGCTCGCGAGCAGGGTCTGCTGACCATCCTCGACGTCAAGCGCGGCGACATCGGCTCGACCATGGATGCCTACGCCGAGGCGTTCCTCCGGCCCGGCGCGCCGCTCGAGGCCGATGCGATCACCGCGAGCCCGTATCTCGGGGCGGAGTCCCTCGACCCCGCCGTGGACCTTGCCCTCGAGCACGACAAGGGCGTCTTCGTCCTCTCGCTGACCTCCAATCCGAGCGGCCCGCAGGTCCAGCACGCGGTGGACCAGCAGGGCACGCCGGTGGCGCTGACCATGGCGCGACACGCCGAGGCGCGCGGAGGCGGCGACGACTCGACCTGGGGCTCCGTCGGCCTCGTCGTCGGGGCGACGGTGGGCGACGCCTATCGTCGGCTCGGGATCGACGCGGCCGCGCCGCACGTCCCGTTGCTCGCCCCCGGCTTCGGAGCACAGGGGGCCGGACCCGCGGAGCTCGCCGAAGTCTTCGGTGAATCCGCAGGTCAGGTGCTGGTCTCGGTGTCCCGCGGGCTGCTCTCCGCGGGCCCCGACCCAGCCTCGCTCGAGCAGCGCCTGACCGTGCTGCGCGCCGACTACTCCTGAGCCCGGCGGCGCACCCGCCTCCCGCCGCCCCTCCCCGGACCGGGGCAGGAGCGGGCGGAGGCGGGGCCGCAAGCCTCTGATCTGCGACACCTTCGCCGATGAGTGTGCCTCGCCACGTCCGAGGGGTTACAGTCTTCCCACGTGCGGGCTCCTCTCGGATCCCGCTCCTCACCAGCGACAGAACAAGAGGTAAGAACAGTGGCTCTCCCTCCCCTCACTCCTGAGCAGCGGGCCGATGCCCTGAAGAAGGCCGCCGAGGCCCGCCGCGAGCGCGCCGCGATCAAGGCCCGTCTCAAGGACAGCGCCGGCCGTCGCGGCGAGGAGATCACGAAGGTCCTGGCCGAGGCCGAGACCAACGAGATCGTCGGCCGCCTGCGCGTCTCCGCGCTCCTGGAGGCCCTTCCGGGCGTCGGCAAGGTCAAGGCGCAGCAGATCATGGAGGAGATCGGCATCTCCCCCTCCCGCAAGATCCGGGGCCTCGGCTCCCATCAGGCGGAGAAGCTCGTCGCGCACTTCTCCGAGTGACGACCTCCCACGGGGCCGGTGCCGCGTCGGGACCGGCTCCGGTGACGGTCCTCGCCGGCCCCACCGCGGTGGGCAAGGGAACGGTCTCGGCCGCGATCCGCGCCCGCTACCCTGAGATCTGGCTCTCCGTCTCGGCGACCACCCGGGCCCCGCGCCCGGGGGAGGTCGACGGCGTCCACTACCGCTTCGTCAGCGAGGCGGAGTTCTCGCGGCTGATCGAGGACGGGCAGATGCTCGAGTGGGCCGTGGTCCATGGCAGGAACAAGTACGGGACCCCGCGCGGACCGGTCGAGGAGATGGTCGCTGCGGGGCGCCCGGTGCTCCTCGAGATCGACCTCGCCGGTGCCCGGCAGATCCGCGAGACCCTCCCCGAGGCGCACTTCGTCTTCCTCGCGCCGCCCGACTGGGACACGCTCGTGCAGCGTCTCGTGGGGCGCGGCACGGAGGACGAGGAGGAGCGCACCCGGCGCCTCGAGACCGCGAAGGTCGAGCTCGCCGCGGAGAGCGAGTTCGACGTCACCATCGTCAACGACGAGGTGGACCGCGCGGCCGACGAGCTCGCCGCGCTGCTCGGCGTCCGCCGCTGAGCGCGGGAGCGACCCCGCGGGTTCTCCGCCTTCGCGCCGTTCTCCCCAGTTCTCCGCACCGGTGCCGGCGTGCGCGGTTTCACGCGGCCGGTCCCCGGGCGCCCTCGCGCCCCGGGGGGTCCAGGGCGTATCCTGGTCAGTCGCACGCACACTTTCGATGAAGGGACTTCCGTGGCCGGAACCGTCGCTCAGCCCGAGGGCATCACGAACCCGCCGATCGACCGTCTCCTGGAGACCGTCGACTCGAAGTACGCCCTGGTGCTGTACGCCTCCCAGCGCGCCCGCCAGATCAACGCCTACTACTCGCAGCTCTCCGAGGGCCTGCTCGAGTTCGTCGGCCCCCTGGTGGATGTCGACAACCAGGAGAAGCCGCTCTCGATCGCGCTCCGCGAGATCGACGAAGGCCTCCTGACGGTCCGCGAGATCGACGAGGAGGAGTACGCGGCGCAGAACGAGCCCGATCCCAACGCGCCCGCGCCGCTGCTGCTCGGCGACGACGCCCCCGAGATCCCCCCGTCGGATTTCACCTTCTGATCCGTCCACCCCGCCGGGAGCACCGATGAGCAGCGAGCTGCGCACCCTCGAGGGAGCGCGCGTCCTGGTGGGGGTCGGAGGCGGCATCGCCGCGTACAAGACCGCGCACCTGGTGCGCGGTCTCGTCGCGTCCGGGGCCTCGGTGCGCGTCGTCCCCACGGAGGCGTCCCTCGCCTTCGTCGGGGCGGCCACCTGGGAGGCGCTGAGCCATCACCCGGTGCTCACCTCGGTCTTCGAGGACGTCGACGAGGTGGCGCACGTCCGCCACGGCCAGCAGGCCGATCTGGTCGTCATCGCCCCCGCGACGGCCGACCTCCTCGCTCGGATGCGGATCGGCCGCGCCGATGACCTGCTGACCGCCTCGCTGCTCGTCACCCGCGCCCCGGTCGTGGTCGCCCCGGCGATGCACACCGAGATGTGGGAGCACCCCGGCACCCGGGAGAACGTCGCGGTCCTGCGCGAACGGGGCCTGGTCGTCCTCGAGCCCGCCGTCGGCCGGCTCACCGGACCGGACTCGGGCCCGGGCCGCCTCCCCGAACCGGAGGCGATCCTCGAGGCGGCCCGCGCGGCGATCGCCGCGCCCCGCACGGCCGACGGCGCCGTCCGCCGCGACCTCGCCGGCCGCGAGCTGCTGATCAGCGCGGGTGGGACCCGCGAGAGGCTCGACCCGGTGCGTTATCTCACCAACCACTCCTCGGGGAAGCAGGGCTGGGCCCTCGCCCACGCCGCCCTCGTGCGCGGTGCCCGGGTGCACCTCGCCGCCGCGAACGTCCTTCTCGAGACGCCGCCGGGCGCCGTGCGGACGGACGTGGGCGACGCCGCTGAGCTCGCCGCGACGATCGAGGCGCACCGAGGCTCCGTCGACGCGCTCGTGATGGCGGCCGCCGTCGCCGACTTCACCGCCGCGGAGCCGGCGGACCACAAGATCAAGAAGGACGAGTCCTCCACGGACTCGGTGCCCGTGATCTCCCTGCGCCGCACCGAGGACGTGCTGCGCAGCAGCGTGCTGGACCGCGGGGACGCGCAGCGGCCGGTGATCGTGGGCTTCGCCGCCGAGACCGGCGGGGGAGGGGCGAGCGCCCTCGAGCTCGCCCGCGCGAAGGCGCGCCGCAAGGGCGCCGACCTGCTGGTCTTCAACGACATCACCACCGGGGTCTTCGGTGCGGACGAGAACGCGGTGCGGATCCTGGACACGGAGGGCGCCGACTGCGGCGCGGCCGCCGGCTCGAAGACCGCCGTCGCCCACGCCGTGCTCGATGAGCTCGTCGGTCTGCTCGCCGACGTATCCTCGACCCCATGACCTCGAGCGAGCTGCGCACCTTCACGTCCGAATCGGTCACCGAGGGGCATCCCGACAAGATCTGCGACCAGATCTCCGACGCCATCCTCGACGACCTCCTCGCCCAGGATCCCCGGGCCCGGGTCGCCGTCGAGACGATGGTCACCACCGGACTGGTGCACGTCGCGGGTGAGGTCCGCACGAGCGGCTACAGCGACGTCTCCACGATCGTGCGCGATGTGATCCGCGAGATCGGCTACGACTCCTCGGAGAAGGGCTTCGACGCCGACTCCTGCGGGGTCGAGGTCTCGATCGGGGCGCAGTCCCCGGACATCGCCGCGGGGGTCGACGACTCCTTCGAGTCCCGCTCCGGCACCGGCGACCTCGAGGACTTCGCCCGCCTCGGTGCGGGCGACCAGGGCCTGATGTTCGGCTACGCGTGCCGGGACACCGCCGAGCTGATGCCGCTGCCGGTCCACAGCGCGCACCGCCTCACCCAGAACCTCTCCCGCGCCCGTCGCGACGGCGTACTGCCGTACCTGCGACCGGACGGCAAGACCCAGGTCTCCATCGGCTACGACGAGTCGGGCGTCGCCCGCTCCGTCGAGGCGGTCGTCGTCTCGACGCAGCACAGCGCCGACGTCGACCTCGCCTCGCAGCTCGCCCCCGCCATCGACCGCGTGGTCATCGCCCCGGTCCTCGAGGACCTCGCCGCCCAGGGCCTGGACATCTCGGGCGTGGTCAAGCACATCAACCCCTCCGGCCGCTTCGTGCTCGGCGGCCCCAAGGGCGATGCCGGCCTCACCGGCCGCAAGATCATCGTCGACACCTACGGCGGCATGGCCCGCCACGGCGGCGGAGCCTTCTCCGGAAAGGATCCCAGCAAGGTCGACCGCTCCGGCGCCTACGCGATGCGCTGGGTCGCGAAGACCATCGTCGCGGCGGGTCTCGCCGACCGCTGCGAGGTGCAGGTCGCCTACGCCATCGGCGTCGCGGAGCCGGTCGGCCTGTACGTCGAGACCTTCGGCACCGGGAAGGCCCCCGCGCACCAGATCGCCGCCGCCGTGCGGAAGGTGTTCGACCTCCGCCCTGCGGCGCTCATCCACGAGCTCGACCTGCTGCGTCCGATCTACTCCCTGACCTCGGTGCACGGCCACTTCGGCCGGGAGCTGCCCGAGTTCACCTGGGAGCGCACGGATCGCGCCGAGGAGCTGGAGCGCGCCCTGTGAACGTCCCGTCCCCGCTGCCCGCCGAGCTCGCCGCGCGCCTCAAGCGCGATGACGCCGGCCTGATCACCGCGGTCGTCCAGGACGCGTCGACCGAGAAGGTGCTCATGGTCGGCTGGATGGACGACGAGGCGCTGCACCGCTCCCTGACCACCGGCCGCGCCACCTACTGGTCCCGCTCCCGGGGCGAGTACTGGCGCAAGGGCGACACCAGCGGCCACGTCCAGTGGGTGCGATCGGTCGCCCTGGACTGCGACGGCGACACCCTCCTGGTGCGGGTGGACCAGGTCGGTGCGGCCTGCCATCGCGGCACCACCACGTGCTTCGACGGCACGGACCTCGGAGCCGTCGTGCTCGACGCCGCGGAGCGCACCGCATGAGCGCGCCGTTCAGCGGGCCCGATTCCGGGACCCCCCGGGTGACCGGGGCCGATGCGGGGATCACCGCCTATCCCGAGCTCGTCGGAGGGCTCGAGGGGGACGCCCTGGGTCGCGTGGTCCCCGACCGCGAGACCTTCCGCGCCCTCGCCTCCCGGCAGCGCGTCGTGCCCGTGAGCGTGCGCCTGCTCGTGGACGAGGACACCCCAGTCTCCCTCTACCGTCGGCTCACCGACGCCGGGGACGGGCGCGGCACCTTCCTCCTCGAGTCGGCCGGCGAGGGCGGCGACAGCCGCTACTCGATCATCGGCACGCGGGCGCGGGCCGTGCTCACCGAACGGGAAGGTCGCGCCCACTGGATCGGTGACGTGCCCGCCGGGGTGCCCGTCGACGGCAGCCCCGTCGAGGCGCTCCGCGCGGTCACCGAGGCCTTCCGCGCCGCCCGGCAGCCCCATCTCCCGCCCTTCTCCGGGGGGATGGTGGGCTTCGTCGCCTACGACGCGGTCCGCCACTGGGAGAAGCTCCCCGATGCCCCGCCGGACGAGATCGGCATCCCCGACCTCTCCATGCTCCTCGCCCAGGACGTCGCCGTGCACGATGCGCACGACGCGACGGTTGTCCTGGTGGCGAACGCCCTGAACCTGAACGCGACCGACGAGGGCGTCGACGCCGCCTATGACGACGCCCTCGCGCGCTTGGAGACGATGCGGGAGGCCCTGCGCCGTCCGCTCTCCACGAGCGCCATGGTGTACGAGACGGTGCGGGACGCCGAGCCGAAGGCCCGCACCGCCCAGCTCGAGTACGAGGCCGCGGTGCGCGAGGCCGTCGCCGACATCGTCGACGGCGAGATCTTCCAGGTCGTCCCCTCGCAGCGGTTCTCCCTGCCCACGGCGGCGGATCCGCTGGACGTGTACCGGGTGCTGCGACGGATGAACCCGAGCCCCTACATGTACCTGCTGCGCACCACCGACGCCGAGGGTCGCGCGATCGACGTGGTCGGTGCGAGCCCCGAGTCGCTCGTGACCGTGCGCGGTCGCACGGCGACGACCCACCCGATCGCCGGCTCGCGGCCGCGCGGCGCGACCCCCGAGGAGGACGAGCGCCTCGCCGAGGAGCTCCTCGGCGATCCGAAGGAGCGCTCCGAGCACCTCATGCTCGTCGACCTCGCCCGCAACGACCTGCAGAAGTTCTGCGATCCGGGGACCGTCGTGGTGCGCGACTTCATGCACATCGAGCGCTTCTCGCACATCCAGCACATCGTCTCGACGGTAACTGGAAGGATCCGCGAGGACGCCCTCGCCTATGACGCGCTGCGGGCGACCTTCCCCGCGGGAACGCTCTCGGGGGCTCCGAAGCCGTCCGCGATGCGGATCATCGACCGTCTCGAGCCGGTGCGCCGCGGCGTCTACGGCGGGACGGTCGGCTACATCGACTTCGCCGGTGACATGGACATGGCCATCGCCATCCGCACCGCGGTGCTGGTCGACGGCGACGCCCATGTGCAGGCGGGCGGGGGAGTGGTCGCGGACTCGCAGCCCACGATGGAGCATCGCGAGACCCAGTCCAAGGCGGCCGCTGCCCTGCGCGCCGTCGCCTCGGCCGACACCCTGCGCGGCGCATGAGCGAGCGGACGGGCGACGACCCCGCCGTGGACCGGCCGGGTGCGGACGAGCAGTCGGAGGGCGCGGCGGCCACCGCCCGCCCGACGCGCCGTACCGCGGTGCTGCTCGGGGTGGCCGCCTCCGGTCTGCTGCTCGGCGTGACCCGCCTGACGTGGGTGGACGCCCTCGCCGCGAACCTCACGGGGACTGCCCAGGCCCTCGAGGTCGGCGGCTCCGACGCTGCGCCGGCCGTGGTCGCGCTCGCGGTCGTCGCCCTCGCGGCCTCGCTCGCGACCTCCCTGTCCTCGAGCTGGGTGCGCTTCGTCACCGGGCCGGTGCTGATGCTCGCCGGCGCCGGGGCGGGTGCGGCGGCGCTCGGCCCGCTCCGCGATCCGGTCTCCGCCGCGAGCGGCGCCGTCGCCGAGGCCACCGGGGTGGTGGGCGGCGCGATCGAGGCCGAGGCCACCCTGTGGCCGTGGCTCACGGTCGTCCCGGCCCTGCTGCTGGTCCTCGTCGGCATCGCCACGGTGCTGGTGGGCGGGCGCTGGCCGCGGCGCAGCCGGTATCGCAGCGCGGCGGCCGCCGTGGCCGTCGACGTCGATCCGCAGGCGGATCCGGCCGCGGCCTGGGATGCGCTGACCCGCGGCGAGGACCCGACCGAGCAGACGGAGCCCGCCGAGGCTGCGGAGGCATCGGAGTCCGCCGAGTCCGCCGACCGGACCGGCTCCGGGGACTGAGCGCCTCGCCGGGCGGGGACCCTGCTCGTGGCACAATGAGTGCCGATCAGGCCACCGACCGGAGAAGGACCATGACCAAGACCTACACCGTGCCCCCGCAGCCGCACCACAACGAGGGCAAGACCGTGGCCGCCTGGACGATGAACATGGGCATCGTGATCGGCTCGGTGGTCCTGGCCCTGGGCATGATCCTCCCGGATGCCGCCGCGCAGCCGCAGCTGTCGATCCTGGTGTGGATCGGCGCCGGCCTCGTCGTGCTCGCCATCCTCGCGGGCGTCGGCCTGTCGCTGGCCGGGCTCGGCCAGCCGCGCCGCGCCGCCGCCGAGTCCGAGGCGCGGTGACCGCCGCGGCGTCGGAGCAGCACGGCCAGCCCGTGCCGCACCGCGCCGCAGCAGATCACGGCCCCGTCGGCCGCGAGGACGGCACGACCCCCGGCGTCCGCGGTCCGCGCGCCCTGCTGCTGCCGCTCGGCATCGGGCTGGGAGGACTCGCCCTCGCCCTCGGCGTGCAGCTCGTGTTCGATCCCTTCCGCACCGATGTGCCGCTGTGCATCGTGTACCACTTGACCGGGCTGCACTGCCCCGGCTGCGGGGCGACCCGCGCTGTCCACGCCCTGCTCGACGGCGATCCGCTGCTGGCCCTGCGCAACAACGCCCCCGTCGTGCTGGCCCTGCCCGTCGTGGCCCTCGGCCTGCTCGCCTGGGCCGTCCGCCGGGTGCAGGGACGGACCCTCGCCTGGCGTCCTCCGATGCCGCTGCTCCTCAGCGCGCTCGCCCTGCTCGCGCTGTACACCGTGGCGCGGAACCTGCCGCTGTTCTGGTTCCTCGCCCCGACGTCCCTCGTCGGCGCCTGACCCGCGCCGACCGTGACGGGCGCCGGCCCCGCCGCCCCGTCCCCACCGCCCAGGAGGCCTCCGTGACCACCACCGGAACCGTTCTCGACGAGATCATCGCGGGCGTGCGCGAGGACCTCGCGCCGCGCCGTCAGGCGGTGCCCGCGGAGGAGATCGCCCGACGGGCGCGCGCCGCCGCCCCCGCCCGCGACGCACGCGCCGCCCTCGAGGGCGATGGCACCACCCTCGGCCTCATCGCCGAGGTCAAGCGCGCCAGCCCCTCCAAGGGGGACCTCGCGGAGATCCCCGAGCCCGCCGTGCTCGCCGCCGCCTACGCCGACGCCGGCGCCTCGGCGATCAGCGTCCTCACCGAACAGCGCCGCTTCCGCGGCACCCTCGCCGACCTCGACGCGGTGCGCGAGCGGGTGGACGTCCCGGTGCTGCGCAAGGACTTCGTCGTCGACCCGTACCAGGTCTTCGAGGCGCGCGCCCACGGCGCGGACCTGGTGCTGCTCATCGTCGCGGCGCTCGAGGACGGCCTCCTGCGCGAGCTGCACGACCTCACCACCGCCCTCGGCATGCAGGCGCTCGTCGAGACCCACACCGAGGAGGAGCTGGATCGGGCCCTCGCCCTCGGCGCCGATCTCATCGGCGTGAACGCCCGCAACCTCAAGACCCTCGACGTGGACCTCACGCGGGCCGCCGAGCTGATCGGCCGGATCCCCGCGGGCCCCCTCGCGATCGGGGAGTCCGCGGTGGCGAGCGTCGCGGACGTCGAGGCCTATGCCGCCGCCGGGGCCGATGCCGTCCTGGTCGGCGAGGCCCTCGTCACCTCCGGCGACCCGGCCGCCGCCGTCGCCTCGTTCCGTCGCGTGCCCCGCCGCGGCCGTCCCCAGACCGAAGGAGCTCCGGCATGAGCACCCCCGCATCGCCCCTGCCCGTCCCCGACATGGACCGGCCCGACGGAGAGCTCCGCTCGGAGGCCGGGCCCTACTTCGGCGACTTCGGCGGCAGATTCCTGCCCGAGGCCCTCGTCCCCGCCCTCGACGAGCTGAACGAGGTCTACCAGAAGGCGATCCTCGATCCCGAGTTCGTCGCCGATCTGCGTCGCCTCGCCGCCGAGTACACCGGGCGCCCCTCGCTGCTGAGCGAGGCGCCCCGCTTCTCCCGCCTCGCGGGAGGTGCCCGGATCCTGCTCAAGCGCGAGGACCTCAACCACACCGGCTCGCACAAGATCAACAACGTGCTCGGCCAGGCGCTCCTGACCCGGCGCATGGGCAAGACCCGGCTGATCGCCGAGACCGGCGCCGGCCAGCACGGCGTCGCGACCGCGACCGCCGCCGCCCTGTTCGGCCTGGACTGCACGATCTACATGGGGGAGGAGGACACCGAGCGACAGGCCCTGAACGTCGCCCGGATGCGCCTGCTCGGCGCGGATGTCGTCGCCGTCTCCCAGGGATCCCGCACCCTCAAGGACGCCATCAACGAGGCCTTCCGGGACTGGGTCGCGAACGTGGAGACCACCCACTACCTGCTCGGCACGGTCGCGGGGCCCCACCCGTTCCCGGTGATGGTGCGCGACTTCCACCGCATCATCGGCGAGGAGGCCCGTGCCCAGGTCCTCGAGCGCACCGGCCGTCTGCCCGATGCGGTCGTCGCCTGCGTGGGCGGCGGCTCGAACGCCATGGGCATCTTCCACGCCTTCCTCGACGACACCGACCCGCTGGTCCGCCTCGTCGGCTGCGAGGCCGGGGGCGACGGGATCTCCTCGGGACGGCACTCGGCGACCATCGGCGGCGGCAGCCCCGGGGTGCTCCACGGGGCCCGCTCCTTCGTGATGCAGGACGAGGACGGCCAGACCATCCCCTCCCACTCGGTCTCCGCGGGGCTCGACTACCCGAGCGTCGGCCCGGAGCACGCCTGGCTCGCGGACATCCGCCGCGCCGAGTACCGGGCGATCGACGACGGTCCCGCGATGGACGCCTTCGCGCTGCTGTCCATGACCGAGGGGATCATGCCCGCCATCGAGTCGGCGCACGCCCTCGCCGGGGCCCTCGAGCTCGGCCGCGAGCTGGGGGAGGACGCCGTGATCCTGGTGAGCCTCTCGGGCCGCGGGGACAAGGACGTCGACACCGCCTCGCGGTGGTTCGGCCTCGTCGGGGGGGACGAGGACGCCGTCGGCGGGGACCTCTCGGCGCTGCGCGCCATGGCCCGGGGCACCCTCGACGCCACCGACACCCCGGAGGAGATCCGATGAGCACCCCCGACACCGGCCGGCTCCGCTCCGGCGACGCCCTGGACCGGGCCCGCGGCGAGGGCCGCGCGGCCCTCATCGGCTACCTCCCCGTCGGCTACCCGGACCTCGACCGCTCGGTCGAGGCGGCGAAGGTCCTCATCGACCACGGCGCCGACATGATCGAGCTGGGCCTTCCCTACTCGGACCCGGTCATGGACGGCCCCGTCATCCAGCGGGCGGCCGGCGCGGCCCTCGCCGGCGGGGTCCGCACCCGGCACGTCCTCGAGGCCGTGGAGCGGCTCTCGGGCCGCGGGGCCGCGATCCTCGTCATGTCCTACTGGAACCCCGTGCTCGCCTACGGACCGAACGCCTTCGCCCGGGATCTCGCCGCCGCCGGTGGTGCCGGGGTGATCACCCCGGACCTCATCCCCGACGAGGGCGCCGACTGGATCGCCGCCTCGGACGAGCACGCCGTCGACCGTGTGTTCCTCGTCGCTCCGAGCTCGCCGGCGGACCGGCTCTCCCATGTGGTCTCGCACACACGCGGATTCGTCTACGCGGCCAGCACGATGGGTGTCACCGGCACCCGGGCGAGCGTCTCTACGGCCACCGAGGGCCTGGTGGAGCGCACCCGGGCGGCGGGCGCGCGGAACGTCTGCGTGGGTCTGGGCGTCTCAAACGGTGAGCAGGCCGCGCAGGTCGGCGCGTACGCTGATGGAGTGATCGTCGGGTCCGCCTTCGTGCGGGCTCTCCTGGACCACGAAGGCGATGACGCGGCGGCCCGCACCGCGCTCTCCGCGGTGGCCGATGATCTCCGCGCCGGCGTCGAGCGGGCCCAGCGTCCCCAGTGACGAGCCGCCGCCCCTGAGGCGGCGGAGCAGGACCCCGACACCCCGTCCCCGGACCGGCTCGGCGCCCCCTCGAGGGCGCGCCGCCCCCGCAGCGCAGAGAGGAGACAGCACCGATGATCCCCAGCTCGCCGATCTCCGCCGTCTCCCTCGGCCCGCTCACCATCCACTTCTACGCCCTGTGCATCCTGGCCGGCATGGGGGTGGCCCTCTGGTGGGGCACGAAGCGCTGGGTCGCCCGCGGCGGCAACGGCGACGACCTCTTCGACATCGCCTTCGCCGGGATCGTCGCGGGGATCATCGGGGCGCGGATCTGGCACGTCCTCACCTCTCCCGCACCCTTCTTCGGCCCGGGCGGCGACCCCCTCGCCGTCCTCTACATCTGGCAGGGCGGCCTCGCGATCTACGGCGGCATCGCCGGCGGCGCCGTGGCCGTGTGGTTCATGGCCAGCCTCAAGGGCGTCTCCTTCACCGCCCTCGCGGACACCCTCGCCCCCACCCTGATGGTCGCCCAGGCGATCGGCCGCTTCGGCAACTGGTTCAACCAGGAGCTGTACGGGCCGGCCACCGACGTCCCCTGGGCATGGACGGTCACCTGCGTGACCAACGGCGAGACCATCCCCGGCTGCGTGCCGGGCACCTACCACCCGACCTTCCTCTACGAGCAGCTGTGGAACCTCCTCGGGGTCGTCCTGCTGCTCTGGCTCGCGCGCCGCCTCGACCTCGCGGGGGGCCGCGTCTTCTGGAGCTACGTCGCGATCTACTCGATCGGACGCGCCGGGATCGACGCGATCCGCTCCGAGCCCGTGCTGATGGTCGGCCCGCTGCGCATCCACACCCTGGTCGCGATCGTGATGGCCCTCGTCGGCGTCGCCATGGTCGCCCACCTCACCCGCCGCCGTCGCCGCCGCGGGGGAGAGGTCGTCGCCGCTGACGGCTCCTTCGAGCTGCCCGCCCAGACCGAGGGCAACGGCCCCGACGAGGACCACGTCGAGAAATCCGGCACGCCGCCCTCCGCGGCCGACGACTCCGCTGCACCCGGCTCCTAGCCCCAGGGGACCCGTGACCGCCATCGAGCGGCGCACGGCACCGAGGGAGGGAATCCGGGATCCCGTCGACCATCGATGGCCGCCCGGCCGTCGTTCCTGGAAGGGCCCTCCGCATGATCCCCCTCAGCTCCCGCTTCTCCTCCCTCCCCGGCCCGCAGGCCCTGTACCGCCCCGACAGCGAGGTGGACTCGTGCGGCGTCGCGCTCATCGCGACCCTGCGCGGCGAGCCCGGCCACGACATCGTCGAGCACGCCCTCACCGCCCTGCGCAACCTCGAGCACCGCGGCGCGGTCGGCGCCGAGGAGTCCACGGGCGACGGGACCGGCATCATGGTCCAGCTGCCCGACGCCTTCCTCCGCGAGGTCGCCGGGGTCGAGCTGCCCGCGCGCGGGGCCTACGCCGCGGGCACCGCCTTCCTCCCGCGGGAGGAGGCCGAGCGCGAGCAGGCGCTCGCAGCCCTGGAGGAGATCGCCCGCGAGGAGGGCCTCACGGTCCTCGGGCGGCGTCCGCTGCCCACCACCGACGGGCTCGTCGGCCCCTCCGCGGAGGCCGTGCGCCCGGTCATGGAGCAGGTCTTCCTCGCCGACGAGGCGACCGGCCGCACGGGCCTCGACCTCGAGCGGGCCGCCTTCGCGGTGCGACGCCGGGTCGAGCACGCGACCGGCGCCTACTTCCCCTCGCTGTCCACCCGGGTGATGGTCTACAAGGGCATGCTCACCCCCGGACAGCTCGACGAGTTCTACCCGGACCTGCGCGATCCGCGCTTCGCCTCCGAGCTCGCGATCGTCCACTCGCGCTTCTCCACGAACACCTTCCCGGCGTGGCCGCTCGCGCACCCCTTCCGCACCCTGGCCCACAACGGCGAGATCAACACCGTGATCGGCAACCGCAACCGGGTGCGGGCCGCCGAGGGCAGCATGCGCACCGACGTCTTCGGCGAGGACCTCTCGCGGCTCTTCCCGGTGAACACCCCCGGCGCCTCGGACTCCGCGAGCCTCGACGAGGTGCTCGAGCTGCTGCACCTCTCGGGCCGCTCCCTCCCGCACGCGCTGATGATGCTGATCCCCGAGCCCTGGGAGTCCGACGACTCCATGGACGAGGACCTCCGCGCCTTCTACCGCTTCCACTCCGCGCTGCAGGAGCCCTGGGACGGGCCCGCCTCGGTCGTCTTCACCGACGGCACCCAGGTGGGAGCGCGCCTGGACCGCAACGGCCTGCGCCCGCTGCGCTACTGGATCACCGAGGACGACCTCGTGATCCTCGGCTCCGAGACCGGCCTCGTCGACGTGCCGCACAGCGCGATCGCCCGCACCGGCCGCGTCTCCCCGGGCGAGATCTTCCTGCTCGACCTCGCCGAGGGCCGCATCGTCCCGAGCGACGAGCTCAAGCACCAGGTCGCGACCGAGCGCCCCTACGCCAGCTGGGTCAAGCAGCAGACCGTGAAGCTCGCCGATCTCCCCGAGCGCGAGCACGTGACCTACTCGCCCGCCTCCGTGGTGCGGCGCCAGCAGGTGTTCGGCTACACCGAGGAGGAGCTGCGGGTGCTGCTCGCCCCGATGGCGGCCAAGGGCGCCGAGCCCCTCGGCGCCATGGGCACCGACACCCCGATCGCCGCCCTGTCGGACCGCCCCCGGCTCCTGTTCGACTACTTCACGCAGATGTTCGCGCAGGTCACCAATCCGCCGCTGGACTCCCTCCGCGAGGAGATCGTCACCTCGCTGGGCGTGACCATCGGTCGCTCCCGCAACCTGCTGGACGCGACCCCGGAGCACGCGCGCCAGCTGGTGCTCGGCTTCCCGATGCTGGACGACGACGAGCTCGCGAAGATCCTCGCGGTCGACGCGAACCCAGAGACCGCGGACTTCCACGCGGTGCGCCTGCGCGGCCTGTACCCCGTGGCCGGCGGGACCGCCGCCCTCGAGGCGCGGCTTGAGGAGATCTGCGCGGAGGCGGTCGCCGCGATCGACGACGGCGCGACCTTCCTGGTCCTCTCCGACCGCGACGCCAACCAGGTGCTCGCCCCCATCCCGTCGCTGCTGCTGACCAGCGCCGTCCAGCACCACCTGGTGCGGACGGGCCGCCGCACGGCGGCCGCGCTCGTGGTCGAGGCCGGGGACGTGCGCGAGGTGCACCATGCCGCGCTGCTGATCGGCTACGGCGCGAGCGCCGTCAACCCCTATCTCGCGATCGAGAGCGTCGAGGACCTCGTCCGCCGCGGCGTGGTCTCCGACCTCACCCCGGCCGAGGCGGTGCGCAACCTGCTCACCGCCCTCGGCAAGGGCGTCCTGAAGATCATGTCGAAGATGGGCATCGCGACCGTCGCGTCCTACCGCGGGGCGCAGGTGTTCGAGGCCGTCGGCCTCTCGCAGCACCTGGTCGACACCTGGTTCCCGGGGACGGTCAGCCGTATCGGCGGCATCGATCTCGACGTCATCGCCCAGGAGAACGCGGCCCGCCACGCGCTCGCCCATCCCGTCGACGGCGTCCAGCTGCCGCACCGGCAGCTGCCCGTGGGCGGCGAGTACCAGTGGCGCCGCGAGGGCGAGCCGCACCTGTTCACGCCCGAGACGGTGTTCCGCCTGCAGCACTCCACGCGGAACCGTCAGTACGACGAGTTCCGTCGCTACACCGATGCGGTGGACGAGCAGCACGAGCACCTCATGACCGTGCGCGGCCTGATGCGCCTGCGCACCGAGGACCGCACGCCCATCCCGCTGGACGAGGTGGAGCCGGTCGAGTCGATCACGCGCCGCTTCATGACCGGCGCGATGAGCTACGGCTCGATCTCGCAGGAGGCGCACGAGACCCTCGCGATCGCGATGAACCGTCTCGGCGGCATGTCCAACAGTGGCGAGGGCGGCGAGGATCCGGAGCGGCTGCGCGACCCCGAGCGCAGCAGCGCGATCAAGCAGATCGCCTCGGGCCGCTTCGGCGTCACGAGCGAGTACCTGACCTTCGCGAAGGACATCCAGATCAAGATCGCCCAGGGCGCCAAGCCCGGCGAGGGCGGTCAGCTGCCGCCCGAGAAGGTGTACCCGTGGATCGCCCGCACTCGGCACTCGACCCCCGGCATCGGCCTGATCTCCCCGCCGCCGCACCACGACATCTACTCGATCGAGGATCTCGCCCAGCTGATCCATGACGCGAAGTCCGCGAACCCCGCGGCCCGCGTCCACGTGAAGCTGGTCTCGCGCTTCGGCGTGGGCACCGTCGCGGCGGGCGTCTCGAAGTCCCACGCCGACGTCGTGCTCATCTCGGGCCATGACGGCGGCACCGGCGCGAGCCCGCTGAACTCCCTCAAGCACGCCGGCACCCCCTGGGAGCTCGGCCTCGCCGAGACCCAGCAGACCCTGCTGCTGAACGGTCTGCGGGACCGCATCACCGTCCAGGTCGACGGGCAGATGAAGACCGGTCGCGACGTCGTGATCGCCGCGCTGCTCGGCGCGGAGGAGTACGGCTTCGCCTCGGCGCCCCTGGTCGTCACCGGCTGCGTCATGATGCGGGTCTGCCATCTCGACACCTGCCCCGTCGGCGTCGCGACCCAGAACCCCGAGCTGCGGGCCCGGTACGCCGGCAAGGCCGAGCACGTGGTGACCTTCTTCCAGTTCGTGGCCGAGCAGGTGCGCGAGCACCTCGCCGCCCTCGGACTGCGCAGCCTCGACGAGGCCATCGGCCGCACCGACCTCCTCGGCCTGCGGGACGACGCCCCGGCGCTCGGCGCCCTCGGCACCGCGAAGCGCGAGGGGCTCGACCTCTCGGCCATTCTCGAGCCGCCGTCGGTCTTCCCCGGCGACCACCCGCAGCGCCGCCGCGGGCAGGACCACCAGCTGGAGAAGGCGGCGGACCATCCGTGGATCGCCGCCGCGGCCCCCGTGCTCGACGGCGTCGAGCCGAGCGTCCGCCTGCAGGGCGAGGTCCGCAACGTGCAGCGCTCGACCGGCACCCTGCTCGGCCACGAGGTGACCCGGCGCACCGACGGCGCGGGCCTCGCCGAGGACTCGATCCTCGTCGAGCTGACCGGCACCGGCGGCCAGTCCTTCGGCGCCTTCCTCCCGCGCGGCGTGACCCTCCACCTCACCGGCGATGCCAACGACTACGTCGGCAAGGGCCTCTCGGGCGGAGTGATCGCGATCGGCCACGGCGCCGGCACGGCACCGTCCCTGACCTCCTCGACGATCGCCGGGAACACCTGCGCCTACGGGGCCACGAGCGGCCGGCTGCTGCTCGCGGGCTCCGCGGGCGAGCGCTTCGGCGTGCGCAACTCCGGCGCGACCCTGGTCGTCGAGGGCATCGGCGACCACGGCGCCGAGTACATGACCGGCGGAGCCGTGCTGATCCTCGGCCCCACCGGCCGCAACCTGGGCGCCGGCATGAGCGGCGGCACCCTGTTCGTCCTCGATCTCGACCCCGCGGACCTGAACCCCAAGGACGCTGCCGGCTTCGAGATCACCCCGGTCCGCGAGGAGCACCGCGAGTTCGTGCTCGAGGCCCTCTCCGACCACGCCGAGCGGACGGGGTCCGACCGGGCCGCCGCCCTGCTCGCCGACCCGGCGGAGCTCTTCGACCGCCTCACCGAGGTCGCCCCCCGCGCGTTCCTGCGGATCACCGGCATCCGCGAGGAGGCCGTCGCGCAGGGCGTGGACCCCGACTCCCACGACGTCTGGAACGAGATCATGGAGGCCACCCATGGCTGATCCCCGCGGATTCCTGCGGTACCGCGAGCGCGAGCTCCCCGCCCGTCGGCCGGTGCCGCTGCGCCTGATGGACTGGCGCGAGGTCTACGAGGCCCGCGAGAAGGGCGGCCCCGACGCCCTCAGCGTCGTCTCCCGGCAGGCCGGACGCTGCATGAACTGCGGCATCCCGTTCTGCCACCAGGGCTGCCCGCTCGGGAACCTCATCCCCGAGTGGAACGACCTCGTCTACCGCGACGACTGGCAGCAGGCCTCGGAGCGCCTCCACGCGACCAACAACTTCCCGGAGTTCACCGGCCGCGCCTGCCCCGCCCCGTGCGAGTCGAGCTGCGTGCTGGGGATCAACCAGCCGCCGGTGACCATCAAGAACGTCGAGGTCTCGATCATCGACCGCGCCTTCGAGGAGGGGTGGGTCAAGCCCGTGGAGCCGACCCGGCACACGGGACGCACCGTGGCCGTCGTCGGGTCCGGGCCCGCCGGCCTCGCCGCCGCGCAGCAGCTCACCCGTGCCGGCCACTCGGTGGTCGTGCTCGAGCGCGACGATCGCCTCGGCGGTCTGCTCCGCTACGGCATCCCCGAGTTCAAGCTCGAGAAGCGCCACGTGGACCGCCGCCTGCAGCAGATGCGCGAGGAGGGCACCCGCTTCCGCACCGGCGTCGACGTCGGCGGGACCGGCGAGAGCGCGCTGAGCGTCGCCGAACTCCGCAGCCGCTTCGACGCGGTGGTCCTCGCGACCGGCGCCTCGACCCCGCGCGACCTCGCGGTCCCGGGCCGCGAGGCGACCGGCATCCATCCCGCCATGGAGTACCTCACCCAGGCCAACCGCCTGGTCGAGGGCGACTGGGTCGAGGACGCGATCTCCGCCGAGGGCAAGGACGTGGTGATCATCGGCGGCGGCGACACCGGAGCCGACTGCCTCGGGACCGCGCTGCGCCAGGGCGCCCGCTCCGTGACCACTCTGGCGATCGGTACCCAGCCGCCGGTCGAGCGCGACGAGAAGCAGCCCTGGCCGGTTCACCCGGTGCTCTTCGAGGTCTCCACGGCGCACGAGGAGGGCGGCGACCGTTCCTACCTCGCCTCGACCACCGGCTTCGAGGTCGACGAGAGCGGAGCGGTCACCGGACTCAAGGTCGCCCGCACCCAGTACCTCGACGGCTCCCGCGTGCCGACTCCCGGCACGGAGACCGTGCTGCCCGCCACCCTCGTGCTCGTCGCGATGGGGTTCACGGGCACCCGGGAAGAGGGCCTGCTGGCCGATCTGGGTGTGGAGATCACCTCACGCGGCAACATAGTGCACGACCAGGACTGGCAGACCTCGGTGCCCGGCGTCTTCACCGCGGGCGACTGCGCCCGAGGCCAGAGCCTTATCGTCTGGGCGATCGCCGAGGGGCGCTCCGCCGCCGCGGCCGTCGACCGCCACCTGATGGGCTCGACCTCTCTGCCCGCGCCCGTGGACCCGGGAGAGAAGCCCGTCACAGTGTGAAAGACTGTGCCCAGATCACGCGATGCTGCGGCGCCTCCGGCGGGGCACGTCCTGTGCTCGCCCGAGAAGGCGCTGCGGCCCTTACTCGAACTACAGATGGGTTGACATGCGTAAAGCGAAGATCGTCTGCACACTCGGTCCGGCGACCAACACCTATGAGCAGATCCGGACCCTGATCGATGCAGGCATGAACGTGGCTCGGATGAACCTGAGCCACGGCTCCCACGCCGACCACGAGCAGGTCTACGCGAACATCCGTCGCGCGGCCGACGACCTCGGTCGCAACGTCGCCATCCTGGTCGACCTCCAGGGCCCCAAGATCCGTCTGGGCACGTTCTCCGACGGACCGCACCAGCTCGAGGTCGGCGACACCTTCGTGATCACCACCGAAGACGTCGTCGGCACCCGCGAGCGCGTGTCCACCACCTTCAAGGGCCTGCCGGGCGACTGCCGCCCCGGCGACGTGCTCCTGATCGACGACGGCAAGGTCTCGGTGCGCGTCACGGATGTCACCGACACCGATGTCACCACCGTGGTCGAGGTCCCCGGGCCGGTCTCCAACAACAAGGGCATCAACCTGCCCGGCGTCGCCGTGTCCGTCCCCGCCATGAGCGAGAAGGACATCGACGACCTCCGCTGGGGCCTCAAGCTCGGCGCGGACCTGATCGCGCTGTCCTTCGTGCGCGACGCCCACGACATGGACGACGTGCTGCGGATCATGCAGGAGGAGGGGCGCCGCGTCCCGGTCATCGCGAAGATCGAGAAGCCGCAGGCCGTGCGCGCGCTGCGCTCTATCGTCGGCGCCTTCGACGGCATCATGGTCGCCCGCGGCGACCTCGGCGTCGAGCTGCCGCTCGAGCAGGTGCCGCTGGTGCAGAAGCGCGCCATCGAGCTCGCGCGCCGCAACGCGAAGCCCGTCATCGTCGCCACCCAGGTGCTCGAGTCGATGATCGAGAGCCCGCGCCCCACCCGCGCGGAGGCGTCCGACTGCGCCAACGCCATCCTCGACGGCGCCGACGCGGTCATGCTCTCGGGCGAGACCAGCGTGGGCAAGTACCCCTTCGAGGCGGTCCGCACCATGGCCCGCATCGTCACCAACACCGAGGAGAACGGCGCCGACCGCATCCTCCCGCTGGGCACCATCCCGCACACCCGCGGCGGTGCCATCACCCGCGCGGCCGCCGAGATCGGCGATCAGCTCTCCGCGCAGTACCTGGTCACCTTCACCGAGTCCGGCGACACCGCGCGCCGCCTCTCCCGCCTGCGCCCGACCATTCCCCTGCTGGCGCTGACCCCGTACCCCGAGGTCGCTCGGCAGCTGTCGCTGACCTGGGGCATCGAGGCGCACCTGGTGCCGATGCAGAAGGACTCCGACGCCATGGTCACCGTGGTCGACGAGCTGCTGCGCGAGCACAAGGGGCTGCAGAAGAACGACCTCGTCATCGTCGCGGCCGGTTCGCCCCCTGGGGTCCACGGCTCGACCAACACGCTGCGGGTGCACCGCATCGGCGACCTCGACGGGACCGAGTCGGCCCGCATCGAGTCGCAGAGCATCGCGCCGTGTCCGTTGTGGCCTGTCGTGATCTGTCGCGCTGAGGTGCCGGATGCGGGACTCGAACCCGCACGCCCGTGAGGACAGCGCATTTTGAGTGCGCCGCGTCTGCCATTTCGCCAATCCGGCTCGCACCCCCGGGAGGGAGGCCTGGACTAGGATACCGCTGATGACCACTGGTCCCGGCGGTGCGACGGACCCCGTCCCCGCCGAGGACACCGACGAGACAACAGGGCGACATGACTGAGCAGAATCCTTCCCTTCCCACCGACGACCAGGACCTCGAGGTCCAGGAGACCGGCGGTGTCCGCCGTACCGCGGTGGTGGCCGAGGACGAGAGCCTCATCCGCATGGACATCGTCGAGACCCTCACCGAGGCCGGCTACGAGGTCGTCGCCGCTGTGGGCGACGGCGAGAGCGCCGTCGAGAAGGCGCGCGAGCTGCGCCCCGACGTGGTCGTCATGGACGTCAAGATGCCGAAGACCGACGGTGTCTCCGCGGCCGAGCAGATCGGCCAGGACAATCTCGCCCCGGTCGTCATGCTCACCGCCTTCTCGCAGGCCGAGCTCGTCGAGCGCGCCCGCGACGCCGGCGCCATGGCGTACGTCGTCAAGCCCTTCACCCCGGCGGACCTGCTGCCCGCGATCGAGATCGCGATCTCCCGCTACCAGCAGATCACCCAGCTCGAGGCGGAGATCGCCGACCTCGGGGAGCGCTTCGAGACCCGCAAGCGCGTCGATCGTGCCAAGGGCCTGCTGCAGACCAACATGGGCCTCAGCGAGCCGGAGGCCTTCCGCTGGATCCAGAAGACCTCGATGGACCGTCGCCTCACCATGCGCGAGGTCGCGGACGCGGTCGTGGACCAGTTGGGCGGCGGCAAGGACTGACCGTCCGGCGACGGGGGCGTCGAACGGGCGAGACGACGGACGGGGGAGATCTCGACATGGGCATGTCGCGGCGCACGATGGTGCAGGGCCTGGGGGCGGGGATCCTCGGTGCGGGACTGCTGAGCGCCTGCGGCACCGGGGGCATCCGCCGCGGCCGCGGGCGTCGGCCCACCACGACGGCGCCGACGGGCGACGCGCTCGCGGAGCCGGGCACCGCGCTGACCCTCGGGTCGATCGGGGCGAGCTTCGGCCGCTCGGCGCCCTTCGAGAACGCGATCTCCCTCGCGATCCATGAGGCGTGGATCGATGTCAACGCCGAGTGGAAGGGCCTCTTCGGCCAGGACGTCGGCCTCGTGGACCGGCATGTCGTCACGGAGCCCGGCGCGGATCTCAGCGAGGTCATCGAGGGACTCGCCGAGGCCGGGGTGACGGCCTGTATCACCTCGGTGGATGAGGAGACGCTGGTCGCCGCGATCCCCGCCTTCGTCGCCGCGGGCATCGCCGTGATCGACGTGTTCAGCTCGGGGATGAGCGTCCGCGCCCCGGAGGTCGAGACCTCCGGCATGCTCGCCCGGTTGTGCCCGAACGACAAGGCCCTCGCGGCCTACTACGCCGAGCAGTCCTGGGCCGTCTCCGGCGACCGGGCCGGAGCCCCCGGAACCGTCGCCTACGTCTCCGAGGACTCGGCGCAGGGGCGCAGCCTCCTGTTCGAGCTCACCCAGGTGCTCGGGCCGACGGGCGGCAAGGTGGTCCTCGAGCACTTCCACGCCGCGGGCGATCTGGGCGACCTGAACGCGCTGGTCGCCTCCGTGCTGGAGACCCCGCCGGCCCTGCTCATCGTCAACGGCGGCCCGGAGACGGGGCCGTTCCTCTCCGCGCTGCACACGGCGACCCTCGACGGCGGACAGCGGCCCACCGTCGAGATCGCGGCCCAGCTCTCCCCGGCCGCGAGCGTCGACTACGCCGAGGCGGACTTGGCGGCCGAGTGCCTCTCCCGGGCGAAGGGCCTCGAACCGGGGGGCGAGTACAGCGTCCGCCACGTCAACATGATGCTCAACGTCGATCCGGGGCTCTACGACACCGGGTACGCCTACTCCCAGCAGGCCTATGACGGGTTCGTGATCGCGGCGCTGGCCGCCCAAGACGCGCTCTCCGTCGAGGGCACGGCGATCGCCGCCTCGATCCCGCGGGTGCTCACCGGCTCGGGGGAGTGCAACGACTACGGGGAGTGCCGCACGGTACTGCGCGATGCCCTGGCGGCGGGGGCCAAGGAGTCGATCACCTATGTGGGCCGGTCGGGTCCCCTCGAGCTGGGTTCGGACCGCGATCCGCGGGTCGGCGACTTCCGCCACTACGCCTGGAACGACGCCAACGAGCTGGAGTTCGACGGGGCGGACGGCTACGAGCTGGAGGGCTGAGCGACTCGCGGGCCCTTCACCGGACCCTCAGCGGGGCGGCAGCAGCATGGTCGAGACGGTCACGGTGCTCAGCAACGTCCCCGCCTCGTCGTGCACGTCGACGAGGTAGGTCGCGACCTGGCGGCCCCCGTGGCGCAGGGACGCGGTCGCGGTGACCAGCCCCTCGCGAGCGCTGCGGTGATGCACCGCGGAGACCGAGGTGCCCACGGCCTGGGCGCCCTCGCCGTGGACCTCGCGCGCCCGCAGGATCGCCGCGAAGGAGGCGATCGACTCGGCCAGCGCGATCGTGGCCCCGCCGTGGAGCAGGCCCGCGGGCTGGATGTTCCCCGCGACCGGCATGGTCATGATCCCGCCCGCGGAGGAGAGCTCCACCAGCTCCATCTGGCAGCGCTCGAGCAGGGTGCCGCGAGTGATCGGGCCGACGAGGGCGGCGAGCTCCTCGCCGCGCAACCGATCAGTGCCGGGAGTACCGGGGCTGCCGGAGGTATCGGGGTGCTGGTGCATGGGGCGAGCCTGCCACATCCTCGGGACACCCTCCCGGGGACCCTCGCCCCGGGGAGCGGCGCGGGGGATCGTCCCGTGCGAGACTGCTCCCCATGAGTGCGAGCGCCCCCAGCGACCAGCGGATCCTCCTCATCGACGGGCATGCGATGGCGTTCCGCGCCTTCTTCGCCCTGCCGGCCGACGGCTTCAGCGACGGGCGCGGTCAGGCCACCAACGCCGTCTACGGCTTCACCCGGATGATCATCAACGTCGTCGCCGCGGAGCGGCCCACGCACGTGGCGGTCGCCTTCGACCTGCCCGGCGGGACCTTCCGCGACCGCATCTACGACCAGTACAAGGGCGGTCGGGAGGTGACCCCGCCCGAGTTCCACGGTCAGATCGGGCTCATCCAGCAGGTCCTCGACGCGCTCGGGGTGCGCTGGCTGACCTACGAGGACTACGAGGCCGACGACATCATCGCGACCCTCGCCACGAGGGCCGCCGCGGACGGCCACGAGGCGCTCATCGTCACGAGCGACCGGGACTCGATCCAGCTGGTGGGGGAGCGGGTGACGCTCCTGCAGCCGGTCAAGGGCGTCACCGAGATGCGCCGGATGACCCCCGCCGCCGTCGAAGAGAAGTACGGCATCCCGCCGGAGCGCTATCCCGACCTCGCCGCGCTCGTGGGCGAGGCCGCGGACAACCTGCCGGGCGTGCCCGGCGTCGGCCCCAAGACCGCCGCGAAGTGGATCCTCGCCCACGGCGATCTCCCCGGTGTGCTCGCCCATGCCGACGAGATCACGGGCAAGGCCGGGGAGAACCTGCGCGCCCATCGGGAGGACGTCGAGCGCAACCGGCGTATGAACGCCGCCGTGCTCGATCTCGACCTCCCCGCCGACCCCGAGCACTACACCCTGGGGCGCGGCGACGGCGCCGCCCTGCAGAAGGTGTTCGACGAGCTCGCCTTCGGTCCCACGATCCGCGCCGACGTCCCCGACGTCTTCCTCGATGCGGACGGCTACGGCGAGCAGGAGGCGGAGGCGGACCTCGAGGTGTCCGTCGTGAGCACCGCGGCGGAGCTCACGGACGCCCTCGGACAGTCGCCGGCGCTGCTCGCGCTCGACCTGGCCGACGATGTGCGCGGCGGCCCGTTGCTGGGTCTGGCCACCCCCGAGCGCGCGGTCGGGCTGCGCCTGTCCGCCCTGGACGAGGAGGCCACCGCTGTCCTCGTCCGGCTGCTCGAGGACACCCCGCGGATCGAGGTCGCCGGGGCCCAGGCGGCTCTCGCCTTCCTCGGCGAGCACGGGCACCGGCTGGGGGAGGGGAGGCACGACCTCGCCCTCGAGGCCTTCGTCCTGCGCCCCGGGGCCCGCACCTACGACGCGGAGACCCTCGCCGCCGAGCACGCCGGCGTGACCTTCGAGCCGCGGCCGCGCAAGCCCGCACAGGCCACCCTCGCCAAGGAGTCCGCCGAGGCCCGGGAGGAGCACGTGGTGCGCGCTGCCGAGCGCCTCGCCCGCTCCGCCGCGGCGCTGCTCACCGTCGCCGAGCGCCTCGCCGACCAGCTGACGGCGCAGCCCTGGGCCGCGAAGATCCTGCACGAGCTCGAGCTGCCGCTCCAGCGCAGTCTGGTGAGCATGCACGAGCGGGGCATCGCCCTGGATCTCGAGCGCCTCGCTGCCCTGCAGTCCGAGTTCGAGGGCTTCGTCGCTCAGGCCAAGCGGGAGGCCGGCGCGATCGTCGGCGAGGAGGTCAACCTCGCCTCGCCGAAGCAGCTGCAGACGGTCCTCTTCGACACCCTCGCCATGCCCCGCACCCGGAAGATCGCCTCGGGCTTCTCGACGGACGCCGAATCCCTCGCGGATCTCCAGGACAAGGTCGAGCCGGGCTCCTCCGGCTACGACTTCCTCTCCTGGCTGCTGCGCTTCCGCGAGATGAGCAAGCTGACCGGCTACCTGGTGGGCCTCGACGCGGCCGTGGACCACGGCTCCCGCGTGCACACGACCTTCCTGCAGACCGCCGCCGCCACCGGTCGCCTGGCCTCGACCGATCCGAACCTGCAGAACATCCCGGTGCGCACCCACGAGGGGCAGCGCATCCGCGAGATCTTCGTCCCGGGCGAGGGCTACGCGGACCTGATGACGGCGGACTACTCGCAGATCGAGATGCGCATCATGGCGCACCTCTCCGAGGACGCGGGCCTCATCGAGGCCTTCAACTCGGGGGAGGATCTCCACCGCTTCGTCGCCTCGCGGGTCTTCGACGTCGCCCCCGAGGACGTCGACGCCGAGATGCGCTCGAAGACGAAGGCCGTCAGCTACGGCCTCGCCTACGGGCTCAGCGCCTTCGGCCTGGCTCGGCAGTTGCGCATCTCCCAGGGCGAGGCGACGGCGCTGCGGGACGGCTACTTCGAGCGCTTCGGCGGGGTGCGCGACTACCTGCGGGCGAGCGTCGAGAGGGCCCGCGAGACCGGGTACACCGAGACCATCCTGGGGCGACGCCGCTACCTGCCCGACCTCACCTCGGACAACCGCCAGCGCCGCGAGAACGCCGAGCGGGTCGCGCTGAACTCCCCGATCCAGGGCAGCGCTGCGGACATCATCAAGCTCGCCATGCTGCGCGTCGACGAGCTCCTCGCGGACTCCGCGCTCAGCTCCCGCGTGCTGCTCCAGGTCCACGACGAGCTCGTGCTCGAGGTCGCCGCCGGCGAGGAGCAGGAGCTGCGGGCGCTGGTGGCCCGCGGCATGGGCGAGGCCTACGAGCTGTCGGTCCCGCTCGAGGTCGGGATCGGCGTCGGCCCCTCCTGGCTAGCGGCCGCCCACTGAGCCGCGCCGCCGCGCCCCGGGGGAGCGAGGTCACATCCCGCAGCGGAGCCCCGAGCCCCGCGGACCCTCGCATCGGCGCGCCCCGGCTGATAGGCTTCTGAAGGTCTGTGCGCAGGCGGCCGTCTTGAGCAGTTCGGTGGTCGTCGACGCGTGCGGATGCCCCGCCCGGGCGCGCGCCGCGATCTGTCGGCGATCTCCGGCGAGGTTGCACGTCCACCGTACCTACTCGATTCCTGTCCCGACGGAGTTCCTACCTACATGACCGACACCACGACCCCCCAGATCGCCATCAACGACATCGGCGGCGCCGACGAACTCATGGCCGCCATCGATGCCACCATCAAGTACTTCAACGATGGCGACATCGTCGAGGGCACCGTGGTGAAGGTCGATCACGACGAGGTCCTCCTGGACATCGGCTACAAGACCGAGGGCGTCATCCCCTCGCGCGAGCTGTCCATCAAGCACGACGTCGACCCCGGTGAGGTCGTCGAGGTCGGCGACGAGATCGAGGCCCTCGTCCTCCAGAAGGAGGACAAGGAGGGTCGCCTGATCCTGTCCAAGAAGCGCGCCCAGTACGAGCGCGCCTGGGGCACGATCGAGCAGATCAAGGAAGACGAGGGCGTCGTCACCGGTCGCGTCATCGAGGTCGTCAAGGGCGGCCTCATCGTCGACATCGGCCTGCGCGGCTTCCTCCCGGCCTCCCTCGTGGAGATGCGCCGCGTCCGCGACCTGCAGCCGTACGTCGGCCAGGAGATCGAGGCGAAGATCATCGAGCTCGACAAGAACCGCAACAACGTGGTCCTGTCGCGCCGCGCCTACCTCGAGGAGACCCAGTCCGCGGTCCGCTCGGACTTCCTGCAGACCCTGCAGAAGGGCCAGGTCCGCGAGGGCAACGTGTCCTCCATCGTCAACTTCGGCGCTTTCGTCGATCTCGGCGGCGTCGACGGCCTGGTGCACGTCTCCGAGCTGTCCTGGAAGCACATCGACCACCCGTCCGAGGTCGTCGAGGTCGGTCAGCACGTCAAGGTCGAGGTCCTGGACGTCGACATGGACCGCGAGCGCGTCTCCCTGTCGCTGAAGGCGACCCAGGAGGACCCGTGGCAGCTGTTCGCCCGCACCCACGCCATCGGCGAGGTCGTGCCCGGCAAGGTCACCAAGCTGGTCCCCTTCGGCGCCTTCGTGCGTGTCGAGGACGGCATCGAGGGCCTCGTCCACATCTCCGAGCTGGCCCAGCGCCACGTCGACCTGCCCGAGCAGGTCGTCACGGTCGACCAGGACGTCTTCGTCAAGGTCATCGACATCGACCTCGAGCGTCGCCGTATCTCGCTGTCCCTCAAGCAGGCCAACGAGGGCGTGGACCCGGAGGGCGACGACTCGACCTTCGACCCCGCGCTCTACGGCATGGCGGCCGAGTACGACGCCAACGGCGAGTACAAGTTCCCCGAGGGCTTCGACCCGGAGACCAACGAGTGGCTCGAGGGCTACGACACCCAGCGCGAGGAGTGGGAGGCCCAGTACGCGGCCGCCTACGAGCGCTGGACCGCCCACAAGACCCAGGTCGCCGAGGCCATCAAGGCCGACGAGGAGTCCGCGAACGCCCCGGCCGCCGCGAGCACCTCCAGCACCCCGGAGTCGGCTCCGTCCTCGCAGACCTCGTACCAGTCGAGCTCTTCCGACGAGGGCACCCTGGCCTCCGACGAGGCCCTGGCCGCCCTGCGCGCCAAGCTCACCGGCAACTGATCACCCGCTGATCACCCGGCTCGGAAGGCCCGGTCCCCGCAGGGGGCCGGGCCTTCCGGCTGTCCGGGAACGGGACGGGTTGGGTGCGCCGCCCCGCCCGGGGCACACTGGGAGCATGTTCACCGCTCTCGAGGACCACCCGATCCACACTTGGCTGACCGACATGGACGGCGTGCTCGTGCACGAGGAGTCCGCCCTGCCCGGCGCCGCCGACTTCATCGCTGCGCTGCAGCAGTTCGGACGCCCCTTCCTCGTGCTCACCAACAACTCGATCTTCACGCCGCGGGACCTGAGGGCCCGGCTGGCGCGTTCCGGGATCGAGCTGCCCGAGGAGGCGATCTGGACCAGCGCCCTCGCCACCGCCCGCTTCCTCGCCGAGCAGGCGCCCGGCTCGTCCGCCTACGTGATCGGCGAGGCAGGGCTCACCAGCGCCATGCACGAGGAGGGCTTCATCCTCGCGGACACCGATGTCGAGTTCGTGGTGCTGGGGGAGACCCGCACCTACTCCTTCGAGGCGATCACCCGGGCGATCCGTCTCGTGCGCGGCGGGGCGAAGTTCATCGCGACAAACCCCGATGTCACCGGTCCCAGCTCCGAGGGACCGCTCCCGGCGACCGGTGCGGTCGCCGCGATGATCACCGCGGCGACGGGCACCCAGCCGTACTACGTGGGCAAGCCGAACCCGCTCATGATGCGCACGGCGCTGAACCGCATCGGCGCCCATTCGGAGACCTCCGTGATGATCGGGGACCGCATGGACACCGACGTGAAGTCCGGGCTCGAGGCCGGCATGCGGTCGGTGCTGGTCCTGACCGGCTCCACCCGCGAGGACGAGATCACCCAGTACCCGTACCGGCCCACCGCCGTGCTGGGCGGCATCTCGGACGTGGTGCCGCTGGTCGAGCGGCTGACCCCGCCGGAGTCAGTGGAGCTGGACGAGGACTGACGCTTCCTGACGCGGCGTGGCGTCGGCCGGCGGGTCGTCCTCACCTGGACGTCCGCGTCCCGGTCGGACGGCCCGTGAGAGAATCGTGGCCATGTTGCGCTGGCTCACGGCCGGGGAATCCCACGGCCCCTCCCTCATCTCCCTGCTCGATGGCGTCCCCGCCGGGATCGAGCTGACCAGTGACGATCTGCGCGAGGTGCTCGCCCGGCGCCGTCTCGGCCACGGTCGCGGCAGCCGCCAGAAGTTCGAGCAGGACGTGGTGAGCATCCACGGTGGCCTGCGGCACGGGCGCACCCTCGGATCTCCGCTCGCGATCGAGATCGCGAACTCGGAGTGGCCGAAGTGGGAGAAGGTCATGAGCGCCGACCCCGTCGAGCGGGACGATCTCCTCGTCGACGCCGGTACTGGGGACGAGCGCGAGATCGCCCGCAACCGGCCCCTGACCCGGCCCCGCCCCGGTCATGCGGACCTCTCCGGCATGCTGAAGTACGGCTTCGACGACGCGCGTCCGGTGCTCGAGCGCGCGAGCGCCCGCGAGACCGCCGCCCGGGTGGTCGCGGGCCGGGTCGCCGCGGCGCTCCTCGAGCAGGCCGCCGGCATCCGCCTGGTCTCGCACACCCTTTCCGTCGGCTCCGTGCGCGTCCCCGGGGACGCCCCGCTGCCCACCCCCGAGGACGCCGCCGCGCTCGATGCGGACCCGCTGCGCTGCTTCCACCCGGAGACCTCCGCGACGATGGTCGCCGAGGTCGATGCGGCTAAGGCCGATGCCGACACCCTCGGCGGCGTCGTCGAGGTCATCGCCTACGGCGTGCCCGTCGGCCTGGGCTCCCACACCCAGTGGGACCGCAAGCTGGACGGCCGCCTGGCCCAGGCGGTCATGTCGATCCAGGCGATGAAGGGCGTGGAGATCGGGGACGGTTTCGCGACCGCGGCACGCCGCGGATCCGCCGCGCACGACGAGATCCTGATCGCCTCGGAGTCCGGGCAGTACCCGCGCGTGACGAACCGCGCCGGCGGACTCGAGGGCGGGATGAGCAACGGCCAGGTGATCCGGGTCCGCGGCGCGCTCAAGCCCATCTCGACGGTGCCCCGCGCCCTGCGCACGGTCGACGTGGCGACGGGCGCCGAGGCCACGGCGAATCATCAGCGCTCGGACGTCTGCGCCGTCGCGCCCGCCGCTGTGATCGCCGAGGCCGTGGTCGCGCTGACCCTCGCGGACGCCCTGCTGGAGAAGGTCGGCGGGGACAGCGTCGAGGAGATCCGCGCCCACCTCGAGCGCACCGTCGAGCTGCAGTCCCGTCTCCCGGGCGGAGCGGACACCGCCTCGTGAGCGGGCCGCTAGTCATCCTGATGGGACCCATGGCGGCGGGCAAGACCAGCGTCGGCCGCGCCCTCGCCGCCCGGCTCGGCGTCGCCTTCTGCGATCTCGACGCGCTGATCGTCACGGCCGCGGGCCGGCCGATCCCGGAGATCTTCGCCGCCGACGGGGAGGAGGGCTTCCGCGAGCTCGAGGCGGAGGTCCTCGCCCGCGCCCTCGAGGAGGAGACGGGGGTGCTCGCCCTCGGCGGCGGGGCGCCGATGCGGAGCGAGTCGGGGGAGAGGCTGCGCGGCCGCCGCGTGGTGCTGCTTGAGGTCGACGAGGCCATCGCCGCCCGCCGCATCGCGCGCGGCGCAGGACGCCCGATGCTGTCGGGGGACGACCCGATGGAGAGCTGGCGCCGGCTCGCCGAGGAGCGCGGACCCGTCTACCGCGACCTCGCCGCGCTGCGCATCGACGCCGGATCCGGCCCCCCAGCGCGCGTCGCGCGCCAGATCATGGACGAGCTGGGGCTGCGGGCCGCCGGCGCCGAGGAGGAGACCGCATGAGCACCACCACCATCCCCGTGACCACCCCCACCGGCGGCTACGACGTGCTCGTCGGCCGCGGCCTGCTCGCCGAGGTGCCGACCCTGATACCCGAGCGCGCCCGGCGCGTGGTGATCGTCCACCAGCCGAGCCTGCGCCAGGTCGCCGACGAGCTGCGCGAGGCGATCATCGCGACCGGCCGCGAGGCCTTCGCCGCGGAGATCCCCGACGGCGAGGAGGCCAAGACGGCCCAGGTCGCGGGATTCCTGTGGGGCGTGTGCGGGCAGGCGGAGATCGGCCGCGGCGACCTCGTGATCGGTCTCGGCGGCGGCGCCGCCACGGACCTCGCGGGTTTCGTCGCGGCGTCCTGGCTGCGCGGCATCGACGTGCTGCAGGTTCCGACCACGGTCGCGGCCATGGTCGACGCGGCCGTCGGCGGGAAGACCGGCATCAACACCTCCGAGGGCAAGAATCTCGTCGGGGCGTTCCACCCGCCGATCGCCGTGGTCGCCGATCTCGACGTGCTCGCCGGCCTCGGCGCGCACGACGTCGCGGCGGGCCTCGCCGAGGCCGTGAAGGCCGGATTCATCGCCGACACCGAGATCCTCTCGCTCGTCGAGCAGGATCCCGACGCGGTGCGCGACACCGGCAGCGACGCCTTCCGCGAGGTGATCGAGCGGGCGATCCGGGTCAAGGCGCGCGTCGTCTCCGCGGACCTCACGGAGGCGGGCGAGAGGGAGATCCTCAACTACGGCCACACCCTCGGGCACGCGATCGAGCGCAACGAGCGTTACCAGTGGCGGCACGGCGCGGCGGTCTCCGTCGGGATGATGTTCGCGGCCGAGCTCTCCCACCTCGCCGGCAAGCTCTCCGAGGCCGAGGTCGACCGCCACCGCACGATCCTCACCTCCCTCGGCCTGCCCGTCACCTACCGCGATCGGCAGTGGCCGAAGCTCGAGGACGCCATGAAGCGGGACAAGAAGACCCGCGCCGGAGTGCTGCGTTTCGTCGTGCTGGACCGGATCGGGAAGGTCTCACGCCTCGAGGGCCCGGACCCGGCGCTGCTGCTCGCGGCCTACGCCGCGGTGACGGAGGACTGAGCGGCGTGACCGCCCATGACGAGGTACCGTTCTCGGACCGATCCGCCGCGCCGGCTGACGCGGCGGGGGGCCCGGATCCGCGGCGGCGCACCGTCACCGTGCGTGGGATCGAGCTGGGCCGGGGCCGCCCCGAGGTGATCGTGCCGCTCGTCGGCGACCACCTCGACGCGCTCCTCGGCCAGGCCGCCGCCGCGGTCGGGGCCCCTGCCCGGATCGTCGAGTGGCGCCTCGACCGCTTCCGCCCCGACCTCGGGGACCCGGCGGAGCACCGCGTCGCCGTGCTCGCCGCCCTCGCCCCGCTGCGCGCCGCCCTCGGCCCGGACCGGGCGCTCCTGGTCACCTTCCGCACCGCCGCCGAGGGCGGACCGCGCCCGATCGCCGATCACGACCTCGGGGAGCTCCTCCTCGCGCTGATCACGGGCCGGCCCGCCGGGACCCAGTCCGCGGTAGACCTCGTCGACGTCGAGACCGCGCGGGACGGCGCGATGGTCGCCCGCGTGATCGAGGCGGCGCGCCGCAACGGCATCGCCGTCGTCGGCTCGTTCCACGACATGGAGGCGACGCCCACCCGGGAGCGGATCGTCGAGATCCTGCGCGGGCAGCGCGAGCTCGGCGCGGACGTGCCGAAGATCGCGGTCACCCCGCGGAGCCCGATGGACGTGCTGACCCTCCTCGCGGCGAGCCTCGCCGTGGCCGGGGACCGCCGCGGTCCGCACCTCGCGATCAGCATGGGCACGCTCGGCGCCGCGAGCCGCGTCGCCGCGGAGACGTTCGGCAGCGCCGCGACATTCGCGACGGTCGGGGAGGCCTCGGCGCCCGGTCAGCTCGACGCGGTCGACGTCGCGCGGATGCTCGAGCTGCTGCGTCCCTGAGGGCGTCGCGCGCGGCGGCGCCCCGCGACGATCCCGCGGCGCCCCGCGCGGCGGCCAGGCTCCCCGCGCCGTGCCCCGGCGCGTCAGCGCGCCGCGGCGGTCCCGGGGTCCCGGCCGTGGCGCTGCTCGTGCTCGATCGTGCCGGGTAGAGCCTCCGCCTCCGGGAAGACCCGCTCCTCGAAGTAGTGCGCATCGCGGTCCTCGGCCGCGCTGTCCTCGGCGAGGTCGTCGTGGTCCACGTCGACGACCGGGATCGCGCCGGTCTCGAGCGCCACCCGCTCCCGCTCGTCCTTGCGGGTGCGGCGCACGAGCCGCTTGAGCTGGGTCGCGGACAGGGTCACCTGCCATTCCTGATGGGCCGGCAGCGACCAGCGGCGCCAGGCCGCGACTCCGGCGAGCAGCGAGCCCGCGGCGACGGCGATCAGCACCGTGGGGGAGGGGAGGCCGAGGGCCAGCACCAGCCAGGTCATCACCGCGGTGACGAGCGCCCCGGTCGCGTACAGGGGGCCGCCGCCGAAGATCTGGGGGATCCGCCCCACGAGGACGTCGCGGATCACGCCGCCGCCGACGGCGCTCGTGACCCCGAGCAGGATCGCGGGCAGCACGTCGAGGCCGTAGCCGAGGGACTTCGCCGTGCCGGTCGCCGCCCACAGCCCCATCGCCGCGATGTCGAGCACCGTCACCAGGCGGCGCCACCACGGGCCGTCGGCGTGGATGAGGAAGGTGAACATCGCGCCTGCGAGGGCGCACGCGAGGTACCAGGGGCCGTCGAAGGCGGCGGGGGTGCCGTAGTCGAGGATCAGGTCGCGCACGAGCCCGCCGCCGAGGCCGGCGACGATCCCGATGACCGCGAAGCCGACCGCGTCGAAGTTCAGCCGCGAGGCGATCGCTCCGGCCGCCACGCCCATCACGAACACGCCCACGAGGTCCAGCACACGGAGGAAGTCGTTGGTCACGAGCAGCTGCAGAGGATCCACCCGAGCACCGTACGACCTGGGGCGCCAGCCGGGAAACAGCTCGTGACGGCTCTGACGCGCTAGCCCTACGATCGGGTCATGGACCCCGCATCGCCCCGCGTCCGCATCGGCCTCACCGGCGGCATCGGCTCCGGCAAGTCCACGGTCGCCGCGCTCTGGCGCGGCGCCGGGCTGCGCGTGATCGACCTCGACGCGCACTCCCGCGCGGTGCTCGACATGCCCGGGGACGGCGTCGAGGAGGCGATCGCGCGGTTCGGTGAGGAGCTGCGCAACCCGGCAGGCACGATCGACCGCGCCGCGATGGCGCGGATCGTCTTCGCCGATGGCGCGGCCCGCGCCGACCTCGAGCGGATCGTGCTCTCTCGCGTCGACGAGGCGGTCGCCCGCGAGGAGGCCGACGCCGCCACGGCGGGGGAGCGGATCGTCGTGCACGACAGCCCGCTGCTGCTCGAGAAGGCGCAGGACGCCGCGGGCACCTACGCCGCGGTGGTCGCGGTGCTCGCCCGGCGCGAGGACCGCATCGCGCGGGTGATCCGCGACCGCGGCAGGGACCGCGCCTACGTCGAGTCGATCATGGCCGCGCAGGTCACCGATCTCGAGCGGATCCGGCGCGCGGACCGGCTGATCCTCAACACATCGGGCCGCACGGAGCTCGCCGACCGTGCGGACCTCGCGCTCGAGGCGGTGCGCACGCTCCTGGACCGACGCCGCTGAGCGCGGCCCGTCGGCCCTGAGCGGACAGGAGACGCGCGCCATGTCGTCCGTCGGCCCCGGGTCGTAGGCTCGACCCCATGCGTCCTGTCACCGATCTCGTCCGCGCCGAACATCCCTTCGAGGTCGTCTCCGAGTACTCGCCCTCGGGCGATCAGCCGACGGCGATCAAGGAGCTCACGAAGCGCATCAACGACGGCGAGCAGGATGTCGTGCTGCTCGGCGCGACGGGCACCGGCAAGTCCGCGACGACGGCCTGGCTCATCGAGCAGGTGCAACGTCCCACGCTGGTGATGGCGCACAACAAGACCCTCGCCGCGCAGCTCGCGAGCGAGTTCCGGGAGCTGCTGCCGCACAACGCGGTCGAGTACTTCGTCTCGTACTACGACTACTACCAGCCGGAGGCGTACGTCCCGCAGTCGGACACCTACATCGAGAAGGACTCCTCGATCAACGCCGAGGTGGAGCGGCTGCGGCACAGCGCCACCAACTCGCTGCTGACCCGCCGTGACGTGGTCGTGGTCTCGTCCGTCTCCTGCATCTACGGCCTTGGCACGCCGCAGGAGTACGTGGACCGCATGGTGCAGCTGTCCCGCGGCCAGCAGCTGGACCGCGACGACCTCCTGCGCCACTTCGTGGACATGCAGTACGACCGCAACGACGTCGCCTTCGAACGGGGCACGTTCCGGGTGCGCGGCGACACCGTCGAGATCATCCCGATGTACGAGGAGCTCGCGATCCGCATCGAGTTCTTCGGCGACGAGGTCGATGCGCTCTACACCCTGCACCCGCTCACCGGCGAGGTGATCCGGCAGGAGGAGCACATCCACATCTTCCCCGCCTCGCACTACGTCGCGGGTCCCGAGCGGCTCGCGCGGGCGATCGGCACGATCGAGGAGGAGCTCGCCGAGCGGCTCGTGGAGCTCGAGGGCCAGAACAAGCTCCTCGAGGCGCAGCGCCTGCGGATGCGCACCACCCACGACCTCGAGATGCTGCGGCAGATGGGCTCGACCAACGGCGTCGAGAACTACTCCCGCCACCTCGACGGCCGCGCGCCCGGCACCGCGCCCAACACCCTGATGGATTACTTCCCCGAGGACTTCCTGCTGGTCATCGACGAGTCCCACGTGACCGTCCCGCAGATCGGCGCGATGTACGAGGGCGACCGGTCCCGCAAGCGGACCCTCGTCGACTTCGGCTTCCGCCTCCCCTCGGCGCTCGACAACCGCCCCCTCACGTTCGGCGAGTTCACCGAGCGCACCGGGCAGACGGTCTATCTCTCCGCGACCCCGGCCGAGTACGAGCTGAACCGCGCGAACGGCGTGGTCGAGCAGATCATCCGGCCGACGGGCCTGGTGGACCCCGAGGTGATCGTCAAGCCCGTCAAGGGCCAGATCGACGACCTCCGCGAGGAGATCGAGAAGCGCGTCCAGCGCGACGAGCGGGTGCTCGTCACCACGCTGACCAAGCGCATGGCGGAGGACCTCACCGACTTCCTGCTCGAGAACGGGGTGCGGGTCCAGTACCTGCATTCCGACGTGGACACGCTGCGCCGCATCGAGCTGCTGCGCTCCCTGCGCCAGGGCGAGTTCGACGTGCTCGTGGGCATCAACCTGCTGCGCGAGGGTCTGGACCTGCCGGAGGTCTCACTCGTCGCGATCCTCGACGCGGACAAGGAGGGCTTCCTCCGCTCGCGCACCTCGCTGATCCAGACCATCGGCCGTGCGGCCCGCAACGTGTCCGGCCAGGTGCACATGTACGCGGACCGGATCACCGACTCGATGCAGCAGGCGATCGACGAGACGAACCGCCGCCGCGAGAAGCAGATCGCCTACAACACCGAGCACGGCATCGATCCGACCCCGCTGCGCAAGCGGATCGCGGACGTCACCGACATGCTCGCCCGCGAGGACATCGACACCGAGACGCTCATGTCCACCGACTACCGCTCCGGCAAGGAGCGGGTGGCGCGGGATCGCGCCCGGGCCAACGCCGTCGACTCCGTGCAGGGCCGCAAGGTCGACCTCGGCGACGATCCGGTCGGCGCGCTCACCGGCATGATCGACGAGATGACCGCGCAGATGCACCAGGCGGCGGAGTCGCTGAACTTCGAGGTCGCGGCGCGTCTGCGCGACGAGGTGCAGGAGCTGAAGAAGGAGCTCCGCGCCGTCCAGCGCTCCTGAGCCTCAGCTCTCCAGCTCGGCACGCTCCCAGCTCTCGACGGGGCCCGGCACCACCTCGAACAGCGGATGCACTGTCGGTCCGCCGAGCGCGGTCGCGCGATCCCAGTGCTCGGGGCTGCGCGCCTCGAGCTTGTGGAGCAGATGGTGCCATTCGAGGTCGAGCTGCCCGGTGGTGACCGGGATCCTCGGCGTCTCGCCGCCGAGCGCGAGCCCGTCGGATACGTCGGAGTAGCTCGCGCCCCTTGTTCCGGCGGGCCGACGATCGATGCGGGAGCGGTCGAATCGGTAGCCGCGGGTCGACGCCTCATCGGCGAGGGCTTCGAGATACTCGCCGATCGCGGAGAGCGGCTCGGCCTGTGCCCGGAAGCGCTCGAGCTGGGGATGGGACCGGTATCCGCGGGTGCGCTCGGCCAGGACGGCCTGCGCCAGCAGCGCTTCGCGCCAGCAGCCCGTGAGCCCTTGGCGGTCGAGGTGACGGGGGTGCAGGGACCAGAGGCGCATTAGGTCATTCTCCCTCATCGGCGAGCGGCGGCGAAGGTCGTGCTCCGAGGCCGACGATCGTCGGCCGTCGAGGACCGGATGTCCCGGTAGCGTCGAGGGCACGCAGCACCCTGCTCGGCGAGGTGAGCGAAGGGACCTGCCCCGCACGGACGGCTCATGCCATGCCGCAGGACGACGAGGAGGACCACGTGACACCATCCCAGCGCATCCGCATCCTCTCCCTGGCCGTGGGCACTGCCGCCGCGTCCGGCCTCGGGATGATCCCGGTGCACCGCCTGCCGCGACCGGTCCGGGCCGGCTACGTCCTGCTGCCCGCGGTGCTCTCCACCGGTGTCAGCCTCCTCGCTCAGCAGGGACGCCTGGACCCGTCGGGCGACGACGATCCGATCCTGCACGGACTGCGGCCCCCGACGGTCCCCGAGGCGGCGCTCTCCCTCGCCCTCGGCGGCCTGATGGTCGGGGCGGGCGTGGCGGGCCTCCGCCTGGACCGTGGGGTGGAGGGCTTCCTGCGACGCCGGGAGGTGCCGGCGCCCCGGCTGTGGATCGGGCTCGCGACCGGTGCGGTGACCCTCGCCTTGACTCTTCTCGACACCCGGGACCCGGGCCGCGACGACCCCTCGAAGCAGGCGTAGGCCCTGCTCGAGGCGCTCCCCGCGCGAGCACCGGGAACCCCCGGCTCTCGGGTGCCGTCACGGCCCCTTGAGACCCCCGGCGCCGGGCAGTAGCTTTGCCGCCATGGCCACCATCGGCGGGGATGCAGAGGACTGGCGCACGCTCGGCGGCGTGCGGACCGCATGGTTCACCGCGCCGTCCCTCACGGCGTCCGCGGCGCTGGGCGCGCGGCTCTCACCCGACCCGGACGTCCTGGGCTGCGACCTCCGATCCACCGGGCTGAGGGTGCGCGTCCGCTCCGACGACGCTGCAGACCGGGTCTCGACGACGGCGCGTGAGCTCGGACTCCCCGCGGATCCGAGCGTCCTGCAGGAGCTCTCCCTCGTGACCGAGTCGCCCCGGCCCGGGGACATCGAGCCCTTCTGGCGGAGCGCCCTCGGCTACGTCCCCTCGGAGGGCACGGCGGCGCAGGACGCGGCGGCGGACGGCAGGACGCTGATCGATCCGCTGCGGCGGAACCCGCGACTGCATCTGCGCACCGCGGTGGACCCGCGGCCGCTCCGTCAGCGCCTGCATCTCGACGTCGTCCGGCCGGAGCCCGTTCTGGCCGGCCTCGATCTGGGCCCAGCGTGCGGACCGTACGGCGTGCGACATGCCGATGCCGACGGCAACGAGATCGATGCGGTGCCCGGCGCGCCGCTGGGCGGGACGCCGCCGACCGCGGATTGGTGGCAGGTGTTCGCCGCCATGGCGTGCTACCGCCTGGCGAGCGCCGAGGCGCGGGCCGATCTGGTCACCGCCGCCGCGGCCCTCGCCGAGGAGGCCGGCGCGCCGCTCCTCGTCGACCTGCGCGCCGAGCTGGTGCTCCTGGACAGCGGCAAGGACCAGTGGGAGGAGGGTGTGCACCCCGCAGGCATGGACGTCCTCGATCTGGCCGCCCGGATCCAGGCCGCCGCGCGCGGGCTCGGCGCCGTCGCGGTCCCCGACATGCCGCGCTTCGTCCAGCTGTTCCTCGACGCCGCGGAGGTCGCCTCGGTCCGCGACTTCTGGGCGGCGGCGCTCGGCTGGCGGAGGGATCCGCGCGACGGCGTCACCGACCTCGTCGACCCCCGACGCCTCGGGCCCGTGCTGGTGCTGCAGGAGCTCGATCCCGCCGACGAGGCGCGGCGACGACAGCGCAGCCGCACCTGGCCCGTCCTCGAGCTGGTTCCCGAGGCAGTGCACGCGCGGATCGAGCAGTCCCTCGCCGCCGGGGGCAGTCTCCTCGAGGGCGTGGAGCCCGGGCGATGGCTCCTCGCGGACCCCGAGGGCAATCCGCTCGAGATTCGCAGCGCCCGCTGACCGCCGCGCCGCTCACCGGGGCGCCGCTCACTTCTCCGCCGAGCGCTCCGTGATCGTGAGGTCCAGCGGGAAGTCGATCGCGCTGCCGGGGAAGAGCAACCGCCCCGCCGCCTGAGCGGTGTTGCGGATCGCCTCCGCGGCGGCCTCGGCCTGCTCCTCGGGGGCGTGCACGATCACCTCGTCGTGCAGGAAGAACGCCAGATGCGGCCGCCGCGCGAAGACGGGTCCGGAGGCCGTGGCGGCCCGCCCCTCGGGCACCTCCTCGAAGCGGCTCAGCGCGAGGCGCAGTCCCGCCATCCAGGACAGCGCCCACTCCGCCGCCGTGCCCTGCACGACGAAGTTCCGGGTGAAGCGCCCCCGGTCCCGCGCGGCGCGCCGCGCCCGCTCGCCCTCCCCGGCGGGGGCGTCGGCCCCGTGCGCCGCGGCCTGGGCCCGTGTCCACTCCTGCTCGGGGGCGGGGGAGGAGCGGCCGAGCCACGTGGTCACTGTCCCGCCCCGCTCCCCGGTCGCGGCCGCGCCGTCCACGAGGGCCATCGCCGCGGGGAAGCGCTGCCGCAGCCGCGGCACGACCCTCCCACTGTCCCCGGTGGTGCCCCCGTAGAGCGCCCCGAGCACCCCCACCTTCGCCTCCTGCCGGGTCGCGACGATGCCGGCGTCGACGATGCCGGCGTAGAGGTCGCGGCCGGCGCCGGCGGTGATCATCGCCTCGTCCGCGGCCATGGCGGCGAGCACCCGCGGCTCGAGCTGGGACACGTCGGCGCTGACCAGCATCCAGCCGGGATCGGCGCGCAGCGCGGGCCGCAGCTGCCGCGGGATCTGCAGGGCGCCCCCGCCGCTGGACGCCCAGCGTCCGGTGACCACGCCGCCGGGCACGTAGACCGGGCGGTACCGGCCCTCGTGCACCCACTCGTCGATCCACGTCCAGCCGTTCGCCGTCAGCAGGCGGGACATCTTCTTGTAGTGCAGCAGCGGCTCGATCGCCGGATGCTCCTGCTCCTGCAGCTCCCACTGCGAGGTGGAGCGCACGTCGATCCCGGCCCGGTGCAGGGCCCGCAGCAGACGGGGCGGGGACTCGAGGGACAGCTGCGGATCCCCGAGGGCAGCGCGCACCTCCGCCCCGACCTCCGCCATCCGAGCGGGCGGTGAGCCCGCGGCCGGGCGCGGGCCGAGTGCCGCGGTGAGGATGCGGTCGTGCTCGGCGACGTCCCAGGGGATGCCCGCGGCCTGCAGCTCGGCGGCGATCAGCGCCCCGGCGGACTCCGCCGCTGCGAGCAGCCGCAGCCGGCCCGGGTCCCGTGCGCCGTCGAGCGACTCCCGCTGGCGGCCGAGCTCGGCGAGCACCTCGTCGATGTCGTGGGGCACGCCCTGGTCGCGCGTGGCCGACGGGTCGAGATCGAAGAGCGCCTCCCCGCCCCGATCGACCTCCGGCGCGGGATCGACGGGCGTGTCCCAGGCGGTCGCCGCGCGGAGCGCCCGGACGTCCGCGACGAGCTGCGAATGGCGCAGGATCCGGTGCACGAGGCGCAGGTCGAGGCAGCGCTCGAGGGTCACCCCGGCGGCCAGCAGGCGGGGATACCAGGTGCGCACGTCCGGGAGCACCCAGCGCGGGCGGACCGCGGCCTCGTGCGCGGCGACGGCCTCCGCAAGTCCCTCGAGGTCGAAAGAGGCGGTCGCGAGGACCGTGCCGTTCTCGGCGAGGTCGACCTGGGCTATCCGCCCGTCGGCCGCCCGCCCGAGGGCGGTCCAGACCGGTCTGTCGGCCTCCATCTGGCTCACCAGCCCCGGGCCCGCCACGCCGGCAGCGCGGGGCGCTCGGCGCCGAGGGTCGTCGGTGCTCCGTGCCCGGGATGGACCTGGACCTCGTCGGGCAGGACCGCGAAGATGCGCTCCTCGACGTCGCCGAGGAGCTGGGCGAAGCGCTCGGGATCCTGCTGGGTGTTGCCCACCCCGCCGGGGAACAGCGAGTCGCCCGTGAAGAGATGGTCACCCGTCTCCCCGCCGCGCCACAGCAGCGCGATCGAGCCGGGGGTGTGTCCCCGCAGCGCGATCACCTCGAGCTCGGCCGCGCCGACGCGCACCCGGTCGCCGTGCGCCAGCGGCTCATCGATCGAGATCCCGGTCTGCTCCCGGATCGACTCGGCGTCCTCGGCGCCGGCGGCGGTGCGCGCGCCGGTCGCCTCGACGACGGCCGCGAGGGCGCCGATGTGGTCGTGGTGGCGGTGGGTGGTCACCACGCGCTCGAGGCGGTCCGCCGCCGCGTCGGACGCGCCCTCGGGCCCGTCGGCCGCACCCGCGGCGATCAGCTCGAGCAGCCGCTCGGGCTCCGCGGCGGCGTCGATCAACAGCTGCGCGCCGGTCGCCCGGCAGGTGAGGAGGTAAGCGTTGTTGTCCATCGGGCCGACGGACAGCGAGCGCAGCGCGAGGGCGGGGGAGGGCGAGGCGGGGGACTCGGGGCTCATGGGACCAGGGTATGTCGCACAGCTCTCCCCCGAACAGCTGTTCGAAGGTCGGGGTGCGCCACTACGATGGCCCGGTGACTGAATCGCTGGTCGTCCGTGGTGCGCGCGAGCACAATCTCAAGAACATCGACATCGACATCCCCCGCGACAGGCTGGTGGTGTTCTCCGGCCTGTCCGGCTCGGGCAAGAGCTCCCTTGCCTTCGACACCATCTTCGCCGAGGGGCAGCGGCGCTATGTCGAGTCGCTCTCCGCCTACGCCCGGCAGTTCCTGGGCCAGATGGACAAGCCCTCCGTGGACCTCATCGAGGGTCTCTCCCCGGCGGTGTCGATCGACCAGAAGTCCACCAACCGCAACCCGCGCTCGACCGTCGGCACGATCACCGAGATCTACGACTACCTGCGCCTGCTCTTCTCCCGCACCGGCGTGCAGCACTGCCCGGTGTGCGGCGAGGTCGTCACCTCCTCCTCGGCCGAGCAGATCGTGGACACTCTCCTCGGTCTCGAGGAGGGCACGCGCTTCCAGCTGCTGGCCCCCGTGGTCCAGGGGCGCAAGGGCGAGCACCAGGACCTGCTGTCCTCCCTGCGCTCCCAGGGGTACGCGCGCGCCCGCATCGACGGCGCGACCCGCCGCCTCGACGAGGAGATCAGCCTCGACAAGCGCTACAAGCACACCATCGAGGTGGTCGTCGACCGTCTCGCCGCGAAGCCCGACGCCCGCCGCCGGCTCACCGACTCCGTCGAGACCTCGCTGCGTCTGGCCGAGGGCGTCGTGCTGGTCGAGTTCGTGGACCGTCCCGAGGACGACGAGGACCGCATCCGCCGCTTCTCCGAGAAGCGCGCCTGCCCCAACCAGCACCCGCTCTCGATCGACGACATCGAGCCGCGCACCTTCTCCTTCAACGCCCCCTACGGCGCCTGCCCCGAGTGCACCGGCCTCGGCCAGCGTCTCGAGGTCGATCCTGACCTCGTGATCCCCGACGAGGACCTCACCCTCGCCGAGGGCGCCATCGCCCCCTGGGCCATGGGCTCGACCGACCACCACCAGGAGGTCATGGCGGCCCTCGCCGAGGAGCTGTCCTTCTCGATGGACGTGCCCTGGCGCGCGCTCCCCGAGCGGGCCCGCGAAGCACTGCTGAACGGCAAGGACCACCAGGTCCACGTCCGTTACCGCAACCGCTTCGGCCGCGAGCGCACCTACTCGACCGGCTTCGAGGGCGTCATGACCTTCCTCGAGCGCCGCCACTCGGACACCGAGTCCGACTGGGCCAAGGAGCGCTACGAGCAGTTCATGCGCGAGGTGCCCTGCCCCGCCTGCCGCGGCGCCCGCCTGCGGCCGGAGGTGCTCGCCGTGCGCGTCGGCGGCAGGTCGATCGCCGAGGTCGCCGACATGTCGATCCGCGACGCGCTCGCGTTCCACGAGGGCCTCGAGCTCGGCGTGCGCGAGGCCGCGATCGCCGACGAGGTGCTGCGCGAGATCCGCTCCCGCCTCGGCTTCCTGCTCGACGTGGGCCTCGACTACCTGACCCTCGCCCGCGCCGCCGCGACCCTCTCCGGCGGCGAGGCGCAGCGCATCCGCCTCGCCACCCAGATCGGCTCGGGGCTCGTCGGCGTGCTCTACGTCCTCGACGAGCCGTCGATCGGCCTGCACCAGCGCGACAACGAGCGGCTCATCGCGACGCTCGAGCGGCTGCGCGACCTGGGCAACACCCTGATCGTCGTCGAGCACGACGAGGACACGCTCAACGCCGCCGACTGGGTCGTCGACATCGGCCCGCTCGCCGGCGAGCACGGCGGGAAGGTCGTCCACTCCGGGACCGTCGAGGAGCTCAAGGTGAACCCCGAGAGCCTCACCGGCCGCTATCTCTCCGGCGCCCTCGAGATCCCGCTGCCCGACGCCCGCCGGCCCCTGGACCCGGGCCGGACCGTGACCGTCGTCGGCCCGCGCGCCAACAACCTGAAGGGCCAGGACGTCACCTTCCCGCTCGGCGTCCTCACGGCCGTCACCGGCGTCTCCGGCTCGGGCAAGTCCTCCCTGGTCAACGACATCCTCTACGCGGTGCTCGCGAAGGAGCTGAACCGGGCACGGATCGTCCCCGGCCGGCACAAGCGGGTCACGGGCCTCGAGCACCTCGACAAGGTCGTGCACGTGGACCAGTCGCCCATCGGCCGCACTCCGCGCTCGAACCCCGCGACCTACACCGGCGTGTGGGACCGGGTGCGGACTCTCTTCGCGCAGACCCACGAGGCGAAGATGCGCGGCTACACCGCCGGCCGCTTCTCCTTCAACGTCAAGGGCGGCCGCTGCGAGGCCTGCTCGGGCGACGGCACGCTGAAGATCGAGATGAACTTCCTGCCCGACGTCTACGTCCAATGCGAGGTCTGCCACGGGAAGCGGTACAACCGCGAGACCCTCGAGGTGCACTTCAAGGACAAGAACGTCGCCGAGGTGCTCGACATGTCGATCGCGGAAGCGCTCGAGTTCTTCGACGCGGTCCCCGCGATCCGCCGGCAGATGCAGACCCTCGTCGACGTGGGCCTCGGCTACGTGAAGCTCGGACAATCCGCCACGACGCTCTCCGGCGGCGAGGCGCAGCGGGTCAAGCTCTCCTCGGAGCTGCACAAGCGCTCCAACGGCCGCACGATCTACGTGCTCGACGAGCCGACCACCGGCCTCCACTTCGAGGACGTGCGCAAGCTGCTCGAGGTGCTCGGCGGACTCGTGGACAAGGGGAACTCGGTGATCGTCATCGAGCACAACCTCGATGTCATCAAGACGGCCGACCACGTGATCGATCTCGGCCCCGAGGGCGGTTCGGGCGGCGGCACCATCGTCGCGACGGGCACCCCCGAGGAGATCGCTGCGCACCCCGACTCCCACACCGGACGCTTCCTCGCCCCGCTGCTGCAGTCAGGACGCTCCGGCCGCGCCGTGCGAGGCTGAGGCATGGCAGATCCGTCGACCTACCGGCCGAAGACTGGGGACATCCCCACCCGCCCCGGCGTGTACCGCTTCCGGGACGAGCACGGCCGCGTGATCTACGTCGGCAAGGCGAAGAACCTCCGCCAGCGTCTGGTCAACTACTTCCAGGATCTCTCAGTCCTGCACGAGCGGACCCGGCGCATGGTCACCACGGCCGCGAGCGTCGAGTGGACGGTCGTGGGCACCGAGGTGGAGGCGCTCACCCTCGAGTACACCTGGATCAAGGAGTTCGACCCGCGGTTCAACGTCAAGTTCCGCGACGACAAGTCCTACCCCTACCTGGTGCTGACGATGGGCGAGCAGGTGCCGCGGGTCCACATCACCCGTCGTCCCCGGCCCAAAGGGGACCGCGTCTTCGGGCCGTACCCGCAGGTGGGCGCGATCCGGGAAACCCTCGACCTGATGCTGCGGGTCTTCCCCGTGCGCTCCTGCACCGCGGGCGTCTACCGCCGCGCCGAGCGCTCCGGCCGGCCCTGTCTGCTGGGCTTCATCGGGAAGTGCTCCGCGCCCTGCACCGGTGAGATCTCCGAGGAGGAGCACCGGCGGCTCGCCGAGCAGTTCGCGGACTTCATGGCTGGGAACACCGCGACCTACACCCGCCGCCTCGAGCGGCAGATGCGCGACGCCGCGGCGGCCATGGACTACGAGCGTGCCGCCGCCCTGCGCGACGACCTCGCCGCCCTCGACGCGGTGATGTCGAAGAACTCCGTCGTGCTGTCTGATGCGACGGACGCCGACCTCATCGGCCTCGTCCAGGACGAGCTCGAGGCCTCGGTGCAGGTCTTCCACGTGCGCGGCGGCCGGATCCGCGGCCAGCGCGGCTGGACCGCAGAGATCCTCGACGAGTCCGAGGTCCCGGATCTGGTCGAGCGCGCGCTCACCACCCTCTACGCCGAGGGCTCCGCGCCCCGCGAGGTGCTGGTGCCCGTCCTGCCCACCAACCTCGAGCAGGTGCGCGAGCTGATCGGACACCAGGTCGACCTGCGCGTCCCCCGGCGCGGGGAGAAGAAGGACCTGCTCGCCACGGTCACGGAGAACGCCGCGGAGGCGCTGCGACTCCACCGTCTGAAGCGCACCGGTGACCTGACCGCCCGCACCAAGGCCCTCGAGGACCTGGGCGAGGCGCTCGGACTCGCCGACGCCCCGCTGCGCATCGAGTGCTTCGACATCTCGCATTCGCAGGGCACGAACGTGGTCGGCTCCCAGGTGGTCTTCGAGGACGGTCTGCCCAAGAAGAGCGAGTACCGCCGCTACTCCGTGACCGGCGCCGCCGCCCGCGACGACACCGCCTCGATGTACGACGTGATCACGCGGCGCCTCAAGCACCACCTCGATCCGCCGGACCCGGCCGACGACGACGCGACCTCGGGACGGCACCGCCGCTTCGCCTACCCGCCCTCGCTGCTCCTCGTCGACGGCGGACCGCCCCAGGTCGCGGCCGCCCAGCGCGCCATGGACGACCTCGGGATCACCGACATCGCCCTCGCCGGCATCGCCAAACGGCTCGAGGAGATCTGGCTGCCGGGGGAGGAGTACCCGGTGATCCTGCCGCGCACGAGCGAGGCGCTGTTCCTCGTGCAGCGTCTCCGCGACGAGGCCCACCGCTTCGCGATCACCTTCCACCGGTCCAAGCGGGGGCGTGCCATGCAGGCCAGTGCCCTCGACGGCATCCCCGGGCTGGGACCGGCGCGCCGTCGCGCCCTGCTGGACCGCTTCGTGACGGTCTCGGCGATCCGGGCGGCGCGTGAGGAGGACCTCGTCGAGGTCGACGGGATCGGTCCCGCACTCGCCGCGTCGATCCTGGCCGCGCTAACATCCGAGGAGGCAGCGGTCGCCTCCGACGAGGGGGCGGCCCCGGAGGACCAGGGGCTCGACGTGGTCATCGACATGGCCACCGGCGAGATCCTCGACCGGGAGCCGACGGCCCGCGCCGCCGCCCCGGACCCCGACTCGGAAGGAGCCCCCGGTGACCGCTGAGGAGTCCCGCGACGGCACGGATCCCGTCCCGCCGATCGACCCCGCCCCGCCCGCGCAGAACCGCTCGGAAGAACCCCCGGAGCGCGCTTCGCGGGCTGAGCCCCCGCACCCGTCCGCGCCCGACCACGCATGGGACCGCGACGAGGAGGGCGATCCGCACGGTGACGTCGTGATCATCACCGGTCTCGCCGGCGCCGGCCGGGAGACGGCCGCCCACGCCCTCGAGGACATGGGCTGGTACGTCGTCTACAACATCGTCCCGCAGCTGATCCCCGCGATGCTCGAGCTGCAGGCCTCCGCGAAGGGTCGCGACTACCGCGTCGCCGTGGTGGTCGACCCCCGCTCGGGCCCGTTCTTCTCCGAGCTCGGGGACGTGGTCGCGGAGCTGCGCCGCACCCAGCACCGGGTGCGCCTGCTGTTCCTCACGGCCGACGAGAGCACGCTCGTGCGCCGCTTCGACTCGGTGCGCCGCCCCCACCCCCTCGCCGGGGAGGAGGGCGTGCTCGAGGGCATGCGCCGCGAGCGCGAGATGCTCGCCGCCTATCGTCGGATGGCCGACCTGGTCATCGACACCTCCCCGCTCAACGTCCACCAGCTGACGATGAAGATGCGCACCGTCTTCGGGACGGTGCAGGAGCAGCGGCTGACCGTCACGATGCTCTCCTTCGGCTTCAAGTACGGCATTCCGCTCGAGGCCGATCACGTCAGCGACGTGCGCTTCATCCCCAATCCCTACTGGGTGCCGGAGCTGAAGCCGAAGCGCGGCACCGACCCCGAGGTCGCCGACTTCGTGCTCTCCGACGCCAATGCCGCGGAGTTCGTGGACCGCTACCTCGAGATGATCACCCCCGTGCTGCGCGGCTACAGAGCCGAGAACAAGCACTTCACCACTCTCGCGATCGGCTGCACCGGCGGGAAGCATCGCTCCGTCGCGGTCAGCGAGCGGATCGGCGACGAGCTGCGCCGCGCCGGCCACGCCGTGCGCATCCGTCACCGGGATCTGGGGCGCGAATGAGCATCGCCCCCCGCTCCCGACGCGGCAGCACGCCGCTCGTCCCCGGCCGCTCGCTGCGCGCCCGCCGCGGTGGCCGCGGCGCCCCGGACCGCCCACTGCGGGTCGTCGCCCTCGGCGGCGGCCACGGCCTCGCCGCGAACCTGCGCGCCCTGCGTCTGCTGGCCGACGACATCACCGCGGTGGTCACCGTCGCCGACAACGGCGGCTCCTCCGGCCGCATCCGCACCGAGATGCCGGTGCTGCCCCCGGGCGACCTGCGGATGGCCCTCGCCGCCCTGTGCGAGGACTCCGATTGGGGATCGATCTGGGGCGATGTCATCCAGCACCGCTTCCAGACCGACGGCGAGCTGGACGGGCACGCCCTCGGGAACCTCCTGATCGTCGCCCTCTGGCAGATCCTCGACGACCCCGTGGAGGGGCTCGAGCAGATGGCGGCGCTCCTCGGTGCCCGGGGCCGCGTGCTGCCCATGGCGCTGGACCCGCTCGACATCGAGGCGGACGTGCGCGGCGCCGACGGCACCCTGCGCACCATCTCCGGCCAGTGGCAGGTCGCCACGGCGGAGGGCTGCGTCGAGGAGGTGCGGCTGGACCCGCCGCGCCCCCGGGTGCCCGAGGAGGTGATCGAGGCGATCCAGCGGGCCGACTGGGTCATCGTCGGGCCGGGGTCCTGGTACACCTCGGTGATGCCGCACCTGATGATCCCGGAGATCGCGGAGGCGATCCGCACCACGTCGGCGCGGCGCTGCATCACCACCAACCTCTCCAGCGGCGCGCAGGAGGCGGAGGGCATGACCAGCCTCGACATGCTCGACGTGCTGCTCGAGATCGCGCCGGGCATCCGTTTCGACGCCCTGCTCGCTGATCCCTCCGTCCTCGAGGACGCGCTCGGCCTCGCCGAGGCCGCCGGTCAGCGGGGCATCCGCGCCCTGCTGCGCCAGGTGAGCGTCGGCGACGGCACACCCCATCACGACCCGGTGCGCCTCGCCGCCGCGTATCGCGACCTGTTCGACGACGCCTATGGCGACGTCGAGTCCGCCGACACCCCCCAGGAGGACCCCCATGGCGCTGACCGGTGAGGCCAAGGAGGAGCTCAGCCACCTCGAGGTGACCCGGCCCTCAGCGCGCAAGGCCGAGGCGGCGGCGATGCTCCGGTTCGCGGGCGGGCTCCATCTCGTCGCCGGCCGGGTCGTGGTCGAGGCGGAGCTGGACTCCGCGGCGGTCGCGCGCCGACTGCACGGGATCATCGCCGAGATGTACGGGCACCGGGCCGAGCTGGCGGTCCTCGCCCCCTCGGGCATCCGGCGCACCACCCGCTACCTGGTCCGGGTGGACCGCGAGGGCGGCATGCTCGCCCGGCAGGCGGGACTCCTCGACGCCCGGGGGCGCCCGGTGCGCGGGATGCCGCCCTTCGTCGTCGGCGGGGCGATCGCCGACGCGGAGGCCGCCTGGCGCGGGGCCTTCCTCGCCCGGGGGACCCTCACCGAGCCGGGCCGCGCCTCTGCGCTCGAGCTCTCCTGCCCCGGGCCGGAGGTGGCGCTGGCGATGGTCGGCGCGGCGCGCCGCCTGGGCGTCGCCTCGAAGGCGCGCGAGGCCCGCGGAGCGGACCGCGTGGTGCTGCGCGACGGCGACGCGATCTCCGCCCTGCTCACCCGGATGGGTGCCCACGACACCGTCCTCACCTGGGAGGACCGTCGGACCAAGCGGGAGGTCAAGGCCACCGCGCACCGGCTGGCGAACTTCGACGACGCGAACCTCCGCCGCTCGGCGCGGGCCGCGGTGGCCGCCGGGCAGCGGGTCCAGCGGGCGCTGGAGATCCTCGGCGACGAGGTCCCCGAGCATCTCGGGCACGCCGGACGTCTCCGGCTCGAGCACCGTCAGGCGAGCCTCGAGGAGCTCGGACGGCTCGCCGACCCGCCGCTCACGAAGGACGCCGTGGCCGGTCGTATCCGGCGCCTGCTCGCCATGGCGGACAAGCAGGCGGAGGAGCTCGGCATCCCCGGGACCGAACACGGAGTGGACGAGGACCAGTTGCCCCCGTCACCCGACGCCGGGCATTGATAGGATCACAGCGGTCGTCGGTCACATCCGGCGCCGTCCGAGCGTACGAGGGCGTGCGCGCCAGTGTTCATATTTCACAGAGGACCTGTGAATCTAGGAGGAACCGTGACCATTAAGGTCGGAATCAACGGGTTCGGTCGCATCGGCCGCAACTTCCTGCGCGCCGCGCTCGAGCAGAAGGCAGACATCCAGATCGTCGGTGTGAACGACCTCACCGACAACGCCACGCTCGCGAACCTGATCAAGTACGACTCGATCGGCGGCGTGCTGCCCTACGACGTCTCCCACGACGAGACCTCGATCACCGTCGGCGACAACACCTTCAAGGCGTACGCCGAGCGCGACCCCAAGAACATCCCGTGGGGCGAGATCGGTGCGGACGTCGTCATCGAGTCCACCGGCATCTTCACCGACGCCGAGAAGGCCAAGGCCCACATCGAGGCCGGCGCCAAGAAGGTCATCATCTCCGCCCCGGCGAAGAACGAGGACGCCACCTTCGTGATCGGTGTGAACGAGGGCGACTACGACCCCGCCAACCACCACATCGTCTCCAACGCGTCCTGCACCACCAACAGCCTCGCGCCGGTGGCCAAGGTCCTCAACGACGAGTTCGGCATCGTCAAGGGCCTCATGACGACCATCCACGCCTACACCTCGGACCAGGTGCTCCAGGACGGCCCCCACAAGGATCCGCGCCGTGCACGCGCCGCCGCCCTGAACATCGTCCCCACCACGACCGGTGCGGCCAAGGCCGTGGCGCTCGTGCTCCCCGAGCTCAAGGGCAAGCTCGACGGCTACTCGCTGCGCGTGCCGGTCCCCACCGGCTCGATCACCGACCTCACCTTCGAGGCGTCCCGCGAGGTCACCATCGAGGAGATCAACGCCGCGGTGAAGAAGGCGGCCGAGGGCCCGCTCAAGGGCATCCTCCGCTACACCGAGGACCCGATCGTCTCCAAGGACATCGAGGGCGACCCGCACTCCTCGATCTTCGACGCGCAGCTCACCAAGGTGAACGGCAACCTCGTGAAGATCTTCGCCTGGTACGACAACGAGTGGGGCTTCTCGAACCGCCTCGTCGAGCTCTCGCAGCTCGTCGGCAAGTCCCTCTGACCTCCTCGTCCCTCGACGAGCTGGACAGCTCAGGAGCCCGCCGGCGCCACCCCGTAGGGTCGGCGCCCGGCGGGCTCCTCTCGTCACGGCTCCTCGCCGCGGGCGGGCGAGCCCCCGGCCCCGGCGGGGCCCCTTCCACTCAGTAAAGGAAGCACCAGTGCTCAAGACCCTCGAATCGCTCGGCGACGTGCGCGGCAAGCGCGTCATCGTCCGCGCTGATCTCAACGTGCCGCTCGATGGCACCACCATCACCGACGACGGCCGCATCCGTGCCGCGCTGCCCACCCTGACCCGGCTGGTCGAGGGCGGCGCCCGCGTCGTCGTGATCTCCCACCTGGGTCGCCCGAAGGGCGCGCCGGAGGACAAGTACTCGCTGCGCCCCGTCGTGGCCCGCCTCGGTGAGCTCCTCGGCCAGGAGGTCGCCTTCGCGACGGACACCGTGGGCGAGTCCGCGCGCTCGGTCGTCGACGGCCTCGAGGACGGCCGCGTCGCGATCCTCGAGAACCTGCGCTTCAACGCGGGCGAGACCGCGAAGGACGACGCCGAGCGCCTCGCCTTCGCCGAGCAGCTCGCCGCCCTCGGCGACGCCTTCGTCTCGGACGGCTTCGGCGTCGTGCACCGCAAGCAGGCCTCCGTGTACGAGCTCGCCACCCTGCTCCCGGCCGCGGCCGGCGAGCTGGTGCTGCGCGAGGTCGAGGCGCTGCGCAAGGTCACCGACGAGCCCGAGCGCCCCTTCGTGGTGGTGCTCGGCGGCGCGAAGATCGCCGACAAGCTCGCCGTGATCGACAACCTGCTCTCGAAGGCGGACCGCCTCCTCATCGGCGGCGGCATGGCCTACACCTTCCAGAAGGCGCAGGGCCACGAGGTCGGCAAGTCGCTGCTGGACGAGTCGAAGGTCGAGGTCGTCCGCGAGTACCTCGAGCGCGCCGCCGCCAACGGCGTCGAGCTCGTGCTGCCGGTGGACACCGTCGTCGCCCCCGAGTTCTCGGCGGATGCTCCGGCGACCGTGGTCCCGGCCGACGGGATCCCGGCGGACCAGGAGGGCATGGACATCGGCCCGAAGACGGCCGAGCTCTTCGGCGAGAAGATGGCGGACGCCAAGACCGTGTTCTGGAACGGCCCGATGGGCGTGTTCGAGTTCGAGACCTTCGCGGCCGGCACCCGTGCCGTCGCGGAACACCTGGCCGACGCGCCGGGCTACACCGTGGTCGGCGGCGGGGACTCCGCCGCGGCCGTGCGCCTCCTCGGCGTCGACGAGGAGCGCTTCTCGCACATCTCCACCGGCGGCGGTGCGAGCCTCGAGCTGATCGAGGGCAAGGAACTGCCGGGCATCGCGATCCTCGAGGAGGGCTCCAAGTGACCACCCGCATCCCGCTCATGGCGGGCAACTGGAAGATGAACCTCGACTGGAAGCAGGGCCTGGCCCTCGTCGAGGAGCTCGGCGAGCAGCTGAAAGACGTCGACACCAGCAAGGTCGACACCGTGGTGCTGCCCCCGTTCGTGGACCTCCGCACCGTGCAGGTCGCGGTCGACTCCGGCAAGCTCCCGATCGCCTACGGCGGCCAGGACCTCTCCGCGCACGAGTCCGGCGCCTACACCGGCGAGATCTCCGGCCAGATGCTGACGGCGCTGGGCTGCACCTATGTGGCGATCGGCCACTCGGAGCGCCGCCAGTACCACGGCGAGACCGAGGAGCTCACGAATGCCAAGGTGAAGGCCGCCTTCGCCGCGGGCCTCACCCCGATCCTGTGCGTCGGCGAGCCGCTCGAGGAGCGGCAGGCCGGCAAGCAGGTCGAGTACTCCCTCGCCCAGGTCGAGGGCGGCCTCGAGGGCCTCACCGCCGAGCAGGTCGCCGTGAGCGTCATCGCCTACGAGCCCGTGTGGGCCATCGGCACCGGCGAGGTCGCCACCCCGGACGATGCGCAGGAGGTCTGCGCCGCGATCCGCGAGTGGGTCCGCGCGAAGCACGGGGACACCGCGGCCGACGCCGTGCGTGTCCTCTACGGCGGCAGCGTCAAGTCCTCCAACGTCGCCGAGCTGATGGAGAAGCCCGACGTCGACGGTGCCCTCGTGGGCGGCGCCTCGCTCAAGGCCGAGGAGTTCGCCAAGATCGCGGGTTACCAGGGCTGATCGACGTACTGCGAGGTACGAGCGGTAGGAGATCGGCCGAGTTGATCCAGGGCTGATCCTGGGGGCTCCGGGTGCCGCAGCCGCGGCGAGAGCCTCCCCACGCGGGCCGGACCTCTCGAGGTCCGGCCCGTGCCGTATCCTGGATCGGTCCGTCCCCCACCCGGAAGGTGTCGTCCCCCGTGGATCTGTCCCTCCTGAAGCTCATCCTCCAGATCGTGATGGTCGTCAGCGGCCTGCTCGCGATCATGCTCGTGCTCCTGCACAAGGGACGCGGCGGTGGGCTCTCCGACATGTTCGGCGGCGGTGTCTCCGCCTCCGCGAGCGCCTCGGGTGTGGCGGAGCGGAACCTCAACCGGCTCACCGTGACGATGGCCGTGATCTGGGGCCTGTGCTGCATCGGCCTCGGGATCATCGAGCGCCTGATCTGAGGCCGCGGCGTCCCTCGCGCCAGCCCCCGAAGTTCACGAAGCCCCCGCCGATCGCGGGGGCTTCGTCATGTCCGAGGACGGGCATGCGCCCCGGGAGCGGGGGCCGGGACGGGGTGGGGCCTGGGCGACGTGGCGCCGGGGCGGGGTAAGGCACCGAGTCGGTGCAGAACGTCCGCACTTCTGGGGGTCTTCGCGCGCTATTCCCCCCAGTCTGCGGAAGTTTCGCGAGAGGCGAGGGTGCCTGGACGCCGACGGAGCGGCTCCCGGGTGGGAGCCGCCCCGTCGGGCAGGTCGGGTGGGGCTCGGTGCGCGAACGGACCCTGCCCGCCGGTCTCAGTCTTTCGCGAGCTGCGAGGCCGCGGCCTCGTCGAGGTACCAGGTGGTCGACTCGAGACCGCGCACCGCGGAGGCCGGGACCGTCCAGGGGGAGATCTCGCCATGACCCGCGGCTACGGCGGCGGCCTTCTCCTCACCGGCGACCAGGAGACCCACGTGACGCGCCGAGTTCAGCACCGGCCAGGTCAGGGAGATCCGGGAGGCCGGCGGCTTCGGGGAGTCGGTGACGGGGATCGCGCTGGCACCGGCCTGCTGCTGGTCCGGGTGCTCCGGGAACAGCGAGGCGACGTGACCGTCGGGCCCGACGCCCAGCAGGAGCACGTCGAAGAACGCGCGTCCCCGGGTGCGGAACGGCTCGTCGCCGCCCGCCGCGTCGAGCTGCTGTCCGTACCAGGCGGCCGCCTCGTCGAGGGACATGCCGTCGGCGGGGGAGGGCATCACATGCACGTTGCGGGGGAGCAGCCCGGCCGCGAGGAGCGGCTCGATCAGGCCCGCCCGCACGGCGACCTCGTTGCGCTCGTCGGAGTCGGGGTCGACGTACCGCTCGTCGCCCCACCAGAGATGCAGGCGAGCGGCGTCCACCCCGGCGGCGGAGAGGGCCGCGGGCAGGGCCGCCGCGGTCGCCGTGCCGACGGTGCCGCCGGTGACGACCAGGTGCGCGACCGTCCGCTCGGACTGCGCCTCGGCCAGCCGAGCGGCGACGTCGGTCGCGGCGGCCTCGGCCACCGCGGCGGCGTCGGCGACGACCGTGTCGGTCGGCTCGGGCTTGCCCGAGGCATAGGTCGCGAAATCGTCGATGCCGGTGAAGGCGCTCGCGAGCACCTCCCCGTACACCTCGTCGGGATCCAGGCGGCGCAGCTCCTCGGCGAGGAGCTCGTCGAGGCTGCGGCGCGGCATGGTGACGTGCTGGCGGTTGTCGTCCCCGGGCAGGGTCATGACGATCGCCTCGTCGCTCACGCGGGTCAACTCGATGGTGCCGTCGGCGCGGTGCAAGCGCACCCCGTGCACGCCGGGGATGTCCTTGCCCTCGCCGGTCGGCTCGACGATCTCCGCCTCGATCCCGAGGGCGTGCTCGAGCCAGGCCGACATCAGCACCACCGAGGGGTTCTCGGCGGCGCCGGAGACCTCGATGCGCTGCGGCACGGAGACCGGCGGCACCTCGAAGACGCTCGCCAGCAGGCCCCGCCAGCGGGTCAGGCGCGACCAGGCGAGGTCCGAGTCGCCGCTCGCGTAGCCGCGGCGGAGACGCTTCAGGGTCGCGACGGGGGACTCGCAGGCGGCGGCGTCGGTGATGCGCCGCTGCGACATGGAGCCGAGCACGTCGTGGACGGGGGAGGAGGGCGCGTTCTCGGGCCACCAGGTGACGATCGGCGCATCCGGCAGCAGCAGCGCCATCACCAGGGTGTCCAGGGAGCTCATGATCTCGCCGCGGGCGCGGAGGATCACGATCTCCCCGGCACCGGCGTCGCGGCCCACGCGGATCTCGGCGTCCAGCCCGGAGCTCTCGGCCTCGGGATCGGTGTCGACCACGATGACCCGTGCAGGATGCTCGTGGCTCGCGCTGATCGCGGCGTGGAGCGGCTCCTCGAGGTCGCCGGTGGCGATGATGATGAGCGTGAGGACCCGGCCGATGGTGTTCGCGCCGAAGGTCTCCCGCATCTCGGTCATCTTCTTGTCGATGGCCGAGGCGGTGGTGTCGTGCAGGGTGGTGATCACGGTCGCCTCCAGGTACGTCCGTCGCGGGCGAGCATCTCGTGGGCGGTGTCCGGGCCCCAGGTGCCGGGTCGGTACGGGGCGGGCTTCAGGTTCTCGGCCCAGTACTCGGTGATGGGGTCGAGAATCCGCCAGGAGAGCTCGACCTCCTTCTGCCGCGGGAACAGCGGCGGATCGCCGAGCAGCATGTCCAGGATCAGGCGCTCGTACGCCTCGGGGGACTCCTCGGTGAAGTTCATGCCGTAGGCGAAGTCCATGGTCACGTCGCGCACCTCCATCTGGGTGCCGGGGACCTTGGAGCCGAAGCGCATGGTCACGCCCTCGTCGGGCTGGACACGGATGACGATCGCGTTCTGGCCCAGGTCCGCGGTGTCGGTGGAGCGGAACGGCAGGAACGGGGCGCGCTTGAGCACGACCGCGATCTCGGTGACGCGGCGACCCAGGCGCTTGCCGGCACGCAGGTAGAAGGGCACCCCGGCCCAGCGACGGGTCGCGATGTCCAGGCGCATCGCCGCAAAGGTCTCGGTGACGGAATCCGCGGGGATGCCGTCCTCCTCGAGGTAGGGGCGCACCTGCTCGCCGCCCTGCCAGCCGCCGACGTACTGTCCGCGGGCGGTGTGGGCACCGAGATCCTCGGGCAGTTCGACGGCGGCGAGCACCTTCTCCTTCTCGGCCCGGAGGTCCGAGGCGCGGAAGGAGACGGGCTCCTCCATGGCGGTCAACGCGAGCAGCTGCAGGAGGTGGTTCTGGATGACGTCGCGGGCGGTGCCGATGCCGTCGTAGTAGCCGGCGCGGGAGCCGATGCCGATGTCCTCGGCCATCGTGATCTGCACATGGTCGACGTAGTTCGCGTTCCACACGGGCTCGAACTGCTGGTTCGCGAAGCGCAGCGCGAGGATGTTCTGCACCGTCTCCTTGCCCAGGTAGTGGTCGATGCGGAAGACGTCCTCGGGGCGGAACGCCTTCTCGACCACGTCGTTGAGCTCGCGCGCCGAGGCGAGGTCGTGCCCGAAGGGCTTCTCGATGACCACGCGCCGCCACGAGCCGTCGCGCGGGGTGTTCAGGCCCGAGTTCGCGAGCTGCTCGCACACCTGCGGGAAGGCATCCGGCGGGATCGACAGGTAGAAGGCGTGGTTGCCGCCGGTGCCGCGGGTGCGGTCCAGCTCGCCGACCACCTCGGTGAGCCGCTCGAAGGCGGCGGGGTCGTCGAAGGTGCCGGTGACGAAGCGGAGCCCGCCGCGGAGCTGCTCGAAGACGCTCTCCGAGAAGCCGGTGCGGGAGTGCTCGGAGACGCTCTTGCGCACGTAGTCGGCGAAGTCGTCGTCGGACCAGTCGCGTCGGCCGTAGCCGACGAGGCCGAAGCTCGGCGGCAGCAGCCCGCGGTGGGTGAGGTCGTAGATCGCAGGCAGCAGCTTCTTGCGGGCGAGATCGCCGGTGACGCCGAACATCACCATGGAGGAGGGCCCGGCGATCAGGGGCAGCCGACGGTCGCGCGGGTCGCGCAGCGGATTGTCGACCTCCGGCCCCTCGGTCCCGGACGGGGGAGTGCTGGTATCGGTCACGATGGTCCTTTCTCGGACACGGACTGGCGAGAGCACGGCCCGCCCGGAAGGGGCGGGACCGTGCTCGTGGAGCGGAGGGGATCAGGCGCGCGCGGCGTCGACAGAGGTCGACACGGTCGCGATGAGCTCCTCCCAGGCCTTCTCGAACTTCTCGACACCCTCGCGCTCGAGCAGTGCGAAGACATCGGCCAGGTCGACCCCGGCCTCGGCGACGCGCTCGAGCACGGACTCGCCGGTGGCCGCGGACTCGGCGGACAGCGCGGCGGCCGGCTCGGAGTGGTCGGCGGCGGCCTCGAGGGTCTTCTCCGGCATGGTGTTCACGCTCGGGTCGGCGACGAGGCGGTCGACGTACATCGTATCCGGGTAGTCGGGGTTCTTGACGCCGGTCGACGCCCACAGGGCGCGCTGCACGTTGGCGCCCTGGGCGGAGAGCGCCGCGAAGCGCTCCGAGGCGAATGCGGTGAGGTACTCGCCGAAGGCAGCCTGGGCGTTCGCGACACCGGCGCTGCTGCGCAGGGTCTCCGCCTCGCCGCCGAGGGCCTCGAGGCGCTTGTCGATCTCCGAGTCCACGCGGGAGACGAAGAACGAGGCGACCGAGTGGATGGTCGCGAGGTCCTTACCGGCCGCCGCCGCCTGCTCGAGACCGGTCAGGTAGGCGTCGATGACCTCCTGGTAGCGCTCGACCGAGAAGATGAGGGTCACGTTCACGCTGATGCCCTCGGCGATGACCGCGGTGATCGCGGGCAGGCCGGCCTCAGTGGCGGGGATCTTGATCATCACGTTCTCGCGGCCGACGACCTCGAACAGGTGCTTGGCCTGCTCGATGGTCTTCCCGGTCTCGTGGGCCAGGCGCGGGTCTACCTCGATGGAGACGCGGCCGTCGAAGCCCTTGGAGGAGGCGTAGACGTCGGCGAAGAGGTCCGCCGCGGTGCGCACGTCGTCGGTGGTGAGCTTCTCGATGACAGCGTCGACGTCCTTGCCCTCGGCGGCGAGGGCGGCGATGTCGGCGTCGTACTCGTCGGAGCCGGAGATCGCGGCCTGGAAGATCGAGGGGTTCGTGGTCACGCCCACGATGTTGCGGGTGGCGATGAGCTCGGCGAGGTTACCGGACTTCAGCCGCTGACGGGAGAGGTCGTCCAGCCAGATGGAGACGCCGGAGTCGGTGAGGGCCTGGGTGCGGGTGTTCTGGGACATCGTGTTCCTTCCGGGCGCTGCTGCACCCTGTCTCGGACAGATGGGTGGGGAGATGACGTGGGGAGAGAAGTGGGGGGGGGGGGGGGGG
>NZ_JBVDDO010000001.1:617815-649066 GCF_055454375.1 Brachybacterium sp. B718/18 | reverse complement strand
CCCCCCGCGGGTGGATCAGGCGCCGGCTGCGGCGATCGAGTCCTTGGCGGCGGCCACGACCGCCTCGGCGGTGAAGCCGTACTCGCGGAAGAGGGTCTTCGCGTCGGCGGAGGCGCCGTAGTGCTCGAGCGACACGGCGCGGCCGTAGGTACCGAGGAAGCGGTACCACGGCATGGCGATGCCGGCCTCGACGGTGACGCGGGCGGTCACCGTGGAGGGGAGCACGGACTCCTTGTACTCGTCGGACTGCTCGTCGAACCACTCGACGGACGGCATGGAGACGAGGCGGGTGGGGGTGCCCTCGGCCTCGAGCTGCTTCTGCGCCTCGGCGGCGTACTGCACCTCGGAGCCGGTGGCGATGAGGATGACCTCCGGCGTGCCGGTCGAGGCCTCCTTCATGACGTAGCCGCCCTTCGACAGGTTCTCGGCACCGGCGTACTCGGTGCGGTCGAAGGTGGGCAGCGCCTGGCGGGAGAGGATCAGGCCGACGGGGCCGTTGTCGCGCTCCAGCAGGGCCTTCCAGGCCTGCGCGGTCTCGTTCGCGTCCGCGGGGCGCACGATCGAGAGGTTCGGGATCGCGCGGTAGGCGGCGAGGTGTTCGACCGGCTGGTGGGTCGGGCCGTCCTCGCCGAGGCCGATGGAGTCGTGGGTCCACACGTAGGTGGCCGGGGTCTTCATCAACGAGGCGAGGCGGACGGCACCGCGCATGTAGTCCGCGAACTGGAAGAAGGTGCCGCCGTAGGGGCGGGTCAGGCCGTGGAGCGAGATCCCGGAGAGGATCGCGCCCATGCCGTGCTCGCGGATGCCGAAGTGGAGGGTGCGGCCGTACTGGTCGCCAGCGAACTCGGAGGAGCTGAGCTCGGCGGGGAGGAAGGAGGGCTCGCCCTTCATGGTGGTGTTGTTCGAGCCGGCGAGGTCGGCGGAGCCGCCCCACAACTCGGGCATGACGGGGGCGAGGGCCGCGAGGACCTTGCCGGAGGCGGCGCGGGTGGCGACGCCCTTCTCGTCGGCCTCGAAGGTCGGGAACGCCTCGGCGAAGCCCTCGGGCAGCTCGCGCGACCGCAGGCGGTCCAGCAGGGCCGCGGCGTCGGCGTTCGCGGAGCGCCACGCCTGGTAGCCCTTCTCCCACTCGGCCTTGGCGGCGGCAGCGCGCTCGGCGAGGCCGCGGGTATGGGCGAGGACGTCCTCGTCAACCTGGAACGTCTGCTCGGGATCGAAGCCCACGGCCTCCTTGAGGCCCTTGACGCCCTCGGCGCCGAGCTTCGCGCCGTGGACGCTGTGGGAGCCGGCGAGCTCGGGGATCGGCCAGCCGATCACGGTGCGGAGGCGGATGAAGGTCGGCTTGTCGGTGACCTTCTGGCCCTCGAGGATCGCGTCCTTGAGCGCGGCGACGTCCTCGACGTACTCGGTCCCGCCGTTGGTCCAGTCGACGGTGCGGACGTCCCAGCCGTAGGCCTCGTAGCGGGCCGCGGTGTCCTCGGTGAAGGCGATCGAGGTGTCGCCCTCGATCGAGATCTCGTTGTCGTCCCAGATCACGATGAGGTTGCCGAGCTGCTGGGTGCCGGCGAGGGAGCTGGCCTCGGAGGACACGCCCTCCTGCAGGTCGCCGTCGGAGGCGATCACGTAGGTGAAGTGGTCGAAGGGGCTCGTGCCCGGCGCCGCCTCGGGGTCGAGCAGGCCGCGCTCGCGGCGCTGGGCCATGGCGAAGCCGACCGCGGAGGAGATGCCCTGGCCGAGCGGGCCGGTGGTGATCTCCACGCCCTTCGTGTGGAAGTTCTCGGGGTGGCCCGGGGTCTTCGAGCCCCAGGTGCGCAGCTCCTCGATGTCCTTCTTCTCGAGGCCGAACCCGCCGAGGAAGAGCTGGATGTACTGGGTCAGGCTGGAGTGGCCCGCGGAGAGCACGAAGCGGTCGCGGCCGAGCCACGCCGGATCGGTCGGGTCGTGCCGCATGACGTCCTGGTAGAGGAGGTAGGCGGCGGGGGCGAGGCTCACGGCGGTGCCGGGGTGGCCGTTGCCGACCTTCTCGACGGCGTCGGCCGCGAGCACGCGCACGGTGTCGACGGCGCGCTTGTCGAGCTCGGTCCAGCCCTCGGGGGCCTTGAAGGTGTCGGTCATGTGTGCTTCCTTTCGCCGGGCAGCGGCGTTCGGCCGCTTCATTCGACAGCCCCGCCGGTCGCGCCACGCCGGGTCGGTGCGGCGGGTGCCGCGAGGTCCCCGGGGGCGAGGGCGGAGCGATGCGACCACCTTAATGCGCTCACGACAGCAACGGTGATCGCGTTCAGCCTGTTGTCGTCCGCTGTTCGCGGACAGGACGGCGATGAAGGTGCGGTGCCACGTCTCACGCGCGCCGTCAGGAAGAGGGCGCGCCGTCGTCACCTAGACTGGGCAGGTCCAGGCGGCCGTGCGCCGTGTGCAGAAGGAAGGGACGGTGGGCGGTGACCGCCACCCAGGGAGCATCCGCGCAGTCGACGGGGATGCACGGCGAGACGCCCCGGCGAACTCCTCTCTCGGTGCTCCGCGCCTATGTGGCGCTGACGAAGCCGCGGATCATCGAGCTGCTGCTCATCACCACGATCCCCACCATGTTCCTCGCCGCCGGCGGCTTCCCGTCGCCGTTGCTGATCGTCGCGACGCTCGTGGGCGGATATCTCGCCGCGGGCGGGGCGAACGCGCTGAACATGTACCTGGACCGCGACATCGACGCCAAGATGAAGCGCACCCGCAACCGGCCGCTGGTCACCGGCGAGATCTCCGCGCGCGCCGGGCTGATCTTCGGGCTCGTGATCTCGGCGGTCTCGGCGCTGTGGCTGGGGCTGCTCGTGAACTGGATGTCGGCCGCTCTCGCGGTCGCAGCGATCCTGCTCTACGTCGTCTTCTACACGATGATCCTCAAGCGCCGCACGAGCCAGAACATCGTCTGGGGCGGCGTCGCCGGCTGCATGCCCGTGCTCATCGGTTGGTCCGCGGTCACCGAGACCGTCTCCTGGACCGCGGTGCTGTTGTTCCTGGTCATCTTCTTCTGGACCCCGCCGCACTACTGGCCCCTCGCGGAGAAGTTCCAGAAGGACTACGCGGACGCCGGCGTGCCGATGCTTCCCGTCGTCGCCTCCCGGACCTCCGTCGCCCGGCAGATGATCATGCACACCGCGCTGATGATCGCGGCGAGCCTCGCGATCATCCCCCTCGGCCACACCGGCTGGGTGTACGGCGTCGGGGCCGTCGCCTCGGGCGCCTGGTTCGGCTTCCTCGTGGTCCGCTACGCGGCGCGCGTCCACAAGGGCTGGACCGGGAAGCAGCTCGGCCCGATGACCGTCTTCCACGGCTCGATCACGTACCTCACGCTGCTGTTCGTGGCCCTGGCGATCGATCCCTTCGTCACGCTGTGAGCGAGGCGGGCGCCGGGCGGTCCCCGTCGGACGGCCCCGCCGCCGACGAGGACGACCTGCGCCTCGCGGACCGTCGGCTCCTCGAGCAGTACCTCGCGCATCTGCGCGTGGAGCGCGGCCTGTCCGCCAACACCCTGGCCGCCTATCGGCGCGATCTGCGCCGCTATCTCGCGGACCTCGCCCGCACCGACGACGACACGGCGGCGATCGAACCCGCACGGCTCACCGCCTGGGTGCAGACCCTCCGCACCGGGGCCGACGGGGGGAGCGCGCTCTCGGCCGCCTCCGCCGCCAGGGCCCTCGCCGCCGCGCGGGGGCTGCACTCCTTCCTGGAGGCGGAGCGGGTCTCCTCCACCGGGGACCCGACGCGCCTGGTGCCTTCGCCCGCGGTGCCCGCGCGCCTGCCCCATCCCCTCGCGATCGACCAGGTCGAGTCCTTGCTCGAGGCCGCGAGCCGTCCCGGCACCGGTCGGGACGCGACCGAGCGGGCCCTGCGGGATCGCGCCCTGGTCGAGGTGCTCTACGGCCTCGGCGCCCGCATCTCGGAGGCCACCGGCATGGACCTCGACGACGTCGATCGCGCCGAGCGCTCCGCCGTGCTGCGGGGCAAGGGGGACAAGCACCGCGTCGTGCCCGTCGGACGCTATGCGCTCGAGGCGCTCGACGCCTATCTCACCCGGGGCCGCCCCGCCCTCGCGTCCCGCGGTCCAGGGACCCCCGCGATCTTCCTCGGCTCGCGCGGGACGCGGCTCACGCGGCAGGCTGCCTGGCAGGTGGTGCAGCGCGCGGCGGAGACGGCAGAGATCCCCGAGACGGTGAGCCCGCACACCCTGCGCCACTCCTTCGCGACGCATCTGGTGCACGGCGGGGCCGACGTCCGCGCCGTGCAGGAGCTGCTCGGCCACGCCTCGGTCACCACGACGCAGCTGTACACGAAGGTCACGGTCGACTCGTTGCGGGAGGCGCACGCGATCGCCCACCCCCGTGCCCGACGGGGGGCTTAGACTTGACCGGCGCGAGCACCCCGGTCCCGGGGCCGTCTCGCCGACACGCCTCGGGCGACTGCGCGCAGACGCCCCTCCCGGGGTTCGAGGACCTGATGCCGTCCGCGAGGGCGGCCGTGGCCCGTCCCCGCACCCGACCACGACGCCGACGACAGGACTACGACGTGAGCCCCTCCTCCTCTCAGCAGCTGGACATCGATCTCGGCCCGACCGGCCGGCCGATGCCGGACCTGCCGGAGCCGGCGCCGCTCGAGGGCCACGGACCCGCCCGGATCATCTCGATGGTCAACCAGAAGGGCGGGGTCGGGAAGACCACCAGCGTGATCAACCTGGGGGCGGCGCTCGCGGAGCTGGGTCGCAAGGTGCTGCTCGTGGACCTCGACCCCCAGGGAGCGCTCAGCGCGGGGACGGGCGTGAACCCGTACGACCTCGACGTGACCGTCTACAACCTGCTGATGGAGCGCGGGCACGACGTGCGCGAGGTGATCCGCGAGACCTCCACCGAGGGCCTCGACGTGCTGCCCGCGAACATCGACCTCTCCGCCGCGGAGGTCACCCTGGTCAACGAGGTCGCGCGGGAGATGGCGCTGGCCCGCGTGCTGCGCCCCGTCGCCGACGACTACGACGTGATCATCATCGACTGCCAGCCGTCGCTGGGCCTGCTCACGGTCAACGCCCTCGCCGCGAGCCACGGCGTGATCATCCCGCTCGAGGCGGAGTACTTCGCGCTCCGCGGCGTCGCGCTGCTCGTGGAGACCATCGAGAAGGTGCAGGACCGCATCAACCCGCGCCTCGAGCTCGACGGCATCCTGATCACCATGTTCGACCCGCGCACCCTGCACGCCCGCGAGGTGTGCCAGCGCGTGGTCGAGGCCTTCCCGGACAAGGTCTTCCACACCACCATCAACCGCACGGTGAAGTTCCCCGATGCCTCCGTCGCGGCCGAGCCGATCATCTCCTTCGCCTCCAGCAACAAGGGCGCGGACGCGTACCGCCAACTCGCCCGCGAGCTGATCGCGCGCGGCGCGGCCGCCTGATGACCGGCTCCTCTTCCCGCGGCGGCGGCCGACGCCGGCGCAGCGCCTTCACCCCGCCGCGGACGGTCCGGCTGCGCGACGCCGACGGCACCCCCGCGGCTCCGGCCCCGGACGACGGCTACGGGCCGGAGGTCCATCGCGAGGACGGCGAGCGCCTGCAGAAGGTCCTGGCCCGGGCCGGGTTCGGATCCCGCCGTGCCTGCGAGGCGCTGATCTCCTCGGGTCGCGTGAGCGTCGACGGCGCGGTGGTGCTCGAGCAGGGGGTGCGCATCGATCCCGCCACCCAGACCGTGCACGTGGACGGGCGCCGCCTGCAGCTCGACGAGGCGAAGCTGACCGTCGTGCTGAACAAGCCGCGCAAGGTCGTCTCCGCCATGAGCGACCCCGAGGGACGACGCGACCTGACCGAGTTCACCGCGGGCTACGACCAGCGGCTCTACCACGTGGGCCGGCTCGACTACGAGACCGAGGGGCTGCTTCTCCTCACCAACGACGGGGAGCTCGCCCACCGGCTCACTCATCCCAGCTTCTCGGTCGAGAAGACGTACGTGTGCCGCTTCGACGCGCCCGGAGGTCCGCCGCGCGGCCTGGTGAAGACGCTCCGCGAGGGGGTCGAGCTCGAGGACGGCCCCGCCCGCGCGGACCGCGCCCGGGTGCTCGCGCAGGACGGTCGCGAGGCGGTCGTCGAGGTGACCCTGCACGAGGGTCGCAACCGGATCGTGCGCCGCATGTTCGCGTCCCAGGGCTTCGAGCTCACCTCGCTCATGCGCACCCGCATCGGACCGGTGCTGCTCGGCGATCTCGCCCCGGGGCGAACCCGCGAGCTGACCGGCCGCGAGCTCGGCACCCTGATGGCCGAGGTGGGCCTGTGAGCGGACTCGTCCCGGGCCCGGTGCGGATCGTCGGCACGGGGCTGATCGGCGGTTCCCTGGGCATGGCACTGCGCGCCGCGGACGTCCCCGTGCAGGTCGAGGACGTGTCCCCGGGCACCGCGGCCCTCGCCGTCGAGCTGGGCGTGGGGGAGCTGCCGGCCGACGGGGACCCCGATCCCGCGCTCGTGCTCGTCGCGGCGCCGCCCGATGTCGCCGCGGCGCTGGTGGTGCGGGCCCTCGCGCAGTGGCCGGAGGCGATCGTCGCCGACGTCGCGAGCGTGAAGAGCACGGTCCTCGACGGCGTGCGCGCGCTCGGACGCGAGAGCGACCTGCCGCGATACATCGGCGCCCATCCCATGGCCGGTCGCGAGGTGTCTGGGGTGATCGCCGCCCGCGGCGATCTCTTCCAGGGGCGTCCCTTCGTGGTTGTCCCGCATCCCGCTACCCGTCCCGACGCGGTGACCGTTCTGCGGGCCGTGGCGACCGAGATCGGGTCCGTCCCCACGCTCCTCGACGCGGCCGCTCACGACATCGCCGTCGCCCACGTCTCCCACGTCCCCCAGGTGCTCTCGAGCCTGCTCGCGGGCAGCCTCCTGGAGCCCTCGGAGAGCGCCCTCGGCCTCGCCGGCCAGGGCCTCCGCGACACCACCCGCATCGCCGACTCCGATCCTCGGCTGTGGGTCGAGATCCTCGGAGCGAACGCCGCCTCGGTGCGCGAGGTCCTCACCGGGGTCCGGGACCGGCTCGACGACGTGCTCTCCGCCCTCGACTCGCTGCGCGGCGACCCGGATCCGCGCACCGGATCCCGCCGCGCCCTCGCGTCCCTCATCGCCGACGGCAACCGCGGGGTGCGGCGTATCCCGGGCAAGCACGGCGCCGGCACCGACTCCTTCGCCGTGCTCGCCGTGCTCGTCCCGGACCGGCCCGGGGAGCTCGCCCGGCTGCTCACGGAGATCGGCCAGATCGGCGTCAACCTAGAGGATCTCCGCCTCGAGCACGAGCTGGGCCGCGCGGTGGGCATCGCCCACGTCTCCGTGGACGCCACCCGTGAGGAGATGCTCACCCGGGAGCTCGCCGCGCGGGGCTGGACCGTCGCCGAAGGCTGAGCGCCCCGTATCCTTCAGGGATGCACACCAGCGCGCCGCACGACCCCTCCGCCCTCGCAGGTCCCGCCCGGGGGATCGCCATCGCGATCGACGGCCCGGCCGGATCCGGCAAGTCGACCGTCTCCCGCCTGGTGGCCGACGCGCTCGGTGGCGGCATGCTCGACACCGGCGCGATGTACCGCGCCGTGACCTGGACCTGTCTCGAGCGCGGCATCGATCTCGCCGACCACGAGGCGGTCGCGGCGGTCGCCGAGACGCTCGACCTCGATCTCGGCACCGATCCCGCGGGCGCCCGCGTGGCCGTCGGCGGTCACGAGATCACCGCCGAGATCCGCACCGAACGTATCTCCGAGCGGGTCAGCGCCGTGGCCACGAACACCCTGGTGCGCGCGATCCTGCAGCGCCGCCAGCGCGAGCTGCTCTACGCCGCGGCCGATGAGCGGGGCTTCTGCGTCGCCGAGGGCCGCGACGTCACGACGGTCGTCGCCCCGGACGCCCAGGTGCGCGTGCTCCTCACCGCGAGCGACGAGGAGCGAATGCGCCGGCGCGCCGCGGAGCTCGAGCTCGAGGACAGCGAGGAGACCCGGGCGCGGATGGCGGACCAGGTGCTGCGCCGCGACCGTGACGACTCGACCGTCTCGGAGTTCCTCACCCCCGCCGAGGGGGTGCACGCCCTCGACACCACCGGGCTCGACATCGAGGACGTCGTCGAGCGGGTGCTGATGCTCGTGGCCGAGGCCGAGGCCGTCCAGGAGGAGGCCGAGCACGGTGCGCCCGAGCCGGCCCTGCGCGCCGACGGCGAGGGCCCGAGCGACGACGAGGTCGAGTCCGCCCTGCGCGCGGGCCTGACCGAGTACGAGCTCGACGAGGAGGACCTCGCCCTGCTCGCGGGGGAGGAGACGGAGGAGTCCGTCCACCGGATCCAGCGCAACCTGCCCGTGGTGGCCGTCGTGGGCCGCCCCAACGTCGGCAAGTCCACCCTGGTCAACCGCATCCTCGGCCGCCGTGAGGCGGTCGTCGAGGATCGCCCCGGCGTGACCCGCGACCGGGTCTTCTACGAGGCGGAGTGGACCGGCAAGGACTTCTGGCTGGTGGACACCGGCGGCTGGGAGGACCGGGTCCAGGGCATCGCCTACCGCGTCGCGGAGCAGGCCGAGGTGGCCGTCTCCCTCGCCGACGTGGTGATGTTCATCGTCGATGCGAACGTGGGCATCACCACCACCGACGAGCAGCTGCTCAAGGTGCTGCGCCGCGCGAACGTGCCGATCGTCCTCGTCGCGAACAAGGTCGACGACCAGCGCGGGGAGCTCGAGGCGGCGGCCCTGTGGAACCTCGGCCTGGGCGAGCCGCATCCCGTCTCCGCCCTGCACGGCCGAGGCTCCGGCGACCTGCTGGACGCCGTCGTCGCCGCGATGCCCGAGGAGGGTCGTGGCGCCCCGGTCGACCACGGGCCGCGCCGCGTCGCGCTCGTTGGCCGTCCCAACGTCGGCAAGTCCTCGCTGCTGAACCGCCTGGCGGGGGAGCAGCGCGTGGTGGTCGACGACGTCGCCGGCACCACCCGGGACCCCGTCGACGAGAAGATCACCCTCGGCGGCAAGGAATGGACCTTCGTCGACACCGCGGGCATCCGCCGCCGCGTGCTGCAGTCGCAGGGCGCGGACTACTACGCCTCGTTGCGCACCCACGCGGCGCTGGACCGCGCCGAGGTGGCGATCGTGCTCCTCGAGGCCTCGGAGCCGATCTCCACCCAGGATCTCAAGATCATCGACATGGTCCTCGAGTCCGGGCGCGCCCTCGTGCTCGCCTTCAACAAGTGGGACCTCCTCGACGAGGAGCGTCACCAGCAGCTGGAGCGGGAGATCGAGAAGGATCTCGCCCACGTCGCCTGGGCGCCCCGGGTCAACATCTCGGCGGAAACGGGTCGGCACGCGGAGCGGCTCGTGCCCGCGCTCGAGCGCGCCCTCGAATCCTGGGACCGACGCATCCCGACGGGTCGGCTCAACGCCTTCCTCGGCACGCTGGTCGCGGCGCATCCGCATCCCCTGCGCGGCGGCAAGCAGGCCCGCGTGCTCTTCGCGACGCAGGCCCGCACGCGCCCGCCCCGCTTCGTGATCTTCGCGAGCGGCTTCCTCGAGCACGGTTACCGACGCTTCATCGAGCGCCGTCTGCGCGAGGACTTCGAGTTCACCGGTTCGCCGATCGTGCTGGGCGTGCGCATCCGGGAGAAGCGCCGGCGCTGAGCGGCAGCCGGACGGCGCACCCGGCCCGCCGCGGTGTGCGACGGGTGGTGGAGCAGTTATCGTGGTGCCCATGAGCAACCCCGGTGACAACGGCTCCTGGAACACCCAGGGCAACGGACACGACGCCTCCTCCGGCCAGGACCCCTGGGCGCAGCCCCCGGCGGACCCCTACGGTCAGCAGGGCGCGTCCGAGCAGCCCCCGGCCGATCCGTTCGCGCAGCAGCCCGGCTCGGCCCCGTCGGCCGCGGATCCTTACGGCCAGCAGTCGGCCGCGGATCCGTACGGCCAGCAGCCCCCGGCCGCCGATCCGTTCGCGCAGCAGCCCGGCTCGGCCTCGTCAGCCGCGGACCCCTACGGCCAGAGCGAGCAGTCCTGGTCCCCGGCGGCCCCGGGCGCATCCGCTTCCGAGGCCTACGGCCAGCCGGCCCCCGGCGCCGCTCCGGTGGGCCAGGGCGCGTACGCCCAGCAGCCCGGCGCAACCGGAGCGCCTGCCGGCGAGGCCCCCAGCCGTCTCCTCGTGGGACTGCTGGGCATCTTCCTCGGTGGTTTCGGCGTGCACCGCTTCCTCATGGGCTACACCACCATCGGCATCATCCAGATCGTCGTCACCGTGGTGACCTGCGGTCTCGGTGCCTGGTGGGGACTGATCGAGGGCATCATGGTCCTCGCCAAGAGCGAGTCCTTCCTCCGCGACGCCCACGGGCGTCCTCTCACCGACTGACCCGGGACGGCACCGACGATGCATGACCGCAAGGCGATCCAGAACAACGCGATCCTGCTGATCGTCCTCGGGCTGCTGTGCGGCGGCACCCTCCCGGCGATCTTCGGCATCATCGCGCTCGTGCAGCTGGACACGAATCCGTCCAGCGCGCAGACGATGAACAAGGTCGGCTGGATCATCTTCTGGGTCACCCTGGGCCTGATCGTGCTCTTCTTCGTGTTCTACATCGTGGTGTTCGTGCTGATCATGGGGGTCGCGACCATTCCCGCGATCACCGGCGGCTGAGCCGCCCCGCACCCGGTAACCCGAGGAGGCCCATGGCCACCCCCGACTTCGTGCTGTCCCTGCGCGAGCGCATCGGCCACGACCTGCTGTGGATGACCGGAGTGACGGCGATCGTGCTGTCCCCGGACGGCACCGAGATGCTCGCAGTGCGCCGCCGCGACAACGGCCAGTGGACCCCGGTCACCGGGATCATCGACCCGGGGGAGGAGCCGGCCGTCGCCGCCGAGCGGGAGGTGCTCGAGGAAGCCGGGGTCACCTGTCGGGCGGAGCGCCTGATCGATGTGCGCAGCCTGCCGCCGATGGTCTATGCCAACGGCGACCGCGCCCAGTATCTCGACCTCTGCTTCCTGTGCGTGCACGTGGACGGCGAGCCCCACCCGGCGGACGGGGAGAACACCGAGGCACGCTGGTACCCGGTCGTGGAGCCGCCGCCGATGAACGACCGTTTCACGGACATGCTCGCGATCGCCCTCGAGGACCGCCCCGAGGCGCGGTTCCGCCGATGAGCCCGGCGGTCCGCCGCCCGGTAGCGAGCGCGCCCCTCCCCGGCACACGGGTCTCGATCCCGCTCACCGACCGTCCGGGAGACCTGGCCGAGGTGAGGGTCCTCGCCGCACCCCGCCGCGACATGCGGCACGGCGGGGAGCTCAGCGCACCACTGCGCCCCTTCGGCGAGGCGCTGCTGGTCGACGTCGCCGTCGGCGGACGCCTCGTCCTGCCCGGGGCGTGGGTCCAGGGCGAGGTGCTGACGCGTGGAGACCCGCTGCCGCCCAGCCCGGTACGCACCGCCGACCTGCGACCACCCGCGGTGATCGTCGGAACCCCCGAGGCGGCCGAGCTGCACTGGGGCGAGACCGTCTGGCGACTCGACCTCGGCGGTGCCGTCGCGATCCCCGACGCGGCCCGCGCCGATCCGCATCCGCTGTCGCGGCTGCGCCGGCTCGCGCTGGTCGCGAGCGGACGCCGCGACGAGATCGGCCTGACGCTGTGGCGCGACCCGGCATTCGAAGTGCCCTGGCAGGACGTGCGTCTGCTGCCGCGGGCGGCGAGCTGGTTCGAGCTCGCGCAGGTCCCGCCCGGGATGCGCTACGCCGACGCGGAGGCCGCGCAGGGGGTCGGTCGAGCCCGTCCGCGGCGCTGACGGTCGCTCCGGGGCGAGAGTGCGACAGTCGGTCGGGCGCTCCTGCGGCACGCCGGGCCGGACACCCGGTTCGTCGGAAACGTGACCGATCCGTTACCGTCGAGGGCGAGAGACTCAACGAGGAGGACTTCGTGCCCCCAGCACCGACCATCCGGCCTGGCGCGGATCGCCGCACCTTCCTGCGCTTCACCGCGGGAGCGGCCGCCCTGCTCCCGCTCAGCGCGCTCGCGGGCTGCAGCGGCGGTAGCCGCGACCCCGGCACCATCCGCATCGCGTTCCAGCAGTTCGGCTCGAACACGATCAAGCAGGAGTGGATCACCCGGGCCGCCGAGCAGTTCTCCGCGCAGAACCCGGAGCTGGTCGTCGACCTGGTGCCGATCGTCGCCGCGGAGAACGACTACTTCACCAAGAACGAGCTGCTCATGAGCTCTCCGCGGACCAGCCCCGACCTCGTCTACGAGGACTCCTTCATCCTGCTCAGCGACGTCGGGGCGGGCTATCTCCAGCCCATCACCGATCTCGTCGAGGGTTGGGAGCACTGGGGCGACATCGCCGACGCCTCCAAGGAGGCCGTCACGGGCGAGGACGGCGAGGTGTACGGCGTGCCGATCACCACCGACACCCGGGCGATCTGGTTCCATCGCGGCGTGCTCGAGCAGGCCGGACTGCCCGCGGACTGGCAGCCCACCAGTTGGGACGAGATCCTCGACGCCGCCCGGGCCATCAAGGAGTCTGATTCCGAGGCGACCCCGTTCTTCCTCTTCGCCGGCACCCCGCAGGGGGAGAAGGCGTCGATGCAGGGCTTCGAGATGCTGCTCTACGGCACCGGGGACGGCACCGGCCTGTACGACGCGGACTCCGCGAAGTGGGTGCTGGGCTCCGCGGGCTTCCGCGACGCCCTCGGCTTCCTGCGCACGCTGATCGACGAGGAGCTGACCCTCCCGCTCGGCCAGCTGCTGGACCCCAACATCTCCGAGCAGATCTACACCTCGCTGCTGCCCGACGGGAAGCTCGGGATGCTGATGGACGGCTCCTGGATCTCGCAGAACTGGACGGAGACGGCAGGACGCCCCTGGCCGACCTGGCCCGACGAGGTGGGTCTGGCCGACATGCCCACCCAGGACGGCGGCGGCACCGGCACGGTCACCCTCGCGGGCGGCTGGGGGCTGTCGATCCCCGAGCACGTCACCGATCGGGAGCTCGCGTTCTCCTTCCTGACCACCTTGGTCTCGACCGAGACCCTGGTCGACTACGCGATCGCGGACAACCACATCACCGTGCGCGAGGACGTCGCCGCGGTCGAGGAGTACCTCTCTTACTCGCCCGCGGTCGAGTACTTCACCGCGCTGCTCGAGACGTCCTACTACCGCCCCGCCCTGCCGGCCTACCCGGAGGTGTCCTCCGCGATCCAGGAGGCGATGGAGGCGGTCCTCACCGGCGCGACCCCGGAGGCGGCGCAGGCCGCCTACGACGCCACCGTGCGGGACATCGTCGGCGCCGAGAACGTGCAGGAGGAGAGCTGATGAGCACCACCGCCACCACCACCACCGGCAGCCGTCCGGACGCCCGGGCCGCGGAACTGCCCACCCGTCGGACGCGTCTCGGTGATCGACTGACCGCCGCGCGTGCCGTGCCGATGCTCCCCGCCGCACTGCTGATGCTCCTGTTCCTGCTGGGGCCGATCCTCTACTCCCTCTACCTCGCCTTCACCGACAGCGCCATCCGCGGCGAGGGCGCCTCGGACACGAGCTTCGTCGGCGTCGCCAACTTCACCGACGCCCTCACCGACGGCGACTTCTGGAACGCCGTCGTGCTGACCCTGCTGTTCACGATCATCTCCGCGGTGATCGGACAGAACGTGCTGGGCATGATCCTCGCGCTGCTCATCGAGCGGGCGAACCGCGTGATCACCTTCGCGGTCACCTCGATCGTGATCGCCGCGTGGATCCTTCCCGAGGTGGTCGCCGGGTACCTGCTCTACACCTTCTTCGCCGACGCGGGCAGCCTCAACGCCCTGCTCACCACGATCGGTCTGCCGGCCCAGGACCTCCTTTTCAGCGCGCCGATCATCGCGGTCTCCTTCGCCAACATCTGGCGCGGCGCCGCGTTCTCGATGCTGGTGTACTCGGCGGCGCTGAGCTCGGTCCCGGGGGACGTCTACGAGTCCGCGGCGCTCGACGGCGCCGGCCCCGTGCGGCGCTTCGTCTCGGTCACGCTGCCGCTGCTGCGGCCCGCGATCGCGACCAACCTGATGCTGACCACGCTGCAGACCCTCTCCGTCTTCGGCCTGATCTTCATCATGACCGGCGGCGGCCCCGCCCGGCAGAGCCAGACCCTGCCGCTGTACATGTACGAGCAGGCGTTCTCCTACGGGCAGCTCGGCTACGGCACGGCCGTGGCCCTGCTGCTCCTGCTGATCGGGGCGGCGGCCTCGCTCATCTATCTGCGCCTGCTGCCGGAGGAGGACAAGCGATGACCACCACCCAGGTTCGACCGTCGGCCGAGTCCGGCACGTCCCCGTCGTCGGCCCCGCGAGCCCGGCGCGGTCGGCCCAGCCGCGCCGCCGGCACCTCCCTGGCCAGCAGCCTCGCGATGGTGCTGATCGGCGTCGCCTTCCTGATCCCGTTGCTGTGGGTGGTGCTGGCCTCCTTCGACACCGAGGCCTCGCTGTCGGTGTCCTGGCCGGAGCGCTTCAGCCTCGACAACTACGCCGCGATCTGGAATACCGAGACCACCTTCCGACCCCTGTGGAACTCCCTGGTGCTGTGCGGCGGTGCGACGATCGTGACGATGCTCAGCGCCGTGCTCTGCGCCTACCCGCTCAGCCGCTACCGGTTCCGCGCCAAGCGGCCGCTGCTGCTGACGATCATCTTCTCCACCGGACTGCCGATCACGGCCATCATGATCCCGGTCTACTCGATGTTCGTACAGGTCAATCTCATCGACTCGATGGGCGGGGCGATCCTGTTCCTCGGCGCGAGCTCGCTGCCGTACGCCATCTTCCTCACCAAGGGGTTCATGGACGGCGTGCCGCTGGAGATCGAGGAGTCCGCCTGGACCGAGGGCGCCGGCGTGTACCGCACCCTCTTCTCGATCGTGCTGCCGCTGATGCGCTCGGGTCTCGCCGTCGCCACGATCTTCACCTTCGTGAGCATGTGGGGGAACTTCTTCGTACCCTTCATGCTGCTGCTGAGCCCCGAGAACCTGCCGGCCGCGGTGACGCTGTACACCTTCTCCTCCCAGTACGGGCAGGTGGCGTACGGCCAGCTCGCGGCCTTCTCGATCTTCTACTCGGTGCCCGTGGTGGCGCTGTACCTGTTCCTCGGACGGAACCTGGGTCAGGGCTTCGCGGCCGCCGGCGGCGTCAAGGGCTGAGGACCGCCGTCGACGTCGGTCGCCCCCGGCCGGTGCCGTCAGAGGTGGATGCGGCTTGCCCGTCCCGTCAGCGGAAGACGATCGTCCGGCTGCCGTCCAGGAGCACCCGCGACTGGGCGAACAGGCCCACCGCCTGGCGGAGGGTGCGCACCTCGGTGTCCTGACCGAGCGCCATCAGCTCGCGCGGGGAGCGGGTGTGGTCCACGCGGATGACCTCCTGCTCGATGATCGGGCCCTCATCGAGGTCGGTGGTCACGAAGTGCGCGGTCGCCCCGATCTGCTTCACCCCGCGGGCATACGCCTGGCGGTACGGGTTCGCGCCCTTGAATCCCGGCAGGAACGAGTGGTGGATGTTGATGCACCGCCCCGCGAGGTCCGCGCACAGCTCGGGGGAGAGGATCTGCATGTAGCGGGCGAGGACCACCAGCTCCACGTCGTGCTCGACGATCGCCTCCCGCACCCGGTCCTCGAAGGCGGCCTTCTCCTCGGCCGAGGTGACCGGGCGGTGCTCGAAGGCGACCCCGTGGAACTCGGCGAAGCGGGCGGGGGTCTCGTGATTGCCGAGCACGAGCGGCACCTCGATCGCCAGGTTCCCGGTGGAGGCTTGGTAGAGCAGGTCGTTGACGCAGTGCGTGGCCGTGGAGGTGAGGATCAGGGTCCGCAGCGGTCGGCCGACGCGGTCGATCGTCGCCTCCAGGCCGAAGCGGTCGATCACCTCGGCGAGCGCGGTGCGCACCTCGTCGAGGGAGGCGGCGGTGACGATCTCGACGCGCATGTAGAAGCGGTGGGAGTCGCCGCTCTCGAACTGTCGGCTCTCGGCGATGTTCCCGTCCACGGCGACGATCGCACCGGTGATCGCATGGACGATGCCGGGACGGTCCTCGCACACGAAGGTCATCACGTAGCGGTGCGCGGCGGTGGTCGAGGTGTCGGAGAGGGCGATGCTCATGGCGGGAGTCTAGGAGCGCGGGGCCGAGCGGCGGGGGAGCGCCCGTGCCCGGATCGCCGGGATGACGCGCAGGTCACGCCGCGGAGCCTGCCCGTCCCTCTCCAGGGACGTCTTCCTCCAGCTCCTCTCCTCGCCCGCCCGGCTTCACCGTCGGTGCCGTCCACGAAAGGGACGTCAGCGGCACCAGGCCTGCAGATAGCAGGTCTGTGGCCGCTGACGTCCCCTTGATGGACGGAGCCCGATCACCCCGCTCCGGCTCAGCGGTGGGCGCGGCGGTACTGCGCGGGGACGTACGGGTCCTCGACGCGCAGGGCGCGTGCGGCGTGCAGCGGCAGGTTCGCATCCCGCAGCAGCGCTCGGCCCACGAGGACCACATCGGCGAGGCCGGTGGCGAGGATCTGCTCGGCCTGGAAGGGCTCGTCGATCATGCCCACGGCGCCGACGGGCAGCCCGGAGGCGGCGCGCACCGAGGTCGCGGCGGGCGTCTGGTAGCCGGGGCCGACCGGGATCGGGGCGGGGGTGATGTTCCCCCCGGTGGAGATGTCCAGCAGGTCGACGCCGTGCTCGCCCAACCAGCGGCCCACCTGTCCGGTCTCCTCGAGGTCGAAGCCGCCGTCGACCCACTCGGTGGCCGAGAGCCGGACCAGCAGCGGCATCCCCGCGGGGATCACGGCGCGGACCGCGTCGACCACCCGCAGCAGCAGCCGCGCCCGGTTCTCGAGGGAGCCGCCGTACTCATCGGTGCGCTGGTTGCTCAGCGGCGAGAGGAACTCGTGCAGCAGGTAGCCGTGGGCGGCGTGGATCTCGACGAGGTCCATGCCGGCCTCGACGGCGCGGCGCGCCGCGGCGGCGAAGGCCTCCACGACCTGGTCGATCCCGTCGGCGTCGAGCGCGACGGGCGCGTCGAGGCCGGGGAAGGGGATCGCGGAGGGTCCGACGGTCTGCCAGCCGCCCTCGTCGGCCGTGAGGCTGCCGCTGCCGTCGGTGCCCCACTCGGGGTGGGTGGAGGCCTTGCGGCCCGCGTGGGCGAGCTGGATGCCGATCGCGGCGCCCTGCGCGTGCGCGAGCTCGACGATCGGCGCCAGGGCATCGCGCTGCGCGTCGTCCCAGAGCCCCAGGTCGGTGGGGGAGATGCGTCCCTCGGGGACCACGCCGGTGGCCTCGACGATGATCGCACCGGCGCCGCCCCGGGCGAGGGCGCCGTAATGCATGAGGTGCCAGGAGGTGGCTCGCCCGTCGAGGCCGAGTGCGGAGTACTGGCACATCGGCGGCACCCACAGCCGGTTGCGGATCTCGAGGTCGCGCAGGCGGATCGGGGTGAACAGGGTGCGGGTCATGGGTGTCCTTCCGGAACGGTCGCGCACGGGGACCCCGGCGGAGCCCCCACGCCGGTGTGTCGAGGACAGGCTAGACCCGCGTGGCATCGACTGACCAATAGCTGGACCGATGGCGGGTATCGATGACGTGATGGGTCTGGGGTGCGCCGCTGGTAGCATCGTCGGCATGTCCGCCGCACCGACCGCCCGCCGACCTCCCCGCACCGCCGCCGGGGGTTCCGATCCCGGTGCGCGGGAGCTGCCCGGCGGGGACCTCAACCTGCTGCGCACCTTCCTCGCGGTCTATCGCAGCGGCTCGTTCACCGCGGCCGCGCCGCATCTGGGGCTGTCCCAGCCGACGGTGACCGCGCAGATCCGCACCCTCGAGACGCAGATGGGCCACGAGCTGTTCGAGCGTCGGCCGCGGGGAGTGGAGCCGACCGGCGCCGCGCACGGCCTCGCGGCGCGCGTGGCCGAGCCGCTGGACGCCCTCTCGGGCCTCGACCAGCAGGCGTGCGGAGCGGGCGGCCGTCCCGCGCCGGTGCACCTCGCTGCCCCCTCGGAGCTCCTGTGCACCCGGCTGCTGCCGGGGGTCGCACCGCTCGTAGGCGAGGGCGTGCAGGTGCGGATCGCCCAGGGCGGTACGGAGCAGCTCCTCGCCGAGCTGCGCGAGGGGACGCACGACCTGGCGATCACGACCCGTCGGCCGCGGGGCGGGGGCCTGGTCTCCTACCCGCTGACCGACGAGGAGTACCTGCTCGTCGCTTCCCCCTCCTGGGCGGAGAGGCTGCAGGGGACCGAGTCCCTCGCGAGCGCGCTGCGGTCGGTGCCGCTCGTGGCCGATGCCGAGGAGATGCCGATGGTGCGCCGCTACTGGCGCACGGTGTTCGGCGCGCAGCCGCCGATCGGCCCGGCGCTCACGGTGCCGAGCCTCCATGCCGTGGTCGGTGCCATCGCCCGCGGTGCGGGGTACGCGGTGGTGCCGCGCTCGCTGTGCCTCGAGCATCTCGCGACCGGGCGACTGGTGCAGCTCGACTGTCCTTGCGACGGCCCGCTGAACACGCTCTTCCTCGTCGAGCGCGCCGGAGCGGAGGCGAATCCGGACATCGCCCGGGTGCGGGACGCACTGCGGGCCGACGCCATCGACTGGGCCGAGCCGCAGCCGCCGATCCTGCAGTGACAGCGCTCCCGTGGCGGCGTCGATCCTGCCGTGACCCCGAGCGGGCCGCCCGATCCCCGGGTCGCCCGCTCGACGAACGCTCCGATCAGACGGCGGACGGGTCGACCATGACCTTCAGGGAGGTCCGCTCGTCCATCGCGGTGTAGCCGGCCGGGACCTCGTCCAGCCTCACGATGCGGTCGAAGACCTTCCCCGGCGCGATGTCGCCGCGGAGCACCTGGGCGATCGCGTCCTCGAGGTAGGCGCGCACCGGGGCGGGACCGCCGGCGAGGCGCAGGTTCCGGCCGAAGAGGGAGCCGAAGCCGACGCCGGCCTCCTCGTACTGCGGCACGCCGACGCGAGAGATGACCCCGCCGGTCCGGGCGACCCGGTAGGACTGCTCGTACGCGGGCAGATGGCCGACCGCCTCGAGCACCGCGTGGGAGCCGAGGCCTCCGGTGAGCTCGAGGACCTGCGCCACGCCCTCGTCACCGCGCTCGGCGACGACGTCCGTGGCACCGAACTCGCGGCCGAGGTCGGTGCGGGTGACGTGGCGGCCCATGAGGATGATCTGCTCGGCGCCGAGCTGCCGCGCGGCGAGCACCGCCGAGAGGCCCACGGCGCCGTCGCCCACCACGGTCACGCTCTGCCCGGGGCGGACCTGCGCCATGTGCGCGGCGTGGTAGCCGGTGAGGTAGACATCGGACAGGGTGAGCAGAGAGGCGAAGAGGGACTCGTCGGCAGTGGCCGGGTCGACGTCCGGGACGGCGACCAGCGTGCCGTCGGCCTGCGGGATCCGGGCGAACTCGGCCTGCAGCCCGTTGGTCTCCGGAGTCGCGTAGAAGCCACCGTGCGGGCAGGCGGTGTGGAAGCCGTCGCGGCACGCGGGGCAGGTGTTGTCCGAGAACGCGAAGGGGACGACGACCAGCTGACCGGGCGTCACCGAGGTGACGGAGGCGCCGACGTCCTCCACCACGGCGAGGGACTCGTGACCCATCGACTGACCGTGCTCCTGCGCGGCCATGCCGCGGTACGGGTGCAGGTCCGAGCCGCAGATGCAGGTGCGGACCGTGCGCACGATGGCGTCGGTGGGGCGGATGATCGAGGGATCGGGGACGGTCTCGACGCGCATGTCGCCGGCCCCGTACATGACGGCTGCCTTCACGGGGGACTCCTGGAGATCGGTGGGGATGCCGCCCGGGGCGGGGCGCCGCACGGAGCACCGACGGCGCGCGTCCTCGGGCCTGATCCAGGATGCGGCGGCGCGAGAGGGCGAGGGAGTCCCCGATCGGGGATGTACCGGCAGGGCACCCCTCGGGCCGGCGGACCCTGTCCCTTCCCGCCGGCGGAGCTCTCGCCCGGGAACGACGAAGCCGCCCTCCCGCAGTGCGGAAGGACGGCTCCGATCCTCGGTCGGGCTGACAGGATTTGAACCTGCGACCCCTTGACCCCCAGTCAAGTGCGCTACCAAGCTGCGCCACAGCCCGAGTGCCCTCCGTCACCGGAGGACCGAGGAATACAGTACCCCGAGCCCGGCCGCGGAAGCGAATCGGGACGCGCGTGACCTGCGGCACTCGACCGAATCTCGGTGCACAGCCGGCGCACAGCCGAGCCTGGGCCGGAGCATGAGGACGCTCCGTAGCGTCCTCGCCATCCCCACCACGGAAGGCAGAACCATGACCCAGGCCCCCAGCCCCCAGGATCCGCGCTCGCAGGACCCCCGTATCACCGAGGACCCCGACGGCACCCTCCGCTACGAGGGCCGGCCCCTCGCCCACGCCGACGAGCCGCTCGGCGATCAGGGCCTCGCCTTCGACCTGGGCACCCTCGCGACCCGCCGTGCGGCCCTCGCCGCCTTCGCGGCCGGCGGCGCCGCGCTCGGCCTCGCCGCCTGCAGCGCCTCCGGGTCCGGCGGCGCGAGCGACGGCGGGGGAGAGACCGCAGCGACCACCGCCGACGGCGAGATCCCCGAGGAGACCAACGGCCCCTATCCGGCCGACGGCACCAACGGTGTCACCGTCCTCACCGAGTCGGAGGTGGTCCGCAGCGACCTCACCACCAGCTTCGGCACCGGCTCCGCGACCGCGAGCGGCGTCCCGATGACGCTGAGCCTCACGATCACCGACCTCTCCAGCGACAACGCGCCCTACGAGGGCGTCGCCGTCTACGTCTGGCACTGCACGGCCGATGGCCTCTACTCCCTCTACTCCGAGGGTCTCGAGGAGGAGAACTTCCTGCGCGGCGTGCAGGTCGCGGACGAGACCGGCACCGTCACCTTCACGAGCATCATGCCGGGCTGCTACGCGGGCCGCTGGCCGCACATCCACTTCGAGGTCTACCCCGACCTCGAGTCCATCACCAGCACCGACAACCTGCTCGCCACCTCGCAGGTCGCGATCCCGCAGGACGTCTGCGAGACGGTGTACGCGACCGCGGGCTATGACGGCTCGACGGAGAACCTCGCCCAGATCACCCTGGACTCGGACAACGTCTTCGGTGACGACGGGGGAGAGCTGCAGCTCGCCACGGTCGACGGGGACGTCAACGGCGGCTTCACCGTCGCCCTCCCCGTCGCGATCGACCCCACCACCGAGCCGGGAACCAGCGGCATGGGCGGCGGGGGAGCGATGGGCGGCGGCGCGCCGGAGGGCGGCGGTGGTCCCGGTGGCGGGGAGCCGCCCGCGGGTGCTCCGTCCGACGGCGGGGACGAACCCCCGGTCGCCGACGCCCAGGGCGCTCTCGTCGGCAGCGCGCTGGTCGCCTCCCGCTGATCCGACCCGCTGATCCGGGTGCGGCGGGGGCGAGAGGGGTGACGGAACCGTCACCCATCTCGCCCCCGACCCCGTGCAGGACTAGCGTTCGTCCCATGTGGCAGATGATGGATCTCCTGTACGCCCACAAGAAGGAGATGGTCTCCCCGGAGGACGCCCTCCCGGGTCGCGAGACCACCCCGTACCCGCTCCTGCGCGAGCACCTCGTTCTCGGCACCGACATGCTCGGCCCCGATGCGCCCGAGGACCCCGAACCCTGGCCCGAGGGCACCGAGGAGCTGATCCTCGCGGGCGGCTGCTTCTGGGGCATCGAGCGGATCGCCTGGCAGATCCCGGGCGTGCACACCACCTCCGCGGGCTACGCGGGCGGCTACACCCCGCACCCCACCTACGAGGAGGTGTTCTCCGCCCGCACCGGGCACGCCGAGGCGGTGCGCGTGATCTACCGCGGCGGGGACGAGACCCTGCGCGCCCTGCTCGCCGAGTTCTGGCAGCAGCACGACCCGACCACCGCGAACCGTCAGGGCAACGACGTCGGCACCGAGTACCGCAGCGCCGTCTACTGGACCTCGCCCGCCCAGGGCGAGGTGGTGCGCGACTCCGCGCGCCGCTACCAGCAGGCGCTCCATGACGCCGGTCGCGGCGCGATCACGACCGAGCTGGCCCCCCTCGCCGAGGCTGGGAACGGTGCGTACTACACCGCGGAGCCCGAGCATCAGCAGTACCTCGCCCGCAACCCCGGCGGCTACTGCAACCACGGCTTCAACGGGGTCGCCTGCTCGCTCGGCTGACGCCTCCGGGACCCAGCGCACCGTATGGTGGCGGCATGCGCGAGCGGGACCACAGCACCCCCCACGGCGAGACCCCCTACTCGCCGACCTCGCTTCTGCGCGCCCTCACCGCGAACCCCTACGACGTCGAGGCGCTGCGCCGCCAGGACCCGATCGCCGAGACCCCGCCGCCCGACTCGCGGCTGACGAAGCTGCTCACGCTGCTGCTCGCCGTCGTGCTCGGCGCCGCGGTCGCGATCGCCGCCGCGGACCTCCGCGACCGGGCGAGCGCGGAGGACAGCCCCCGCGCCCTCCTCGAGCAGGAGGTCCGGGACTCGTGGGCGGAGGCCGACGAGCTCGAGGCCCGCCAGGTCGAGCTGGGCGACGAGGTCGCCGGTGCCCAGCAGAAGGTCCTCGACGACACCGCCCCCGGCGCCGCGGAGGCCGTGGGCCGCGTCGAGGTCGCGAGCGGCGGCACCGCCCTCACCGGGTCCGGCGTGGTGCTGCAGCTCGACGACTCCGACCCGCTCCCGCCGAGCCCCGGCGTCGCCGAGGGCACCGTCAACCGCGTGACCGACGGCGACCTGCAGATCGCGGTGAACGGTCTCTGGGCCTCCGGTGCGGAGGCGATCTCGATCAACGGCCAGCGCCTCACCGCCACGTCCGCGATCCGCACCGCCGGCTCGGCGGTCCTCGTCGACTTCCGCGCCCTGTCCCCGCCCTACCGGATCACCGCCCTCGGCGACCCCGACGCCCTCCGAGAGGGCGTCGAGAGCGGCGAGGCCGGCACCTATCTCACCGACGTCACGCAGCGCTACGCCCTCCTGATGACCTGGGAGACCGGTGAGGAGCTCACCGTTCCCGCCCGGCCCGCCGGCACCCTGCGCGAGGCGACCGTCTACGACCCCGACTCGGAGGATCCCGCATGATCGCCGTCCTCGGACTCGCCCTGGGCATCGCCCTCGGGCTGGTCCTGCAGCCCGACGTCCCCGTCGCCCTGCAGCCCTATCTGCCGATCGCCGTGGTCGCTGCCCTCGACACCCTCGCCGGCGGCCTCCGGGCAAGTCTGGACGGCGCCTTCGACGCGCACGTCTTCATCACCTCCTTCCTGTTCAACGTGCTGATCGCGGCCCTGCTGGTGTTCCTCGGCGATCAGCTCGGGGTCGGCCCGCAGCTGTCGACCGCGGTGACGGTCGTGCTGGGCATCCGGATCTTCTCCAACGCGGCGGCGATCCGACGCCGCCTCTTCCGGTCATGAGCGACGGCACCCGCATCCCCGAGACCCGCGCGGACCAGGACCGGGCCTGGTCGAACCTCCGCCGGACCCTCCGCCCGCGCGCCACCCGGTCCCAGGTGATCGTCGGCCTGCTCTGCCTGCTCCTCGGTGTGTCCATCGCGATCCAGGTCCGCCAGGGCGACGACTCCCTCGAGGGCGCCTCGCAGCAGGAGCTGGTGCGGCTGCTCGACGAGTCGGATCGTCACGTCTCGGATCTGGAGCTCGAGAACGCGGAGCTCGATCGCACCCTCGAGGACCTCCGCAGCGGGCAGGAGGACGACGCCGTCGCCCGCGCCGCCGCGGAGGACCGCCTCGAGCAGCTCGAGATCATCGCCGGCACCGCCCCCGCCCAGGGTCGCGGCATCGTCGTGTCGATCTCCGATCCCGGGCGGAAGGTGCGTCCCTCCACCCTGCTCGGCGTGATCCAGGAGCTGCGCAACGCCGGTGCCGAGGTGATCCAGATCGGGGACGTGCGCGTGGTCGCCTCCACCTCGGTGACCAGCGACGAGGACGGTGCGCTGCTCGTGGACGGCACCGTCGTCCGCCCGCCCTACACGGTGCGGGCGATCGGCGACCCCGACGTGATGGACCCCGCGCTGCGGATCCCCGGAGGCTCCGCCGACTCCGTCGCGGCCGACGGCGGCACCCTCGCGATCGCGAGCGAGGACGACGTGCGCATCGAGGCGGTCGTCGAGCTGACCGACCCCGAGCACTCCGAGGTGGTCAAGTGATCGTCAAATCCTCGCCGCAGGCTGGCCCGATCGTCCCCTGAGCGGGGGCGGACGTGCGAGGATGGGACGGGCGGTTTCCTGTTCACCAGCAGGAGCGCCGCGCGCGACCCCGACCGGGGGCGCGGCCCGCGACCGAGTCAGAGGTCGCGGACAGTAGTCCAGGAAGGGGTGCGGGGTGTCCGGGAACACCGAGTGGAACGACGAGAATCTCGACCACACGTCGAAGCTGAGCGCGATCTCGCCCAGCGACCCCCTCGAGGAGGTCGAGCCGGGCCTGTCCTCGCAGGACCGCCGCGCCATCGAGAACCTGCCGCCGCGCAGCGCCCTGCTCATCGTGCGCAAGGGCCCGAACCTCGGGGCGCGCTTCCTGCTCGACTCGGACACGACCATCGCCGGTCGCCACCCGAACTGCGAGATCTTCCTCGACGACGTGACGGTCTCCCGCAAGCACGCGGCCTTCGTGCGCGACGGCGACGCCTTCCTCGTGCGCGATCTCGGGTCGCTCAACGGCACCTACGTGGGCAAGGACCGCGTCGACGAGCTGCGCCTGAGCCCCGGGCAGGACGTGCAGATCGGCAAGTACCGCCTGACCTACCACCCCTTCACCGGGAGGGCCTGAGCGGATGCCGGCCTCCGCGAAGCGCAGGCCGGGCTCGTCCGGGCCGGCGCGGCTCAGCATCGGCCAGGTGCTGGACGCCGTCCGGGACGAGTTCCCGGACCTCTCGCACTCCAAGCTCCACTACCTCGAGTCCGAGGGCCTGATCTCCCCGGAGCGCACCTCCACGGGCTACCGCAAGTACCGCCCGGAGGACGTCGACCGTCTGCTGTTCGTCCTGCGCGCCCAGCGGGACCGCTTCTGGCCGCTCAAGGTCATCAAGGAGCACCTCCTCTCGCACGGCGTGGATCCCGAGGTCACCTCGATCGCCTCCCGTCCGGGGCCGACGGCCGCGGTGCAGGCCGTTCGCCTGGATCGCCGCGGTCTCGCGGCGCGCGCCGGGGTCGACGACGACTTCCTGATCGAGCTCGAGCAGTACGGATTCCTCCCCGAAGGCGCGCTGTTCTACGGCCCCACGGAGCTCGAGATCGTCACCTCCGCCCGCGACCTGGCCGAGGTGGGACTGCACCCCCGTCACCTGGTCATGCTGCGCACCTCCGCCGAGCGCGAGGCGCACATGATCGGCTCCGTCGCGCGGCCCCGGTCGCGCACCGGCGACCCCGCGGCTCGTGGTGGCGCCGAGGACTTCGCCCGCGACCTCGGCGAGTCGATGATCTCCCTGCACAGCGCGATGCTGCGGCGGAAAGTCCGGGAGGGCTGAGAGCAGCGCGCCTGACTGCGGATCGTCATCGTCCCGTGATCTGAGGTGCCCCACCCCACGGCGCGCCGGTGTCCCGGTGCGCGGGGGAGGGGATACTCTGTCAGCGTGCTCTCACCCTTCCCCCTCTGAGAGCCAGATCCGGAGGTAGCTGTGAACGCCATGAACGGCGACGACCGCACTGAGCAGTCGACCGTGCCCGCCGAGCCCGCACAGGGCGTGCTCTTCGACGACGTCGTCGAGACGCCCGGGGAGCTCGGCTACCGCGGTCCCGCCGCGTGCAAGGCTGCCGGCATCACCTACCGCCAGCTGGACTACTGGGCGCGCACCGGCCTCGTCGAACCGAGCGTGCGCGGGGCGACCGGTTCCGGCAGCCAGCGCCTCTACGGATTCCGCGACATCCTGGTGCTCAAAGTCGTCAAGCGACTCCTGGACACCGGCGTCTCCCTGCAGCAGATCCGCGTCGCGGTCTCGGCCCTGCGTGAGCGCGGCATCGACGACCTCGCGGGCATCACCCTCATGAGCGACGGCGCCTCCGTCTACGAGTGCACCTCCGCCGAGGACGTCTTCGATCTGGTCCAGGGCGGCCAGGGCGTGTTCGGCATCGCCGTCGGGCGCGTGTGGCGCGAGGTCGAGAACGACCTCGCCGTGCTCCCCGGGATCAACCCGGCGGATGACGCCGCCCTCGCGCTGCAGGACGAGCTGGCGGCCCGTCGCCGCTCCCGCCGCGCCGGTTGATCTCGCGGCCTGCGCGCCGCCCCGAACCGAGAACGGCGGGTCCCTGGGGAAGGGGACCCGCCGTTCTCTCGTGCTCGGGCTCGTGCCCGGCTCGCTCAGGAGTGCTGGCGCGAGTCCAGGACCGTCTTCAGCAGGGCATCGAAGTCCTCGGTGAGCCGCTTGCCGGAGGCCCCCTCGTACGTGTGCAGCGGCACGGCGCCGCCCTGGGCCTGCTGCAGGCCGACGCGCTCCTCGATCACCGGCTCCAGCACGGCATCGCCGAACAGGTCCCGCAGCTCGGCGAGACGGTACTGGTGCTCGACGGAGCGCGGACGGTACCGGTTCACGACCAGACCCAGCGGATGCAGTCGGGGCGCGATGCCCTCCTCGCGCATCTCGGCGGCGAGCTTGAGCGCGCGATCCGCGGCGGTGACCGCGAAGAAGCCCGGCTCGGCGACCACGAGGGCGCGGTCCGACGCGGCGAGGGCCATCTGGGTGAGGCCGTTGAGGGACGGCGGGCAGTCGATCAGCACCAGGTCGTACTGGTGGGTGCGCTTGTCGAGGGCGTCGCGCAGGCGCCGCACCTCCCGGGGGCCGGGGGCGGGGGCGTCGAGCACCGCCGAGCGGCTCGAGCCGGGGATGATGTCGAGGTGCGAGGCGGCGTCCTTCGACCAGGGCGCATCGATGATCGACCGGTCGATCGTCTCGGTGCGCGGCGAGGTGAGGACCTCCGCGATGTCGAGGGTGCTCGCCGGCTCGCCCAGCAGGCCGAGCGTCGAGTCGCCCTGCGGGTCGAGATCGATCACGAGGGTGTTCACCTCCTGATGGAGGGCGGCCGAGGCCAGGCCCAGGGTCACCGACGTCTTGCCGACGCCGCCCTTCAGGGAACACACACTCACGATGAACACCCCGCGAGTCTACCGACACCCACCTGCACAGTCGCGCATTCACAGCCGGTAGCCTGCACAGATCACGCCGCCGCCCACCGAAGGAAGGTCCCTCCGTGCCGACCGCCGTCCATCAGCTCGTGCTCGAGGTCCTCCGGGGCTGTGCCGACGCCGCCCTGGTCGAGGCCTCCCGTCTCGGCCCCGCCCGGATCGTGACCCCCACCGAGCTCGCTCTCGAGACGGACGATCTCGACGCGGTGCGGTCCCTGCGGCGCGCGGTCTCCGCCTCCACCGCCCTCACCGTGCCTGCGCGGCGACCGCGCGAGCTGCTCGAGACCTCGGTGCAGCAGCGGCTCCGCACCCTCCTCGAGGACGTGGCCCGGCAGCGGCCGCGCCAGCGCTTCACGGGGCTCCGCCTCGAGGCCGCGGGCTCCGACACCCCCGAGATGCTCCGGGTCGCCGAGACGATCGCGGAACTCGCCGGCGTCGCGCCGGCGACCGACGGCGACCTCGTCGTGCGGGTGCGTCGCGGACGGGAGGCGGGCACCTGGCAGGTGCTGCTGCGCACCACGCCGCGACCGCTCTCCACGCGGGCCTGGCGCGTGATCAACTACCCCGGCGCCGTCAACGCGACGATCGCCGCGACCGTCCTCGACCTGCTGAAGATCGGCGAGGAGGACTCGCTGCTGGACATGACCTGCGGATCCGGCACTTTCCTGGTCGAACAGCTGCACGAGGTCGCTCCCGCACGCTCGCACGGCATCGACCTGGACCCGGCGGCGATCGAGGCCGCCGAACGGCATCAGCGGGCGGCGCGCCGTCGCGGTCGGATCGACTGGCAAGTCGGCGACGTGCGCACGGCGAAGATCGAGCCGGGCTTCACCCGGATCGTGACGAACCCGCCGTGGGGCACCCTCCACGGGGAGCACGAGAGCAACCAGCAGCTGCTCGCGGACCTGCTGCGCCGCGCCGCGGAACTCGCCGCCCCGGAGGCCCGTCTCGGCATCCTCACCCACGAGATCACCCGCATGCACGCGGTGCTCGACGGCGACCGCGTCGGCTGGCGGCCGATCCGCGAGCACCGCTTCTTCCAGAAGGGCCACCACCCGCGGCTGTTCCTGCTCGAGCGCGGCTGAGCAGAGCGCGCCGGGATCCTCGCGGCAGACGCCGCGAACCCCATGGTCAGAGGTCGCGGCCCGCGAGGTCTCGCGTCAGAGGCCGCGGCCTCCTGCGGCGAGCGCCCGTCGGCCCGCGTCGTCGCCGTGCACCCGCACCCGCGCGACCCGTTCCCGCCCCGTCGCCCAGAGCAGCAGGTCCACCGGCTCGCCGTGGACCCGCACGCTCGCGTCGGCCGTGCGGGAGCCTACCCGGGCCCCGCCGAGCGGCGAGACCAGCAGCACCCGCACCGGGACCCGCAGGGTCAGGGGCGCCATCAGCCGTACCGCCCGCCAGGCGTCCTCCTGGGAGACCGCGCCGGGACCGCGCGGCTCCCAGCCGTCCTGCGCCCGACGCAGGTCCTCGTGATGGATCAGCTGTTCGGCGAGGCCGCTGAGGCGGTCGATCGCGCCGAGCGGCGAGAGGCGGCCGGGTCCCTCCCGCAGGCGCTCGACGAGCGTCTCCCAGTCCGCGGCACGCAGTTCGCCCTCGACGGCCCGGGCCCGCGCCCCGTAGGGCCCCGGCATCCGCAGGCCCGGCACCAGGGCGCTGTACCGCTCCCGGAGCAGCAGGTGCACCATCAGCTCGCGTGCGTCCCACCCGGGGAGGATCGTCGGGGCCGCGGGACCGAGCGCGAGGAAGGAGGCGGCGAGGGCCTCCCGCTCGTCGAGATGCGTCGGGGACATGCGCTCAGCCCTCGCTGCTGAACGCGGCGTCGAAGGACACCTCGGAGGCCGGGTAGTCCAGGGAACGCAGGAAGGCGAGCGCCTCCTCGGCGCCGTGCAATCGGTCCATGCCGGCATCCTCCCACTCCACGGAGATCGGGCCCTCGTAGCCGATCGAGCGCAGCGCCCGGAAGGCGGCGTCCCAGGGCACGTCCCCGCGGCCGAAGGAGACGAAGTCCCAGCCGCGCCGCGGATCGCCCCAGGGCAGGTGGGAGCCGAGGCGGGTGTTGCGGCCGGTCATACGCACCCGGATGTCCTTGCAGTCCACGTGGTAGATGCGGTCCGCGAAGTCGGTGATGAAGGAGACCGGGTCGATCTCCTGCCACATGAAGTGGGAGGGGTCCCAGTTCAGGCCGAAGGACTCGCGGTGGCCGATCGCCTCGAGCGTCCGCTGGGTGGTCCAGTAGTCGTACGCGATCTCGGAGGGGTGGACCTCGTGGGCGAAGCGCACCCCGCACTCCTCGAAGACGTCGAGGATCGGGTTCCAGCGGTCGGCGAAGTCCTGGTAGCCCTCGTCGATCACGTCCTGGCCGACGGGCGGGAACATCGCCACGTACTTCCAGATCTTCGAGCCCGTGAAGCCGATGACGGTGTCGACGCCGAGCTTCTGCGCGAGGCGGGCGGTGTTCTTCATATCCTCGGCGGCGCGCTGCCGCACGCCCTCCGGGTCGCCGTCGCCCCACACCGCGGGGCCGACGATCGCCTGGTGGCGGAAGTCGATGGGGTCGTCGCAGATCGCCTGGCCCTTGAGATGGTTGGAGATGGCCCAGACCTTCAGCCTGTGCTTCTCGAGGATCCCGAGCCGCTCGGCGATGTAGTCCGCGTCGTCCCAGCGGCTCGCGTCGAGGTGCTCGCCGGCGACGGCGATCTCGAGGCCGTCGTAGCCCCAGCCGGCCGCGAGCTCCGCGACCTCGTCGAGGGTGAGATCGGCCCACTGGCCGGTGTACAGGGTGTGGGGATGAGCCATGGTCGGTGCTCCTTCGCAACGGGCGTCAAGGTCGGATGCAGGTAGGTGGGGTGTCGGCGGCGGGGTTGGCGTGGGCGGCTCGGAGGGGGCTCAGAGCGGGCTCGGCAGGAGCGCAGCGGGAGCTCGAAGGGAGTTCAGAGGGTGATCGTCGCCCCGTCGGCCGCGTCGGAGGCGATGATCGCGTCGAGCACCCGCTGCAGGGCGAGGCCGTCGGCGAAGTCGGGTGAGAAGGCCTCGCCGCCGGAGATCGCGACGAGGAGGTCCCGGGCCTGGTTGGTGAAGGAGTTCTCCCAGCCCAGGATGTGCCCCGAGGGCCACCAGGCGCTGAGATACGGGTGGGACCCCTCGGTGACGAGCACGCGGGTGAAGCCCTGCTCCTCGGCCGGGAGGGTGCGGTCCAGGAACCACAGCTCGTTGAGGTTCTCGAGGTCGAAGCGCAGCGCCCCCTCGGTGCCGTACACCTCGACGGTCAGCTGGTTCTTCGCGCCGGTCGCCATGCGGCTCGCCTCGATCGAGGCGATCGCGCCGCCGGAGAGCTCGAGGGTCGCCCAGGCGGCGTCGTCGACGGTGACGGGCTCGGGGCCGTCGGGACCGGGCCGCTCGGGGACGAGCGTCGCGAGGCGGCCCCGCACCGCGGTGACGCGCTGACCGGTGAGGTACTGGACCTGATCGATGGCGTGCGAGCCGATGTCGCCGAGCGCGCCGGAGCCGGCGGTCTCCCTCCGCAGGCGCCAGCTCATCGGGGAGGCGGGGTCCACCAGCCAGTCCTGCAGGTAGGCGGCGCGGACCTGGAGGATGGTGCCGAGCCGTCCCCGTTCCACGTACGCCCGCGCGAGGCGCAGTGCGGCGACGCGCCGGTAGGTGTGACCGAGCGCGGCGACCTGGCCGCGCGCCTGCGCCGCCTCGGCCGCGGCGACCATCGCCTCCGCCTCGGCGGTGTCGTTGGCGAGGGGCTTCTCGCAGAGCACGTGCTTGCCGGCCTCGAGGGCGGCGATCGCGATCTCGGCGTGGAGGAAGCCGGGGGTGCAGACGTCCACGATGTCGACGTCCTCGCGGCCGATGACCTCGCGCCAGTCGGTCCCGTGCTCCTCCCAGCCGAGCCGGTCGGCAGCCTCGGCGACGGCCTGCTCGTCCCGTCCCACGATCACGCGGCGGGCGATCGGCGGGACCTCGAAGGCGGCCTCGACGGTGCGCCAGGCCTGGGAGTGTGCACGGCCCATGAAGGCGTAGCCGATCAGAGCGACGCCGAGCGGGCGGTCCGCTCCGGGGGCAGCGGGGGAGTGGGGCGTGGTCATGGCGTCCTCCTGCGGGGCGGCGAGCGGCGTGCAGGGGCGGGGGGGGGGGGGGG